>CAYNJF010000008.1:0-30186 GCA_964397555.1 uncultured Francisellaceae bacterium
ATGAAGCGTGCGGTTCAAAACGCGATGAGACTTGGCGCTGAAGGCATTAAGATCACCGTATCTGGTCGTCTTGGTGGTGCTGAGATTGCTCGTACTGAGTGGTACCGTGAAGGTCGTGTGCCTTTGCACACATTCAGAGCGAACATTGACTACGCAACTGCTCGTGCTAACACAACGTACGGCGTGATCGGAGTTAAGGTTTGGATCTTCAAAGGTGAAGTATTCGAGAAAATCTCCGAAATCGAAGAAGCGGTTGAGCAGCCTGAGAAGCAAAAGGGGAAGTAAATGTTACAGCCTAAACGCACAAAATTTAGAAAGCAGCATAAAGGCCGCAACCGTGGTAACTCCCTAAGAGCAAACAAGGTTTCTTTTGGTGAGTTTGGCTTGAAAGCCACCACTCGCGGTCGCATCACCGCTCGCCAGATTGAGGCGGCTCGTCGTGCGATGAACCGTTACATCAAAAGGGGCGGTAAGATTTGGATCCGTATCTTCCCTGACAAACCAATCACTAAAAAACCATTAGAGGTTCGTCAAGGTAAAGGTAAAGGTAACGTAGAATACTGGGTTGCTTTGATCCAACCAGGTCGCATGTTGTATGAGATCGAAGGCGTACCACGTGACGTGGCCAAACGTGCTTTCGAACTTGGTGCTGCAAAGCTTCCAGTGAGCACCGAATTTGTTGAAAGGACAGTAATGTAATGAGTAGCGCAAAAGAATTACATCAAATGACAAGAGATGAGCTTTCAACAAAGCTAAGCGAACTTGTCAAAGAAAATTTTAAGTTAAAGATGCAGCATGGTTCTGGTCAGTTAAACCAGCACCATCTTTTGAAACAAGTTCGTCGTGATATTGCTCGCGTGAAGACCATAATGCATCAAAAGAGTAATCAAGAGGTGAGCGCATGAGCGAGACAACTCAACGTACAATTGTAGGCCGTGTGACCAGCGACAAGCGCGATAAGTCCCGTACGGTCATCATCGAGTGGTCAAGACGCCATCCTTTATACAAAAAGGTTGTTCGTCAAAAGACCAAATGCCAAGTTCATGATGCTGATAACACATCTAAGCTAGGTGATTTAGTGGAAATCCGCCAGTGCCGTCCAATCTCCAAGACTAAGACTTGGGAACTTGTGGGCGTGGTTGAGCAAGCCCAGGGTTAAGTTTTAAAAGTTTTTGTAACGGAGACATAAGATGATTCAGATGCAAAGCGTTCTTGACGTAGCTGACAACAGCGGCGCTCGTCGAGTCATGTGCATCAAGGTGCTAGGCGGCTCTAAGCGTCGCTACGCTGGAATTGGTGATATTATTCGCGTCACGGTCAAAGAGGCCATCCCTAGAGGTAAAGTCAAAAAAGGGGATGTTCTTTACGCGGTCGTGGTACGTACCCGCAAAGGGGTTCGTCGTGAAGATGGTTCATTGATTCGCTTTGATGGCAATGCAGTGGTTCTATTGAATGCACAAATGCAGCCAATCGGAACTCGTATTTTTGGCCCAGTTACTCGTGAATTGCGTCAAAAGTACATGAAGATCATTTCATTGGCGCCTGAAGTGTTGTAAGCGGAGATTGACATGAGAAAGATACGCAAAGGCGACAACATTCAAGTTTTGACCGGAAAGGATAAAGGTAAAACCGGTACAGTGTTGCAAGTCCTAGAAAAGAAGAGCAAACAAAAGACAGGTTTGTGGGTTTTAGTTGAAGGGATCAACATCGTGAAAAAACACGTAAAAGGTAACCCTCAACTTCAAAAACCAGGTGGGATTCAATCTCAAGAGCGCCCGATTCATGCATCGAATGTCGCATTGATTGATCCAACGACAAGTAAGCCATCCAGAGTGGGCATTAAAACCCTAGAAGATGGCGCTAAAGTGAGATATTTCAAAGCGTCTGGCGAGGTGTGTGATGCCTAAATTGAATGCAAATACTCCAGATAAATTGACATTGAGCCTTAAAGAACACTACGAAAAAGTAGTGGTTCCAGGCATGATGGAAAAGTTTGGTTACAAAAACCCTATGCAAGTGCCAAAGCTTGAAAAAATCGTTTTGAACATGGGTGTTGGTGCAGCCGCTCAAAACAAGAAATTGATTGAAGGTGCGGTCAAAGACATGACTGCAATCAGTGGTCAAAAAGCTCAAGTGACTAAGACTCGCAAATCCATCGCAGGATTTAAGATTCGTGACGGATGGCCTATCGGTTGTAAAGTGACCTTGCGTCGTGACCGTATGTATGAGTTTTTCAATCGCTTGATTGCTATCGCCTTACCAAGAACTCGTGACTTTCGTGGTTTAAGCCCTAAGGGTTTTGATTCTCGCGGTAACTACAACTTTGGTATCAAAGAGCAAATCATCTTCCCTGAAGCTGACTTTGACAAGGTGGATGAAGTGCGCGGTATGAACATCACCATCACCACGACGGCTCGTACAGACGAAGAAGGCCTAGCTTTACTTCGTTTGTTCAAATTCCCATTGCGTGAAGCACCCCAAGGATAAGATATGGCAAGTAATAGAATGATTGCGCGCGAGAAAAAGCGCCAAAAACAAGTCCAGCTAAAGCAGCAACGACGTGACGAGTTAAGAGCTCAATTGAAAGATCCTTCTTTGTCTTTGGAAGAGAAATTCGAAGTTCATAGAAAGATGAAAAAACTTGGCCGTGATTCTAACAAAATCCGCTTAAGCAACCGTTGCCGTTATACGGGTCGTGCCCATGGTGTCATCGGTAAATTTGGTATGTCACGCATCATGATTCGCAACAACACTATGCTAGGTCATATGCCGGGCATGGTGATGGCAAGCTGGTAAGCAAGAGGTATTAAGATGAGTTTACAAGACCCAATTTCCGATATGTTGACTCGCATTCGTAACGGCCAACAAGCCCGTCACGAATCAGTCAGCATGCCAGCGTCCAAATTAAAGACTTCCATTTTGGATGTCATGAAAGACGAAGGTTACATCACTGATTATTCTGTTGAGGAAGGTGCTAAGCCAACGTTAACAGTCGCGTTGAAGTACTACGAAGGCAAAGGCGTTATCGCTAAGCTTTCACGTGCTTCAAGACCAGGCCTTAGACACTATGCCGGTAAAAATGAATTACCTGAAGTTTTGGAAGGCCTTGGTGTATCAATCATTTCAACATCAAAGGGCGTGATGTCAAATCGCGCTGCCCAGGCTCAAGGCCTTGGTGGTGAAGTCCTTTGTTTCGTCGAGTAAGAGGTCGGTAATGGAACAAAATGTAAGTACATCACGCGTTGGAAAGCAGCCCATTCAATTACCGAAAGGTGTGGAATGCAACATCAGCGCTGACAAAGTAGACATCAAAGGAGCAAAAGGACAATTGTCTTTTGACCTTCCTACTGGTGTAGAAGTCACTTTAGATGATGGTCATGTTCATGTAAGAGGCATTGACGGCGTTGATAATGCAAGAGCATTGTCTGGTACGGTCCGTTCAATCCTTAATAATCATGTAACTGGCGTCTCTGATGGCTTTATTAAAAAGTTAGCCTTGGTTGGCGTAGGTTACCGTGCTAAAGCCGCGAAAGCTGGCAACACGTATAAGCTTGATTTAACGCTTGGTTTGTCTCATCCCGTGGTTTATGAGGCGCCAGAAGCCATCACGATTGAAACGCCTTCCAACACCGAAATCGTTGTCTCAGGCATCGATAAGCAATTGGTTGGTCAAGTCGCAGCGGACATTCGTGGCATCTGCGGTGGCGTAAGAAAACCTGAACCTTACAAAGGTAAAGGTATTCGTTATGCTGATGAGCGCGTCATCATGAAAGAAGCCAAGAAAAAGTAAGCAGGTAAGAAGATGAACGACAAAATTCAAAAGAGAGCAAAGCGAGCAAAGAAAACTTCCATGCACATCAAGAGAATGGGCATTGAGAAGGGTGTTGCTCGTATGATCATCAATCGCAGCTCTCAACACATCTACGCTCAGATTTTGTCTCCCGTAGGCGGCAAAGTATTGGCAAGCGCTTCTTCTGTTGAGAAAGACGTGCGTGCGCAAATGGGCTCAGCAGACAAGAAGGGTATCGCTAAAATCGTTGGGCAATTAATTGCTGAGCGTGCTAAGCAAGCAGGTGTTGAGAAAGTCGCCTGTGACCGTTCTGGGTTTAAGTATCATGGTCGTATCGCAGCACTTGTAGACAGTGCCCGCGAAACTGGCTTAGCTGTTTGAGGAATTAATCATGGCTGCAAAACAAGAATCCAAAACCGAAGGTCAGTACGAAGAAAGACTGATCAAGGTCGTCAGAACTTCCAAGACCATCAAAGGTGGTCGTAAGTTCAGCTTTTCCGCTCTCGTGGTCATTGGCAACATGAAAGGTCGTGTCGGGCTTGGTCATGGTAAAGCGAATGAAGTTCCAGAAGCGATTCGTAAAGCGAATGAAGCGGCACGTCGTAACTTGGTCGATATTCCAATGAATGGAACTACCATTCATCACACCATCGAATCACGTCACGGTGCGTCTAAAGTCTTCATGAAGCCTGCTTCTGAAGGTACTGGGGTCATCGCCGGTGGTGCTATGCGCTCTATTTTAGAAGTGGCTGGTATTTCAAACGTACTTTCTAAGTGCTATGGCTCAACCAACCCGTTCAACGTGGCCGTTGCTACGATTGAAGGTTTGAGACAATCCGCTTCTCCTGTAAGCGTGGCTCAAAAGCGTGGTAAAGCAGTTGAATACATCACAGGTGCGCAACATGGCGAATAAAAAAGATAAAACAGTGAAAGTGACTTTGACGAAAAGTCTTTCTGGCAGAAAGAAATCGCATATTGCTTGTGCTCGTGGTCTTGGATTACGTCGTATTCGTCATACGGTTGAAGTGCAAGACACGGACTGCAACCGTGGCATGATTCGCGAAATCCAGTACATGGTGGAAGTTGAGGACTAATCATGACTATGAAACTTAATTCAATGTCTCCAGCAGACGGCGCAAAAAAAGCCGCTAAGCGTGTTGGCCGTGGACCAGGTAGCGGCACAGGCAAAACCTGTGGTCGTGGTGTAAAAGGTCAAAAATCACGTTCAGGTGGTTACCACAAGGTTGGTTTTGAAGGTGGGCAAATGCCTCTTCAAAGACGTCTTCCTAAAGTGGGTTTTACCTCACGCAAGTCGTTGACTCAAATGAGTATCCGTTTGTCAGAGCTTAACTTAGTAGAAGGCGATGTAATCACGCTTGATACATTAAAAGCCGCTAACATCATTCCTAAGAATGTGAAGACCGTTAAGATCTTCAAAAGCGGTGAGCTTACTAAAGCGGTAACGGTAAAAGGTATTTCAGTGACCAAGGGTGCTGTTGAAGTGATTGAATCACTCAAAGGCAAGGTAGAAAGCGGAGCTTAATTGAATGTCAGGAACGAATGTTGCTCGTCATATGAGCGGTTTGCAAGAATTGAAAAGCCGTTTATGGTATGTGTTTATGGCCCTTGTGATTTATCGCGTGGGTGCACACATCCCCGTTCCTGGGCTTGATCCTTCTCAACTACAATCGTTGTTCCAAGGATCAAGCGGCCTATTTGGTCTGTTTAACTTATTCTCTGGTGGTGCCTTACAAAGGTTGTCCATCTTTGCCCTAGGTATTATGCCCTACATCTCGGCTTCCATTATTATTCAGCTGTTGTCGGCCATATCGCCGTATTTTGAGCAATTGAAGAAAGAAGGTGAGACGGGGCGTCGTAAATTAACCCAATACACAAGGTACAGCACGTTAGTGCTCGCTACGTTCCAAGCTTTTGCAATGGCATCGTTCATTGCTTCTCAAAGCCCGAATTTAGCTCCAAGTGCGATTTATTACTTTACGACAGTCGTAACTTTGGTCACAGGAACCATGTTCTTGATGTGGCTGGGTGAGCGCATCACAGAATGTGGCGTTGGTAACGGTATTTCCCTCATTATTTTTGCGGGGATCGTTGCAGGCTTACCGAGTGCCATTGTGAATACCTTAGATCAAGTAAGACAAGGCGTCCTTCAGCCTTTAGCGCTGATTGTTTTGATTGCCTTACTATTGGGTGTGACCGCCTTTATTGTGTTTATGGAGCGCGGACAACGTCGAATACCGGTGAATTATGCCAAAAGGCAGCAAGGTAATCGTATGTATGCCCAACAGCAAAGTCACTTGCCTTTTAAAGTGAACATGGCTGGTGTGATTCCACCAATCTTTGCTTCCTCAGTCATCCTGTTCCCAGCGACGTTGGGTAAGATGTTCTCTGGGGGTGATCAGGATTCATGGCTAGCGGACATAGGTATGGCTTTGAGCCCAGGCCAACCGTTGTACGTCATGTTCTTAGGTGGTGCTATTTTATTCTTCGCGTTTTTCTACACCGCTTTGGTGTTCAACCCAAGAGAAACCGCAGATAACCTCAAGCGAGGCGGTGCGTTCATTCCGGGGATTCGTCCAGGTGAACAAACCACAAGATACATCGACAAAGTGATGACAAGACTGACCTTTGTGGGTGGTTTATACATCATGGCGGTGGCTCTTTTACCTGAGTTCCTAATATTAGGTTGGCAGGTGCCGTTCTACTTCGGTGGAACATCGTTATTGATTATTGTAGTTGTGGTGATGGATTTCATCTCACAGGTGCAAGCACACTTAATGTCTTCTCAATACGAGTCACTTATTAAGAAGGCTAACGTAAAAAATAAGCCATCTGATGGCGGTGGATTCGGGTTATTTTAGGAGTATTTTAAGATGAAGGTTAGAGCTTCAGTGAAGAAAATTTGCAAAAGCTGCAAAGTAATCAAGAGACACGGCAAAGTACGTGTTATTTGTGACGCAAATCCAAGGCATAAGCAAGTCCAAGGTTAGCCAAAAGCTGGCAATTTGGTTAGCATTATGCTTTAATTTGGGTTTTATTTTTATCGTGTGTGGGACGATTCCTGCGTAATAAGTTTAAGTTGGGGGTTTGTCGTAAATGGCAGCTACTGTAATGCGTATTCAAGGTGTGCCTTTGCCTAATAATAAGGCCACTGCACATGCTTTGACCGCGATCTATGGCATTGGTATTAAGACCGCTAGAGACATCTGTAAAGCTGCAGGTGTGGACACTAATACTCGATTAGGTCAGATCGAAGAGTCTGATAAGCAAGCGATTGAGTCAGAGATTGAAAGATTGATTGGCGCTGGCGACCTTGTGATTGAAGGTGAGCTAAGACGTGAAATTGCTGGAAACATCGAGCGTTTGAAGCGTATTAAGTGCTACAGAGGTTTGCGTCACAGAAACAAGCTTCCAGCACGTGGTCAGCGTACCAAGACGAACGCTCGTACTCGCAAAGGTAAGAAGAAGCTTGTCGCAGGCAAGAAAAAGTAGTTAACTAAATCATTGGAACATTAGATTATGTCTGAACAACAAAACACTGAAGAAGCTGTGACAAGCGCTCAAGCTCCTCAAGTAGAGAGCACAGAAGAGGGTTCACAAACTGAATCAGGCGAAGGCAGCGAAGGTTCTTCAGCGGCCTCTGGTGATACCAAAACCAAAGCCAGACGTTCAAGAAAATATAAGCGTATCGTCTCAGATGTCATTGTTCACATCCACGCCACGTTTAACAACACAATCATCACTGTCACAGACGTTAAAGGTAACACTTTAAGCTGGGCAACAGCGGGTGGTAGTGGCTTTAGAGGTTCTCGTAAGAGCACGCCTTTCGCGGGTCAGGTAGCGACAACTCGTGCCTTGCAAAAAGCTAAAGAGCTTTATGGCATTGAGAGCGCTGAAATCCGTGTATCAGGTCCTGGACCAGGTCGTGATGCCTCTATCAGAGCTGTTAAAGACTTTGTCAGCATCAGTGCAATTTGCGATGTTACTGGCATTCCATTTAATGGTTGTCGTGCGCCTAAAGAACGCAGAGTTTAATTGAATTAATTTATTGGTGTAAATTCTATGGCTAGAGACACACAAGCTACTTGTCGGATTATGCGTCGTTACGGTCTTGACCTTGACTTCAAAACTCGTGATGCCGAATCTAAATGTAACTTTAAAACACCTCCAGGTGAGCACGGTGCCAAGCGTAAGCGTCGTGATTCTGGGTATGGTGAGCAATTAGCAGCTAAACAAGCCCTTCGTTTGATGTACGGTTTGCTTGAGAAGCAGTTCAGAAATCTTTACAAAAAAGCAGACAGAATTAAGGGGCCAACAGGTCACGTACTTCTTCAATTGCTTGAATCTCGTTTAGATAACGTCGTTTACAGAATGGGTTTTGCCGCGACTCGTCGTGAAGCACGTCAGTTGGTCAATCATAAGTCCATCGTTGTTAACGGTGACGTTGTCAGCATTGCTTCTTACCACGTTAAACCTGGTGATGTTGTGAGCATTCGCGAGAAATCAAAGACCCAAACGAGAATCATGGATGCCATTAAGCATGCTCAAGATTCTGAGAGCTCTGAGTGGATGAGTGTTGACTTCACGAAGATGTCAGGTGAGTTCAAGCGTATTCCAGATCGTGATGAACTACCAAGCTTTATTAATGAGCAGCTCATTGTAGAGCTTTACTCTAAGTAAGACCCAAGGGAGGCAAGCATTTAATGCAACGTCCATACAGTGAATTTTTAAAGCCCAGATCAATATCTGTGCAAGACATGGGTAATAACCATGCTCGTGTCATGCTTGAGCCTTTAGAGCGTGGATTTGGTCATACGCTTGGAAACGCTCTGCGTCGTATTCTATTGTCATCCATGCCCGGCGCAGCCGTGGTCAAGGCTCAAATTGATGGTGTGCTTCATGAGTACACGACCATGGAAGGAGTTCACGAGGACGTCATTGAGATCTTGCTAAACTTGAAAGGCATTGCCTTCAAGATGCATGGCGATACCAAAGGTGAAGTAGAGCTTACGCTTGAAAAATCTTCTGCCGGTCAAGTGACTGCAGGTGACATTCAGTTGGAGCATGACATTGAAGTTGTGAACCCTGATCATGTGATTGCAACCCTTACGGCTGACGTACCATTTAGAATGACCATCACTGTCGCTCAAGGCCGTGGTTATGAGCCTGTCACAGCTCGTAAACAAGCCGCTGAGCTTGAAGGCACTGGAGCCACCATTGGTCATTTACAGGTCGATGCTTCTTTCAGTCCTATCCGTGTGGTGACTTACATGGTTGAAAGTGCTCGTGTTGAAGGTCGTACTGACTTAGATAAGTTGGTCATTGATCTTGAAACCAATGGGACCATTGACCCCGAAGAGGCCATTCGCCGCGCAGCTACGATTCTAGCGAATCAATTGTCGGTCTTCGTTGACCTTCGTGGTGAAGAAAAACCTCAAGAGACCCAAAAAGAAGTTGGTATTGACCCAATCTTATTGCGTCCGGTAGATGAGTTAGAACTAACGGTTCGTTCTGCAAACTGTTTGAAAGCTGAAAACATCTACTACATTGGTGATTTGATCCAACGTAGTGAGATGGAGCTTCTTAAGACCCCAAATCTTGGTAAGAAATCTTTGACTGAAATCAAAGACATCCTTGCCTCTAAAGGGCTGTCACTTGGTATGAAGCTCGAAGGATGGCCACCAGCCAGTTTGGAAGAGAAAAAAGAAGTTTCCTAAAATTTTGAATAAGAGTTGGATTTTGTCATGAGACATCGCTGTTCAGGTAGAAAATTAAATAGAAATAGTAGTCACCGTACTGCTATGTTCCGTAATATGACATGTTCTTTGCTAGAGCACGGGATTATCAAAACCACCGTAGCTAAAGCCAAAGAACTTCGCTCTAAAGCTGAGCCGATTATTACGCTTGCTAAAGAAGATAGCGTGGCCAATCGTCGTCTAGCTTACAACCGTCTTCAAAATAAGAAGATTTTGGGTAAGCTTTTCACCGAAATCGGTCCTGCAAATAAAGAGCGCCCTGGTGGTTACATTCGTATTTTAAAATGCGGTTACCGTCCAGGCGACAATGCGCCAATGGCGTACGTCGAGCTAGTTGAAAGAGAGCAAGCTAACGCCGAATAAGCCGCAGTTACTCTCTTAGAGCCAGGCTAAGCCTGGCTTTTTTTTGCTTCTCTTAGTATTTAACTTTCTAAATTACTACGTAAGCTTTTGGGTGATCACGCACCTTGTTTCAACGTTGTCTTTCTTCGTAATCCCATATCGGTCTTGTTGTCATGCTTAACTATTTCAAATCCCTTTTATCTAGTCCCTCACCAACACCTATTTTTGAAGACGCTGGTGAGTTACTTTCTCAACCCTATCTCGATGAGGTTCTATCGGTGAGGCAGTTGATGGGGTTGTCAATGTCTCAAAAGATACTAAGCCTTGGGTTGTATTCACCAGAATATCGACAAAAGTCAATAGAGGCATTAAAGGGAATTCTTAATTCAAATGAGAGTACAAAGTCATACTTTATTAGATTATTAAATGATGATGATTCAATTTACAGAGGCTTTGAGAGCATGCTTGGCTTGCGTGTTCAGGTTGTTGAAGGAAGTGAGCGAGAAGTAAGGCAATTTAATCATCAAATTCAAATAGCATATAGTGTCCTTCATGATTTGATTCCGTTATTCCCAGAAGCAGAGCGTCTTTTGTGTCTAAAGGGTGCGATCCTGAATATGTCTGTTAATTTGCTACAGTCCTACCTGGATTGGCTGAATAATGAAATTTTTATTGCTCCTCAATATAAGGAGGCTTTATTTGAATGTCTGTCTCTGGTATTAGGATTGGCAAAGGACTCAGGCGTTGTTGAGTCTTATGACACTGATTGTATAAGTATTTTCATTACATTATTGCGGATGAGGAAATTGCTTCCCAGTCTAGAAGAGAGGCTTGAGCTGTCAGATGATGAATCGGAACGCTTTCGTATGGGGTATGTTCTATTCTATGGGTCAGTTTATGTAAATAATTCCTCTCTAATTCATGGAAAACTTTCCTATGATCTTTATAGGGCAGTCATATCAAGAGAGAGTGACCCAGAATTAGATGAATTTTATTTTGCGTCTAAGGTACATCATCGCACATATGATGAAGCGGAGCGGTTTTTACCAGCATTGGAGACAGGATCGGATTCTACCACCTTTTCAGTGGCGGAGCGGTTTTTAACAGCATTGGAGACAGGATCGGATTCTACCACCTTTTCAGCGGCGGAGTGGTTATTAACAGCATTGGAGACAGGATCGGATTCTACCACCGTTTCAGCGGCGGAGCGGTTTTTAACAGCATTGGAGACAGGATCGGATTTTACCACCTTTTCAGCGATTGAAGGTGAAAGTGATTCCGATGAAGCCTATTTATCGGCTGAAGATGATTTGGAAGAAGTCATCGATGGTGTTGGTGGATTAAGTCTTAATAATCACGACGAGGAAGCTGTACCTAATAATTCTGAGAGGATAGCAGCTCTCACAAAACAACTTGAAAAGAGCCAGAGACAAAGGGAATCGAAGACGCAACAAATCGAGATTTTGAGGGATAAGCTTGAAGAAGCTCAAGATCAAGTGAGAAAGCTAAAGCGTGCCATTACGATAAAAAACCAGCCACATAGAGAAAAGCTGCGTCGATTAAAAGATGAGCGGGATGTAATAGTTGAAGAAAAACATGCATTGGCAGAAGAGCTTGAGACAAAGGATCAAGAACTGCTTGCATTGGCAGAGGCGCTCGAAGCTATGGGTCAAGAAAAAAATGCATTGGAAGAAGAGCTGGATGCAATGATTCAAGAAAAACTTGCATTGGAAGCAAAACTTGAAAGACAAGAAACAGTTCACACTCAGGAAATTATATTACTTCATACAAAATTGGAAGGGAATCAAGCGGGACATCAATCAGAAATTGATAGTATCAAAGAAAGGCTAAAAAAAAATCTCTTGTCAGCTGAAGCTAAAATCAGAGAACTGCAAGATATGATAAAAACAACCCAAGCACAAAATAATGAGAAATCCAGAGAACTCGCCCGTCTAAGAAAACAAAATCATAGTTTACGAAAACAAGCAACAGAGCTTGAGGTAGAACGTAGAGTTCTTCACAAGAACAATGGTGAACTTACAGCGATTGTTACGCGACTCTCTGAGGAAAAGCAACGCTGTTTATCTGACATAGCGGGATTGAGCGCCCAGGTTGTACAATTGCAAACCTTTGTTACAGGACAACAGGAAGTCCTTGCTACACAGCAATTTCAAACCAAGACTAATTTTGATGCTGCGGTTGAAGGTTTAAACGCTCAGAGAATAAAGACCAAGAAGCTACATCACCAAGAACTTAAATATAATGTAAATAATGAGCGAGCCCACTTTACCATTCCAGGTGAAGTTATAGAAATTATGGCTCTACTAGAGGCCCTTGGGGCTAACGCTTATATTTATGGCGGCTTTATTCGTGATCAACTTTTTGCTCAACCGTACAATGACATTGATATCATTTGTGATCTTCATCCAAGTGCTATTGAACTTTTTGTAAACTTGATTGATGAGAGATTCGACCTTACGGTAGTAAAAAGTAAACACATTGATGGTTTGTATCGTATTTTTCTAGATGACGGTGTTTTCATTGAAATTTGTTTTAAGCCTATAGATATGCTAGAACATGCCCAAAGTGCTGATATGAATGTCAATTCCTTTCTTCTCTCAAGTAAAGGTTATTTATTTGATCCATTAAATGAGTTTAACAATGTTATAGCTGGTGTCTTCAGGCTTTTGGGGGGCACAGAGAAGCTTATTCAAGATCCGGTTCGTATTTTAAGGGCACTAAAAGTGTGGTTGAAAACCGATAGTTTACCCTCGAATGAAGACAGAGTGTCTATTGTTGAGTCAATGCATCATGTTTACCAACTCCCTATTCGAGTATTTATGCAACACATGTTTCATTTATTAAAAGTCCGTCCCGAAGCCCTTCTATCTTTTTTGGTTCAATTTGAAGCTCACGAGTCAATTTTGATGGATCTCTTTTTCAGAAATGGAATTAGTGCATTACCAGAGCCTTTGATGGAAAGATTTTTTAACGAATTTATTGACTTAATACTTGACCATCAAAGGTATCAAACGTTCTTCCCATGCTTTTTAAGCCTATGCCATAAATTTAAGCTACTAGTGAGCGAGGATAGTTCAATTTCGAGCAATACAAATGCTGATTATGTTCGTTCATTTTTTGCACCTTGGCGTGATGACCCAAACTACGAAAGTGTTTGCAAAATGAATCAAGTTACAAAGGCTACAACAAGTCCGCCTTTAACTCCCCGCTTTGATCAGTTTGGAGCCACAACCTCTCAGGCTTTAGCGACACGTGCTGGTACCTCATCAAGTTCGGAGCTTCCAAGAACCAAGCCACCGTAGAATCAGAGTCAGCCCTAAGGGCTCTTCTTTTTTAACGCCTATATCTATGCATAGTCTTATACGTTAGTTTTGACTATCGGAAGTCCTATATCTGATGAGAGGAGGTTTTTTTTAGAAATCCATGATTATCAGATGAAACGCTTGTTAGGAGGGACAAGTGGGGATATGAGGTCAGTATTCAATTGGTATAATACGGTAAGTCAGTCAACCAAGGTTTTGCATGATAACAAGTCCAAAAACCAAATCATACCCAAAGCTCATTGAGATGCTTATGAAAAAAGATGGTGTGACTGAACCAGAATTTAATGAACTTTCCATGTTGGATCAATTGATCGTTCATGGCTTAAATGTTGATGCAGAATCGTCCGCTAATTACTTCACTCACTTCGAAACGTTGAGTGCAGACACACAGAGTCTTTTGGAGCACTTTAGTGTTGCAAGCACAGAAGAGCTTGTCAACGAAATAAGCAATCGTTTAAAAGTAATCAGTGAACATGATCTTAGTCATCTAGCGATGGATGAAAAAGGTAGTTTCATCATGAATGCAAGCCTTATCCTATCCATACTTAATAACCAGATATCGCCCATCCTTGAAGATCGAGAACTTCTATTAGAGGTTACGTCACAACTAATTTGTTTCCATGATAAGTGGTTAAAATACTTGAATGAGGGCTTAACGTCTCCGATTAAACCTCCCAGTGTGGATTATGATGATTTAGAATCAGGTCTTCCTATCTACTTAGCGTCTATTCTTAAGTGGTATCAACTAAAAAAGAATTATCAACAGTGTCAAACCACCCTAGAGTTTGTTAAGTCTATAATCATAAGCTTAGAATCCTTACAAGAGTATGGACTATTAGGGCCTATTTGTTCAGACTATGTTGCAACTTTAAATGATTTGATCAAAAAGGTAGAGGCGCAGTCCCAGTCTTTGAAGAGTGCCCATGCTCAAGGCTTAGAGAGCGAGGATGTTGGTTCCTCCACATCGGGTGAGCACCACATGGATGAGACTTCTACTTTATCTGGATCAGACTCTGCCCTTCAAAGACAAGCGCGCGAAGAGCTTGAACACTCTATTCTTGAGCTAGAAAGCATCAAAGAAGCTCTGTCATTGGTCGAAGAAAAAATCAGCATGTCTATCGATAAAGACGGACAATTAAAAGCGCAGGAGATGATATTAGCCTGCCATACTCAGCTTTCCAAAAAAGAAATAAAATCACTTTCTCTGAAAAAAAGAAGAGAAGAAAACAAGAAGAATAAGAAACACAGAAGATCGAAATTAAAACATGAAAAAGAAAAAGTTGAATTTTCAAAGACAGTAACTGGTCAAATAATTGAGATCATAGATCTGGGGCAAGAAATTGAGGCTATTCTAGGAGGCACTCTTGATTCGAGCATGCCGGCTCAACTTGATCTTTTGAAAGAAATGCGTGGCCATGTCGACTCAGCGTTTAATCGATTGAAACAAGCCTTTAATTCCACTGTCCGTCTAATTTCTTCCGAAAGATTTACAGAGCTTTCTTTGAGTCAACGAACCGTTGAAGAACACGATAAAATGATGGAGGTGATGCCAAATATTCATGTTCTTTTTGCTCGTTTTGAAAAGCATGTGGATATTATCGAGGAAGAAGAAGCAGACATGTCAGAAAAAAAGCTGACTCAACTTCATGTGAGCTGCGATCACAATCAGCTTACAAGTGAAGCTCTGATGCCAAGTGTGCAAGTCTGGGCCAATCGTATAAAACGTTTAGAGCTAGAACTCGCGGAGTCGCACGCACAAGCTGAAGAAACGTTTCGACTCAACAGAGCATTAACAGAAAATAACATTAAAATGGCGGAACAATTAGAAACTGCCAAGAAGACTAAAGCTGGGGCTGAGAACATAGCCGGTGAATTAATCAATGATAAAATGGCCTTAAAGGCTGAGATCCAAAAACAAAGAGCTGAACTTGAAGAACAAAAAGCTGAGATCCAAAGACAAGTTGCTGAGATCGAAAGACAAAGTATTGAGATTGAGCAGCAAAGAGCTGAAAACAAAGAGTTATCAAAGTGCTCGAAACGAATGTCAGATAAACTTGGTAGTCTAAGTAAAACCATAGAAACGGTTCTTAAAGTTACTGGATCTGATGCAGCGGTACAGACGGATCCCATCGTTGATGGTGAAAAAAGAACACTTAAAGCAACCGTACTAAAGCAAAAGAAAAAAGCAGAAAAAGATGGGCGTCGAATCAAAGCTAGAAACGAAAGAATAAAGGAGCTTGAACAACAACTGGCCGGAAGGGATAAGTTGTTTGAGGAGCAAACATCCTCAATGAAGGATAAAGTTGTCTCTCTTAAAGAAGCCTGTAGTGAAACACGAGCACAGATTAGAGAGCTGATGCAAGAAATTGAAAAAGTTAAGGCTGATGCCCGAAAGCAAAAAGAGCTTTTGGAGCAAGAGCATAAACACGCCCAAAAAGTATCTGAAGAAACCAACAAAGAGCTCGCCTCTCAAAACACCTCTTTGTCGAAGGAAAATGCCACTCTACGAGCTCAAATGCTGGAAAGAACAGAATATCAATCTGAATTACTGAACCAAATTGATACCGATAAAGCCACGATTGATGCTCTCCAGAAACAACTTCAAAAAGTAAAACGTGAACGAGAAGAAGTCAATGTCCAAGGCAACGCACTTATGGTTAAGTACGTCGAGGCCAATGCGGCAATCAATGCTGCTCAAATGAAAATAGTAGCTCAATCTACCTCTCTACGCGAAAAACAAAATAGAATAGACGCTCTTATC
Source organism: uncultured Francisellaceae bacterium (assembly GCA_964397555.1). Lineage (GTDB taxonomy): Bacteria > Pseudomonadota > Gammaproteobacteria > Berkiellales > Berkiellaceae > CAYNJF01. The sequence continues at coordinate 16,012 of CAYNJF010000008.1, forward strand.
AGACAACTGCAGGCGAAAGAGCAAGAGAGTCAAAAACACTTACAAAGCAAAGCTGAATTAGAAGGCATGCTTGCTCACTACTACGAAACCCTCATACGAAATGATAACTTTCACCATCAAGAACTAAATTGTGTTGTTCAAGACAAGAGGGCTCGCATCGAACTGCCGGTTGAGGCGGTCACGATTATGGCTGAAATCCAAAAATTTGGTGCTCAGTGTTATGTTTATGGGGGCTTCATTAGAGATAGCTTACTAGGTCTCAGCCCTAAAGATGTTGATATTATCACCAATTTAACCCCTGAGCATATGCAAATTTTGCGTCGGGACTTTTTCCCAAGATTTGGCGGAAGACTCATCGAATCTGAACATGTACCAGGTTTGTACACTCTCTATCGTGAGGGCATGATGCCGATCGACATACGGTTAGTGTCTACGTCTGATCTGAGTTTTCTACGTCATGCCAGTAAGATGGATATAAATGCTAATACTTTCCTGGCAACCAAAGAAGGAAAGGTTTTAGATCCTGCAAAGCAATTTGTTAACGTTATGAATGGTGATATCCATTTTCATTGCAGCGAAGAAGAGCTCATCAAGGACCCTGTACGTCTCCTTAGAGGATTAAAACTATGGTCGAAACTGGGACTAGAGCCCAATGCCCATGATCGTCTTTGGATAGAAAATCACATCGAATGCCTTGATTCACTAGCCTTACCCGTTTTCTTAAAGCACTTTTTGGCGGCTATCAAAGCTGATCCAAGCCATTTTGTAGACTTGGTACAAGGCATGGACCCTTGTGTACAGTCTGTTTTATTTAGAGAGTGCTTGAATGGTCTTGAGGCATCACAAGTCATCAATTTTTATGATGAAATGATCGATATTGGCACAAGATTAACAGAGCGAAGCACATTCTATCCTGAATACTTGAAGCTCTTGTATAAGGCCGTCCATGGTGAACAAAGTGCAAGTGCTGATGATATGGATGCCTTTATCAGGGAAAGGCTTTCCCCATGGTTGGATGATCCAAGTTTTGAGCGTGTTCTCAATGCCAATCTGCGCTCAATTTTTGCATGGGACGGAAGGAAAAGCGATCACTCAGGTGCAGCCTCATCAACCTTTGAAGCCTCAGGGGTAGCTCAGGTCGCTGAACTATTTCCGAGTCTTACCATCGCCTACGAAACAGCGCGTGCAAAAGCACCTGTCGCAGAAGATAGAGCTTCTCGTGCTCCAAGTCCCAGCTCAAGACAATAGTCTTAAGTAAAGCATCCATTATGTACTTATACTAACTTGTTTACCTTTGAAGCCCTGTTTTGCGCCTTTTTTAGGTAAATGAAGGGTATAAAGGCGAAAAAGCATGATTTTCTCAGCGGATCCGCTATTATTAGCCGTTCAGCTAATTTTGTGCACATAGAGTATACCCAGCACAAAATAACTTAGTTAGTTACATCTTCAGGTTTAAGTCATGAATCAAGGCGCAAGCTCTTCACCGTACGCTCATTTATTCTCTATCCTAGAAAATCCGGACATTAAGGAAGCAGATATGACAGAGCTTACCATCCTCGATCATATCGTCATGTTCGGTGCTCTAGCTTGCTACCAAGAGCGTCAAGAATATGGCCAAAGGCTGGTACATCTTCTCAATGCCGATGAGGCCCGATCCAACCTTATCGAGCTAGTACAAAAAGATGAGCCAGCCATCAACTCATTTGAGCGTTTTTTAGAGGCGTTGAGTGAGCGCCTAAAAGCGGTCTCACTTTATGAGCCAGCCGATAAAAACGATACCACGATGACCATGGTCTTTGTTAATCAAATATCGATAGCAACTGAAGTAATTAGATGCATAGTGGATGGCTTGAACAATCATGACTTAAGTTTCTTGGCTTGCCAAAACCAACTTTACGCCAACCTATCATTCATCAGCTATGTTCTGGAGCGTTTAAATTTAGGGTATGAATTAACGAGTCATCAAAGAAATTTGACGAGCCTCTTTTTAAGACCATTCCAGCAAGTGAGTGAAAAGATGATAGGGCTGGAACTTAATCATGAGCAAAGGGTACAAGCGATAGCCTTATTAAAAACTTCAAAGAAGATCCTTGGAGAGTATTTCGAAAAAGTTAAGATACCGTTATTCGCAAAACAAAATGATGGGTTTTTTGAAAATCTAGTTGCTATAGCTGAGCAGGAGTTAGGGGCGGCATCGTTAAGTGCCCAGTCAAACACCGGCGCTTCAACTCAAGAAGTCGGTGTATCGTCCTTGGCGCAAAATACAGCAAAAGCGTCACCCAGTGAAGCCGTTATTGAATCTAAATATGACTCCACCCTGGAAGCAATCGATTCAATGAAAACAACCCTTGGCCATCTTAAAAGTCAAGGCAAGGATTTATTAAGTAAGGCAAAAGCACTTGAAGAGAAATGGTCAAGTTCAAAAAACCAAAAAAGCAAAACGAAAAGAAAGAGCGCAGTAAAAAGTTCAAGCAAAGCACTAATGCTCTTAAGGCAAGAGTTAAAAAAGGAAAACCAAATCGCAGTCGAGCTTTGGCAAAACATTGAGCAAATGATTTGTGGTGTTATTGATGAAAAAATCGAAGACGCAGTCATCCTCGGTGAGTTTTCTAATGGTCTAGCCAAACTTATTAGAGGTCTCCAAAGCGTTTTTGTAAGCTTTCAACGTAGTGAACATTTATTAAACAGCTTGCATAAAGAGTTGAAAGGAAGTTTTGGATGGCACTTAATCATCCCTAGCCATCAGGAGCGAGTGCGTATTGAAACCCTTTTGTGCCAACTACAAGGAGAGTGGGAGAGAGCATATAGAGAAGAAGAGAAAACTAGAGCCTCGTCGACTATCTCTCAAGATGCTGAGGTTGCTGAAATCTTAGAGAGCCCTGCGAGTGAATTAGAGAAATATAAAAGAACAGCCTCAAGGCTTATCGAGTCGCTCCAAGAAGAAATTGAGACACTCAAAGCGAATAAAACAAAACTTGAAAAAAAAAGTAGCCGTATTTATAAAAAATATACGGCTTCGGTCTCGGAGTCACTTACGACTCATGCGGAGCTCAAGGAAACGAAGACCCTACTGGAAGAGCGTAAATCCAAAATTGAATCACTGACTAGGATCAATCAACAGCTAATAACAATTGTTGGGAAATTAAAATATGACCTTAGCGACTTGGCTGAACAATTAAGATTAAAAAAAGAGAAAAAGAGCATCGATAAGAATACTCAAGTCGATTTGGTGCCAACCTCTTCAGGGGCTCAACACTTGATTGAAGAAATGGAGGAGCTTAGGTCAAGATTAAATAGACAAATAAAAGAACTTACTCGTGAGCTCAATAAAAAATCAAATAGACTCGAAAAAAAATCTAAAGTCATTGAAGGGTTAGAGCAACACGTCGAAGAACTCAAAGCTCAGCTCGACAGTCGAGATGCGGTGCATAGACAAAGCACGAAAGACGTTCATGAAGAGCTTAAAAAGGCTAAAGCCTGCGCAAATGACTACCAAAATCAGTTGACGCAACTTAAAAGGCAACTTAATCGATTCGCACATAGCAGCGAAGGCTCAAAAGCTAGGTTGGTTAAAGACGTTGGCCAAACTTTAGAAGGGTATGATAAACGAATCGATGCCCTTAGTGACATGCTCCAAAGATTAACGCTAGCATCAAAAACATCAAAGAAGGCTAAGAACCAAGCACTTAAAGCTCGCAATCTTGAGCTTCAATCCATAAGGGATAAATTACAACAAAAGCTTACAAAGCAAGAGTGCCATATAAAGCATTTAGCCAATGAAACACGAAACTTACATCATGAACTAGCTAATGTTCAGGCAACAAACGAGGCTTTGGTTAGAAAAGCTCAAGAACAAGAGGCGCAAATCAGAATAGCCCTAAATGAGCGACACAAACTTGTTAGACGAATAGAAGCATTTTCACATGAAGAGATGGCGTATCGTCGAGCACTAAATGATGCCAACAAAAATGCTGGCGCAACGTATGAGCTCACTCAAAGATATGAATCTATGATTCGCTTTTATCAAGAAAGGGAGGCTAGAAGATGGGTCTTTCATCAACAAGAGTTGGACTATGTGGTTCCTGGAGTCTTCATCGAGATTCCTGATGATATAAGATCCATAATGGACGAGATTGAAAAACATGGCGCTCAGTGTTATGTCTTCGGTGGATATGTGCGTGACAAAATATTGGGCTATCCAAGCAGGGATGTTGATCTTGTTGCAAATTTTACGCCTACTCAGATGGCGCAGTTCCAAAGAAGGTGGGCTGAGCTGTATGGAATTCAATTTGTAAAATGTCCTTATATCCCCGATCTATATACGTTGTATCGTGATGGGATGCCATCTGTTGATCTGGTTCTTGTTCCAGAGTTGGATTTGAAAGCGTATTCTGATCGTATGGACATGAATGCCAATACCTTTTTATTGACCAAAAGAGGTCGTTTATTAGATCCGAATAATCATTACCATCAGGTGATCAAAATTGAGCTTTGCTTTCATTGCACAGAAGATAAGGTCGCCTCAGATCCAGTTAGAATTTTACGAGCCTTGAAGCTATGGTCAAAATTTGAAGTGTTTCCAAGTGAGCATGATAAGGCCATCATTGAGCGCCAAATCGAAAGGCTTGGCATGCTCCCCCTTACGGTTTACCTCAAGCATTTTTTATCGGCAATGAAATCTAACCCTACACACTTTTTTACCATCATCAATGAGATGGAACCCGTGGTTCAACATGTATTGTTTAGAGGCTTACTAGACGATGTAGATGAAGCCCACAAGGTTCAAATCCAAGAAAAGCTTACCCAAATTGCTCACTTAAGCGCAACTAAACAAAGTTTCTACCCCAATTTCTTTAAATGCCTTGCCGATGCCGCCGGTCAACGATTACAAAGTCAAACTGAAGTACACAATTTCATTGCAGATTGTCTCTCACCATGGAGTAGTGATAAGGATTTCTTAAGAGTTTGCTTGGCCAATGTTAAAGGTTGGAGTCGAGGTGGTTTGGCTCGCTCATCGAAAGAGGCAAGTTTTGAGGCGGAATTTCCGGTGTTGGTTAAACGCCAAGATCCACTTCTTTATGCCTATGACGTTCAAATCGGGGCACCAAGTGAGGTTGAGGAAAGCAAACAAAGACGCTCTAAACGTCTTGGTGGATAATTCACGAAAATACATTAAGACCATAGTTATAATCTTATTAACGCCTTAAATAATAACGCAGTCAAGGTATATCGAAAAACAAGATGAAAGGTACTCATGAACACAGGCCCTAGCTCAAATTCGTATCAGTATTTATACGATCTGATGCATGATAAAGACTTTGACTTAAGCAAGCTTCATCAGTTACCAACCATGGATGTGTTGATTATGTTTGGTGCAGTAAATACATCTAAAGCCCAACAGGACGGCATCAACTGGGTTAAACAAAGAGTACCAGGAGACAGTGCTCAAGAAAGCTTAAAGTCATTGTTAGCCTGTGATGGATATGATTCGATAGACCAAATAAAGCAAGCTCTACTGGAACGCCTCCAAGCGATACAGGCTATGGAGTTGCCTACTGAGCAAGTCTCAGATTCTGTTCATGTTAGTCGTAAGAAAAACAACATTTTAAGCTTAGTCCTCATTCATGTTGTTCAAAAGTTAGGCGATGATGAGTTCTCATGTCAATGCATCATTGCTTACATCCAGTGCATTCTTGAGTGGATGCATCACTTTGTCTCAGTTTCGGGTCGTAGCCAATCAATCAACCCAGTGCATGTTAGCTTGAGTGAAAGAGTAAGGCTTAACATTGAAAGTCCTTTTCAAGAGGCTCCAAAGCTAAATATGAGCAATGAGTCCATTGAGCACTTGTTGCTCCTCATTGAACAAACAAAAGCCATACTTCCTGAATTTGATAAAGCTATTCCCAAGACTAACTCTCTATTTTCATCTGATTTCTTAGATGTTGCGGAAGTCACACTGAAAGAAAAGTTTAAAAGACCAAAGGGTGATCAAGTTGACCCACAGGTGCCTGAAATTCAAACAGAGGCAATGAGCTGGTCTGTTGCTAGTGCTTCTATAACTGGCGCAGTAGACCATAGACATGAGCAATTAAATCAGATTTTTCAGGTGCTACAGAACACGGTTAATCAAATACTTCATTTTTCTAATCAGGTAAATGACCAATGTGAAAAACTCAAGATTTATGCTGATCTTGCTCAGAAGTTGAATGAGTGCGAGTCTTCAATACAAGCGTTAACAAATGGCAAGAATCGGCGAAAAAGCAAAACAATTAAGCAAGTAAGGAGAATCGAAAAGCAAAAACTCCAATTCCGTAAAGACTTTGAGGTTTCAGCACGAGAAGCTTTCAAAAACTGTTTAGACGTACCTTATACCACGCTTGCAACGCGTAATGGGATAAAAGAGCTGCTTGCTACGACCATAGCTGTAGCAGATACACTTGATGCGATGTCTCACTTAAATATATCAGCTCAAGTCGAATTTCTTTTAAAAACACTATCTGAGATTGACATGAAAAATGATGCGATCTCAAATCAGATCAACAGAGCCAAATTGACGAGCTTTATTCTAGCTACATCGGAGCCAGGGGCTACTCAGGTAGTTGATACTGAAATTTTAACTCTGCTCGATAAACTAAATGGGCCCAAAAGTAAAAATCTTCCTAGATCAGAAAATAGTTTTTCAAAAGGGAAAGAAGAGGATACTTCTGTTGAAGTGGTACAAGGTCGAGCATCAGATGAGAAAGTTAACTCAGGGCTTGCCTCAACCCCAGATAATGGCGAGGACACTTCCTTAGAGAAGGTTGAAGATACCTCAGGACGACAACGCTCTGAAGAAGGCCAGGAGAGAAACAATAGTAAACTTCATCAAAGTATCGAAGCAATAAAACAAGAAAAGCAAGATTTAGAGGGCCAGATAGGTACTCTCAATGAAAGTTTGGCACAATCACAGTTAAAGATTGACTCGCTTAATGAAAAGCTACAAAGACAAGAGTCATCAATAGCATCTTTGGAACAAGAGAAAGTAAATCTTGAAGCTAGAGTTAAGCTTCTTGAAGAACAAGTTGCGACCCTTAAAGGCGCCAGTGCATTAAACATCCAGGTCGATGGGAAAACCTTTGACGAATCTGGCTTAAGAGCGATTCTTAGTGATTTCAAACAAACCAAAAAAGAACTCGAAGCCAGTCGAAGAAAAAGAGCTCGACTGAGTGAAAAGGTCAAGACACTTTCTGAGGCCCATGACGTAGCTCAATCATCGACTACTAAGGAGTTAACGAGTCGGATACGTGAACTAGAAGAAAAAGAGCGCCAGCTTATTAAGCAAAATGCCGATCTTGTTAAAAAGATTAGTCAAGCAAACCAAGCAAAGTCAACGAGGAAAGAAGCTAAGGCGCTTTTTGGTCAATCCCTTACAGCATTTAGTACCCTTTCGAATCAAGTTGAGCAAAGAATCAAAGCTCAAGCGTCAAGAATAGATCAATTGGTTCACAAGCTTGCCGCTATGCATCTTAGCATTCAATCTCAACAATCAAATAATGAGCTTAAAAAAGCCACGATTGAAAAACAGATGAAAGCCGCTCTTGAACAAAGCGCACAGGACCAAGCGGCTCTTACCGTAATGACGACTCAATTATCCCAAGCACAAGCTAAAAATGAAAAACTAGAGCGTACCTTAAACTCAAAAAATGTTTTGATTGGTCAGTTAAGCTCAAGTTCAATTGAGCATCAACGTGAACAACAGCGCACGATACAAACTATCAAGGAACAAGCAGAGCAACTAAAAGCCCTTAAACATGACAACAATCGACTTATGGGGCAAAAGGTTGGCTTACAGATTAGCCTGGAAAAGCAATTAAGCGATGCTGGGCGTACCATAGAAAACCAGCGTCGATTCCATGCGTGGGAATTGGAATACGCCGTCCCCGCTCACATCGCCTCCATCCAGCTGCCCGACGATGTTCAATTCGTGATGGAGACCTTAATTCACCTTGGAGCTCAAGCTTACGTCTACGGAGGGTATCCAAGAGATGTCTTGAAAGGACTTACGCCCAAGGATGCGGATATTGTCACTAATTTAGGCGAGTCCAAACTACAACTATTTAAAAAAATAATCACTGAACAGCTAGGCGGGCAGCTAAAAAAGATTGATAAAGTGCCTGGTTTGTATACCCTGTATCGTCCAGGAATGATGTCCATTGATATCAGAGTGGTTCCTGATTTTGAACTGTCCATCTTTCCTACCCTTGTGGATATGAATCTCAACACGTTGTTAGTGACCGTCCTAGGCAGAGTTTTAGATCCGTTGAATCAAATTCAGGCCCTTTTTGATAATGATGTTCATTTTCAGGTTAGCCGGGATGAGGTCGCCAATGATCCTGTTAGAATTTTACGGGCCCTTAAACTTTGGGCCAAATTTAATGCTCAACCGAATGAGCTCGATCAAGAAACCATGCAAGTGTGCATTGATCGAGTTCAGAGCATCCCATTAGCCGTTTTCGTCAAGCATTTACATGCCGCCATAAAAGCTCAGCCAAGAAGCTTTTTTGAGGTGTTGGACAAGCTAGATCCCAATGTGAGCTCGCTTTTATTTCGAGCATGCTTAGATGGACTTTCAAGTGAAGCTCTTGATAGCTTACGTGACAAAATCACGTCTCTAGCGTTGGCGCGCCCTAATAAGTGGGATTTTTATCCGGAATTTTTTGGTTTGCTGATGCAAGAGACGTATTCAAACGGTCATCCCTCTTTTGACAACGCGAGCTCGTTTTTAGAATATTATCTTGAACCATGGATTGATGATGACTATTACCAGGAGTTTACGTCTAGAGTAGCTCAAGCCATGCTTGGGATTGACTCCCAGCAGGGGGTCGAAACGGGTCACTCTCAAGGTGGAGCTTGTAGCAGCTTTGATGTGGTCACACCGTTAATCTTCTCAGAGGGCACCTACAGCGCGCCATCCTCTTCAAGTGGGAGAAGTGACTTGGCTTTCTTAAAACCTGGAAGATAAATAAAAAATCAGTTTGTCTTTCGTTTAGCATTGGCGCGGTTAATGGCGCCAATGCTTTTTGAAAGTTGTAAGTTAGAGTTTAGAACGAAGCCGAACCCAACCATTATCCCTTACAATCTCCTCTCCATCCCTTACAATCTCTCCTCCATAAGATGGGCCATCTCCTCGGCGTAATGGGTTTTCAAAACGGTCTGGATCACCGTATACCGTTGAGGGATCAGGTTTGCTTGCTATTTGAGCATCATAGGCGGTGGTCACCAAAACCTTGCCTTTATTGGCTCCTCTTGGACGAAACTCATTATCAAAGCAAGTATCGTCTTTTTGGGGCGCGCTCATTTTTGTTTCTTTTGAATTTGGCATACTGATTCCTTTATTATTTTCTCGGGCCTTTTTTTTCAGCCTTAAGCTCATCAGGTATTTTGGCTAACTGTTCTGGTGTAAGAGCACCTACCTGATTTTTATATTTAAGCAAAACAGCCCTAGGGTATTGTATGATTGTTTTTGGGGGCTCTTCAGCCATAACACCTTCAGGTATCGACATGTTTATCTTCTCTTACTAATTGACCGGCGCTAACTTTGCACTATTTTTATTGGATAAACAAGGCTTTAAAAAGTGGCCTGTGTGTGAGCCTTTAATTTTAGCCACAGCCTCAGGAGTGCCACAGCCAACAATATGACCCCCTTTATCACCGCCTTCGGGACCAAGGTCAATGATCCAATCAGCCATCTTGATGACGTCTAGGTTATGCTCAATCACCACAATGGTATTCCCTCGTTCTTGTAAGTGTTTAAGCACTTTGAGCAACTGAGCTACATCATGGAAATGCAATCCTGTTGTCGGCTCATCAAGAATGTAAAGCGTAGAACCGGTATCTCGTTTCGAGAGCTCTTTTGATAGTTTGATGCGTTGTGCTTCACCTCCTGAAAGGGTGGTCGCACTTTGGCCAAGCTTAATGTAGCTTAAACCGACATCCATCAAAGTCTGGAGGCGTCGTTTAATGGCGGGAATGTTTTCAAAGAATTCACATCCATCTTCAACGGTCATTTCAAGCACCTCATGGATGTTCTTGCCTTTGTATCGGATCTCAAGCGTTTGCGGGTTGTAGCGCTTGCCTTTACACACATCGCAAGTCACATAAACATCCGCAAGGAAATGCATCTCGACTTTAATCAAGCCATCGCCCGCACATGCCTCACAGCGTCCACCTTTGACATTAAAGCTAAAGCGTCCGACCTTATAGCCTCGAGAACGCGCCTCTTGAGTGCCTGCAAACAGCTCGCGGATGTTGGTGAATATGCCAGTATACGTGGCGGCGTTCGAGCGAGGGGTCCGTCCAATGGGGGATTGATCAATGCCAACAACTTTGTCTAAATGTTCAAGCCCGCTGATGCTCTCATAGGGAGAGTGGTTATTAAGATGAGCGCGGTTGAGTAGGTGAGCGGCCACCGGATACAGCGTGTCATTCACCAGAGTGGATTTTCCGGATCCAGAGACCCCAGTCACAACCGTCATGACTCCAATCGGGAACGAGACATCCACTTTGGTCAGATTGTTACCAGCTGCCCCATGAATGGTGATTTGCTTATCTGGGTTGATGGGAGCACGATGCTTAGGCACCTCGATGGCTTTTTTGCCACTTAAGTAATCCCCGGTTAAAGAGCCTTTGGTTTTTTTAATTTGAGCCGGAGAGCCTTCGGCCACGATTTGACCCCCATGCACACCAGCTCTTGGGCCTAAGTCAATGACGTGATCGGCCATTAAAATAGCGTCTTCATCGTGCTCAACCACAATGACGGTGTTTCCGATGTCTCTTAAATGGCGAAGCGTCGCTAAAAGGCGCTCATTATCTCGCTGGTGAAGTCCAATCGAGGGTTCATCTAAGATGTACATCACCCCAACAAGACCGGCTCCAATCTGACTGGCCAGGCGGATTCGTTGCGCCTCTCCACCAGAGAGGGTCTCAGCCGAACGACTCAACGTAAGATAATTAAGACCCACATCGTTTAAGAACTTAAGCCTTAGATTAATTTCTTTGAGAATTTTTTCAGCAATGTGTGCCCGCTTACCTTTGAGTTTTAGGCTGTGGAAAAATTCAAGAGCATTTTCAATCGACAAGTTCGCGATGGTAGGCAAGGATTTTTTACCCACAAACACATGCCGAGCCTCTTCTCGAAGGCGGGTTCCATCGCACTCAGGACATGCTTGATCACTGATGTAGCGAGAAAGCTCTTCACGAATATAATCGGAGTCAGTTTCAAGATAGCGACGCTCAAGGTTTGGGATAACCCCTTCAAACGGTTGACGTCGGGTGCGAGTAGCACCGGCATCATTACTCCACTTAAAGGTAATGATTTCATCACCACTACCAAATAAAATCACATCACGCTGGGCCTTGGTAAGCTTTTTAAACGGCGTCTCAACTTTGAAGCCATAGTGCTTAGCCAATGAGCTTAATAAACTAAAGTAGTAGGGACTTCGGCGATCCCATCCACGAATGGCGCCTTCTCCAAGGGAGAGACTGTCGTCGTATACGATGCGGTTTATGTCAAACACTTGCTTGGATCCAAGCCCATCGCAAGTCGGGCAAGCGCCTTGGGGATTATTAAAAGAGAATAACCTAGGCTCAAGCTCTGGGATGCAATAGTTGCACTCAGGGCATGAGAATTTTGCAGAGAACAAAATCTCTTTTTTTTCGTCGACCACCTGAACCAAGGCAAGGCCATCCGCGAGATCGGTGGCCGTCTCAAAAGAGTCGGTGAGTCGAGTACGTACATCCTCACGCACCTTGATTCGATCAATGATGACCTCAATGGTGTGCTTTTTACGTAAGTCCAAAGTCGGTGGATTATCAAGCTCACATACTTTGCCATTGATGCGTGCGCGTACATAGCCTCGAGCTCTTAATTGATTCAAAAGATTAATGTGCTCCCCTTTGCGCTGGCGCACCACGGGCGCAAGAAGGACCACTTTGGTGCCCTCCGGGTAATCAAGCACTTGGTCAACCATCTGCGAGATGGTTTGAGCTTCGAGCGAGTAGTTGTGCGTTGGGCAATGGGGCAGACCCACTCGGGCGTAAAGCAGCCTCAAATAGTCATAGAGCTCAGTGACCGTACCCACCGTTGAGCGTGGGTTGTGTGAGGTCGTTTTCTGCTCAATGGAAATGGCGGGAGATAGACCCTCGATGTGATCAACATCCGGCTTTTCCATCATCGACAAGAACTGTCTGGCATACGAGGATAAAGACTCTACATACCGCCTTTGCCCCTCAGCATAGAGCGTATCGAAGGCCAATGAAGATTTGCCGGAACCCGATAAACCGGTGATGACAATCAGTTTGTCACGCGGTATGGTTACGTCAATTGCTTTAAGGTTGTGTGTACGTGCACCACGAACAATAATCTGTTCCATCGTATTCCAAGGCTTTTTTGCAAACTAGTTAATATACGTGGCTTTGAAGCGTATTCAAAGCCAGGCCTTATTATAAAGAATAAGTAGTAAAGTTCGAATGATTTCCAAAGAATATAAAGCCACTTTTGCCATTTCTGGGTTATTTACCTTAAGAATGTTGGCCTTGTTCATGGTGTTGCCTGTTTTACCGCTTTATGCCAAACAATATGAGTCGGCCAGCCCGATGTTGCTGGGTTGGGTGATTGGCATCTATGGTTTCACCCAGGCGCTCTTTCAGCTGCCGTTTGGGCGTTTGTCCGATCTCATCGGACGAAGAGCGGTGGTGATCTTAGGCCTGACCATTTTCATGATAGGCTCGTTAGTCGCCGCTAAGGCTCAAACCCTTGAGGCCTTAGTGGTGGGCCGAGCCTTACAGGGGGCTGGTGCCATCGGCTCCACGCTTTTAGCCCTAGTCTCGGATTTAACCACCGAGCAGACACGAACGCGTTGCATGGCCATCGTGGGGGTAAGCATTGGCGCCTCATTTATGGTGGCGATGATCTTAGGGCCCCTCATTTCTGCATCCATGGGGTTACCCGGTTTGTTTTGGGTGACCTTTCTTTTGGGGCTAATTGGCATGCTTTGGTTTGTTTTTGTGGTCCCGCAGGTGCCACGCTCGGCTTATTTTGAAGCCAGGCCCAAAAGCATCATCAGTTTGCTTAAAAACAAACAATTGTTTCGGCTGAACCTTGGCGTCATGATTTTGCACGCCCAGTTTACTTCTTGCTTTTTGTTCATCCCTAAATTGATTGTGCAATTAACTCATTACTCCAGCCAAGACGTCTGGAAAGTCTACCTGCCTGCGCTCATTGGTGCTTTGCTCTTCATTGGCCCTCTTTCTCGTATGGCGGATAAAGATCACATGGCCAAGCCACTGATGGTCTTTGCCATCCTCATGCTCGGATTGAGTGAGTGCTTTTTGGGGCTATACACCCTTAATCACACCACCTTGATTGTCGCCTTAGTGGTCTTTTTTGCCTCATTTAGCTTACTTGAAGCGCAATTGCCGGCCTGGGTGTCCAAAGCGGCGCCATCACAGTCGCGTGGAACCGCCCTTGGTCTGTACTCAACCTGCCAATTTCTAGGAATTTTCCTTGGTGGGGTGGTCGGTGGAGCCCTTCAGGGTGCAATTGGCACATTTGGACTCATCCTTTGGTGCATTTTGCTGGTATCATTATGGCTAGTCTTTACACTAGATTTGAGTCCTCCGAGCATGGTGGCCTTGTCTAAACAACAAAAAGTGAATTAATCGGGAGAGTGTCATGGCACGTGGAATTAACAAAGTCATCTTAGTCGGAAACTTAGGTAATGATCCTGAAGTCCGGTATATGCCAAGTGGGGGCGCTGTGGCCAACGTATCCATCGCTACCTCAGAGTCTTGGAAGGACAAGCAGAGTGGTGAGCAAAAAGAGCGCACTGAATGGCACCGTGTGGTTCTATTCAACCGCCTTGGTGAGATTGCTGGTGAATACCTTAAAAAGGGCAGCAAGGTCTACATCGAAGGCAGCCTGCGTACCCGTAAGTGGCAAGATCAGAGCGGTGCTGAGCGTTATACCACTGAAATCGTAGGATCTGAGATGCAAATGCTTGATTCTCGCGGTGGCATGTCCCAAGGCGCGCCTCAATCTCAAGGCGCAGCCCCAGCTCCAGCTGAGCCTGTGGCTTCTGATTTTGACGACGACATCCCATTCTAGGATCTACTTTAGAAATTAATGTAAAGAATAAT
>CAYNJF010000008.1:30196-70215 GCA_964397555.1 uncultured Francisellaceae bacterium
GAGCCCCTAACGTCGCTAGGGGCTTTTTTTTGCTCGATGAGCACTCATCAGTACAACTTCACTTAAGAGTGCATCACCGATGGTTAAGCTCATTAAGCTTGTTTAACCCAACTCCAAGCTGATTTAAAAGGCGCATCAAGCTCTCACTGTAATTGGTGATGGCAAGCATTTCGAGTTTTTGCTCCGTAGAAAAGGGCATCTCAGTTTGGTTCACGTAGTTTTGACGCACCGCTTTGATCCCATTGCCTTCTTCTGAGGTAATCGTAGTAAAAAAGAGATAATCCTCTTCGCCAAACTCAGAGGCTAAGTCGTTGAGTAATAAAATGACCGTATCGATGCCTTCGATGCAAGATTGGTAAAAATGCTTACCATGAGGGCTTCGCTCAAGGGTTTTCAATTGATTTAAAATCAAAGACAGAAGGTTTTGCGTTGACTCTATTTGGTGGTTTACCGCCATCAGTAGATTGAGGCGATTAAGCTCATCGGAGGAGAGCTCTCGTTTTTGCGTTAAATTATGAATGGCATTATGGACACACATGAAAAGATTTCTAAAAGAGTCCTCTAAGTCATTAAGATTATGACGCTCGCTCGAACGTAGGGCATCAATTTCATGACAGAAGATTTCAATTAGACGTTGCTGTTCTAACTGGATTAACGTCAACGCGGAGCTGCTTTCTTTAAGGGCGTCTTTGTGAATAAACTTGGGCTTGGATAATCGCTCTTCATCAGACTCAGGCCAGTACTTATTGAGCAGGTTAGTAATGGGCTTGTTAACATGCAAAAGCAGTAACCCAGGGATTAGGTTGAAGGTGAAAAAGACATAGGCGATGCGCATGTTCATATCATCGGTGGCAGAGCTGACCAGACTTTGAACCAGAGGTACATGGAAAAGGTATTCCACATAAAAAAGTGGAATAAAGATAAGCCCACCCAGAATATTGTAAATAGAGAAGTACACCGAGAGCTGTTTGATGCTGCCATTCATATTTCTGGCAAAGACTAAATTGAGCAATGCGGTGCCAAGGTTAGCCCCGTAGACGTACATGATGGACTCACCGAGCCCAACAATCCCAATGTGTGCGAACGGAATGAGAAGCACGATCGAGGTAAACGAAGACTGGACGATGCAAGAAACAAAAATTCCGATGACCAACATCAATAGATAACCATCACCAACCCAGTTAGATACCAGCAAATACGTGTCCGTACCAACAAATGGGGCCAAGGCATCCTTGAGACCGAAAATGCCTAAAAACAACAAACCAATGCCGAGCAAGCAGCCCGAGATATGCTTTAACTTAGATTGTTGCAAAAGGGTATACATCAAGCCGGTCACCCCAATCATAATCAAAATAAATGATTTGATGTTAATCAACAGCAATAAAATAAGAATGAGACTCGAACAAATATTAAAACCAATGATGACAGGAAGGGACTGGGATAGCTTGATGAGACTGGCTCTTATCATGCCGAGCAAGATAAGGTTGGTCGCCACCGCACTTTGCGTGACCACCATGAAAACACCACCACTTAACACCCCCATGTAGCGGTTCTGCGCGTAACGGGATAAAGCCTGACGAAACTTAATATCAACCAGATACTTTAAGTTTTCACTTAAAATATACTGACCGTAAAAAATCAGTCCCATCCCAAATACCAATCCGGCTAACAATACGATGATCAAGGCATACCTCGCTCAAGGGATAAAGCCCCCATCATGCATCGCCATCTCAGTGGTGATTGACCTACTAAATGTATGTTTACTGCGTTTAAAACCATGCAAAAAGCAACTATGGACATCATCTGTCTATTATATAGTAAGAAGGATGGCTAAAAATACTGGATAAGCCTTATGGGCAAGGGGATACACAGCAAAATCTCGGTGATTTGATGCGGATTTGTTGAGAAATATCAAAGAGATTTTGGTTTTGGTGGTAGGTCAGCCACTTAGGCTCAACACTCAGTTGGACCAAAATCGCTATCTGGATTCTTCTTTGGAGTCGGGGGCGGTGAAGACATGAACGTTATTTTTGCCACGTTTTTTGGCTACGTACATGGCCTCATCCGCCTTTTTGACGATCTCATCCAGAGTAGAGGCATGATCAGGGTAGAGCGCAATGCCGATGCTAAAGCCAATCACAATGCTGTTTCCATCGATAACAAAGGGCTCTTGGATAGCCTTTATGAGTTTTTGAGCCACAACGAGGGCACCTTCGGCGTTGTCAATTTTAGGGAGAACCACGGCAAACTCATCTCCCCCAAGGCGCGTGATGAAGTCACCCTCGCGGGTGTTTTTTTCCATCAAGCGGGCCACAGCTTTTAAAAGGGCATCCCCAACATCGTGGCCTAAATCATCATTGACCGGTTTAAAGTTGTCCAGATCCATATAGAGCAACGCAAGCTGGTGGTGGTGGCGGTCACTCAGGCTCATGAGCTTTTTGGTTTGTTCGTAGAACAAGACTCGGTTCGCGAGCCCAGTTAAAGTATCGTTTCGTGCCATGTTGTAGTTTTGTTGTTCGATTTTTTCATGCTCACGACGGATTTTAAACTCATGGATGATGTACGCACAATTGACCAAAAAGGGATCTATTTGCAATAAAATATCAGAGGTGTATCCGTCTTTGGCATTGGCAATGCCGGCCATTCCCACGAAGTTGGAATCGACATGAAAGGGGATCCCCATGTAAGTTTCAATCACAGGGTGCCCTGGAGGCAGCCCACCTGCCCTAGGATCTGATGAGGCATCGTTTGTGATTAATAGTTCTTCATGTTTGATGGTATGCCCAAACAAGGTTTTGAGATTGCGAAATTCTAAGCCTTTGGGGGCGTTGTCACTGTAGAACTTACGGGTCTCATAGTTCCAGGCAATGTTCGTGATCGCCATGGTACGAAGGTAAGGGGTACCATCTTGGTCGTGCAAGACCTCACCGATAAAGCCAAACTCACTTTTGGTGAAGCTGAGTAAGTCTTGGAGCATCATGTCAAAATAACGCTCTGGGGGATCATTACTGATAAAACTTTTTTGCACCGCTTGGATGGAGCCAAGCATTAAGTTCACCTGGGTCAGCAGGTTGGTCTTAATGGAAATGGTGGATTTGGCCTTTTTATTGGTACGTCTGAGTGCGTAGTAGGCGTAAGAGATAACAAAGCCAAGCAACCCTATGACCAAGGTCGCTAAAATCGGTACCCATTGAAACATGGTGTAGGAGTCTTTGGACTCAGAGACATGAATGATCCATTTTTTATTGGCTAAATCAATCTCTTTTTCAAAATGAAAGCTATCTTCAGGGGAGACAAAGATCTCATCAAGTTCCAAAAGCTGGACTTTCGTGTTGGAGCCTTTAACAAATTTAGCTTTACTTAAAAGGGTAGGAAAATCGATGACCGTGACCACAAAGCCATAGATATTATCCCGTTTTTGGTGTACTCCGTGACTTTCTTTTGAATAAACAGGGATTAAAATGGCAGTCCCTTCTCGATCTGAGCTTAAGTCTCTTGTCTCAAATAGGTGAATTTTATCCGTGGCAATAGGTCGACCTAAGTCTCTGGCCTTTTCAATGACAGGTAGCCTAGCTTCATCCGAGGATAAATCATATCCGACTGATTGCTGATTGGTCTCTAATGGATAAACATAACGAATGGGGTAGTAAAAATCTCGAAGTGGTGAGGTATGCAGTTGCCCATCTACGTAGTCAGAGATTTGATAAGACTCAAAATCGCTCAAGGCCTCATTCTCAAACCGTTGACGCTCTTCTTTTCGAACCACAGGCACCCACTCGATGACTTTAATGTCTTCGTGGTTTCTGACAATAGGTCCGGCAAAGGTTTGGAACTCTTCAAAGGAGACATACTCAGAGGCTCTGTATAAAGACTCAACCGAAGTGGCAATGGAGACCGCAACGTCCAATTCTTTTTGCGCCGCAAAAGCTTTGTTCAAGCTCGATTTTTCAAATTCATTGAAGGCAAGATTGTTTTCAATTTGACTGAAAGCCCAGTAGGTGGTTCCCAGTACGCTCACCCCAGCCAGGGCGAACATAAGAGCATGTGAATGTTTTTTCAGTGAACGAACAATCAAGATACTTATCCCACATATAAAGGTTGAATACCAACAAAAGTATAGTTGAGGCCACACTAACTCACATGATGAAAAAATGACCAAAAAAGGCCTTTTAGGCCTGTGAGTAATCCCTCATTTATGGAACTAATTTCGACGTATTCGCTCCTAGATAGATAACCCTAAATCGAGGAATTCATCATGAGCGTCCAAGGCCCCCATCACGATTACATAGAGCGTCATAGCTCTTTAAAACAAGACAAACAACTCGCTAGAGGTCTAGAGCTTTCTTCCTTGGTCGTGAAATCTGAGATAACCCCCACGATGGCCTGTGCGTATGCAGCGAGCTACGCATCCAAGATATTTAAAAAGCAGGATGGCAAAGAGAATCGGTTAATGAAATTTCGTAACCCGCAATACGCCGGGAACATGTTAATGAAAGCGGCCTTTCGAAAAGCCATTGGGGAACAGCGCATTCAAAACATCATCGATGCTTATAAGCCATTAATGGAGCTTTCAAAAAATGGGAGATACACTCATATCCTTACAGATCGCGAAATGTACATTGCAAAGGATGATATTAAGGATGAGGAAGGAAATTTAGTCTTTAAGAAAGGAGAAGAAATTTTAAAGGATGAGGAAGGAAATTTAGTCTTTAAGAAAGGGGAAGAAATTTTAGTCTTTAAGAAAGCGGAAGAAATTTTAAAGGATGAGGAAGGAAATGTATTCTTTAAGAAAGAGGAAGAAATTTTAAAGGATGAGGAAGGAAATTTAGTCTTTAAGAAAGAGGAAGAAATTTTAAATAATTACAGTGACACTAACGTCGTCTTTTATCCGAAAGGTGCGGTCAGCCCGGAATATTCTGTTAAAGTCAATGAAATCAGAGATGGGATCACGCAGGCGATTAAGAACAACGTTCCTCCTGAGGCTTATGCCATGTTAAAAACGCTTTGTGAGGACCACTGCGATCCAGAGTTGGGCCAAAACCAGGGCGTCAAAAATGATATATCAACGTTATTAATCTTTAATTTAGTAAATCGCATCATCACAGAGACACTCAGAGAAGGCGGTGATAAAAAGAAGGAAATGGCTTTTGTCCTGGGGGCTAAAATCTACCAAGAAGTAGGAGCGGGAAAAGCAAAAACCCGCCAAGTCAATGAGCTTCACTCGTTTGTTCAAGACAAGATTGACAACAGCGAAGCTTATACCGAGGAGCAAAAGCAAAAGGCAAGCCAGGTCATGGGGCAAGTGCTTGATGCTGGATGTGTGATTGAATCGACTCGACAGTTTAACAAACGGATGACTGCACTCAAAGACAGCCTCCCCCCCGAGCAAAGAAAAGAGTTTGGTGTTGATAAAATGCTAAGTACGGTGTCAAAATATCGTGACTTTAAAGAGCAAATCACAAAGCTCCATGATCCAACAAAAATGAGCCCTAAAGAAATTGATGCCGTATTTGATAAGTATATGGAGTTTGCTGGTCTAACGAATCTTCAAAAACTCAAAATTCGACTTAATCAGATGGGTCAAGACCTTAAGGAGAAACTTAGCCGAATTTCCTTCCCTAAAATAACCAAACGACGCAAATTTAAAGGGTTTAAACTGTTTAAAAAATCATCCAAAATCAAAGTGAGTGCCATTGAGTCGGTGAATATCTCACAAGGGTCGACCCGTCAAGAGCGAGTGGACCGGTGGCGTGATGAGTCTTTCAACACCAAAACAAAACTCTTTGGCAAAAATGAATTGCAAGTTGGCTTCTTGCCCAGAGTCATCGACTACGCCAAAGAACACCCTGAATCCGGCGTGATGCATAAAGTGAATGTCATTATGGCGGTTGAGCGCTTAAAAAAAGCAGTGGGTGGAGGTAGTCATGGCCTAATCAGTGAAACGTCGGTGGTCGAAGCTTTACTTAACCTTAAAGAGCAGTTTCCTGAGTTTGCGGATTGCTCTAATCAAGAAGTTCTAGAGAAAGCGCTTGAACTTGGTGAGGCATACAAAAGAGAGATTGAAGCCAACTCCGCCATTACCACGCATCAGTATTCAGGAAACCATGATTTTGCTAATACCCTTACCCAATTTGTGATGAATGTGGACCCCAAAGATACGCAAAGAAGCGATCTCACCAATACGCAAGTTAAGCATTTTGGCGAACTTTTCCAACAGGAAATGGATACTCGTATGACTTGGAAAGGTGTTGATCCATTTGATAGTGCCGATCACATGCAAAAAATCCTAGAGCATTCGCTGGGTGAGAAATCTTCTGAAAACATAGAATTTTTAATGAAAGTGAAACAGCTTGAGGCTTTAGAGCTGCAAGAGCCTCGTAATGAAAAAGCCATTAGAGAGACTCAAGAAGAGATTCTTGAATATTATAAAAAACCTGTTGAATCTAACATACCTAACAAAGATATGTTTTCTGGTCCCGTCGAAAAGGTAAAAAGCATTAATTTGTCGGGGAGGGTTCGAGGCAAAATAGAACGTCTAGGCCTTGATCCGAACGATGCCTCAACCGTTACAGCCGCTCGGCTAGAAAGAGCTGTCAAAGAGATCAAAACATTAGTGAAGACTGATACGGTTGGGCGTCTAAAAAATGAGGAAAATTCCAAAAAACCTGAAACCATTAGTCCAGAAGTGACTCAATACATGAGGGATATTAAAACAGTCAAAGAAAATCAAAGCAAAAAGAGCTCAGTGTTATCCCAGGAGCCCACGGAAGTGTCTATAGATCAACAGAAAGAACCTGTTGATCTAAAGGGACGTTTAATGGAACAGCTCAGCCAACGTCAAGATGTTGATCATGATTTCGAGAAGGGCCGACCTGAGACGCTAGGAAGCACGCCTGGTGTGCTTCATAGTCATGAGCGTTCCAAAATAGCCCTCCCTGAACCTGGCACACCACAAGGACCTACACAAGAAATTGATGAACTTAAAAAGCCGAAAAATAGATCTTAAATTAAATAGACTTTACTCGTCGTTATCAACAGGGCCATAGGGCCCTTTTTTCTTGCCTAAACATCCCCATAATTGGGTTAACGCAATAACCGAATTATGGTTGAGTGCAACATCTTTCTTAGTATTAAAAAAAATTTAGACATTGGCAGATTATATGATATGTTTTTTAACGCACTGCCACTTTATGGATTGAACAAAGCGGGGTTACCATGGAATTTAAAGGATTTTTAAAAGGTCTACTTATCGCAAGTGTCGTAGTCAGCACACCCCTATCAGCCAACGTCAAACAGCTGATGGTCCCTAATGTCCCCACCACTCAGGTATCAGCCTCAGATCAAGTGTTGCACTTTGGAGCTAGCTTATACGATCAAAAAGGCTCTCTTAAAGCCGTTGACGCATCCCATATTGTCAACGTTGAGCCAGTGCCAGGGGATCAGTACCGCCAAGTGGCGCTGGATAATATTCATGCCTCACAACAGTTTGATAAAGTGTTTATCCATGAAGGATTATCTCATCACGTCAAACAGCAGCGTGTTTTTGAACGACTCAGTCAAGCTCTTAAAGATAACGGGACTTTGACGCTTGAGTTACCAGACTACAACCAAGGTCGATTGGGGCAAGCTCTAAGCTTAACCTTGTCGGACTTGTCCGACATATCGTTTCAATCGGTAAGATACATCAGTTACTCGCCCAAGCAGTACAAGCGAATGATTGAAAAAACCGGACTTTCTGTGGCCAATGAAGTTTCTCAAATTAGAAAACTTCGCTTTTCAAATAAAAAAGAGCTTAAAGAGTGGTTTTTAAATCATTGGGCTTATACGCAAGCAGTGCATCCTAAGGATAAAGAATTGTTTGTCACAGCTTTGGTGGAAAATTATTTGGATTTGACTAAGCAAACGAATAAAAAACGTTTTGTCTTGGAACAGCATTTTACAGACATTGAAGCCATTAAAACTGCTTAGCCTCTAGGGCCTTTGGGTTTGTCAGGTTTTTCGGTGTCAATCGAACGATCCGTGGATTGCTCAAGGGACTGATCAGAGTTTTGTTTGACACGCGATTCAGGGGCCTCAGGAATGAGGTCCATGAGCTTTTGGACGCTTTCGGTGTTTTTCATACTACTTAGCTGAACTCGAAGACTTTGCCTTTCTTCTGGGTTCATCTGTTCAATTTTGCGTATTTGTTGCTCTTTGCTTAACGCTTGAATTTCTGTGACGGTATTTTCGATGGCAAACCCGTGCGTGTTGGCTTCTTCGTAGGCCCTGTCTGCCCGTTGGTTTTGGTTCAACGTTTGCGCTTGGCTAAGCGCTTGACCATGCTGGACTTCCAGTGCGTGAAATAAATCCTGGGTATTCCAAAAAATGATTTTTTCTTGTTGAGAGAGCTCGCCCCAATCGGCTTGCAGTTCATCAAACATTTCTCGAATGGTATCTTGGCGCAGGGTATCATGCGCCGCAAAAGCTTCCACTTCCGTCACAAGTTGTTTGATTTTGCGAATTTTGGACACGAGACCCACCCCACACATCACTTTCTTTAAGTATATAAGCTAATAAACTTAACTGGTAGTGATTGGGGGAGGGTGCACGTAAATTAATCGAAATAGCGCTTTTGCCAGTCCAAATACAAGTCTTGCATGTACTGGGTATATTCTTGCTTCGTGTTGAATTGAGAAGGGTAAACCGCATCGTAAACGTAGTAGTTCACTCGACGATTTTGCGACGTCATGATTTTCCAGATTTTAACTAATAGGTGCTGGTGCAACCACTCAAAATCTTCTTGAGACTCATGGTGTAAGAACACGGGAATGATGGGGACATCGGCTTGGATGGACACATCAAAAATACCGTACCTGAATGGGGTGTGAATGCGTCGGCCCTTGCAGCCACCCTCTGGGTAGATCCCTATGTTATCGCCGTTAGCAAGCGCCTCTTGCATCGCCTCAGCGGCTTTAGCACGGTCCTCTTTGGATTCTCTTCTCACAAAAAGGGCGCCACCGGCTTTGGCCATACGACCGACAAACCACCACTTTTCCACTTCGTGTTTCGCTAAAAAGCGAGCGTTGAAACAGGCGGACATACCCACATCTTCAAAACAAGAAGGGTGATTTGAAATGACGATGTATTGCTTGGGAAGACGACGTTTGTTTTTTTGATGAACCTTCAAGTCCACCCCCATGGCATCCACAAACTTGCGGCACCAGTATTGAAACAAACGCGGATAAAATTTTTGAGTTAGCTTACTTGGGAGGAAGCTTAATGGGTAGAAAATCAGCCAGAGGACAATAAGGTCCACCCAACCAACTAAGAATCTTAGTAGCCTAAAAAACGATAAAATCATAAATTACTCGGACAGTTTTCACCAACATAGCTTAATGGAAACTTGCAGGTAGTGCAATTCATTCAGCTAAACTAATTAGCCGAGTGTCTCAGTCGATTTAATGGTTATTGTCAGGCTTTTGATTGACAAGTGAGACAACGTTGTCGGTGCTGGCTACAGGGCGCAGTTTGGCGCGTGGGCACAAGAACACGCATTTACCGGTTTCGTTAAAGTAAAAGCGAACGTTCTCGGTAATCTCACCCAGAGGCTTGTAGCACATCTGCATGTCATCATGAGAGGGTGGTTGCGTGACATCAACACCGATGCTGTTTAAGTGTTCGGTGAGGATTTGTAAGATCTCTGTGTTGTCGAGTCTTGGGTTGACACGCACGTGATTAAGCTCGAACAAAACGCCTTGCATGCTCGTCCTGTAATTGTCCACAGGGAAGACGATGCCTTCCGCTAGAGACTCAACGCGCACACATTCGATGACTCTTAATTCGTGATTGATCACGAACTCGTAAATATCCGCGTAATCACTTGGGGTCACCAAGGTGGCATTGATTAAGATTTCAGTATGGTGTTTACTCTTCATACCCTGCTATCGACGAACATCGGTCCCACCTTTAGGAGAGAAAATGAAAACAAAGACTGAATACAGTTGCACCCAATGTGGGGCGGTGTCTCCTAAGTGGTCCGGGAAATGTCACGAATGTGGGGCTTGGAACAGTTACACGGAAGTGGTGATTCAAAAAAGCAGTCGTTTGAGTGGCTACGCTGGAGAACAAGTCAGTGAGCTTGTCAGTCTTGACAGCGTAGAGGTTGAAACCATTGAACGTCTTCCAACCGGAATGAGTGAGCTCGATCGCGCCTTAGGGGGAGGGATGGTCCCGGGGATGGTGGTGTTGATTGGAGGGGATCCAGGCATTGGTAAATCCACCTTGCTTTTGCAAACAGCGGCAAGAGCGAATGAGCAGGCACTTTATATCACCGGTGAGGAATCTTTATCGCAAGTATCGTTGCGTGCCAAACGTTTGGGGTTTGGGGACTCTAAACTCCAACTGCTTGCAGAAACTCAGGTCGAGCGTATGCTAAGTTTGGCGGCCAAAGCAAAACCAAAAATCATGGTGGTGGATTCCATTCAAACGCTGTTCACTGACACCGTTCAATCGGCACCGGGCTCTGTCTCGCAAGTTCGAGAAAGTGCAGCTCGACTTGTGCGCTTTGCAAAACAACACCACATCAGTTTATATCTTGTCGGTCATGTCACCAAAGAGGGGGCGATTGCTGGGCCTCGAGTTTTAGAGCACATGGTGGATTCTGTCCTTTACTTTGAGGGGCAAACCGATTCCAAATTTAGATTGATCCGGGCGGTCAAAAATCGATTTGGAGCGGTCAACGAACTGGGCGTGTTTGGGATGACCGACAAAGGCCTCAAAGGAGTCTCAAACCCTTCGGC
Organism: uncultured Francisellaceae bacterium; assembly: GCA_964397555.1. Lineage (GTDB taxonomy): Bacteria > Pseudomonadota > Gammaproteobacteria > Berkiellales > Berkiellaceae > CAYNJF01. The sequence goes on from CAYNJF010000008.1 coordinate 40,975, forward strand.
TCTTTTTCTTTCTAAAGATGTCACGCAAACATGTGGTTCGACCATCTTAGTGTCCTGGGAAGGCTCTCGCCCCATGTTGCTAGAAGTTCAAGCTCTGGTCGATGAGTCCTCGTTAGGGAACCCTAGGCGAGTCAGTGTAGGCTTTGATTCGAATCGATTGAATATGTTGTTAGCTGTGCTCAACAAGCATGGCAACTTATCCATGCACCAACAAGACGTTTTTTTTAATGTGGTTGGTGGGGTTAAAATTACCGAAACCGGGGGAGATTTGGCGGTGATCCTTGCCGTGCTTTCAAGTTTCCGTGACAAGATCATTCCGAATAAAACGGTCATTTTTGGTGAGGTTGGCTTAGGCGGTGAGATTCGACCGGTTCAATCAGGGCTAGAGCGAATCAAAGAAGCCGCTAAGCATGGGTTCACTCGAGCCATCGTGCCTTCGCAAAATGCACCTAAACAAGCAATCCCAGGTCTGGAAATCATCGCGGTGAATCATTTATCCCAAGCGTTGGAACAAGTTTGAAAAAGCCCCCAAGCGATGCTTGGGGGCAAGAGCATTAGTCTTCGTGGACGAGTTTTTTGTATTTGATGCGATGAGGCTGATTGGCCGAAGAACCCAATCGTCCAACACGGTCTTCTTCGTACTCAGTAAATGAGCCTTCAAAGAAGTGTGTTTTGCTCTCACCCTCGAACGCTAAGATGTGGGTGGCGATGCGATCTAAGAACCAGCGATCATGCGAAATCACAAGCACACATCCTGGGAAGTTCAAAACAGCCTCTTCAAGCGCACGCAAGGTTTCAACATCCAAATCGTTGGTTGGCTCATCGAGCAACAACACGTTACCGCCCGAGCGAAGCAGTTTGGCTAGATGGACACGGTTACGCTCACCTCCGGATAAGTGTTCAATGAACTTTTGTTGATCCGAACCTTTGAAGTTAAATCGACCAACGTAAGCTCTTGAAGGCATGCTAAATTGACCAACCGTGATGTGATCTAATCCTTCGGAGATTTCTTCCCAAATGGTTTTATTCCCATCGAGAGAGTCTCTAGATTGATCCACATACGCCAAGTCAACGGTGTCACCCACGTGCACAGTTCCCTGATCGGGCTTTTCAAGACCGGTAAGCATTTTAAAGAGGGTCGACTTACCCGCACCATTGGGTCCGATGATCCCAACCACAGCGCCGCGAGGGATTTTAAAGTTTAAGTCCTCTACGAGCAGCTTATCACCCATCGATTTACTTACGTTGGTGATTTCCATCACATCTTCTCCTAAACGCTCACCGGGTGGGATGTAGAGCTCTTGGGTCTCGTTACGCTTTTGAAACTCTTTGGAGTTAAGTTCTTCAAAGGCAGAAATACGGGCTTTGTTCTTTTTGCGACGACCTTTGGGGTTGGTGCGTACCCAATCCAACTCGGCTTTGACCGCTCGCTGATGAGCCGCCTCAGTGTTTTTCTCATGCTCAAGACGTTTTTCTTTTTGTTCAAGCCAAGAACTGTAATTGCCTTCGAATGGAATGCCGTAGCCACGGTCAAGTTCTAAAATCCAGCCAGCCACGTTATCAAGGAAGTAGCGATCATGGGTCACCGCAATGACCGTGCCTTTAAATTCTTTCAAAAATTGCTCAAGCCAGGCCACACTCTCTGCATCCAAGTGGTTGGTTGGCTCATCGAGTAGCAAGACATCCGGCGAGGAAAGCAACAAACGGCAAAGGGCCACACGACGTTTTTCACCCCCGGATAAAGAGGTGACGTCTTTGTCCCAAGCCGGCAGTCGTAGGGCGTCGGCGGCAATTTCTAGGGTGCGATCCAAATCCCAGGCATTACACGCTTCGATTTTATCTTGAAGGGCGCCTTGCTTGTCGAAAAGCTTTTGCATCTCCTCGTCGCTCATTGGCTCGCATAATTTGGCGCTGATGTCATCAAACTCTTTCAATAGGTTTTTGATTTCAGCGACGCCTTCTTCGACGTTTTCGCGGACATTTTTGTTGGGATCCAATTGAGGCTCTTGAGGCAAATAGCCAAACTTAAGGCCTTTTTGGGAAGTTATCTCACCAATATAGTCTTTGTCGACCCCGGCAATGATGCGCAACAGAGTTGATTTACCGGCACCGTTGAGGCCAAGAACGCCGATTTTAGCCCCGTAAAAGAAGGAAAGAGAGATGTCTTTGATGATTTCTTTCTTGGGTGGGACGATTTTGGCCACACCGCTCATTGAAAAGATGGTTTTGTTGCTCATGTTGCGTTTATCCGGTCTAAAAAAATGGTACTAACCTATCTCAATGGGCTGACAAATTCAATGTGAACCATCGTTTAAAGGTGCTTCCAAAAGGTCATTGAGATACAATATTGGCCATATTCATAAAAAGGTGGGTTTGCGATGTTTAGTCAAGATATGACCATTCAAGGCTACGATGAAGAGCTTTACAAAGCGATGCAACTCGAAACAGGTCGCCAGTTAGACCATATCGAGCTCATTGCCTCTGAAAACTATGCATCACCCCGAGTGTTAGAAGCACAAGGGTCTGATTTTACAAATAAATATGCAGAAGGCTATCCAGGCAAGCGTTACTATGGCGGTTGTGAGCACGTGGATGTTGCGGAGTCTTTGGCCATTGAGCGCGTGAAAAAGCTGTTTAGTGCTGATTACGCAAACGTGCAGCCACACTCAGGCTCCCAAGCCAATCAGGCGGTCTTTTTAGCGCTCTTGAAACCAGGCGATACAATTTTGGGCATGAGTTTGACCGATGGCGGTCATTTAACGCATGGGGCCAAAGTGAACTTCTCTGGGCGCGTGTTTAATGCCGTTCAGTATGGGGTGGACTCGAAGACGGGTCTTTTGGACTACGATGAGATTGAGCGCTTGGCCGTTGAGCACAAGCCCAAGATGATCATCGGAGGCTACTCGGCTTATTCTCAAGTCGTGGATTGGGCTCGATATCGTGCGATAGCCGATAAAGTAGGGGCTTTTCTTTTGGTGGACATGGCGCACATCGCAGGGCTTGTGGCCGCGGGGGTGTATCCTTCGCCTGTGCCCTACGCGGACATTGTGACCTCGACAACCCACAAGACGCTTCGTGGCCCAAGAGGCGGGATTATTTTAGCGCGTACAAGCACGAACCCAGCGCTTGAAGAGCTTCCCAAAAAATTAAACTCGTTGGTCTTTCCCGGCATTCAAGGCGGGCCTTTGATGCATGTGATTGCGGCCAAAGCGGTGGCCTTCAAAGAAGCTTTAGAGCCTGAGTTTAAAGCCTATCAAGAGCAAGTGATCAAAAACGCTCAGACTTTGGCAAACGTCGTGCAAGAGCGTGGGTACCAGGTGGTCTCAGGCTCGACGTTCAATCATTTGTTCTTAGTCGATTTAACCGACAAAGGGATCACCGGAAAAGACGCGGATGCGGCACTGGATGCGGCGAACATCACCGTCAACAAAAATACGGTTCCGAACGAAACGCGTTCACCATTTGTGACCTCAGGGCTTCGCATCGGCACCCCCGCCATTACCACGCGTGGCTTTAAAGAACATGAGTGTGAAAAGCTTGGTCATTGGATTGCGGATATTTTGGACAACATTGAAGATCAGTCCAAGATTGCGAGCATCAAAGAGCATGTGGTGAATTTGTGTCGTCAATTCCCGGTCTATGGACCTCCTAAAGACTAGCGGCATCGATCAGAACAAGAAAAGGAAGAAATATGCGGTGTCCATTTTGTTTTGAGCACGAAACCAAAGTCATAGACTCAAGGTTGGCCGGTGAAGCCGAGCAAGTGCGTCGACGACGAGAATGCACACGGTGCGGGGAGCGTTTCACCACGTATGAGTCGGCTGAGTTATCGCTGCCTCGTATGGTGAAACGAGACGCGACCCGAGAGCCATTTGAAGAAGAAAAGTTAAGACAAGGGTTGTTGAGAGCCTTAGAGAAGCGACCTGTTTCTATGGAGCAGGTAGAGGCGGCCATATGCCGCATCAAGCGTAAGCTTCAATCGTGTGGGGAAAGAGAAATTCCGACTCGCACGCTAGGGGATTGGATCATGGATGAACTCCAAGAGTTAGACGATGTGGCCTACGTTCGGTTTGCATCGGTCTATCGTTGTTTCCAAGATGTGTCTGCCTTCGAGCAGGAGATCCAAAAACTTAGAACCAAACATGATCAAAAACAAACCGAAGAGCACTGACGTCGATTACATGAATCAGTGCATTGACCTGGCCAAGCTAGGTCAGTACACAGCAAGACCCAACCCCTTGGTGGGGTGCGTCATCGTCAAAGAAGAGCGCGTCATCGCCAAAGGGTATCATCGCAAAGCCGGTGGACCTCACGCCGAAGTTCACGCCATTCAATCGGCGTTTGAGTCTGTGCAAGGAGCAACCGCTTACGTCAGTTTGGAGCCCTGCGCGCATACAGGGCGCACAGGCCCTTGCGCCAGAGCTTTGATCGACGCTCAGATCAAAAAATGCGTGATAGGCATGCTTGATCCCAATCCGCAGGTCCAGGGGCGAGGCGTACAAATGTTGATGGACGCTGGCATTGAGGTCGAAGTCGGGGTGTGTGAACCCCAAGCTCAATCCCTCAATGAAGGGTTTATCACGCGCATGACACTCAATCGACCCAAGGTCGTCCTCAAATCGGCCATCTCCTTGGATGGGGCGATGATGATGAACTCTAAAGAGAGTCAGTGGATCACTTCAACTGAAGCTCGTATTCAAGGACAGCATCTTCGCGCTCACGCGGGTGCCATTTTGACCTCGGATGAGACTTTGGTGCGAGACCAGGCTCAAATGAATGTTCGCATCGACATGCCGAATGATTTTGAGCAACCACTTCGTGTGATACTCTCTCCCTCGCTTTCACTGCCTGACTCATGCAAAGCGTTCGACATCGAATCACCCATCTTAATCCTTACGAGCCCTCATGCATCGGATGAGACAATTCATGCGTTCGAACAACAAACGCCGGATTGGGTGCGAGTGCAAAAAGTTGCGGGGGATGAGCGCACCCTTGATTTAGAACCTATTTTAGGATTGTTGGGTGAGCTTGAAATCAACGACGTGCTTGTTGAGGCTGGCCCCACCTTACTCACCAGCTTTATTCAAACTCAATGCTTTGATGAGCTCGTGGCTTTTGTTGCGCCAAAATTACTTGGCTCACAAACCATTGGACTTTATCAAGCGCCCAACCAGACGTTAGCCGAGCATTCAGGCTTGGTCTTTAAAGACGTCAAGACATGCGGTCCGGACATCATGATCCGGGCGTTAAGGAGTACCCATGCATAGCACACAAGCCATCATTGAAGACATTCGCCAAGGCAAAATGGTCATCCTGATGGATGATGAAGATCGCGAAAACGAAGGCGACATCATTGTCGCAGCCGATTGCATCACCGAGGCTCACATCAATTTTATGGCCACGCATGCCAGGGGCTTGATTTGCATGCCCATGTCCAAAGAAAAGTGCGAAGCCCTTGAGCTGCCTTTGATGACAGCCGGAAAAAACGGCAGCAAATTCGGTACCAATTTTACTGTGTCCATCGAAGCGGCAACGGGGGTGACGACAGGGATCTCCGTGCCCGATCGAACTCGCACCATTCAAGTGGCAGCCCAAAAGAATGCCAAAGCCTGTGACATCACTCAACCGGGTCATATTTTTCCGATCATGGCACAACCTGGAGGCGTGTTAACACGCTCAGGGCACACCGAAGCCAGTTGCGACTTGGCTGAGCTTGCCGGCTTTTCACCTCAGGCGGTCATCTGCGAGATTTTAAACGCCGATGGCACCATGGCCAGAAAGCCAGATCTAGAAATCTTTGCCAAAGAGCACGATTTAAAAATTGGCACCATTGCCGATTTGATCCACTACCGTTTTGAGCGAGAGCAAACCGTCGCCAATCGCGTCAAAAGCCAGCTGCCCACTCGATGGGGCACCTTTGATGTTCAATTGTTTGAATGCGAAGTCGATGGCTCAAGCCACTTAGCGATTACCTATGGCCAGCCTCAAGCCGAGGCCTCGCCCGTGCGCATTCAAAACTTTGACCCTATTTATGACTTACCCGGCGTGCAATGCCAGCATATGAATCAACCAGGACGATGGCCACTGGATAAAGCGATGGAAACCATCGTCGCCCATGGTCATGGCGCCATCATCATGCTGAACTACACGCAACAAAACGCAAACCGTTGGTCCAAAGCGCGCATGATCGAAGAAATCGGCCTTCTGGATAAGAGGACTGACTTAGAGTTGGGCTCGGATGAGACCATTTCTGACTGGGCAGTCATTGGAATTGGCTCTCAAATCCTCTCAAACTTAGGATTTTCTAAGCTGTCGCTTTTGGGGGATAAAAAGCGTTTCCATGGCCTATCGGGTTTTGGCCTAGAAGTGGTAGAATACTGCCCATATCAACTAAGTATCTAACATTGGGGATTTAAGGACATGATGCAAAGTATTCAGGGTCATTTTGAAGCGCCTCGCGGACGCATAGCCCTTGTAGCTTCACGCTTTAATGACATGATTGTCGATCAGTTGATTGAAGGGGCAAAGGACATTTTAATCCGTCACGGTGTCAGTGAAAGTGACATTGAATTGATACGGGTCCCAGGCGCCTTTGAAATTCCTTTGGCGGCCAAAGTGGCTGCTAAAACCAACCGCTACGATGGCATCATCGCCTTAGGCGCTGTCATTCGTGGCGCAACAAGCCATTACGATGTGGTGGCATCTTCATCGGCTAATGGGCTGATGAGTGCGTCAATGGAATCAAACGTGCCGATGACGCTTGGCATTTTAACCACGGACACCTTGGAGCAAGCCATTGAGCGTGCAGGCACCAAAGCAGGTAACAAGGGCGCGGATGCTGCGCTGTCGTTATTAGAACTTATTTCGGTGGTATCAAAACTCAATGACTAAGGTGATTTCAGGTCGAAGAGCTGCGCGCATATGCGTGGCTCAAGCCGTTTATTCTTTTCTGATCAGCGAACAAAATCCACTCGATTTTGAACGCTCGTTGTTAGCCCAAGAGTACTCTCGTATGTACGAAGAGTTCGAACAAGCCAGTGCCTTAAAGTTGGCTCAGATTGATGAGAAGTACTATCGTACGTGCATCCATGGGATCTTAGTGAATCAAGGTGAGCTGAACGAAGCACTCAGCCCGCATTTGGATCGCCAAATTGGTGAGCTGGGCGTTACTGAGCATGCGTTGTTGCTGTTGGGGGCATACGAGTTGTTGCATCAGCAAGATGTGCCCTATAAAGTTGTCATCAACGAGGCCATCGAACTGGCCAAATATTTTGGGGCTCAAGAATCCTACAAATACGTCAATGGGGTCTTGGATAAGCTCAATACCGCGTTGGCCCAGAGCCAAGCTTCCGCATTCGCCTAATTATTGTTAAGGGGCTCGCATGAGTGAAAGTGCATCGAACTTCATCATCCAGAAGATCAACAAGGACATTGAAAACAATAAGCATGATGGGAAGGTCGTCACTCGCTTTCCACCAGAGCCCAATGGGTTTTTGCACATTGGTCATGCTAAATCCATCTGCTTAAACTTTGGACTGGCTCAGACCTATCAAGGTCAATGCAATCTTCGCTTTGATGACACCAACCCGGTGAACGAAGATGTGATGTTTACTGAGTCCATCCAAGAAGACATTCGCTGGTTAGGCTTTGAGTGGGGGGCCTTGCACCATGCCTCGGATTATTACGAGAAGTTGTTTGCCTTTGCGGTTAAGCTGATTGAACAAGGCAAAGCTTATGTGTGCGATTTATCGCCTGAGCAAGCCAGAGAGTATCGAGGCACACTGACCACCCCAGGGAAAGACAGCCCATTTCGCGAGCGCAGCGTTGAGGAAAACTTAGCGTTATTCCATCAAATGCGCGAGGGCGCGTTCGAAGATGGCCATTGCGTCCTTCGAGCTAAGATTGACATGAGCTCACCCAACATGAACATGAGAGATCCGATGATGTATCGGATTAAACATGCCACTCACCATCAAACGGGCGATGCTTGGTGCATTTATCCTCTTTATGATTTTGCCCACCCATTAAGCGATGCCCTCGAGCACGTTACCCATTCGTTGTGTTCGCTGGAATTTGAAGATCATCGCCCACTGTATGAATGGTTCATTGAGTCTTTGGGCTTGTCACCGAGACCAGAACAAACCGAGTTTGCACGCTTGCACCTTGAGTATACGGTCATGAGTAAACGCAAGCTCAAGCAGTTGGTGGAGGACAATCATGTCACCGGGTGGGATGATCCTCGTATGCCAACCATCTCAGGGCTAAGACGTCGAGGCTATACGCCTTCTTCCATACGTGATTTTTGTGATCGCATTGGGGTGTCACGCTCGGCTTCGGTCGTTGAAATGGGGACCTTGGAGTTCGCCATTCGTGAAGATTTGAATCAACAGGCCCATCGCGTGATGGCCGTTTTTGAGCCCTTGAAAGTGGTGGTGGTCAATTACCCCGAAGGGCAAACCGAGCAACTCGACATCGCCAATCACCCCCAACGTCCAGAGCTTGGTACACGTCAGGTGCCGTTCTCCAAAGAGCTGTACATCGAGCGCTCGGATTTTTCTTTAGAGCCGCCTCGTAAATACAAGCGCTTAAAAGAAGGCGGCAACGTTCGCTTAAAAGGGGCTTACATCGTAGATTTGGTCGACATCATCAAAAATGATGAAGGTGAAGTGGTCGAGCTTCATGTCACTTATGATCCTGAGACTAAAAGTGGCTCTGGCACCTCTGAGCGTAAAACCAAAGGGGTTATTCATTGGGTTGAAGCCAATCAGTGCGTTGACGTCACGGTGCGCCAATACGATCGTCTGTTCAAAGTGCCAGAGCCTGCAAGAACTGAAGAAGGCAAAAGCTTTGTCGATCACTTAAACCAAGACTCCTTGGCCACGATTGAAGGCGTGTTGTGTGAGCCAGGGGTGGCCGAATTTGCCCCTGAAACGAGGGTTCAATTCGAGCGCACAGGCTATTTTGTGACCGATCGCTACGATCATAGCGACCAAAAGCCAGTCTTTAACCGCACCGTCACGCTCAGAGATACCTGGAGCGAACAGACCAAGGCCTAGTCTTTTACGCTAAGCTTATTTAATAGAATGAATAAGCTTAGCTCATGCACTGGATAAAATCGCTGCTCATCCCAATCGCTTTATTCTCGGGTGTGGCTTCGGCCAACACGAGCATTGTGGTGTTAGCGTTATTTAAAGATAAGGTCGTGCTTCGGATCGACGGAGAGCGTACCGTTCTTAAAGCCGGTCAAACCTCTAAAGCTGGGGTTACCCTCATTAAAGCCAACTCTCATGGGGCAACCATGATTGTGGACGGACAGACTCAAGACTTCAATCTTGGCAGTCAAATTCAATCAAGCTACTCTGGACCTAAGCATGCTCTAGCTCGGATCCCCATGGATGCCCAAGGCATGTATCGCACTAAGGGGACCATCAATAACCATGCGGTGAGTTTTCTTGTGGACACAGGTGCTTCTATGATTGCCATGAATGGGTATCTGGCCGAACGATTAAACATTGCCTACCAACACCTTGAGCCCATCCCAGTAGAAACGGCCTCAGGCCAAGCCAAAGCGTTCCACATCAAGCTGGAAAAAGTTCAAGTAGGAGACATCACGTTGCGCCAGGTCGAAGCCTTGGTGGTCGATGGTGAATCGCCTAGAGAAGTGCTATTAGGGATGTCATTTCTAAAACAAGTCAAAATGGAAGACAAATCAAGCGTGCTGCAATTGCAAAAAACAGTGCGATGATCCAATTTTAGTCATTTGTTAGTCAAAAAGATTGAGTCTTGGCGTGGGGAAGATGGGGAGATAAGCCCACGAAAAGCTCACGCTTTTCGTGGGAAGAACACTTAGGCCAACTCTTTAAGAGCTTTAAGAGCAGTCGCTCTAACTGACTTAGAAGCTGGTTTGGCTTTGATTTTGATCTCTTCGCCAGTGAATGGGTTACGACCCATGCGAGCTTTAGTCGCTTTCTTTAGAACGCGACGGATTTTCAAGCCCAACTCTGGGATTGTGATTTCACCTGAGCCACGAGTCTTCATGTGACGCTCAACGACATTCTTTTGAGCGTTGAAGAAGTTGCGAACGTCTGCTTTAGACACGCCCAAGATTTCAGAAATCTCAGCAATGATTTGAGCTTTTGTTTGCTTAGCCGTGATAGGAGAAGTAGGAAACTTGACCGCAGTTTTTGCTGCAGTTGCTTTTTTCGCCGCTACTTTCTTAGCTGGGGCTTTTTTGGCAACTTTCTTAGCGGCAGGGCGCTTGGCAGCAGCTTTCTTAGGAGCGGCTTTTTTCTTAGCAGCAGGTTTCTTAGCAGCTGGCTTTTTAGCCGCTGGCTTCTTCTTTGCTGCCGTGGTTTTCTTCGCGGCTGGTTTACGCTTTGCAGCAGGTTTTCTAGCCATAGATTTCTCCTTAATCAGTTGGCTTATGGATAAACAATTTCAGCATACGCTGAATGATTATGTATCGACTCGAAATTTTCTGAACTTATTCGGTAAGCGGTGAAACAATCCAACCGATTAAGCTCTACTGCAATGTCTCGAACCAAATCTTCAACAAACTTTGGGTTCTCGTAAGCCCGCTCTGTGACCCACTTTTCGTCCACTCTCTTGAGTGTACCATAAAGTTCACAAGATGCTTGCTTTTCAATAAGGGTTATTAAAGGCGTAATATAGGTGGGTTTAGACACCCATCCCTCAAACGTCACATGCGAACGCTGATTATGAGCCCCATATTCCGAAATCTCTTTTGAGCACGGACAAAGGGTTGCAACCGGCACCACGCATTTAAACCCTGTTTGAATCTCGCCATCCAAAACGCGAGCTTTCAAAGTAATCTGATAATCAAGGTAGCTCAAAATTTGGGAAACCGGGGACTTTTTTGCCAAAAGAAGGTCAAAATTTGCTTCTAAATAGGCCGATTCGCTCTCAAGACGGCTCATCATGCCATCCACAAGTGAACCTAAGTTAGCTACTGATAACTCTACAGGGCGCTCGTTGAGTAAATCTAAGAACCTCGACATGTGGGTGCCTTTATGCTCTGGAGCAAGGCCGACATACATGTCAAAGGTGGCAACACCATGCAAAGAAAGCGGTTGGTTTTCCCTATCTATGTCTACGATGGACACAGGGTGCTTCACAGCGCGAATGCCTACTTTGTTGATCGCAATGTTGCGATCATCAGCAAACGCCTGGACATCAGCAATATTTGTGTTGGTCGACATTCAAAAACTACGTTGTACTCTTAGATGATGACTCTACGGAAGTAGACTGAATTTGGCAAGGGGAATACCCAAATACCCGATTAATTCGCTCAACAATGCTTTTAGCATCCAATTTAAGCGTGGCCAACATCGCCGTTCGGTCGCCATGTTCGGCAAAAAAGTCGGGCAAGCCAAAATGCAAAATGGGATTGGACCATTGTTTTTGAGCGAAATATTCGCTTACTGCACTACCAGCCCCACCGGCCACCACGTTCTCTTCAAGCGTCATGAAATGGGTGTGGCTTTGGGCTAGATCATCCAACATGGCCTCATCTAAAGGCTTTACAAATCGCATGTCAATGACGGTAGCGTTCAAGGTGTCGCCGACTTCAAGGGCGGTGGGTAATAGGGCGCCAAAGCTTAAGATCGCAAGGTTTTCACCTTGGCGTACGCATCGGGCACGTCCCAAAGGCATGGGCTCAAGAGAGTCAGATAATTCTACTTGGGGACCTTGACCTCTTGGATAACGGATGGCTGAGGGGCCATCATAGGCAAAGCCTGTGGATAGCATGTGTCGGCATTCATTGGCATCCGAGGGGGCCATGACAATCATGTTCGGAATGCAACGCAGGTAGCTTATATCAAAAAAGCCACCATGGGTCGGGCCATCGCCCACTAAACCGGCGCGATCGATGCCAAACACCACGGGTAGATTTTGAATGGCCACATCGTGGATCAACTGATCCCATCCACGTTGCAAGAAGGTGGAATAGATCGCCACCACAGGTCGTGCTCCGCGAGTTGCCATGCCTGCAGCCAACGTGACCGCGTGTTGTTCTGCAATGCCTACATCAAAGTAGCGATCTTTAAATTGTTTGGAGTACTCCACCATGCCAGAGCCTTCTCTCATGGCAGGGGTGATGGCCACCAGACGCTCGTCTTTGGCTGCCATATCGCATAACCACTGACCAAAGACCTTGGAGTAGGTGGGCATGGGGTTTGAAGGCGCTTTTTTTACCGCAGGTGTCTTGTCGTAAAACCCTGGATTCACCGCATGGTATTTAATGGGGTCGGCTTCTGCCGGCTCATAGCCTTTGCCTTTTTTGGTGATCACATGCAAAAGCTGAGGTCCGTTTAACTCTTTGATGTTGTTAAACATCTTAACGAGGGTTGGGATATCATGGCCATCAACAGGGCCAATGTAATTAAAACCCATCTCTTCAAAAAGCTGCCCTGGGGCCATCATGCCTTTTAAGTGCGACTCGGTGCGTCGAGCGAACTCCCATACCGGAGGGATACGCGACAACACCTTTTGGCCACTCGAGCGGGCGCTGGCATACATTTTTGAGGACAAGATACGAGCAAAATAATTCGAGAGTGCGCCCACGTTTTCTGAAATCGACATGTCATTGTCGTTCAAAATCACCAACATGTTGGCTTTTTCGCAACCTGCGTGGTTCATGGCCTCAAAGGCCATGCCCGCGGTCATGGCACCGTCGCCAATGACGGCGATGGAATAAGAGTCATCGCCTTTAAGCTTTTTGGCCAAAGACATACCAAGCGCGGCGGAAATCGACGTGCTGGAATGGCCAACACCAAAGGCATCATAAGGGCTCTCTTCGCGTCTTGGAAAAGGAGCAAGACCATCGGTTTTTCGAATGCCAGGCAATAAGGCTTTGCGCTTGGTCAACATCTTATGAGGGTAGGCTTGATGCCCAACGTCCCAGACAATGTCGTCATTCGGGCAATCAAAGACGTAGTGAAGCGCTAAGGTGAGCTCAACGGTTCCCAAATTGGCGCCAAAATGACCGCCGCTGACATTCAGGGACTGGCAAAGATACTCGCGCATCTGTTCAGCAACACGAGGCAAATCTTCCTCTTTGAGCGTTTTTAAGTCTTCGGGCGAATCGATGTTGTCTAAAAATTCCATTAAGCCACTCTATCTACAATGTAATCAGCAAGTTCGTGCAACGCTTGCGCTCGTTCTCCTAAAGGCTCAAGGGCAAGTTTTGCCTTTGAGCTAAGCGCAACCGCTTTTTCCTTCGCCTTTTCTAGACCCAGCAAAGAAGGGTACGTTGTTTTTCCAAGCTCAGCATCGGAACCTTGGGGCTTACCCAAAACCTCAGTGCTTGAGCTTACGTCTAAAATATCGTCTTGAACCTGAAAGGCAAACCCTAACCATTGGCCATACTCAAACAAAGCCTTGGCCTCAGGACTATCATGATGACCGCCGGCATACGCACCCATTTGACAGGCGCTGGCAATTAAGGCCCCAGTCTTAAAGCGATGGACATGTTCAAGCTGTGATAAATCTAAGGCCTGTTTGGTCCACTCCATATCCAGAGCCTGCCCCTTACACATGCCGCTTGGACCACAGGCACGACTCAACGATTGGATCATATGAAGTTGCGTTTGGGCGGATAGGGCCTCGGTCTTGGTACTTAATGCTTCAAAAGCCAGGGCTTGAAGCCCATCGCCGCATAAAATCGCAGTGGCTTCATTAAAAGCTATGTGACAGGCAGGCTTGGAGCGACGAATATCATCATCATCCATCGCCGGTAAGTCGTCATGCACGAGCGAATAGGTATGAATCAGCTCCACCGCAAGCGCAGGATAATCGCAAGCCTCTATCGAGGCATGTACGGCATTACCACACATATAGACAAGGGCAGAGCGTAATCGCTTGCCAGGATTGCCCATGGTGTAATGCAAAGACTCATTAAATTGATGTGGGGGAAGCGAGACCTCAGGCAAAAAGTCACCGGCGACCAGATTGACGCGCTCTAACGCAAAAGCCATCCAGTCTTTAAAATTATGCATCAACGTCTCCATCTTGGTCGGGATGCTCTTCCATCAAGGTCGTCACCTTCATTTGAGCTTCTTTAAGAGTGCTTTGGCACTCTCTGGAAAGCTTGATGCCCGCTTCGTACTTTTTCAGCGCATCATCCAAGGGCAGATCCCCCTTTTCAAGTTGCTCAACCAACTTTTCAAGTTCCGTGAGAGATTGCTCAAAATTCAAGGATTTGGTCTTGGGCATGATGCACTCGCAAATTTTAAAACTGAAAGTTACCCCAGTATACCAAAGCCGTCAATCGGATGAGGGATTTAGGTTTGAACTATGAAATTAGTTATAAAGCAAGCTAGAATTACACCAGGTTCGACTCATAACTTTAAAGGATTTAGGCCTGTGGATTTAGCCACTCTGATTGGGATAGTAGGTGCTTTTGCCATTGTCATCTTGGCGATGGTCTTTGGTGGCGGGGTCATGGTATTCATCAACGTGCCTTCGTTGCTTGTGGTTTTTGGTGGGACCATGTTCGTGGTCTTATCGAAATTTGGCTTAGGGCAGTTTTTCAAGTCCTTGGGCACGGCGGTCAAGGCCTTCTTCTTTACCAAATACAACCATGTTGAATTCATTGAAGAAGCGGCTTCGATTGCTGATGCGGCGCGCAAAGGTGGGTTGTTATCCCTAGAAGGGATTGAGATCAAAAACGACTTTATGAAAAAGGGCATTCAGCTTTTGATTGATGGTCATGAGCCCGATGTGGTTCGAACCATGATGATTAAGGACATGACCTTGGCCTTAGACAGACACAATACGGCTCAAAAGGTCTTTCGAGCCATGGCGGATGTGGCTCCGGCCATGGGCATGATTGGGACCTTGGTTGGTCTGGTATTGATGCTCTCAGCCATGGATGACCCTAAAACCATTGGCCCGTCCATGGCGGTGGCGCTTTTGACCACGCTCTATGGGGCGATGATTGCCAATATGATCGCCATGCCCATTGCCGATAAGCTTGAACTTCGTTCTTTAGAAGAGCGGGTATCCAAGGCTTTGGTCATCGATGCCTTGATGGGGATCCAGGCTGGTCAAAACCCAAGAGTGATTGAAGAAACCCTTAAAAACTACTTACCGAGCAAAAAGCGTGCGACTGACGAGGAAGCGGCCTGATGTCAGACGAAGAGGACAACAATTCAGACGCACCGGCAGGCCTGCCCGCATGGGTCATGACCTTTGCGGACTTGATGTCCCTTTTGATGTGCTTTTTCGTTCTTCTCTTGTCCTTTTCTCAAATGGATTTATCCAAGTTTAAAAAGGTGGCCGGATCCATGGAGCGAGCCTTTGGTATACAACGGGACATTGTGGCTTATGAGATCCCGAAAGGGACTTCGGTGATTGCTCGAGAGTTCACCCCGGGTAAGCCCGAGCCCACCATGGTCAAAGAAATCCGTCAAAAAACCATCGACGAGCTTCGACAGACCTTGGAGTTCGATAAAATCCGCACTCAAGGGATTAATGAAAACAAATCTTCCATGCAAGAAGTGCCTGACATGATGGACAGACCTACGATCATTGAGGAACAAGAAAAAACTCGAGGCGCACAGGATGGTGAGAAAGAGGCTAAAGCCAAGGAAATTGCTGAACGCATTGCTGAGGCCACCGCTCAAGACATCTTAGAGGGCAACATTGAGGTTGAGGCTCATGGACAGCGTGTTATTGTGCGCATCATGGAGCGTGGCTCTTTTGAATCGGGGTTAGCGCGTCTTAAACCTGAGTTTCGTCCCATTGTCCTGAAGCTTAATAACATTTTAAAAAATGTTCCTGGTGACATCACAGTCTCCGGTCATACGGATAACATTCCGATTTACAATTCTCAGTTTCGGTCAAACTGGTCACTGTCTGCCCAACGGGCCGTTGAAGTGGCTCATGCCATCTTAGAGCTGGGGGAAGTAGAGCAGCGTCGTATTTCAGTGGCAGGCTTTGCCGATACCATGCCTTTATTCCCTAACGACACGGCAGACAATCGCCGCAAGAATCGCCGTGTTGAGATCATCATTGTTCAAGGGGATCGTCCAGATTATCGCTCATTGGATACCCTGGACACCGACTCAGGCGGTGATGGCAAACCGTACTCACGCAAGACAATCGATTACAATCCGGCCACAGATCCGGTAAGACTGATGCCCAAGCTTGAGACGGACAACATCAAATTGGATTATGATTCATTCAGAAATCAAAATCCGAAGCAATACAAGTCATTAGACGATTATCGACAACAATGATAGGAGTGTGTCATGGACTTTAGTCAATCTTTGGAGAGACGTCATTACTTTCGAGTTGACGATGATGCCATAGTCAGACTCACGCCTTTGGAATCGCAAACCCTCGAATCGGTTAAAAAAAGGATTCAAGCCAATACCCCAAGCCAAGATAATTATTTTTTGGGGCTCGAGAAAAAAATGCAACCCATGCTGGGCGCGGTTATGGTGAAAGATCCCATGATGGCTGAGTTGTTGGACTTGATGAATCAAAAGTTGAACTTAGTCTATCAGCAGGCTCAGTTATCCAGAGATCATTTATTGTCTCAAAAGCCTCAGCCAATTAACCTTTCGGCAACGGGCTTTGCCATGACGGCTCAACACGTGTTTGAGCAGGATAAGCCTTATCTGGTCGAGTTGGTGTTGATGCCTCAGCGCTATACCGTTGAAGCCATCGGGGAGGTCATCAACTGTCAATTATTGGAAGAAGGGCATGTGCGAGCCAGCTTGCAATTTAGTCATATAAGCGCTCATGACCAAGAGCGTTTGATTGCTCACGTGATGGACGTCGAGGCGAAAGGCATTCGCGCCAAAAGGGCCTAATCCACTCATTAGGGCAACTACCATTTGACAAAGAGCTTTGGTATAGTCTTTTCCTTTTTTGGTAAAGACAAGCATGCTCACGTTCGACAAAAGTTCCATGACCAATGCGGCGGCCCTAGGCCTTTTAGGCGCAAGCTTTATGGTGACGGATCCTCTTTTTAGCCCTTTACTGGCCAATTGTGGTTTGTTTGCCTTATCGGGGGCTCTGACCAATTGGATTGCCATCCATATGCTGTTTGAAAAGGTGCCGCTTTTGTATGGCTCTGGGATCATTGAGTTAAAATTTGAGTCGTTAAAAAAGGCGATTAAGGCCATGGTGGTCAATCAGTTTTTCAGCGAAGCTCACATTCATGCTCTGGTAGAGCAAGAAAAAGCCCAAGCGGTTGACCGGTTGGGAGGATTCACCCAAGCCATTGATTATGACAAGCTCTTCGAAGCGCTTGTTCAAGCCATTATGGAGTCGTCTTTGGGACAAATGCTTCAAATGGTCGGTGGGGTTAAAGCCCTTGAGCCTCTCAAAGAGAGCTTTATCGATAAGATGCAAGCCATGCTTGAAGCTCACCTCAACGATGAGTCGTTTAAAGCCAAAGCCGTGACCATGATTGATACCCAAGAACTCGTTGCTCCGCTTCAAGAAAAGCTATCGAGCATGGTTCAAAACCGCTTAGATGATATGACCCCCAAAATGGTCAAGCAATTGATGAAAGAAATCATGAAAGAGCATTTGGGTTGGTTGGTTGTCTGGGGAGGCGTCTTTGGAGGGCTGATTGG
Source organism: uncultured Francisellaceae bacterium (assembly GCA_964397555.1). Classification (GTDB taxonomy): domain Bacteria; phylum Pseudomonadota; class Gammaproteobacteria; order Berkiellales; family Berkiellaceae; genus CAYNJF01. The sequence continues at coordinate 58,587 of CAYNJF010000008.1, forward strand.
CGCGGTAAAGACCTTCATCTAAAATTTGGTTGCTCGTCTGGATGGATATAAGGCAAAATGTCGCAAATCAACATAGGATATGTCTCTATGAGTATTGCCCATCCAGAGTGGTCTAATTTTTTTGAAGTCAAACACCCCCTCGTTCAATACAAGCTCACTCTATTACGCGATAAGCATGTGAATCATAAGATTTTCAGAGAGCTTGTGCATGAGATTACGTTGATGCTGGGCTATGAGGCGACGGCAAACTTGCCGACCAAGCCCATCCAGATTGAAACACCAGTTGAAGCTTGCGAGGGGACGGCCATCGCACAGCCCCAGCCGGTGATTTTACCGATTTTAAGAGCTGGGATTGGCATGGTGGATGCCATGCTTTCCTTGCTGCCATCGGCTAAAGTGGGTCACATTGGTTTGTTTCGCAATGAAGAGACGCTCGAGCCACAAGATTACTATTTTAAGATCCCGCCCGACAGCGATCAGCGCATGGTCTTTGTGGTGGATCCCATGTTGGCCACAGGAGGCTCTGCGGTCAATGCGGTCACCAAGCTTAAATCAGCGGGCATTCATAACATCATCTTTATGTGCTTGCTTGCCGCGCCAGAAGGGGTTGAGCGCTTTAATCAAACGCATGGGGATGTCCCCATCTACAGCGCAAGCCTTGATCGCTGCTTGAATGAGAAAGCCTACATTGTGCCAGGGCTTGGTGATGCAGGCGATCGGATGTTTGGCACGCACTAAGTGTTGGCGTTATCAGGGGGGACGTTCAAGATATGCAGCGCCCCTTTGACGACTTCGGCGTAGACCGGAGCGGCTGCCTTACCGCCGTAATACCGACTTTGATCTTCTCTTGGTTCTTCAATCAAAATTAATGTGGCTAGTCGTGGCTTATGAACGGGCGTAAAGCCGATAAATAAGGCTCGATGTCGGTCTTTGTCGTAACCGTTTTCACCCACGAGTCGTGCCGTTCCGGTCTTACCGGCGGTTAAATACCCTTCAATGCGGCCGCGTCGACCGGTACCCGTTTTGCTCATTACCTTAGAGAGCATCTCAATGACATCTTCACAGGTCTTTTCAGATATGATTTGCTCGATTTTAAGGCGGCTTGGTTCTTCAACTTTCAACAATGAGATCGGTTTTTTTGCCCCCTTGGATGCGAGTGTGGCATAGGCATGAACCAACTGAATGGGCGTGACCATTAACGAGTAGCCAAAAGAAAAGGTTGAGTTCATAAACGGATCTGGCGTTGGATCGGGCAACCAGCCTGTGGCCTCTCCTGGGAACACGTAACTCTTTTCTGAGCCTAAGCCAAAGGCACTGAACGTGTCCAACAGCTCATGAGAGGGCCGCTCGGTAATCAGCTTGGATAAACCGACATTCGAGGACTTAATCAACACATCATCGACCCGGATTTTCCCGTAGTTGACCACATCTCGCACGGAGTGCTCGCCAATGGGGTATACCCCTGGGCTGGTGTCGATTTCATCATCAATGTTTAAATCAGAGTGCTCCAACAAGGAGACCATCGAAAAGGTTTTGACCACAGAGCCAGGTTCGATTTGATCGGTCATGGCTCGATTACGAACGGACTCGCCTTTGCGCTGAGAGAAGACATTGGGATTGAACGCAGGGGCTGAGACCATGGCGAGCACCTCAGAGGTGCGTGTATCCATCATGATGATCGTCCCGGATTTGGCTTTGAGCTCTTTTACGGTACGGTTGAGCACATTGTACGCCAAGGTCTGTAACCGCAAATCAATGCTTAGCGTGAGGTTTTCACCTTGCTTGCGGGTGCTTTTGTTGTCTAGATCTTCGATCCAGTGACCCATGCGATCTTCGATGACGGTTTTCTTTGAGGCGATGGGACGCAAGTATTCATCAAAACTCAACTCGAGTCCGGATTGCCCCTTATCGTCAATGTCGGTGAAGCCAATCAGTTGAGCCGTCACAGGACCGGCTGGGTAAAACCTTCGAAACTCACGCTGAAGATGAACCCCTTTGACTCCCATGCGATCGATGGTCTTGGCCTTGGCGGGGGTGAGACCACGTTTGAGATACAAAAAACTTTTATTGGCGTACTTTTCAATTTTGTTGTGTAAGTCATTGACCTCAATGCCAAGATGCAAGGAGAGATCAATCATTTGCTCTTCAGTGGCTTCGAACATCTTAGGGTTAACCCATACCGAGTCCACAGGAGAGCTGACGGCAATCGGGGTACCTCGGCGATCGGTGATGAGGCCTCGATAAGAGGGGATGGTGACTTCACGGACAGTTCTGGCATCGCCTTGACGGGTTAAAAAGTGATTGATGGCAACTTGTAGATAACTCAATCGCACGAATAGAATAAGTGCCAACAGGCCAAAGACGCCATAGAGCACTTTGATCCGCTTGTGTCTTGCGTGCAAGCTGTAGGGTTTTGTGTTGGTCAGTTTCGAAAATTGCACGATCAAATATTAGGAGTGAACCAATGGCCATTATATATGAAGTCAAACTCGCTGTAGACCCGATGATAGAGGATAAATTTGTAAGCTGGTTAAACGATCACATCAAAGACATGCTCACCTTTGATGGCTTTTTAGATGCTACACTCTATCAAGAACAAGCTAGTTTGAACTCCTACTATGTTGTGCATTATCGCTTGGAGGCCATGGCTAAGCTTCAAGCTTACTTTGATGGTCCGGCGCAAAAGATGCGACAAGAGGGGTTAAATAAGTTTCCATCGCTTGAAGCGAGTCGAAGGATTTTGCACGTCAAGGAGCATTATGAGTAATCAGCCCAATACACCCAGTGGCGATTTAGTTTCACGAACCATTGCGATGCCGGCGGACACCAACAAGAATGGTGATATTTTTGGTGGCTGGCTGCTGTCGCAGATGGATTTAGGGGGCGCGGTCTTAGCGCATTGGTGTTCCAATAACCGATTGACCACTGTGGCGGTGGACGGCATGGTTTTTATCAAGCCGGTGTTCGTGGGGGATTTGGTAAGTTGCTATGCTAAAGTTCATCGTCGAGGCAACACTTCAGTCACCATCAGTGTGGAAGCCTGGGTGCAGCGCTACAACGATGAGAGCATTCATCATGTGACCAAGGGGCTCTATACCTACGTGGCCATTGATAAACGGGGGCGTCCTACCCCCATTAAGTGGCGCGATCATCCTTAAGGGTTATCACCGCGTAATTCTTCAATGGTTTTTTGCAAAGCTTGGCGGTCTAATTCATTGGGTTGAATGGCTTTGCCCACATGAACGCCAACTTTGGCAAAAATGAACTTTCTTGGGATGTGCATCATGGCTTTGCCGTGCTTTCTGGAGAACCAGCTGCCCCACATGCCTCGAAGCGCCACCGGGATCACCACCACAGGGTTGGATTCAATCACGCGTTCGATGCCCGGGCGAAAATCGCGTATGGAGCCATCCGCACTTAGGTGTCCCTCTGGGTAAATACCAACCACTTCACCGGCATCGAGGTATTCGGCCACTTTTTTGAAGGCATCTTCTTTGACGCTGGCATCTTCTTTGGCCGGGGCTATCGGGATGCAGCCGGCGTGTTTAAAAAAGAAGTTAAGCCCGGGCACTTTAAAAATGCGATGATCCATCACAAAGCGAATAGGTCGTTTGACCACCGCCATCATTAAGACCGGATCAAAATAGCTGACATGGTTCGAGCAAATAACACAAGGGCCTTTATCGGGGATGTTCTCAATGCCCTTTAAGTCGACTCGATACAACAAAGAGACGATGACCCAGGCAATGAATCTCAATAAGAACTCAGGGACCACCGAGAAAATGTAAAGGGTGATGACAAAGTTCATGATCCCAATGATGAAAAACAAGGTAGGAATGGAGACGTCCACCCACACCAATAACGCGATGGTAAAGATGGAAGCGATGGACATGAACAAGGCATTCATGATGTTGTTGGCTGCAATCACCCGTGAGCGATTCTTGGGATCGGAGCGATCTTGCAAAATCACATACAAAGGCACGATGTAAAAGCCACCAAAGATCCCCATAAAGAATAAGTCCGCCAATAAGCGCCAGTTCGAAGAATTTTGAAGGAACGCCTGTACGGTGACCATCTGCTCAGGGAGGGCTCCGTGCGCAAAGCTTAAATCAACGGCAAAGAGCGTTAAGCCAATGGCCCCAAAGGGTACAAGACCTATCTCCACTTTGTGCCCAGACAAACGTTCGCACAAGATAGAACCCAGGCCTATTCCAATTGAGAACGTGGCTAAAAGCGCGGTGATGACGTGCTCGTCACCGTTTAAGAATCTCTCATTGTAGTTGGGTAATTGAGTCAAAAAGCACGTGCCGTAAAACCAAAACCAAGAGATCCCTAAAATGGAAAGGAAAATGGAGCGGCGTTGAGCCCCGGTTTTGAGGGTGTCGATGGTTTGTCGAATAGGGTTCCAGTTAATTTTTAGATCGGGGGCATTCACTTTGGTTCGAGGCATCATCATAGAGGCACTAAAGCCTACAAGGGCGACAAACAAAGTGGTTACACTCACCCAGAATTTGGGTTTATCATCCAAAGCGATCAGGGTGCCTCCAACGACTGTCCCCATTAAGATGGCTACGAAAGTCCCCATTTCAACCAGACCGTTGCCGCCAACCAGCTCATCTTCTTCTAAATGCTCTGGCAGAATAGAGAATTTGATGGGCCCAAAGAAACTGGATTGAGTGCCGGTCAAGAAAAGGATGGCGATCAAAAAGAGCATGGAGTCGAAATAAAAGGCCAATCCAACCATACTCATCACTAAAACCTCAAACATCTTGATGAGGCGAATGAGTTTGGTTTTATCGTACTTGTCCGCCAAGTTCCCGGCGGTGGCCGAGAATAAGAAAAAAGGCAAAATGAACAGAGCGGCGCAGACATTGACCAAGTAGTCGGCTTTATCAACATCCGTTTTGGCGTAGGTGGTGGCAATCAGCACCATCAAAGAAATCCGATAAATGTTATCGTTGAAGGCCCCAAGAAACTGAGTAATAAAGTAAGGCAGATAGCGGCGTTCGCCAAATAATTGGAATTGGTTGGTGGTTTTCATAGTTATTAATTAAGTTGTGAGTCAAATGGAATGGATTCAACGGCGCCACGAGTCTCAAGACAAATGCGTGCAGCGCGGATGGCTTTTTTAAGGCAACTTTCAACCGGTAAGCCTTTTAACATGGAAGCAAGGAAGTAACCTAAGAAAGAGTCACCCACGGCTAAGTGTGAGACCTCATGACCGATTTCAGCCGGGATAGTGATGCGTTGCTTTTGGTCGATGTACCGGGCTCCTTTTGAGCCAAGCGTTAATACGAAGGCCGCTTTGGGAAATCGCAAGAGTAATTCCCTAAGGACTTCTTCAACGACATGTTTTTGGGTGATGGTTTGCCCTTGGGATTCATTCATCACAAAAATGTCGACTAAATCGAGAGGGTAAGCGCGCACGTTCTCACACGCGGGAGCCACATTAAAGACGACGAATAGGCCCTTGGCTTTGGCTTGCTCAATCAGCTCAGAGATCCCATTGATTTCATTTTGAATCAAGACGATGTCACCGGGGTTGGCGTGCTCCAAGCATTGAGCAAAATCGTCCACATGCCATTGATGGTTGGTGCCACCAAAAACCAAGCTGTGTGACTCCAAATCAGGGTTCACCTGAATCACGGCATGGCCGCACAGCCCTGGCACTTGCTTGATGGTTCGACAATCCACGCCATTTCTCTCAAGGTATTCTTTTAAAAGCCGACCGTCTTCGCCAATGATGCCCGCATGCATAACATCCACGCCGGCTCTGGCTAAGGCAACCGATTGAAAAAGCCCTTTTCCACCAGGAAACTGCTTGCGCTCTTTAGCAACCTGTTGCTCAAAGGGTCGAACAAAATGATCGACCTTATATATATAGTGATGCGCTAAAGAACCAAAGTTAAGGATTTTCATAGAGTTCTCAAGTTTCTTAACTTACATTGTTTTAGAGGATGAATATTCCCTCTACTGTACCAGATACCCATCCGGGTGCCATCCACCGGGTTATAGCCGTGCCATTTCCTAGCTTGCAGTTTTGTTGGTTTGTGGTTAACTTGTAGCTGCATTGATGAGACAATATGCTCAATAACTAACACAACTAAGGAGGGCGTGGATGATCATACCGGTCATCTTAGCGGGGGGAACAGGGACACGGTTGTGGCCTTTGTCTCGAAAGACTTACCCTAAGCAGTTTATACCTTTTTATCAACAACAAAGTTTGTTTGAAAAGACCATTCAACGTTGCCAGGTGTTAGATGATGTTGGCCCCTCCATTGTGTTGGCCAGTCGTGAGCATCGTTTCATCATTGAAGACATCTTGGGCGAGCAATCTTTAAACGTGCAAACCACGATGTTAGAACCCACCGGTAAATCCACGGCTCCTGCGGTTGCTCTAGCGGCGCTTGAAGCGATGAACACCGGGCAGGATCCTTTTTTATTGGTGTTGCCGGCTGATCATGTGGTTATGGATGATAAAGGGTTTGCGCATACCGTGCTTGAAGGTGTGAAAGCGGCGAGCCAAGATTATTTAGTGACCTTTGGCATTACGCCTCGCCACCCTGAGACTGGGTATGGTTACATCAAAGCCTCAAAAGCGATCCCAGGGTTGGGGGCTTCTAACGTTGAGGCGTTTGTAGAAAAACCCAATCAGTCGGATGCCAAAAAGTACGTCAAGTCTGGTGACTACTATTGGAACTCAGGGATGTTCTTGTTCAAAGCCAGTCAGTATCTCGCTCAATTAGAGTCTCATGCACCGAACATGATGGCTCAAGTGATGGACGTTTGGAAAACGAAAAAAAATCAAGAGCAGGTAATTGAATTTGATGATGAAACGTTCGATGTCATCGATGCGGACAGCATTGATTATGCGTTGATGGAAAAGACTGACAAAGCGTGTGTTTTGCCATTGCAGTCAAGTTGGTTTGATGTCGGTTCTTGGGCCAGCCTTCAAGACGTGTTTCCTAAAGATGCCAAAGGCAACACGACCTATGGCGATGTGCATCTGATGAATTCAAAAAACACTCTGATGATGTCGCAACGTCGTTTAGTCACAGGCGTGGGCTTAAATGATTTAGTGGTCGTGGAAACGCCAGATGCCGTGTTGGTCGCGGACAAAGCCCAGTCTCAAGCCATCAAGCCTTTGGTGGAGCAGTTAAGCGCTTTGAGTCGTCAAGAGGTGGACAATCATTCTCAAGTGCACCGGCCTTGGGGGTATTTTGAATCCTTAGTTCAAGGCGATCGCTTCCAGGTGAAAAAGATCACCGTGAATCTTGGGGCGACTTTATCACTACAGCTTCATCATCATCGCTCAGAGCATTGGGTGGTCGTTGAGGGCACTGCCAGAGTCACTCGAGGTGATGAGGTGTTTTTATTGTCGGAAAATCAGTCCACTTATATTCCTATTGGGGTCAAACATCGTCTAGAGAACATCGGTAAAATCCCATTGAAGATCATTGAAGTTCAGTCCGGCTCTTATCTTGGTGAAGACGACATTGTGCGTTTTGACGATGATTACGGGCGCTCACAAGTCACCGCCTCGGTGGAGGATGAAACCGCTTAAGGTCTTCTCATGAGCAGTGGCTTATTCCATCGCCGCTGCTCCGCTCACTTTTGATCTCATCAGGCCGTCAGTATGGCGTCTAAGCCAGGGTGTGCACATGCACCCAATTCTCCTTGAGCTTACTTTTCTTACTTTTTCTTTGGGATTTATCTCGTTTATCAGCCTGTTGCACGCATTGGTCTTAAGTTAAGGCCTTTTGCTTGTGCCCTTTATTAACAGTATGTAAGCTAGCTATCAAGTTAAATACAAAAGAGAAGTTCCATGGATAAGATTTACGAATATTTTGCGAACATGTACAGCTGGTTTGGCTCTTGGTTTTGGACCACAGCCCAAGTGAAGACTTTTTCTGAAGAGAATTTACCTGAGTGGGTACAGGGCACGGGGATTGATACAGCATTCGATGCCATGATTGAAATGGCTGCAAACTTTCAAGGCTCTCTCAATGAGTTTAATGAGCTCATCGCGGCTCAATACGGCCTGGACTCGAGTACGGTTTTAGCCATTGAAGTGGCAGGTACAACGATTTGCATGGGCACTTTGGCATGGTTTGTGGCAAAGCTACGTAAGCCTTCGGCTCAAAACGATCTTGAGCGTGCTGAGCCAGGCGCGACCAAAGATCATTTAAGACAAGCTCAGCCAACTAGAACGTTCATGGTCAATGAAAAAGAAGTTGTCTTAAAAGTAGTCCCAGAGAAAGAGAAAGAATATAGGGATGCACCAAAACCGGAAAAGTCGAAGTTTACACATGAAAATGCTCGAGCGCTGTATGAAGCTGATCGTTTGGCTAGAGGAATCAGGTAGGGCATGAATGATGGATTGGGCAGAGCAGATTATTGAATATTTTGGGTTAGACGGTTGGATGCACTGGCTAGGTTGGAGCCAGCCAGAGCCAATATGTGAGGACTTACTGTGCGAAGTGGTCGAGGCTATTAGCGCTCACCCTTATGTTGCATCAGCCGCTGTTGCTGGTGTGGCTGTCACAGGTTATTTGACGGCTTATGCCATGACGCAAACTGAGCCTTTGACTTACGTTGATTATGATCCAAAAAAATCTTCACCATCACTTTCGCAAGATGCACAAGATGAGTACAACAGACGATCATCGTACATCAATAGCATCATCGATCGCGTGAAAGCAAAAGTTGAAGACAAAGATTCAGCTCTCGAAGACAAGGATTCAGCGCTTAAACCCAGTCTGGATGATAAGCGTGTTTGGTCAATGTTAAGAAATTGGTTGCTTCAAGTGGATGCCTTCAAGCATGATGAGGAAGAGAAGTACGAACAGTTTAAAGCCTTCTTTTTTAGAGAAGAAACCTCGGATGATGATACCCCTAGTTTTGAAATTAACGAACAAGTCGTTGATTTATTGAGGACATTATCTCCAAAGTTAAGTGGTAAAAACGAAGAAAATTCGTCAAAAAAGCTTCATGACCATTTTAACAAGGTCGTATTTAACGAGGTCGTGCAACCACCTTTGGCAAAGACCTCTCCTATCAAATAAAACAAACCTTTCTTAGGTGGGCCTTTGGGCCCACTTTTCCCACCTCTTATCGCCTTTATCTTGTGCAAGTTGTTCAACTAAGTAGAATGGACATTGAATAGATAACTTTTACTGAGAGGGTAATTTCATGGGATTTATTGATTATTTATACGGCGCACCAGAAGTCGGTCCTTGCGATGGATTGGTTGGTTTTGACGCCTCCATGTGTAATCTAAACCAATGGTTAATGGAAAATTTTGGCGAAGAAGAAGGTTGGTACATCGGTGCTGCTGGTGTCGCCACGGCTGCCGTTATGGTGGGTTACGCAGTTTGGCAAAGAAGAGATCGTCTATGGAGCAGGTGCCAAGAGGCGGCTGAAAAAGGCGCTGAGCAAGTCGGTGAGGCTCTTATTGATACACTCGAGGAATTTATCGCAAAAGGCATTGAGTCTTTTACCAAAATTCTTGGTGACCTTAATAAGACTCAAGCGGAAAATGCGGATAAGTTTTTGCGTAGTGTTAATAAAGGCCAGTGGAATGATGTCTCTAAAGCCCTTGGAGTCATTGGAAACAACAAAGATATGTCACGAGCTGTATCCAACATAAGAGCGGCTTTAAAGTCAGGGAGCACGGACAAGATCCTCAAGGCCATCGATCGAGTAAAAAACAACATCGAAGGGTCACAAAAAGTCAGTCCCTAGGAAAAAAGCCGCTTAGCGGCTTTTTTTTTGCTCTATTTTTCCCCTTATTTTTTCCCTTTATTGGCTCATCAGTCTTTTATTGAATGTGGACTATGTTGATAAAAACATGAGAGCAACTGGTCATGTCGAAGACCCCGCCCATCGTTATTTGATTGTGTAAACTAACATTGGCAGTACAATGGTTCTATCAATAATTTATGATTTATAGAGGGTTTAATCATGTTAGATGGTTTTTTTAATCTTTTTCAACAAACACCAGAAGATCTTCCATGTGCAGGAACGGAAGGGGCTCTAGAAATGTATTGTCACGCCGACCAGTATACAACGGAAAATTTTGGTATGGACTTGCCTACCGTAATGGCTAGTGTTTCTACCGGTGTTATGGCTATCACGATACTATCGGCTGCAGCGAGAAGATGTTTGTTTTCGGCTCAGGCGAATGAAGTGGCAGCAGCAACTGCAGAAGCGGCAGAAGCGACAGCAGCTCCAGAAGCGACAGCAGCTCCAGAAGCTACAGAAGGTCAGGCCCCAATGCCTGAAGTCGACACTCAACAAATCCAGACAAAGCGTCTACTTGTCGAAGAAATCTTTACTTCCTTGGAAGCCATGATCGGTATTCTTCAAGATGATACAACTCAAGTTGGTCGTCGTCAGGCTCTTGAGAGCGCTCTTGAAGGCAAATCGGTTGAAGATCACCAGGATTTACTTGATAAGGTAGAAGACCTCAAAAAACGTCATGATGCTGGTGTCGGTATCGTATCAAGAAATATTCGTCGAGGTTTCCAGAATGACGAACTCCTAGAAGAGATTGGAACCCTATCTCAAAAGAAAGCGAAACTTACACGCTAAAAAAAAGCCGCTCAGCGGCTTTTTTTTTGATTCAAATTTAGTGCAAGCGGCCACTAGGTGGAAAATGGGTGATTTTGTCGTACAGATCTTTCTCATCCAACTTTTCTTGCTTAGGCAATTGAGCCCTTGGATCAAGCTCTAAAACCAGCAGTGTTTCTTGCGCATCATTATGCGTGCTTTGCGAGGCTTGCGATTGAGAAAGCGTTAATACTTCAAGCTCACCAGTGTCCGGGTTCAAAAAGGCAATTTCGACCTCACCGGTCTTTTGATTATCCAAATCTAACTCCTGGCTAATTTCTTCCAAGGTCAATTCCTCAATGGAGACGTCTTTTAAGGCGCTGACTTCAGGCTCTAAAATAGGCTCTTGGGAGGATTTTCGTTTGCCCTTGAAAAAGGCGACTATTTTTTGCCACAACCTTAAAGACGGCTTATCACTGGCAGGATATTCATTCTTTGCTTTGGACATGGAGCACCTGGTTTTATTTTAATATCAATAATTTGTGTGTTAACAAACTCATTTCATCGTATCTGAGAAGGCTCGTCAAGTGCTTTTTCAGTGTAGATTCATCCTTTGATTGGTCGGAGCTTTTTAGTGGCTTGAATCTATTGATGATTTTTTTAAAGGGTCTGAGTATGTCAACCTTTTTAATTTTTATGATTTTATATTGCCAAAGTTTTGAAGCGTTGGGTACTGATAAGATTGGAAGGGATAGTTTGTTCAGTTGGTGCAAAAACGCTGATATTTTCAGGGTGAATGCGTTTGTTCAATCAAGGATAAGCTGTGTTCATTATTTATACAGGAATAATTATCCCGGTATGTTCAGCGTTTTTGAACCTATCCACAGTTTTTTCTCAACTCTTTACCCATTGGACTTGGATAACTTGCCAGCGAGGCGTTTTTGACGGGCCTCCATGGGCGTCATCGAAAGGGGGCGGTAGACTTCAATGCGTTGGCCGTGGCGAACGGGGGTATCGCCTGAGCATGGTTTGGACCAAAGCCGAAATCTGGTGCTTTGAAGATCAATATCTGGTTGCG
>CAYNJF010000009.1:0-63127 GCA_964397555.1 uncultured Francisellaceae bacterium
AGCCCCTTAAGAATGAAATACTCATGATAAGAAGTAATGTTAGTTAGCGAGTATATACATGTCTAAACAGCCAGCTAAAAGCGCTCAAAAAAATCAATCACTTGAGAAACCCAATCAGGTGCAGGTGCAACCAAATGAATCATCGGCTTACGTGGTGAACGCCGACGATATTGGAGTAGATGGCGCTCATCTGCAACAATTAGCGCAAGCGACCACCGAGGTCGAAGACTCAGCCAACGAATCCACTGGGGACGTCAACCCAAATGAGGGTACCCAAGAGTCAAAACCATCAGTTGGTGAGCAAAGCGGTGAGTCGGCTCAAACCAACTCGCAAAACCAACAGGAGGCACAAACGCCTCCGGCGCAATCTCAATCGCCCACTCCTCAAGGCCAGGTTGACTCACAGCCCGATGATGGCCAAGGCGAATCCGACACATCTTTGAAAAAAAGAGAAGATACAGAGGGTGATACGCAAGACAGCGCTCTAGAGCCTGGTGAGCTCCTAACGCCTATTGAAGTGGATGGGTTTGGGACACCAGGGTCGGTGATTAATCTTCCAAATCCTTTCCAAGTACTCTCTGATGCTAAGTCTCTTGGCAATTTAGAGGGGCCTTCACAAGCCCTTTTCGATGAGTTTGTTCCTGATCGATTTGCTCCACCTGCGCCCATTGATCCTTGCCCAGTCCCTGCTGGAGCCATCAGTGTCGATCAATTCGAGGCTTTATTTGATGAGATATTAGAACAGCAGCCAGACCCTGGTAGTGAGTTTTTAGTACAAGTCAACGACATCGGCGAATTACGCGATGCGGTTTTTATCATGAATAATATTTCTGGAATCGAAGATCGAACGGTTGATGTGACCTTCAATCTAGCTCAAGGGGTATTCAACTTTGCCGATGAAGAGTTTTCTGATGCTGAAGGTAACATCGATTTAGACATAGGGTTAGATCCTTTCCAGGATGGTACTGGTGACTCTTTGATCATTCAAGGTTGTTCCTGTGAGCTCACGACCATTGATGCTAACCAATTAGGTCGTCATTTTGAGTTACAATCCGGTGACTTAACCATCCAGAACTTAGCGCTCGTTAATGGCGCATTACCCGAATTTGGTACTGACGTTGGGGGTTCTATACTTGTCGGAGAGAATGGAGTTCTAACGGTCGATAAAGTTATTTTTGATAATAATGTGAGTTCTCTTTTTGGGGGAGCTATCGCTAACGCCGGAACCATTGAGTCTATAACCGACTCTTCATTTACAAACAATTTTGCAGCCCCGCTTGCAACGCCATTTTCAGATCCAGCTTTTATCAACGACTCAACAACACAATACATACCAAACGGTGGTGGAGCTATCGCGAACCTCTCTTTCACTGAATCACAAGCATTCATTGGGCTCATTGAATCCACTCATTTTGAAAATAACAGAGCATACAGTGGTGGTGCTATTCTAAACAATCAAAATGCATTTATCGACACCATTAGTGATTCAACCTTTTACCAAAATTCAACCTTCACCTTTGACCCAGCAGTTGGTTTTAATACCGCTATTGGAGATGGTGGCGATGGCGGGGCCATCTCCTTTAGTTACTCAGGTCTTGAAAATGGTGCTGCACCGTTGACATTTAACCAAATATCCAACTCAACCTTCTACGGCAACACTGCAGACCAGGACGGTGGGGCCATTGCTCTCAATAATGCATCAGGTGGCGATATCTTAAACTCAATCTTTGAGAGTAATACGGCTGTAGATAGTGGTGGCGCTCTGAGCATGGAAGACTCAATTACAGGCGGAGATATCGAAGTCTCACTTCAGAATATAGCCGGCAGTGACTTCATCATGAACCAAGCCATCATTGGAAATGGTGGGGCTATTAACCTCCTTACAAATTCAAAGATTTCTGAAATATCGGACTCGTTATTTTACGCCAACCAAGCCGGCACGGTTGAAGGTCCTGGGAGCTCAGGGGGTGCCATCTCTAGCTTCGGACAGGGATTCGGAGAGGGAGGCGGAATCAGTACCATTATTAGAACAGACTTTGATCAAAATATTGCCAGTGGTGACGCTGAAGCATCCGGTGGGGCCATTAGCTTGATCAATGGCGCGGCAATTACGTCTATTGAGTATTCTAGCTTTACGGATAACCAAGCTATTTCAAATAACGGCTTTGAGGGGACACGAGGTGGCGCCATAGATATCACGGGTAATATTTCAACTGAGGCCTCGGTGATTGATATCATTAGTCATGTCGAGATCAGCGGAAATAAAGCATCCAGTGGTGGTGGTATCAGTCTTTTGAGTACGAACGCCAGCGGAAGCTCACCCGCAGCGATAATTGGTTCCATTAAGTTCTCGACCATCGATTCTAATTCAGCCTTAGGTTCAGTCGGAACCGGTGGCGGTGTCTTTGTGGATGGCGGAAGGATTGGCCTTTTTACCCAAAGCAACAACACATTTTTTGATGGAATTGACAGCACCACCATTTCAAATAATATTGCAAAAACCGGTGGTGGTATCTCTGTTGCTAATAGCAATGTTCAAAACAGCTCGCTGTTAACAACTGTCGTCCTGACCAATTCAACCATTTCATCCAACTTTGCTGAATTTAACGGGGGAGGTATTAATCTGACAAATGCAGATTCGGCTAGCCCTGTTGCCATTTTTATCGGTCAAAGTACCGTGACACAGAATGGTTCATTATTAGGAAACAGTGGTAATGGAATTTATGCGAGTGGAAGTTCTCAGGCCATTTTACAAAACAGCATCGTGGCTGAAAATGATTTTAACGATGATTTGCAATCTTTGGACATGGATGTAATTAGATATATCAGCTTAGGTAATAACCTATTCGGAAGTATTCAAGGCGCAGAGGTTGATTTTTTGATTAACTTTGACCCTTCTGATGATGATCTGTCCTCAGAATTTGATATTAATCCTTTTCCTGCTGGTCTTGATAATGCCTTAGCCGACAACGGCGGCCCTACTCTCACTCATGCTCTCTTGGACGGCTCACCCGCGATTGATGCAGTTGAATCATCCAAAACACTATTTAACGTGGACCAACGTGGTGAGTCTCGTGCTATTTTTGGCTCCTCTCAAGACATCGGCGCCTTTGAAACACAAGGAAATACTTTCTTCTTCGTTCCAACCGATCCAGACGACGGTTTCTTTGTGCCAACCGATCCGGACGACGACGTCATCGGACCGGACATCATCACCGACCCGGTAGTTCCCATAGATTTAGTAGGACCTGTCGTACTTGATTTGGATGGTGATGGCATCGAGCTTATTCAAGCCTCAAACAGTGGCATCACTGTTGAACAAGATGGTGAAATCTACGCCATGGGATGGGTAAAAGGAGACGATGCTTTACTGGTATTCGATCAGAACTTCGACGGTCAAGTCTCAGGTCTGCATGAAATCGCCCTCTCTGAATACCATCCTTTGGCCAAAACCGACTTAGAGGGTCTTAAATATGCCTTTGACTCGAATCAAGATCATATCTTTGACCACATGGACGAGTATTTTGCTCACTTTGGTGTCTGGCAAGACATCAATGAAAATGGCTTAGAGGATGAAGGCGAGTACCAAAGTCTGGTTGAAGCTGGGATCAGCTCCATCAATCTCGACGCGGTTGAAAATCTCGAGCTGGTTGAAGGCAACCTTCAGTTCGCCGAAGGCACCTTCACGCTTGAAGCTCATGAGCAAGGCTTGTTTGGTGACATCGGCCTTGCTCTTGAGGCCGTCAATGAAATTGAA
Source organism: uncultured Francisellaceae bacterium (assembly GCA_964397555.1). Taxonomy (GTDB): domain Bacteria; phylum Pseudomonadota; class Gammaproteobacteria; order Berkiellales; family Berkiellaceae; genus CAYNJF01. Next base: position 3,758 of record CAYNJF010000009.1, read on the forward strand.
GGCTTGGAGAACATTGAACATGAAGCCACCTTTACCCTTGATGTCGATCCGGCTCTTCTTGAGCAAATGCCACCGCCAGAGCAAGGCTTCACGCTCGAGGATGCAAGTCTTGAGGCACAAGTCTCGCATCTATAAGCGCACTAAGCCCCTAAACGTTTTCTCTTTTTAGGGGCATCTTCTTGTTCTCTTTGTTCAGGGGCACGTTCGTCTTCAGCCTTTATAGGGCCCGACTCTTGTTCAATGGGTTCAGAGGTCCTCGCAGAGGTCGAGGTGAGTGACTCTCTCAGTGAGTCAACGCTTTCTGATTTTTCCGGGGCTTTGAATACCTCAAACGTGTCACTAAAACGCTTTGAAATCGCAGGGTACTGTTCGAGCCCGATGGTAACAAGGTGCTCGCCTTTTTTAGCATTTGGTTTGTAAAGAGTTTCACATTCAATGCTTATTTCATCGCCATCGGTTTCTTTGAGCCATTGATAGGCTTGTCGAGCTTGCTCTTCCGTCCCAAAGAAAAAGCGTAAATGAGGGCCTCTTTCTAAGGTAGGTTTTCCATCCTCATCAAGAACTTTTTTGTAGCTGGCTGTCGATTCCTCCATAGGACCGGCCATCAAAAGAGCCCCTAATAATCTCTTTACTTCTCGTTTTTCCTCATCGTTAAGCTTACTGTATTTGGGACCATCGTCATGAGCTCCATCTTGTTCTTGACAGCCCAGATCATCAAATTCATCTACCATGGACTGCCATGGATGGGGGGTAGGCATCTCAATAGGGGCTAAACCAAATGCCTCAAGCATCGAGGAGGGAATGCGCGCTTTGAGTTTTGGGAACTCACCGAACCCAATGGTCACTAAGACCTTTGAGCCCTTAATGAAGTTACCACAGATAATCTTATCTTCATCTTTGTATTTATCGTTGATGGTAGCATGAAATTCAGCTGCCTTAACATGACTTGAAAAGGTAAAACGAAAATGTGAACCTTTAGTCGTGATCACCCCTGCTTCAGTTTTCACCTGCTTGAAGGTGCTCATTGAGTGCTCAAGCTTACCGTCGATCTTTAAGCCTGCGCCGAGGAACCTCATGAGATTCAGCTTTATTAGTTCAGGAAGCCCCTCAATGCTTGGCTGGATTATTTCAGCTCGCTCCTCGTGCAAAATGCGATTCAGCTCATCAAGCTGAGAGTCGTCTAGCCCAGGAATAAAATCATACTTTTTGTGTAGGTCTTCACTTTCAAAACTTGACCAGTCCCCATAATGTTCGAGTGATTTGATGAGCCTTACATCAGGGTTTGGTTGTTTGAGAAGACGACTTAAATAATCGGTATAAAAAAACTCTTGTGCTAAATCAGGAAATAAAGATAAGAGAGTGATGAGGGAGGTTTCGTCGTCTTTCGACTTTTCTTCTTTTTCTGCCAACGCACGGATGGCATCACGTAATCTACTCATTGTTATTATTCTTATAGGCTAGTTAAACAGTGGGGGCTTTCGCCCCTTATTCATTACCGCACACTAAGAGGACTCAACCTAGGCAAAGCCATGGGGCTTGGCGTTGGGGCAACCATCGTGGTCTCAAGATGCGCATTAAGAGGACCTAAGTGATTGCTGAGCTGTTGACTCTTTTGTGCATTCAGTTTCATCTGCTCGTTGACTTGTTTGAGACCACGTAACAGTGATGATATCTGGCGACTCATGCTGATATCGATTTCATCTTTGCGACAAGGTTCCAGCTCACACACCAAATCCATACCACGACGTCTAGCAATCTCATTAAATTGCTCTCTTCTGTGAGCATGATACTCTTCGAGCTTATCGCATGGTTGTGCTTCTGGAGTGGGCTTAGGCTTAAGAGCCGCATCAAACACTCGCGCTTGCTCAGGGTAGGCTGCATCTAGGGCAATCCTCATTTCAAGATAGTCGCTAAAGAACAGCTTCAACGTCTCATCGGAGTACGCTCGAAGCTCTTCTAGTTCATTGGAGTCGCGCACGAAGTGGATCAACTGATCGACCGCTAAATCCATCAACATCATTCGATGCGCTTGCAAATCTTGATATACCCCTTGAGCATGAGAGATGGCGTCATTGCAAACCATCCTAAACTCTCTGAGCTGTTCGGTGGTAAATTTAGCGAACACTTCACTGATGAGACGATTGTTATGCAACATCGCAAGCCAAGCCTTTGAATCGGCTTTCAGTCTTGCAGAAACCTCAAGACCACGCTTTGTTTCCACATCTGCCCAAAACGCCATGATAAGCTCGAGCATGCTGTCCATATGACCATTCATCTCGATCGAATTGAGGATAAGCGCCTCAGTCTTGACTTTAACCAGGGAGGTATCAAAGCCCCACTCTTTAACTTTCGGGGCAGCCCCGATACGACGCAGTACCTCTTGAACCTGTTTTAAATCAATGCGAGTCCAATCAAATCCATTTGTATTTAAGGTCCGGGTCGTTTCTGTCATGAGTAAGCCTTCATTTACAGTGTTAGTGGGCTACATTTCAAACTAAGTGACTTAGCTTGTCAAGGATAAAGTAGCTCATTGGACAGATAATTGGCAACTTAGAGCCACTTTTACGTGGTTTTAGGGCCCATTACCAGCCTTAGTTATTCAACTTATTTATAGTTCATGGCTCTCAATTTAAGTGTGAGTGTATGTCCACCTAAAGTTGAGGTAATATAGTATTTTTTAGTAATAAGCTTTGTAGAGGGAACTATGAACTTTTTGCTTTTAGAGAATGTGAATGCGCTTTTGGATGATCATCAGATTGAGCGATGCTTGGATGAACGGACTCAATACCTAAGTGCCGCGTGTGAATTTGAGTCAACCGAGACTCACAAATTTTTAACCGGGGAGTCGAGTTTACCTCATGGGTCCATCAAGAAATTGGCCCGATTGTTTGAGGTGGATGTAAAATGGCTGATTGGTAAAGACTGAGCATAAAAAAGGCCACTACTGTGGCCTTTTTGTTTTTATCTTAAAGTGCCCCTAGCCGCCAAAGGCTCTTTGACAAAGCACAAACAGCGGGCCTGGGAATATCCCAAGCGCTAAAACGGCCAACCCATTAATCGACAGCGCGATGCGTGTGTCAATGGCCTGAATGTCCGTCACCGGCTTCTCACTGGATTCAAAGTACATCATGCGTATCACGCGGATGTAGTAGAACGCACCAATGATGGTAAAGAAGACTGCAACAATGGCCAACCAAGTCAACTCGGTACTCACCACCGCATTTAAAACCATGAACTTAGCGTAAAATCCTACGGTAGGTGGAACACCAGCCAAAGAGAATAAAGACAGCATCATCAAAAAGGCAAGCCATGGGCTCGACTGGCCCAAGCCTTTGAAGTCCTCGATGTTTTCAGCTTCAATGCCTTTGCGACTAAGCACGCACAAACACCCAAAGGTAAAGGCCACGGTGATAGCATAAACCACCACATAAAACAGCGCAGCATCAAACCCTGCCGTAGTTCCGGCTAGAAAACCCAACAAAATGAAACCAACGTGGGAGATGGTCGAGTAGGCCAACATCCGCTTTAAGTTGGTTTGTGCCAAGGCGATGACATTGCCCACCGCCAAGCTTAAAACAGCCAAGACGATGAAGAAGTGTCCCCATGCTTCAGACAGTTGAGGGACGGCTTCGACCAAAAGGCGATAAGTCATACCAAAAGCGGCAATCTTGGGAGCGCTGGCAATAAACAAGGTCACCGATGAGGCAGCCCCTTCGTACACATCGGGGATCCACATGTGGAAAGGGACAGCACCAAACTTAAAGGCAATACCGGCGACGATAAAGATGAGCGCAAAGACCATCAATCTCAGATCGCCTTGAAAGCCAACCAAGGCATTCGCAGTGGCATCAATATCCAGAGTCCCGGTCAATCCGTAAAGAATGGACAGACCATATAAGAGCATGCCGGACGCCAAAGCGCCCATGATGAAATACTTCATGCCTGCCTCAACCGAACGAGAGGACTCACGGTTTAGAGCGACTAAGGTGTAGACCGGCAAAGAAAACAGCTCAAGGCCTAAGTAAATCATAAGCGTGGTTTTTGCAGAAACCATGCACATCATGCCAAGCGTTGAGAACAAGGCGAGCATGAAGTACTCCCCGGAAGGCATTGATTTTGATTGGATGTAACGTCTTGAATACAACAAGACGACCGAGACCACTATAAGCATGAACATTTTAAGGGTGTGAGCCAGTGGATCACTGATGACATGCCCTTCCAGAATTAGCTTAGGCTCTAGCGGGATCATCGTCCAGCACAAATAAGCCCCACCGAGCAACGTGAATTGAGCCAACCAGTAGGTGACTATTTTCAGGGTCTTAGGCAAATACAAGTCGGTGAGCAAGACGATGCACGTCATGCTCAAGACGAAGATTTCAGGCTTTAGAAACATCAATTCGTTCATAGGTGTCTCAAATCGTTAAAATTTGGTAAAAGATAATTGGTTCATTAACTCAGCCGCGCTGGCATGAGTGACCTCAAGCAATGGCGCTGGCCACAAGCCAATGATCAGGGTCAAAAGAGCAAGCACGCCCAAGTAAAACTTCTCTGTGGCGGTGATTTCTTGCAGCGCTGCTACGTTTTTGTTGGCCACGTCACCAAAGACAACTCGTTTGATCATCCACAACGAGTAAGCTGCCCCTAAAATTAAGGTCGAGGCGGCAATCACCGCGAACCAAAAGTTGGCTTTGAAGGAAGCTAAGATAACCAAAAACTCACCCACAAAACCTGAGGTGCCTGGAAGCCCACAATTAGCGAGGGCAAAAAAGACAAAAAAGGCGGCGAAAATTGGCATCGAGTTCACCACACCACCATAATCGGCAATTTTACGAGAGTGCATGCGATCATAAAGGACCCCAACGCACAAGAAGAGCGCGCCTGAGATAAACCCGTGAGAGATGACTTGGACATACGCGCCTTCAAGGCCCATTAAGGCTTCGCTGGTCGCGCCATCGGTCATTAAGCCAAAGGTTAAGAATATCCCTAAGGTCACAAAGCCCATATGAGCGACTGAAGAGTAAGCAATAAGCTTTTTCATATCTTTTTGGGCAATGGCCACAAAACCAATATAAGCAATGGCGATTAAAGACATGGCTAAAATTAACCAGGACAACTCACGACAAGCATCCGGTACGATGGGCAACATAAATCTCAAAAAGCCATAAGCCCCCATTTTCAACATGATGGCCGCTAGGATAACACTTCCTCCTGTTGGGGCCTCCACGTGAGCATCGGGCAACCAAGTATGAACCGGCCACATTGGGATTTTGACAGCAAAAGCAAGTAAGAACCCAAAGAACAACCATTGCTGCGTGATCAAAGGCAATTTCAAATCGAAGAACGTTTGAATCATGAAGGGGTTGTCTAAGTTTTGAGCCACAGCCGCTTGATGACAGTAAATCAAGGCAATCAACAAAAACACCGAACCTAAGAAGGTGTAAATGAAGAACTTGATGGTGGCATAAACGCGATCAGGCCCACCCCATATACCAATAATAAGGAACATCGGTATTAAGGTGGCTTCAAAGAAGATGTAGAAAAGAATGGAGTCCATGGCCGAGAATACACCGCACATCAACCCTTGCATGACCAAAAAAGCCGCCAAGTACTGAGCGGTTTTCTTATTCACTGACTTCCATGATGATAAGGCCACAATGGGAGTGAATAAACAGGTTAAGGCCACCAACGGCATGCCAAACCCATCAACCCCAAGCGCATAACGAATATCAAGAGACTCAAACCAAACCAGATTTTCAACAAACTGGTAAGAAGCGGTGCCTAATTGAAAGTTTTTCCAAAGTGGAATGCAAAGCAATAAGCAAACCGTGGACACAATCAGGGTTAGCCAACGAGCGACATCCGGCTTTTTATCGCCACCCAGCAAAAAAATACCTAAGGCCCCAAGCATGGGAAGCCAAATTAACGTGCTTAATAAAGGCAGCGAGAACATGAATCCTAGTCCCTCGTGATTAAGATAATATGAGCCAAATGAGTAAACCAACCAAGCCTGCAATCATGGCAAAGGCGTAATGGTAGATATAACCGGTTTGAGCATGGCGAACGATGCGGGACACAAATCCCACTGAATGGGCACTTCCGTTGACCCCTATGCCATCGATGATGGTGGCATCCCCCACTCGCCAGAACGTCCAAGCCAGGCTTCTCACCCCTTTAGCAATGAACCACTCGTTGAATGCATCAAAGCCATACTTGTTTTCTAAAACTTTATTGATAGGTGCCAAGACGGTTTTAATCGTGGAGGCCAAGGCAGGCATGCGAATGTAACACAACCATGCTACGGCAAATCCGGCGACCAATAACATGAAGGGTACGGTGATAAACCCGTGCAGCCCCATGGCCAAGGCCCCATGAAAATGCTCTTTGAGGACCGCAAAGCTTGGGTGCGAATCGAGCACAAATATGGAGCTCCCAAAGAAGTCATTAAACATGGGTCCGATAAAGACAAAACCGGCCAACACCGAAGGCACCGCCAAAGCCACCAAGGGCCCCCATACAACGGCTGGTGTCTCATGAACGTGTTGATAAGCCTCATCACTCATGCGTGGTTTGCCAAAAAAGACGACAAACAACAAACGGAATGAATACAGCGAGGTGACAAAAACGCCCGCTAGAGTTGCAAAATAAGCAAAGTTACTGGCTGGCAAATTCGAATGCTTGGCCGCCTCAATGATCAATTCTTTTGAATAGAAGCCGGCAAAGAATGGGAACCCAATGATGGCGATGGTACCAATCACCATGGTCCAAAACGTAATGGGCATGCGGTGGCGAAGACCACCCATCTGCCAAATGTCTTGTTTGTGATGCATGCCAATGATCACCGAGCCTGCCCCTAAGAATAGAAGCGCTTTAAAGAATGCATGCGTCATCAAATGGAACATACCAATCATGTAGGTAGAGCACGCCACAGCCACCATCATGTAACCCAATTGAGATAACGTTGAGTAGGCAATGACTCGCTTAATGTCATTACTGACAATACCAATGAGTCCCATGAAAAAGGCGGTAATCGAACCGATGATTAAAATAGTGTTCAGCGCAGCATCAGAGTATTCAAAAACCGGTGAAAGACGAGTCACCATGAACACCCCAGCTGTGACCATCGTTGCCGCATGGATTAAAGCTGAAATGGGCGTTGGGCCTTCCATCGAATCGGGAAGCCATACATGAAGAGGCACTTGAGCTGACTTACCCATTGCCCCAACAAACAACAACAAGCATGTGGTGGTAAGCGCTGGCACCACCCACTCTTGACCTAAGATAAAGAACGATGGGTTTTCAATGGCTTTGTCCATGTTGGCAAAGACGGTTGAATAATCCAAAGAACCAAACAAATAGAGAATACCACCGATACCAAGTAAGAATCCAAAATCACCTACGCGGTTGACTAAAAAGGCTTTTAGATTTGCAGCGATGGCTGTGGGCTTTTTAAACCAAAAGCCAATGAGGAGATAAGAGACTAAACCGACCGCTTCCCAACCGAAAAACAGCTGCAAGAAGTTATTGGATAAAACCAGCATAAGCATGGAAAACGTAAAGAGCGAGATGTAGGAGAAAAAGCGCTGATACCCACCGTCATCATGCATGTAGCCAATGGTGTAAATATGAACCATCCAGGACACAAAGGTGACGACCACTAACATTAAGGCGCTAAGTTTATCGACCAAAAAACCAACCTGAAGACTTAAGTCCCCAGTGGTTCCCCAGATGTAGGCAGTCATGTCGTAGACATCCCCGGTGCTGATCACGTGTTTTAGAATCAAGCACGAAAAAACAAAGGAGACGGCCACGAGCGAGCATGTGATCCAGTGGGCCCCTTTTCTGCCCGTTTGTCGACCGAACAAACCTGTGATCACTGAGCCTACAAGTGGTGCAAGCACCACCGCCAAACAATAATTGAAAATGGTCTGTTCCATGTTAACCCTTGAGTAAGTCGATCTGATCAACGTCGATGGTGGCACGCTTTCTAAACAAGACCACCAAAATAGCAAGCCCAATCGCCGCTTCAGCTGCTGCCACTGTTAAAATAAAGAAGACGAAAATCTGGCCATGTAAATTGCCTAAAAAATGAGAGAACGCCACAAAATTGGTATTGACGGCCAACAAAACTAATTCAATGCACATCAATAGAACGATCAAATTCTTACGATTAATGAAAATCCCAGCCATCCCGATGGCAAAAAGAATAGCGCTTAAAATGAGGTAGTCGGATAATTCAATCATTGTTTGGCTCCAGACTCAGAAGGCATTTTAAGGACAGTTAATCGATCCTCTTTGGTGACATAGGTTTGCTCAGACACATACTGCTTCTTAGAGCGACGACCTCTAAAGGCCAAAGCAATGGCCGCGATCATGGCCACCAGCAAAATAACCCCAGCGACTTCAAAAGGCACAAGGTATCGAGTGAAAATCATTTCACCCAACCACTGAACGTTGTTGTAACTTTCAGGAGCGCGTTGTGGGATCTTAACTGCCTCTTCACCAAAATAGCGACTGCCGACCATCATGGACAAAATACCGACCACTAAGCCTAAGACAATAAGCCCAATAGGGGTGTGTTTTTTTAAGGACAACGAGAAGTTACCCATCTCAATGTCGAGCATCATCACCACAAAAAGGAATAACACCATTACAGCGCCTACGTACACCAAGATGAGAGTCACCGCCAAAAATTCGGCTTCGGCCATCATCCAAACCCCTGACATAGCAAAGAAGGTTAGGACCAAAAACAGCACAGCTCTCACAGGGTTTTTGGCAAACACAACCGCAAGCGCGGCAATGATGGCTAGGCTAGAGAAGCCATAAAATATCGATAACTCAATCATGAATGTTCCTATCGGTAAGGGGCATCTTCTTCTCTTGCTTTGGCAATGTCTGATTCGAACTTATCACCAATGGCAAGGAGTTTTTCTTTGTCTAATATGTTTTCACCACGCTCAAAAATGGCAAAGTTGGACTCACCCGTCTCAACGATGGAATCCACAGGGCATGATTCTTCACAAAAACCGCAATAAATGCATTTGAACAAATCAATCTCATAGCGTGAAGTTCGTCTGGTGCCATCGGCTCTTTCATGAGAGTCAATCGTGATGGCAAGCGCAGGGCATACAGCTTCACAAAGCTTACAAGCAATGCAACGCTCTTCCCCATTGGGGTAACGCCTTAGCGCGTGAATGCCTCTGAATCTTGGCGAGCGTGGGGTAATTTCTTCAGGGTACTGAATGGTCACCTTTCCTTTAAACAAATGTTTGCCTGTTAAGCGAAGACCTTTAATCAACTCCCACAGTAAGAAGGTCTTAAGATAATATTTAATCCGTCTAATCAACTTACTAACCCTTATCCTGCAAACCAAGGACTCAATTGCATTTTCACCGCAACCGCGACCACAATAATCCATACCAAGGTGACTGGGATGAAGACTTTCCAGCCTAAGCGCATGATCTGATCATATCGAAAACGTGGGAACGTTGCCCTAAACCATAAGTAGGTGAACACAAGAAACGCCATCTTAGCGACCATCCATACCACTCCCGGTACAAATGAAAGTGCAGCGCCTAAGACAGGGACCCCTTCAAAAGGCGATAACCACCCACCAAGGAACATAATAACCGCCAATGCGGCCAGTAAAATCATATTGGCGTACTCGGCCAAGAAGAATAGCGCAAAGGTCATGCCTGCGTATTCAACATGGAAGCCCGCCACAATTTCTGATTCACCTTCGGCGATATCAAAAGGTGAGCGATTGGTCTCAGCCACCGCTGATATCCAGTAAATCACGAACAACGGCAAAAGTGGGAGCCAGTACCAATGCAAAATAGAGCCACTTTGCGCCATGACAATTTCAGAAAGATTCATGGATTTTGCCGACAACAGCACGCCCACTAAGGCAAACCCCATAGCAATCTCATAGGAGACGACTTGAGCGGCCGATCGCAATGCCCCTAAAAAGGCATACTTTGAATTAGACGCCCATCCAGCAATGATGACGCCATAGACGCCCAATGAAGTCATGGCCAATAAGAACAATAAACCAATGTTTAAATCTGCCAAGACAAGACCGGCATCAAAGGGGATGACCGCCCAAGCCACCAAGGCAGGCGCCAAGGTCAATATTGGGCCCAGAATATAAAGCACCTTGTTGGCTTTGGTCGGTAAGATGATCTCTTTGAACATCAATTTAAGAGCATCGGCGATCGGCTGAAGCCAACCGGCAGGCCCTACTCGGTTCGGTCCAATCCGACACTGGATGTACCCGATGAGTTTTCGCTCAGCATACGTCAAGTAAGCAACCGAGAGCATCACTGGGATTAATAAAGCAACAATCTTGATTAAAATCCAAGCCAGCTCAAATAAATTATCAAACATGATCCTGTCCGTTTATCTTTTGCACCTCTACAGATGAGAACGGTGCTCCTAAATCACTTGACTGCTCTGTCCCTGCTTGCACTAATACGGTTCCAGGACACATTGAATCGTCCAATTTCACATCAAAGCTCATCTTGCCTGGTCTGGAATCTTGAACAATGCGCACTTTGTCACCAGCTTGGACGTGACACTGGCTTGCGGTTTGACTATGAAGAACCGCAAACTGAGTAGCTTGACCTTCAATGGTTTTTTGCAAGCTCGGTGCTCTTCGAATCACAGGATTGGTCCGATACATACCCATGGGGGCTAAACGTATGAGTTGATTGGATTGATTGGACTCCAAACTATGAGGTCGAAGATCAACCAACTTATCCAAGCTTAATTCATCCGAACCCGGCTTATACGCATCATAAAATGCCTTAAGCTCATCACTAACTTCCTTCACATGATTGTATTGGAAGCCTTCGAGGCCAAGCAAATTACCTAAGACCCTAAATACTTTCCAGGCTGGTTTTGACTGGCCCTCGGGTTCCAAGCATGGCTTAAAGCTCTGCCAGTGACCCACAAGGTTAATCATCGAGCCTTCGTTCTCAGACGGAGTAACCATCGGTAACATAACCGTTGCGTACTCACGAGTATGATGATTGGCGTAGCTTCCAATATGAATCACATGCTCTACTCGCGACAAAGACTCCACCGCTAAACGAGGGTTGATGAAATCAGCATCCGCATCAAGGTTCAGTAAAATCATTGCCTTTAAGGGATTTTGCAACATCTCAAGCGCACTTTGACCAATGGTCTGTGGTTGAGGTTGGCCAATCACTCCACGATCTGGTAACACGCCAGCCACCCAAGCACCAGCCGGGTTTGACCCATGATGAAGCTTGGTAAAGGCCATACCAGTCACTTGAGTGATGACACGCGCTAACCACTGAATGGTGTGTGATTGGGGGTGAGAAAGTGCATCGGCACCAAGCAGTAAGGTGCCCTTTTGGCCTTCAAGAATTGTTTTGGCAATCGAAGAAGCGACTTCGTTGGGAGTCACCCCACTAAGAAGCGCATCAATCGATGAGGGTAGGCTTACCTGCTTTATTTGAACGATGGCTTTTAACACTTGAGCTAAAACGCCAACAAAATCACCTTTATTCACCAGTGCATCCACTTCCACGGGATAGCGGTGCGTATCTGGGAAAGCTTGCAAGTGGACAACTTTGGCACCCGCTTTGGTGGCTTTGAAGATCCGCTGATTAAGAAGTGGTACTTGTCTTCTTGGGTGTCCACCGACAACCATAATGACATCATTGTTCTCAAACTCGGCCAAACTCTGCTCCATGATTGGCACAGCTTGGGAGACAAAGCGTTCTGACCCGTCGGCTTTTCTTAACTGATGATCAAGATTAGCGCTGCCAAGCTTTTCCATCAGCTGAGATAACAAGTAATACTCTTCATTGGTACAAAAAGAGGACGCAAGGGCCCCCACTTGTTGACCACCAGGACCGGAAACTACTTGCGTAATTGCTTGAGTGGCGGTTTGAAGCGCGGTTTCCCAGTCCACTGTTTGCCATTGGCCATCGACCTTAATTTGAGGCTCGGTGATTCGTTCTGGCGAATGAAACGCTTCGTAACTAAAGCGATCGGCGTCCGTCAACCAAGTCTCATTCACGCTATCGTTTTCTCTTGGGACCGTTTGGATGACTTTGGACTTGCAAATATGATGGTATAAATTGGCTTGAAGCGAATCTTGCACTGAAATCTGCGCTCTGGCTTGCGTTTCCCACGCACGGGCATGGTACCTAGATACCTTAGACGTCAAAGATCCCACAGGACATAAATCAATCACGTTACCAGAAAGCTCGGAGTTCACGCTTTGCTCTAAGAAGAGCCCGACTTGAGAGTGCTCGCCTCTTCCGGCGACCCCAAGCTCTTTTAGGCCAGCCACCTCATCCCCAAAACGAACACAACGAGTGCAATAAATGCAACGAGTCATGTCGGTGGCAATCAAAGGGCCAATGTTTTCATCGTCGATTGAGCGCTTGCCTTCTGAGTATTTTGAATAATCTTTACCATACTCTAGGGCAATGTCTTGTAGCTCACACTGACCGCCTTGATCACAAATGGGGCAATCAAGGGGATGATTCACCAATAAAAATTCCATCACCGTCTTTTGAGCGTCTTTGGCCATCGCGGATTTGGTAAAAATTTTCATCCCCTCAGACACAGGGGTTGCACAAGCCGGCAATGGTTTACGAGCGTTTTCCACTTGCACTAAGCACATACGACAGTTGGCCGCGATCGACAATTTTTTGTGATAACAAAATCTTGGGATGGGAATACGAGCATGATCGGCCGCTTCAATAACCATAGTGCCTTGAGCAACTTTAAGCTTCTTGCCGTCAATTTCTATGTTTACGTCACTCACGTGTGCGCCTCTTGGTCTAAACGAGTTTTATGTTGAATGTAGTGTTCAAACTCATGTCTAAAATGCTTGATGAAACTTTGTACCGGCATCGCCGCAGCATCACCAAGTGCACAAATTGTTTGCCCCATGATTCCATCGGCAATCGCATCGAGTTTTTCTAAGTCGTCTGCTTGACCTTGGCCTTTTCGGATGCGAGAGACAATGCGATACAACCACCCTGTGCCCTCACGACAAGGCGTGCATTGACCACAAGACTCTTCGTAATAAAAATAGGAAATGCGCTCAAGGACTCGTACCATGCATGCTGTTTCATCCATGACCATGACCGCACCCGACCCTAGCATGGAGCCCGCTTTTCCGATGGAGTCATAGTCCATGTTGGTCTTCATCATGACATCCCCTGGCAAGACAGGTACCGAGGAGCCACCGGGGATAACCGCTTTGATTTTACGACCATCTTTCATGCCACCGGCAAGTTCTAACAGATCGGCGAATGGCGTTCCCATTGGGATCTCATAATTACCGGGTTTGTTGACGTGACCTGAGACACTGAAGATTTTCATCCCGCCGTTGTTTTCAATACCCAGTTTTAAGAACCAGTCGCCGCCTTTATCCAAGATAACCGGCAATGAGCTTAAGGTTTCGGTATTGTTGATGTTGGTGGGTTTGCCATACAAACCATGGTTGGCTGGAAATGGTGGTTTAAATCGTGGAAAGCCCTTCTTGCCTTCCAAAGACTCCATCAAAGCAGTCTCTTCACCACAAATGTAGGCACCCGCGCCTAAGAAATTATGCAGCTGAAAGTCAAAGCCTGAGCCGAATAAGTTTTTCCCTACATAACCGGCTTGTGTGGCCTCTTTTAGAGCTCTTTCACACGCATTAAACGGCTCGACGTATTCGCCTCGTAAATAGTTGTAGCAAACATCCGCACCAATGAGATAACAAGCAATGGCCATCCCTTCAATCATTTGATGAGGGTTGTATCGCATGATGTCCCGGTCTTTGAAGGTTCCAGGCTCAGATTCATCCGAGTTACAAATCAAATATTTTTGACCTGGCGCCTTAGAAGGCATAAAGCTTAACTTTAACCCTGTCGGGAAGCCTGCTCCACCTCTTCCTCGAAGCGCTGAGGTTTTTAGACTTTCAATGATTTGAGCAGGATCGGCTTTTTCTTTTAAGATCTTCTCTAGCATCTTATAGCCGCCGATCGACAAATAATTCTCAAGGCTTGCCGGATCATTCGAACCTGTTTTTAAGGTTCGATAACATACTTCATTGGTAGGGAATGACGCACTCATAACGCTTCCTCCAATTTAGCTAAAATCTCATCCACACGTTCTGGCGTTAAATTTTCATGATAATCGTCATCGATTTGCATCATGGGGGCACCCGAGCAAGCACCAAGACACTCAACCTCTTTGAGTGTGTATTTGCCATCTTTAGAGGTTTGGCCAAAACCGATGCCCAGTTTACGTTTTAGGTGATCCGCAATGTCATCGGAGCCGCAGAGCATGCAAGAGACATTCGTGCAAAGCTCGACTTTGATTTTTCCAACGGGTTCAAGCTCAAACATGGTATAAAACGAAGCGACTTCGTAGACCGAGACTACCGGCATCTCTAAGTATTCAGCCAACGCCATCATGATGGGTTTGGTCACATGGCCACCGTTTTCTCTTTGAAGGATCCACAAAGCAGGAATGACGGCCGATTGTTTTTGATCGGAAGGGAACTTGTTTACCCAAACATCGATTTTGGCTTTAGACTCTTCTGAAATAAGAAAAGGAGTTTCAACTTTTTGCGCACTAACCAGCATTAGCGATCTATCTCCCCAAATACAATATCTTGCGTACCAATGATGGCGACCGCATCGGATAACATGTGACCTCTGGCCATTTCATCCATGGCAGCCAAATGAGCAAAACCGGCGGCTCTGACTTTAACGCGGTATGGTTTGTTCGCCCCATCTGAGACCAAATAAACCCCAAATTCACCTTTTGGATGTTCAACCGCCGCGTAAGCTTCACCTTTAGGCACACAGAACCCTTCGGTATACAGCTTAAAGTGGTGAATTAAGGTTTCCATGTCATCTTTCATGGTATGGCGAGCCGGTGGCGTCACCTTATGATTTTCCAACATGACAGGTCCTGGGTTTTGTCTTAACCACTTCACACACTGTTTGATAATACGAGTTGATTGACGCATTTCTTCCATGCGCACTAAATAACGATCGTAACTGTCCCCTTCTTTACCGACAGGGACATCAAAATCAACTAAATCATAGGCCGCGTAGGGTTGTTTTTTACGCACGTCCCAAGCGATGCCTGAACCTCTTAACATAGGACCTGAAAACCCGAGCTGTAGCGCTCGCTCGGGTCTTACGACACCAATACCAACCGTTCTTTGCTTCCAAATTCGGTTGTCTGTTAAAAGGGTTTCATAATCATCGATGCATTTAGGAAAACGATCGGCAAAGTCCTCGATAAAATCGAGCATGGAGCCTTGTCGGGCTTCGTTGAATTTATCGGTGGATTTTTTAGAGCGAACCTTAGACGCGCCAAGTTGAGGCATTTTATCCGGCAAGTCACGATAAACCCCACCTGGACGGTAATAGGTGGCATGCATACGAGCCCCAGATACGGCCTCGTAACAATCCATCAAGTCCTCGCGCTCACGAAACGCGTATAAAAAGACGGTCATGGCGCCAATGTCTAAGCCATGCGCCCCAATCCAAAGAAGGTGATTCAAAATTCGAGTAATCTCATCGAATAATGTTCGGATGTATTTGGCTCGAATCGGAGCCTCGATGCCAAGAAGCTTCTCAATGGCCATGACATAACCATGCTCATTGCACATCATTGAGACGTAGTCGAGTCGGTCCATGTAGCCAATGCTTTGATTGTAAGGCTTGGTCTCAGCCAGCTTTTCCGTACCCCGGTGCAGTAACCCAATGTGAGGATCGGCTCTTACAATCACCTCTCCATCCAGCTCAAGAATCAAACGTAATACGCCGTGAGCAGCCGGATGCTGGGGACCAAAATTGAGCGTGTAATTCTTTATCTCAGCCATATTATTGATCCTCTGGCTCTTTACCACGGGAAAGATTGATGTACGATTGCTCTTCCATTCTTATGACCTTGGGCACCAACACTCTGGGCACAATATCGACCGGCTCATAGACCACTCGCCCTTGCTTATGATCGTAACGGACCTCAACCTCACCCCATAATGGGAAATCTTTTCTAAACGGATGGCCCATAAACCCATAGTCCGTCAGAAGTCTTCGTAAATCAGGATGGTTATTGAACAACACACCAAACAAATCAAAAGCTTCGCGCTCATACCAATTCGCGCAATTCCATATCTCAATGACAGAGTCCACCCGATGGGTCTCGTCTGGCACAAAGGTTTTAAGAATAAGTCTTTGATTTTTAGTCACGGATAGCAAGTGATAGACCACGCAAAACCGCGATGGAAATTCAGTGGGAACTTGACCTTCAATGGGGCTAACACCACGCTCAAACCCTGTGGCAGTGGCATCGTCCGTTGTCCATTCGTCTTGACCATAATGGAGATAGTCAACAACGGTTAAATCCATCATTTGTTCAAAAGAGAATGCTGGGTCGGTTTTTAATCGTTGGCAAACCTCTAGCAAGTGCTCACTAGGCACGGTGAGGATAGTTTGACCCACGTGTTCACTGACGCTGGTACCAAATTTTGCCGCAAGGCTTTGACACGCATCTTTAAGCTCGGTGTTACTCATGACTACACCCGTGAAATTGTGTCGTTAGCTCGGATTTTATTTTGCAGCTGCAAAATGCCGTATAGTAAGGCTTCAGCCTTAGGTGGGCACCCTGGTACATAAACATCCACAGGGACAATTCGATCGCACCCACGGGTTACGGCGTATGAATAATGATAATAACCGCCGCCGTTGGCGCATGACCCCATGGATATCACCCAACGAGGCTCCGTCATTTGATCGTAAACTTTTCTAAGCGCTGGCGCCATTTTGTTGCATAAGGTGCCAGCCACAATCATTACATCCGATTGGCGAGGAGACGCTCGGTACATGACGCCAAATCGATCTAAATCGTATCGAGATGCACCAGCGTGCATCATTTCAACAGCACAACATGCTAAACCAAACGTCATGGGCCACATGGAACCCGTTCTAGCCCAATTGATGAGCTTGTCCATGGTGGTGGTGATATAACCTTCTTCTAATAGGCCCTCTATTCCCATTCCAACGCCCCTTTTTTCCACTCGAATACGAAGCCAATTAGCAGCAAAAATAAAAAGATCCCCATGGCCCAAAAGCCCGGCCATCCGATCTTATCAATGGTGACAGCCCATGGATACAAAAAGGCAACTTCCAAATCAAAGATGATGAATAAAATCGCAACCAGGTAATAACGAACGTCAAACTTTAAACGTGCGTCTTCGAATGGCTCAAAGCCACATTCGTACTGAGATAGTTTTTCTGAATCTGGGCGCGAGGGAGAAAGAAGGGTGCCAAGGATCACTGGGATTACCCCAAAACCTAAGCCGACTACCATGAACACCAATATGGGTAGGTAATTCTCTAACACAGAATAATTCCTTTTTTGCTATACAAGAGAGTGTGTAGACTCTAATATCGCATTTACGCAACCACGCATAATCATAACGATATCAGAAGCTTAATGATAGTCTATTGAAGAAAAAACGTGCGAGAGCACCAAAAGATGGTGCCGAAGGCCGGACTCGAACCGGCACGGCTTTCGCCACTACCCCCTCAAGATAGCGTGTCTACCAGTTCCACCACTTCGGCATAATTGATCACTGAATTAACTCCCAGGAATATCAGATTCATTCGCGGGTAATTCGCTTGTCTCTTGAGGAATCTCATCGCTGATGTATGGCCCCTCAATCTCAGTGCCCTTGGCCAGTTTGTTGGTTAAAACCGCCAAACCAAGATTCACTGCAAAAAAGATAAAAACTAAGTACCAAGTAGTACGGCTCAAAAACCCTGCAGAACCTTGACTACCAAACACGGTGTTGGAAGCGCCCGATCCGAAAGAGGCTCCTGTTTGAGCACCACGACCTTGTTGCAACAAAATAAAAGCAACCAATGAAATCGCTGTAATAACGTGAATAACTAATAATACTTGATACATAAAAACCTCAAACGGCCGTCAGTTGGACCACTCGTTGCGTAGCCTGAACAATCTCAAGAAAGTCACTAGCCTGCAAAGAAGCACCGCCTATCAAACCACCATCTATATCATCGCATGCTACAAGTTCTTGAGCATTGGATGGCTTAACACTGCCGCCATACAAAATAGGTAGCGATTGTGCCACATTTTGACCGGCTTTGGCCACTTCTTTTCGAATGAACGCATGAATTTCTTGAGCCTGAGCGGCTGTGGCGGTTTTACCCGTCCCAATCGCCCAAACAGGTTCGTAAGCTATCAAACTTTTTGATAGCGCCTCTGCCCCCAATTCTAACACAGGAGTTAACTGACCCAAAATAGTCTCAAAGGCTTGATTGCCCTCTCTTTGCTCTAAAGTCTCTCCCACACAGATTACCGGAGTGAGTTCGGCCTGTAGACAAGCCTTTACTTTATGAGCAACCAACTCGTTGCTTTCATGAAGACCATGACGACGCTCAGAATGACCCACTAACACGTACTCACACCCCATTTCTTTGAGCATGAGGGGGCTGATTTGGCCGGTATAAGCACCTTGATTATCCGTGGCAACATCTTGGGCACCAAGCTTCATTTTCTCTAAGGTGACCGATTGAGAAATTGAGTCCAAGTAAACCGCCGGCGGGCAAATCACGACTTCAACGTTTTCAAGCGGATGAGGTAGGTTTTGAACAATGTCTTTGGCCAAGCTCAAAGAAGAAGCTTTGGTGCCATTCATTTTCCAATTACCAATGACGTATTGCTTTCTCATACTCTCTCCCAGATTTAGGTTGGCTTACAGTTGACCCGAGGTCCGCTCGACGGTCTGTGCTAGGGTTTGAGCCACTTCATCCGTCAACCCTTGTTCTTTGGATTCAACCATGACTCGCACCAAAGGCTCTGTGCCCGATGGTCGCAGAACAATGCGCCCTAAGTCTTTGAGCCTGGCTTCCAGTTGCTTAAGATGATCTTGAACCGCTGGGGAATTTACAATCTCTTTGCCTGAGTTGACTCGAACGTTGATGAGCGTTTGGGTAAATTTGTGGACGCCAGATTTGAGCTCAGCCAACGATTTGCCCGTGCGCTGCATTTCATTCAACACGAGTAGCGCTGCAATCAAGCCATCGCCGGTTTGGCTTTTGGATAAGTCGATGATATGCCCAGAGGTTTCACCGCCTAAACTCCATTGGTTTTGACGAAGACGCTCAAGCACATAACGATCGCCCACTTGGGCTCGCTCAAACGGAATACCCAGTTGCTTAATGGCCTGCTCGATACCAAGGTTTGTCATGGATGTCCCAACGACACCTCCATTCAACGTGCCTTGTTCTTGTCTGGATTTGGCAATGATATACATGATTTCATCGCCATCGGTGATCTCACCTCGCTCATCCACCATGATGACGCGATCGCCATCTCCATCAAAGGCAATGCCCACACTGGCTTGCGTATCGCTTAGCAGTTGTCGAACCGTTTGTGGATGAGTTGAACCAACGGCTTCGTTGATGTTTAAGCCATTGGGTGTACAGCCTGTGAGGTCTAAATGGGCACCAAAGCTGCTCAAAACTCGAGGGGCGATTTGATACATTGCGCCATGTGCGCAATCAAGAGCAATGTTGACTCCCGTTAAATCTAGAGTTGGAAAACTCTGATGGCAGTAGTCTTGATAAAGCTGATGAGGGTTATCAAGCCTTGAAGCTCGTCCAATATGCTCTGAGGCAACGGTTTGCAACGCGTTGTCGCACATGGCTTCGATTGACATTTCTACGTCATCGTTGAGCTTGCATCCCTCATGGTCAAAAAATTTAATCCCATTATCATGATAAGGGTTATGAGAGGCGCTGATCACAATGCCGCCACCCGCATTGAGTGCTTTGGTCAAAAAGCTTATCCCAGGGGTTGGCATAGGACCTAATTGAACAACATCCGCGCCGGCGCTGACTAAGCCTGCTTCTAATGCGGATTCAAACATATAGCCAGATAAACGGGTATCTTTTCCAATGATGACTTTTTTGTTCCTTAGAGTCTTCCCAAAGGCCCAACCAAGTTTGAGCATGAAATCAGGGCTTATCGGAAAAGAACCGACTTTACCTCGGATCCCATCAGTACCAAAAAATTGCTTGCTCATGGTTTGTGTCCCTCTAAACCAAATTCCGTGTAATAAGCCATTTGAACACACTCTTTGGTGGCTTTCACATCATGGGTGCGAATGACAGAGGCCCCTTTGGCGACAGCAAGTGCGGTTCCAGCTAACGTCGCCGCAAGTCTGTCCTCGCATTCAAGGCCAAGTAAAAATTTAAACATCGACTTTCGAGATAAGCCAACTAAAACACCACAGCCCAATACTTGAAACTCGCCTAAGTGCTTTAGCATAAACAGGTTATGCTCCAGACTCTTACCAAACCCAAATCCTGGATCAACGTTGATGCGGGACAACTCAATACCAGCCTCAACGCATGCTTTGACCCGCTCAGCAAGAAAGCTTTTAACCTCGCAAACCACGTCATGATAGTTGGGATTTTTCTGCATCGTCGTGGGATCATTTTGCATGTGCATCAAACAGACGTTCGCCTTTGAGTCGGCAACGACTTCAAGAGCCTTCGGCTCTTGCAAAGCCCGAATGTCATTGATCCAATCCACCCCAATGCCTAATGCCTCTTTCATCACTTGAGGCTTGTAGGTATCGACACTTAATTCGACGTCCATTCTTTGGTGAATGGCCTCAAGGATAGGCAGAACTCGTTCAAGTTCTTGCTCAAGACTTACCGGTTCAGCCCCGGGACGAGATGACTCACCGCCAACGTCGATGATATCAACGCCATCGGTAATCATTTGATCGCATGCATAGAGCGCGTCGTCGAGTTTTTGAGCACGTGATTTATCGTAGAAAGAGTCAGGGGTTACGTTAAGTATCCCCATGACTCTTGGCATAGTAGGTAATGATGACATGAATTACTGCTTAGTGTTCGTTGGCTGGATCGGAGCCTTTGAATTTAGATTGGTCTTGAGTTTCAGTCGAAGACTCTTCTTCTACAACTTGCGCTGAAGGGGTTGAATCGTCGTCTTTTGAGCGATTTGGTGGCTCCCAACCATCGGGATCACGACACGGCTTACCCGCCATGAGATCTTCCAATTGCTTGGCGTCAATCGTCTCATATTTAAGAAGCGCTTCAGCCATGGCATGCAAGATGCTGATCTTCTCTTTGAGAATTTGCTCGGCACGTTGATAGTTTCTATCAATAACGTCACGAACTTCGGTATCAATCAAGTTCGCCGTTTCAGAAGAAACTTCCTTCTTCGAACCAACTGAGTGCCCCAAGAAAACTTCTTGCTCATCTTCTGAATAAGTTAATGGGCCAAGCTTATTAGACAAACCCCATTTGGTGACCATGTTGCGGGCAATTTCAGTGGCTCTTTGGATGTCATTGCTCGCCCCTGTTGTCACCGCTTCGTCGCCAAAGATTAACTCCTCAGCAATACGACCACCAAACAATGACGAGATTTTTGACTCAAGAGTCTGACGCGACATGCTGTAACGATCTTGTTCTGGAAGGAACATCGTCACCCCAAGGGCTTGGGCTCTTGGAATGATCGTTACCTTATAAACGGGATCTTCACCTGGAACCGTCAAACCGACAATCGCATGACCGGCTTCATGATAGGCGGTGAGTCGTCTCTCCTCCTCAGACATGATCATAGAGTGGCGTTCAACCCCCATTAAGATCTTATCTTTGGCTTTCTCGAACTCATTCATTTCAATAAGACGCTTGTTCGCTCTTGCGGCAAACAGCGCGGCTTCGTTCACAAGATTCGCCAAATCGGCCCCTGAAAACCCAGGTGTGCCTCGAGCGATAACCTTGGGATCCACGTTTTCTGAAACGGGGACTTTTCTCATGTGGACTTTTAAAATCTGCTCACGGCCAATGATGTCAGGCAAGCCTACAACCACTTGACGGTCAAAACGACCAGGTCTTAACAAGGCTTTATCAAGCACATCTGGACGGTTGGTTGCGGCAATCACGATGACACCTTCGTTACCATCAAATCCATCCATTTCAACCAACAGCTGGTTTAATGTTTGCTCGCGCTCATCATGTCCGCCTCCAAGGCCTGCCCCACGATGGCGACCAACTGCATCAATCTCGTCGATGAAAATA
Organism: uncultured Francisellaceae bacterium; assembly: GCA_964397555.1. GTDB lineage: Bacteria > Pseudomonadota > Gammaproteobacteria > Berkiellales > Berkiellaceae > CAYNJF01. Next base: position 25,885 of record CAYNJF010000009.1, read on the forward strand.
ATGCATGGTGAATGCTTTTTAGCCTGTTCGAACATATCGCGAACTCGAGAAGCACCAACCCCGACAAACATCTCAACGAAATCCGAACCGGAGATCGTGAAAAAGGGTACTTTAGCTTCACCGGCGATGGCTTTGGCAAGAAGGGTTTTACCCGTACCTGGTGAGCCAACCATCAACACCCCTCTTGGGATACGACCACCAAGCTTTTGGAACTTATCCGGCGCTTTTAAGAATTCAACGAGCTCTTGAACTTCCTCTTTGGCCTCTTCAACACCAGCGACATCGGCAAAGGTAACTTTCACTTGATCCTCGCCGAGCATACGAGCTCGAGACTTACCGAAAGAAAGAGCACCCCCTCTTCCACCGCCACCTTGCATCTGGCGCATGAAGTAAATCCACACCCCGATGAATAAAAGGATAGGGAACCAGTTCAACAACAAAGACATTAATAAGTTTTGCTGCTCAGGTGGCTTACCACTGACTTTGGTGCCAGGATTTTGCAGAGCCTCTCCGAGCATAAAATAATCGTTGGTACGAGGAATGAAACTTGAAAAGGCCTTGCCGTCATTTGTGACGCCTCGAACCGTGTCACCCTCAATAAGAATCTCAGAAACCTGACCATCCTTAAGCTTTTGGATATATTCCGAATAGGCGATTTTGGTCACATGATCTTGTCTTGCCCCGAAATTAGAAAACACGGAAATCAAGAGCACCGCGATGATGAGCCAGAGAATTAGGTTTTTTGCCATGTCGTTCAAAACAAGACCCCTTGGTAACTGAGGTAATTAGCCAACTGATGTATATTCAGTCTTCTAATCATCAATCTATTATAAATACCATTTTAAGCCAAACTACCGTCTCGCAACAGCGCTAAGCTAAATGGAACCATACTATATATTGTAGCTTCCCGCTAGCGAAGCAGGCAGCCCTATCCGTGGTTTTAAACTCATAATTTGGGGGCATTTTTTTTACTATCAATACAACCCACAGAATAATCACAAGCAAATCACAGGTTTCACAAAAGTTATCCACAACTTACTCAGCAAAACAAAGGTTTGAGGCAATCGCAACTGCCCCATATCATTTAGACAGGTGTTTGCATCCTCAGCTTTCGAGTCACGCTCATCGTATTTTATCCCCAGGCTATCCAGGGTTTGAAAACACGTTGTCCACAGACTCATGCACATTTTTCTAAGATGGAATAATAGAGGGGTGAATGAAAGGTTATGATGGCAAACGACCATAACCTCAGTGTTCAAGAGGAAAAGGGACTTACTTTAAGCCTTTCGCAATGATGTAGAATTCGCGGGACTGCTTTCTTGAGGCTTCTGGTTTTTTCAAGATAACTTTTTCAAAGTCTTGTCGAAGCTGTTTCACAAATTCGTCAAAGCCTTCGCCTTGGAATATCTTAACCAACAAACCGCCATCGCGTTTGAGGTGCTCTTTGGCAAACGCATGGGCAAGTTCTAAAAGATACATCATACGAGGCTGATCGATGGCTTTGTTGCCGCTCATGTTGGGGGCCATGTCAGAGACCACCCAATCCAAGCCTTTGCCACCTAGCTGATTGATCATCGAAGCGTAAACTTCATCGCAGGTAAAATCGCCTTGGATAAAGGTAACACCCGGCAAGGGCGCCATTTCCAACAAATCAATCGCCACAATGTGACCTTTAGGCTGCACCCACTCGCTTAGAAGTTGAGACCATCCACCAGGAGCTGCACCTAAATCAACCACTCGCATGCCTGGTTTAAAAAGCGTGTACTTGTCATGTAAATCTTTCAGTTTAAAGGAGGCGCGCGAACGATATCCGGCCTGCTTAGAAGCTTTAACGAATGGATCTCTTTTTTGACGTTCCAACCATTGATTTGAGCTGAGTGTTTTAGCCATTTTGCGTATTGGGGTAACCTAGGTTACAATTGCGTAAGTCAAATCACATTCTATAGCAAACTGAGTTCAATGTTAAATCGAAGCTTCCAAAAAAACCTCGTCGCCAAGGCCCACCAACTCAAACCTGTGGTCATGATTGGCCAAAAGGGCCTCTCTGAAAACGTGCATACTGAGATAGATGCCGCTCTGAATGCTCATGAGCTCATCAAGGTACGTATTACTGCCCCAACCCGCGAAGCGCGCGCAGAATGGGCGAAAGAAATCGAAGGCCAGCACGAGGCTCATCTGATTCAAATGATTGGCCACATTGGCGTCTTTTATCGCAAAAATGACGATTAAGCGCTTCATTTAAAGAGGTGTTGCACGGATGCAACAACTAACTTAAATCCGATTTATCTTGTTTTTATCTTCTTTTTTGTCCATGTCACTCTCATTGCTTGAAATCATCAGCCCATCCATCTACCCTTAGCTGAATATCAAACTTTTTAAATATTTTTCATACCCCGTGGAACTCTCTTTTCAAGCCTCCTATTCCATCCATATCACCTTCCATGAAAAGGAAGGGCAAATCCTGATGAACAAAAAGGAAGTGCTTGGTGCCATTGATGACATCAAATGGAAGTTCCCTTTTGATCTAAAAACGAGTACTCAGTTAGAACCTGGATCACAGCCTTTGGCCATCAGCGCCTTGTACGATTCACTTTTTGATCTTTGCTGCAACTCAGTTGACGCCAAAATCAAAGAGAAAACCAAGCAAGGCTTGAGCTTGAATGACGTGATTGAAGTGAAGCTGACGATTGAAGTAATCATCAAAGGTTCAAAATGCACGGTTACCGTCGATGACAACGGTCCAGGTTTTTCAGAAAAATTTCTAAAAGATGGTGAGGGTGACACGCTAGAAAAAGTGAGTAATCCTCAATATATAGGCGGCATGGGCAAAGGCCTTGAGATGGTAAAAACCATCCTATCGCGTCAACAAGACAGCGCGTTTCATACCATCAATGCCCCTCAAGGTGGCGCTCGCATTCGTATGGAATCCCCTGTTCACGAACTTGAGCTCCCTCTCACGACAGAGCAAGTAAAAGAACAAGCGCTTAAGCCACGATTTGTGCCGATATTACGTCTACCAACCCCAATGAAATCGACTAAGCCACTCAAACCTACCACCCAGCGAGCATACTCATTATCCACCAAGCCCACTCATGAGATCAGTTCATCAGCGGCTAAACCAAGCTCAAAACAAACCATTCATCCTTAAATAATGCCCCCCATCTAAAAGTTAGTTGATTGAATTGAGTGTGTGCTCGTTTAGTGATTAAATGATGGAAATACTTATATAGGGATTAAACCATGGCCGCTTTTGGACCCTGCCCAGACTTTGTTAAAACTTACTCCTGGGAGATCATGCTCGGTGAAGAAGAGAAGACCAAACGAGAGATTGATGATAAAGCCGAAGCCATGCCTTTTGAGCTTCATATAGATCTAACGGAAGCCGGATTTGATGACGATTTTGTTTTGGACTGCCCGGCAATTTGCGTACTGCGTGGTAGCCTGTATGAGCTCATCAAAAACTCTTGGGATGCCTTGTTGAGTCAAGGAAGAAAAACAGAGAATGACGAGTACGTGCCTTACGTGCTTGGTGACGTCATTACCCTTGAATTTACCATAAGCATTAAACAACATAATGACGAAGAAGACGAAGAAGAAGAAGAAGAAGAAGTCGTGGCTACCTATACCGATAACGGACCAGGTTTCCACGACGATTACCTCTCTGAAGGGCTTAATACCTCCAAAGATAAGATAACTCTGGACTATGCGCTTGGGGGTTGTGGTCGTGGTATGGATCAAATGAAAGAAAACGCCCAAAAGCTAAATGCCACCACAGAGCGAAATAATTCACCTCATGGAGGGGCTGAAATTCGCATTCGTTCCCCATTCTCACCAGATATTTATCAGAGACTTGCAACCATTACCGATAGGCTTAACTCTACAGAGTGCCTTATCTCTCCAAGCGCTCAAACTCATGCTCAAGCCTTCCCTGTAGCCTCTGACTCTGCTGACACTGATGCTAAAACAGAAACTGGCTTAAAGCGTCCTGGCTTCCGTTTGGGTGGATTAAGCATATCGACGGTAGAAGTTGCAAAAGCCGTTCGTATCACTAAAAGTCCCCAGTTATCTGCGCAAAGCACTCGTTTCAAAGGATAAATGTGCACTGTAACTGAGTTGCCCTCAGGAAAGATAAACGCCTTTTAGTCTCTCTAATATAAGGCATTGCCTTTGTTTATCTTTTAGACTTAATCGGCCTAAAAAAGCCCCATTGACATGGATGAACATTGGGCCAACGGGGACTCATAGGCAGACCGACTCTGCTGCAATGATTGCAAGTCGCTCTTTATGAGCGATTCGGCAAAGGTTTGATGCGCTTGGTTCTTCGGCCTTCATCCACTGGCGACTCTGAACGTCCTCTTTTACCATTAGGCACAGTGGTGTCCATAGTTTGAGTCGTGGATTGAGTCGTGGGTGAAGAAGAGCTTCCAAATAGGCTAGTAAAAGCGGTGGTGATCGCATTGAAAGAAAAAAGCTCACCTAACCCCAAGGGTTTGTGGTCAAGGGCCGCAGTTAACCCTCTCGATTGAACCATGGGCACGTCAGGCGCTTTTGAAAGCGACTCGTTTAGATCATTTGGAATGGTCACGGTCAAATCATACTGATAACCCTGGATTTCAATGTTTTTTCTTATGAACTCACCTTCGTGATCGGCAGCTTTAAGGATAATGTTTAGTCCACTTTCGAAAATGTACTCAGGATAAGTAGACAACTTTGTCATCACTTTATCAGCAACATAGGAAGCACATAAACGTAAATCAGACACATCGCCATCTAGACTCGTCTCGTTACTCGTTAATATAAGCAGCGATGTAATCGTATTAGTGAGTTCAGAGCCAAGGGCTTTCTTCTTATCCATGTCAGAAAAGTAAGAGGATTTTGTGGGGGCCTTGATAGCCATAAGAACTCCATGCGTGTCAAAAAATAAGTAGGCATTATAAATAACACTTACCTGCAAGCAAGCTCATCATGATTCAGTGCAAGGATTTACCGACGAATGGTTGTTTGTTGTAGGCGCACAAGCTCCGTTTTATGCGTTGCAGCCTGAATCATTGGTTTCCCCAAATCATCATTTTAAAGTTATTCAGCTAGGTCTTGCATTTGATTTCCATAGATGCGACGCTTTGGTTATGCAACCAAGGAGGGATGCGTATGGAGCTTTTGCTCGAACACGTCGAAAAAATCGACATTGAAGACATGAAAGATCTTCCTTTTGTCTCGCAACGTGGTGTGGCTTTTGAGAGTGAAAAAGCTCGCTGGCATGATCATTTTCAAATCAAAGCCCAGTCTGCAAGCTGGGGTTTTAAATGCGCCATGAATCTCGATGCCTCTATTCGCGAGGACTTAGAGGCTTTAGGACTTGAGCTGGGTGTGGAGCAACTCGCTCGAAGAATTGAGTGCTCAAATGGAATGAGTACAATGATTGACTCACTTTTTGAGTTCATCAAAAACTCCATCGATGCCAAAGATCATTTCCATAAAGTCAAAGGCATGGAGTGTACCCTCGAATGCACTCTTCAAATCTTTTTCAATCGTGATGATCATAAGTTACTCCTCCTCTATCGAGACAATGGGCCAGGTTTTAGCAGCGAGCAAAAGGAAAGGCATCATAAGCGCGAACGAGCGCATAGTTTGGGGGGCAACGGCCTTGGCATGAAAGCGGCTAGAGATCGCATTGGAGAAGAGAACTTTATAACTTACACTCACGAGGAAGGTGGTGCCTGCATTGAAATCCATTCCCCCCTTGCTGATCTTTCTCAATTAGAAAATGAAGATTTTTATGCCAAACATCCTGACCAAACACTGACCCCCGGTATGGAAGGACTGCAGGCCCACTATGAGAGAGGTGCTCAAAATTTTGTACTCCCGACGTTTGAGCGTATCAAAGGTCGATTAGTGCCCCTGTCCAGACTGGCGCGTGCTCAGAGTGAATCGAGTTTAACCGCAGGGCCCTCGCGAGCACGCACCATGAGTGAATCGACCATTCCACGACTTCGCCATGCCGACAGTGAAGGCAGTTTTGCCAGAGCAAGAGCCCAAACCCAAGAAAGTGGCCCCAGCTCTAGCGCCTCACGATCACCAAGCCCATCGGGGACCTAATGCATAAATCGTGTGGATTGCATGGGATAAAAGAGACAAGTGAGAGGCAAAAAGAGAAAGGGACGGCAGCACCGTCCCTTAGAGATTAGATGTATTGCACTTCAGTGACTTCGTATTCAACTTCACCATTTGGCGTTTGAACCACGGTCATATCCCCTTCGCTCTTACCGATGATGGCACGAGCAATTGGAGAGTTTACTGAAATCTTAGCAAACTTTAAGTCAGCCTCATCATCCCCAACGATTTGATATTTAACTTCCTCGTCGGTGTCCATGTTCATCAGCACAACCGTCGCCCCAAAAATCACTTTGCCTTTGTTTTCCATTTTGGTGACATCGATGATTTGAGCATTAGATAGCTTGGACTCTACTTCGTTGATGCGGCCTTCTAAAAACGCTTGTTGCTCTTTGGCGGCATGATACTCAGCGTTCTCTTTTAAATCCCCGTGCTCTCTTGCCTCAGCAATGGCTTGGATGATCTGCGGACGCTCCACGCTCTTAAGACGATCTAACTCCTCACGAAGTTTGAGCGCCCCTTCATTGGTCATTGGAATTCGATTCATACTGTCGACACCTTTAATGCTAAATCCTGCAAACGCGACACCGATCGCTGCTGTTTATGCGCCAATGCCAATACGGTAGCCCTGGCTCCTGCCAGAGTCGTCACGTAATTGACCTTGTGTTGAACAGCGCTGCGGCGAATCTCATAAGAGTCCGCGATTGCCTGGCGACCTTCAGTCGTATTGATGATGAACGTGATTTTACCATTTTTAATATAATCAACAACATGAGGACGGCCTTCATTGACCTTATTTATGCGCTCACAGGGAATATTTGCCTCTTTTAGAAAGTTAGCTGTCCCGGTTGTGCATATGAGTTGATAACCATAACTTACTAATTGGTCTGCCACCTGGACTAACCCAAGCTTATCCTCGTCTCGCACGCTCAAAAAAACCAAGCCCTTCATGGGGATGTCCAAGCCTGTGGCCAAGTCGCTTTTGGCAAAGGCTTGACCAAAGGTTTGACCAACCCCCATGACCTCACCCGTTGAGCGCATTTCTGGTCCCAAGATGGGATCGACCCCTTGGAATTTCTCGAAGGGGAAGACACTTTTCTTCACCGCGAAAAAATCGGGACGTATTTCTTGGGTAAAGCCTTGCGCTTGCAGGCTCACTCCCACCATGCACTTTGCGCCAATCGATGCGAGGGATTGGCCAATGGCTTTGGAGATAAAAGGCACGGTTCGTGCCGCTCTTGGGTTCACTTCCAAAATAAATATTTGATCGTTCTTCACGGCAAACTGGGCATTAATAAGTCCAACCACCCCGAGCTCCATCGAAAGTTTGCGCATTTGTTCTTTGAGCTCGTGTTGGATCTCATTTGATAAGCTAAATGGAGGGAAAGAGCAAGAAGAGTCTCCAGAGTGGATCCCCGCCTGTTCAATGTGCTCCATGACCCCTCCAATGACGACCTGCTCACCATCGCAGACCGCATCCACGTCCACTTCGATGGCATCATCCAAAAATCGGTCCAGCAAAATGGGGCTGTCTGAGGACACTTTGACCGCTTTGTCCATGTACTCACAAAGCTCGTCGGTGTTGTAGACAATTTCCATCGCTCGCCCACCTAATACATAAGAAGGTCTCACGACCAAAGGGTACCCTAAGTCTTGAGAGGCCGTGATCGCCTCATCCACGGTAGAGGCGGTTTCATTGGGCGGTTGAGTCAAGTTAAGCCTATCGAGCAAGCGCTTAAACCGCTCCCTGTCTTCGGCTCGGTCAATGGCATCCGGCGTCGTGCCTAAAATACGAACGCCCAAACCTTCTAAGCCTTTGGCCAGTTTTAAGGGGGTTTGGCCTCCGTATTGAACAATCACGCCAATGGGTTTTTCTTTGAGTACGATTTCAAAGACATCTTCCAGGGTCAGTGGCTCAAAAAATAAGCGATCGGAGGTATCGTAATCCGTTGAGACGGTTTCCGGGTTGCAATTGACCATGATGGTCTCGTAGCCCAGCTCTTTCATCGCAAGCGCTGCGTGCACACAACAATAATCAAACTCAATGCCCTGACCAATCCGATTGGGCCCTCCTCCTAAGACCATGACTTTTTGCCGATCGGAAGGGGTTGCCTCGCATTCTTGCTCGTAGGTGGAATACATGTAGGCGGTATCGACCGAAAATTCCCCAGCCACTGAGTCCACTCGTTTATAGACTGGGTGTAAATCAAATTGATGGCGGCGATCACGAAGCGCTTTTTCACTCACATCGAGTAATTTGGCAAGGCGGCGATCTGAGAAGCCTTTTTGTTTAAGCGCAAAAAGCTTTTCTTTCGAGAGCGATCCAAACCCTTGCGTCAACAATTCTCTCTCTTGCTCAATCAAGTCCAATATGTTCGCTAAGAACCAGGGATCGATACCCGTGCGTTGTTGGATTTGATGCATGGAGACACCGGCACGAAAAGCATCACCGATGTACCACAGGCGTTGCCATGAGGGCGATTTTAATCGCCCTAAGGCATGCTCGGGATCCCTATCATCACTGAGCGAATCCAGACCATCAAAGCCAACCTCCAAAGAACGGATGGCTTTTTGCAAAGACTCTTGGAAAGAGCGACCAATGGCCATCGCTTCACCGACTGATTTCATTTGAGTGGTCAGCTGATCATTGGCCCGAGGGAACTTTTCAAAGTTAAAGCGTGGGATCTTCGTGACCACGTAATCAATCGTAGGTTCAAACGAGGCCGGCGTTTGCCCGTCAGTAATTTCATTAGCAAGCTCATCCAAGGTATAACCAATCGCCAAAAGCGCAGCCACTTTGGCAATGGGGAAGCCTGTGGCTTTTGAGGCAAGCGCAGATGAGCGAGACACACGAGGGTTCATTTCAATGACGTTGAGCGTACCGTCTTTAGGGTTCACCGCAAATTGAACGTTCGAGCCCCCGGTTTCTACCCCAATTTCACGCAGCACTTTCAGACTCATGTCCCTCATGAGCTGATACTCTTTGTCGGTAAGTGTTTGCGCTGGAGCAACGGTGATGGAGTCTCCTGTATGCACCCCCATCGCATCTAAGTTTTCAATGGAGCATACAATGATGCAGTTGTCGCGTTTGTCACGCACCACTTCCATTTCAAATTCTTTCCAACCAATGATGGATTGCTCAATGAGTAACTCGTTGGTAGGAGAAAGCTCAAGGCCGCGTTTACAAATGGCACTAAACTCTTCAACGTTGTAGGCAATCCCACCGCCGGAGCCTCCCAACGTGAACGAAGGTCGAACAATCGTAGGAAAGCCAATCTTATCCTGAGCTTCTAATGCCTCTTCCATCGAGTGAGCAATGAACGAGCGAGGCATGTTCAGACCAATTTTGTCCATGGCTTTTCGAAACTGTTCGCGATCTTCGGCTTTATCAATGGCCTCTCTTTTGGCACCAATCATTTCGACGTTGTGCTTTTCTAAGATCCCTAATCGAGCTAAGTCCAATGCGCAATTGAGAGCAGTCTGCCCCCCCATAGTGGGCAATAAAGCACATGGTTTTTCTTTTTCAATGATATGAGCGATGGTTTGCCATTCAATCGGCTCGATGTAAGTCGCATCCGCTATGGAGGGATCGGTCATGATGGTCGCCGGATTGGAGTTGACCAAGATGATTCGATAGCCCTCTTTTCTAAGGGCTTTGCACGCTTGTGCACCTGAATAATCAAACTCGCAGCCTTGCCCAATCACAATTGGGCCGGCTCCAATGATTAAGATCGATTGGAGGTCTTCGCGTTTAGGCATGTTAAATCTCCGCGCGTTGAGTGTGTGCGACTTGGCGCTTGGCCATCATTTCAATAAAAGGTTGGAACAACGATTTGGCATCATTTGGGCCCGGGCCTGCTTCAGGGTGCCCCTGGAATCCGTAGGCCGGCTTTGACGCATGAGCAAAACCTTGGAGGGTTTGATCAAATAATGAGCGGTGCGTGAGATGCACATCTTTAGGCAGCGTGGTCTCATCCACAGCAAACCCATGGTTTTGGGAAGTCACCATCACATGCTCGGTGTTCAATGCCTTAACTGGATGATTCCCGCCATGATGACCAAACTTCATCTTATACGTCTTGGCCCCTAAAGCTAAGGCTAACAATTGGTAACCAAGACAAATGCCAAACAAAGGCACATCAACGGCAAGCAGTTTTTGAATGAGCGTAATGGCGTAATCACAAGGCTGAGGATCGCCTGGCCCGTTGGACAAAAAGACACCGTCTGATTGATAGGCCATGACCTCCTCAAAACTTGAGGTCGCTGGCAGCACAGTGACTTTAGCCCCTAAATCGACCAGGTGGCGCAAGATAGAGCGCTTGATGCCAAAGTCCAAGGCCACGACATGCATGGTTTGAGGAGCTGGGGTCGACTGGTATCCGCCCTCAGTCCATTCATAGGCGCTTTGAGTGGTCACCTCTCTTGCCAAATCCTTGCCTTGCATAGAAGGTAAGTTTTTTATTTTCACCAAGGCCTTATCAATCAGTGTTTCATCGATTGAATCAGCCGCTACGATGCAACCTCGCAGCGCACCTTGGGTTCGGATTTTGCGTGTTAACCTGCGCGTATCGATGTTCGCGATGCCAACCACGTTATGTTTAGCTAAAAAATGTTCGAGTGTGTCTTGAGCACGGTGATTGGAAACAAGAAAAGGAAGTTGTCTGATGATCACCCCACTGGCAAAGGGCTTGGGACTTTCGTCATCGAATTCATTCACCCCAACATTCCCAATGTGGGGATACGTTAAGGTCACCATTTGGTTGGCGTAAGAGGGATCGGTCATAATCTCTTGGTAACCGGTCATGGACGTGTTAAACACCACCTCACCCAACGCAAAGGTTGGCGCCTTTTCTCGATAACCGATTGAAATCCCGTGAAATACGCACCCATCTTCCAGAACCAAAACAGCGTGTGACAAATCCAACTCCTTGATTTTTCTTGGTATCTTTTTTGCAAATCCACCAAGTGTAACCAATTCAGATTAACCTGTCTATCCGGACGAAGCGTCCGTGTTCACGCTGACAAACCTATGCGCGATTACGCGCTCAAGCTTAAGACATCACTCATCGCATACATGGCCGGCTGTTGTTGGTTGGCCAACCAAAGTGCAGCCACCACCGCGCCTTGCGCAAAGCCGTCTCTGGATTGCGCTTCATGCACGAGCTCAATTTTATCATGGGGGCCAGTAAAGCGAACGGTGTGTTCGCCAAACACGTTTCCGGTACGAAGCACACTAAAGCCAATTTGTTCTGGGGATGATTTTCGAGCAAGAACATCTTGTTGAAGATGATGATGACCATTTTTAGCCACGCGTTGCCCTAAGGCCAGCGCCGTGCCAGACGGTGCATCAATTTTTTGATTGTGGTGAACGTCTAGAATGTCCACCTCATAGTCTGAAAGGACTTTGGCGGCCTGTTCAGCCAAGGCGAAACACAGATTGACGCCAATGGACATGTTCGGGGCCACCAGCATAGGGGAAACAGACGACGCTTTATCGAGGCGTTTTAATTGATCTGGACTAAAGCCTGTGACGCCTGAGACAACTTTCGTCTTGGTTTGCTCATAGACATCGCAGTGGCGAGTAAAGACATCGGCCACCGTAAAATCAATGACAACATCGGCCATACGGCAAGCTTGCTCTAGATCATCGCTGTAATGCAAGGCCTCATCGCCGACGGCTTTTCCAAGGTATGGGGAGCTTGGAGAGACCACCGCAGCCACCAAAGTGGCTTGTGGATGAGCGTCGATGACCTTGGTGATGGCTTGGCCCATTTTGCCAGCCGCACCAATCAGAGCAATCTTTACCATAGATGTCCTTGTTATGATTTCATGTCCTCAAAGAATGATTTCACTTTTTTGAACCAAGATCTCACTTGAGGTGAGTGTTTATCGTTATCTTTGGTTTGAGCATCGAGTTCTTTGAGTAACTCTTTTTGTTTTTTCGTGAGATTCACGGGGGTTTCTACGTGCACTTTACACAACAGATCACCCGTGAGTCCACCGCGTACTGGCTTAATCCCTTTGCCCTTGAGCTTGAAGACTTTATCCGTTTGGGTCTCAGCGGGGATCTTCAATTTGACACGCCCGTCGAGGGTTGGGATTTCGATTTCTCCCCCAATCGCCGCCATGGTAAACGAGATCGGCACCTCGCAATACAAATGATTGTCTTCGCGAGCAAAGATGGGATGAGGTCGAAGATGCACCTGTACGTAAAGATCGCCGGCCACGCCACCTGCTGGAGCGGCTTCACCTTCGCCGGACAAACGAATGCGATCGCCATCGTCTACCCCAGGTGGGATTTTCACATTGAGGGTTTTCTCATCACGAACTCGACCTTGCCCACGACACTTACGGCAAGGATCAGAAATTTGTTGCCCTGTCCCTGAACAATTTGGGCAGGTTTGTTGGACCGTAAAAAAGCCTTGCTGCATACGAACTTGGCCTTGCCCTTGACAGGTCCCACAAGTGACAGGCTTTGCCCCCTTGTGAGCGCCAGAACCATGACAGCTGTCGCATTGAACCCAAGTGGGGACTTTGATGGTAACTTGCGTGCCTTTGACGGCCTCTTCTAAAGACAACTCAAGGCTGTAGCGCAAATCGGCACCGCGTTGCTGGCGTCGACCACCTCGGCCTGGGCCTGCACCGCCCCCGCCAAAAATGTCCGCGAACATATCCCCGAAAATATCGGAAAAAGGACTGCCACCAGGACCTCCGCCCATGCCACCTTGGCTTGGATCAACCCCAGCATGCCCGTATTGATCATACGCTTGGCGCTTTGAGGCATCACCAAGGATTTCATACGCCTCTGTGGCTTCTTTAAATTTGTGTTCAGCCTCTTCCCCTTCCGCGCGGTCGGGATGATATTTCATCGCAAGTTTGCGATAGGCTTTTTTGATGTCAGCTTCTGAGGCGCTTTTATCCACCCCTAGGACTTCGTAATAATCTCTTTTTGACATGGATACCCACTCTCTGAAACACGCAAGCAGGCCATAGGCCTGCTTGCGATTAAGTCAAACTCAATTGGCGCTTAAGAGCGTTTTTCGTCTTTGACTTCTTCAAACTCCGCATCAACAACAGAGTCATCTTGTTGAGCTTGGCCTTGCTCGGCTTGAGCACCTGCAGCGGCGCCAGCGGCGGCATCGCCACCAGGTTGCTGCTGATAAACACGCTCGGCTAATTTACCGGTGACTTCGCTCAAGCGCGCGGTCTTACCTTCAATCTTAGCCAAATCGGCGTTGTTATCTTTTAACGCTTCTTTCAAGTCGTTCATGGCAGACTCAATGTCAGCGCGCTCTTGCGCTTCCACTTTGTCGCCTAAATCTTCAAGCGACTTTTCAGTGGCATGCAACAAGCCATCGGCATGGTTACGAGCAGACGCTAACTCTTGGAACGCCTTATCTTCTTCAGCGTGCTCTTTAGCATCTTGAACCATGGATTCAATCTCATCATCGCTTAAGCCACTGGAGGCTTTAACCTGAATGGATTGCTCTTTGCCTGTGGCTTTATCTTTTGCCGATACGTGCAAAATACCGTTGGCATCGATGTCAAAAGAGACTTCGATTTGTGGCGTACCGCGTGGCGCTGGTGGAATGTCCGTTAAGTCAAATTGACCTAAGAACTTATTGGCCGCCGCTTGCTCACGCTCCCCTTGGAAAACACGAATGGTCACCGCGGATTGGTTGTTTTCAGCGGTTGAGAAAACCTGACTCTTCTTGGTCGGAATCGTTGTGTTTTTCTCAATCAATTTAGTCATCACGCCACCCATGGTCTCAAGACCAAGCGAAAGAGGCGTAACGTCTAACAACAGAACGTCTTTGACATCCCCAGAAAGGACCGCGCCCTGAATCGAGGCACCAATGGCAACCGCTTCATCAGGATTCACATCTCTGCGAGGTGCTTTGCCAAAGAATTGCTCGACCGCTTCTTGGACTTTAGGCATACGGGTTTGACCACCGACCAAGATGATGTCATCAATTTCAGAGGCGCTCTTACCAGCATCTTTAAGCGCTAATTTGCAAGGCTCAAGCGAACGCTGAACCAAATCAGCCACAAGCGCTTCTAATTTAGAGCGAGACACACGGATGTTCATGTGCTTAGGACCTGAAGCATCGGCCGTTACGTACGGCAAGTTGATGTCGGTTTGCTCTCTTGAAGAAAGCTCAATCTTGGCTTTTTCAGCGGCTTCTTTCAAACGCTGAAGTGCCAATGGATCTTTACGCAAATCAATGCCTTGGTCTTTTTCAAACTCGTCCACCAAGTATTCGATCAAACGATGGTCAAAATCTTCACCCCCTAAGAAGGTGTCACCGTTGGTCGCAAGCACTTCAAACTGGTGCTCACCGTCAACGTCAGCAATCTCAATGATGGACACATCGAACGTACCACCACCTAAATCGAACACCGCAATCACGCGATCGCCTTTTTGCTTATCCAGGCCATAAGCAAGCGCTGCAGCTGTGGGCTCATTGATGATGCGCTTGACTTCAAGCCCTGCAATTTTACCGGCATCTTTGGTCGCTTGACGCTGAGAGTCGTTGAAGTAGGCAGGCACAGTGATGACCGCTTGCGTGACTTCATGCCCCAAATAATCTTCGGCGGTTTTCTTCATCTTGGTCAAAATATGAGAAGAAATTTGCTGTGGCGCCAACTTCTCATCACGGGCTTGTACCCAAGCGTCACCATTATCGGCTTTGATGATTTGATAAGGCACGTTGGCGTCTTTAATGACTGGGTCATTGAATTGACGACCAATCAAACGCTTGATGGCAAAAAAGGTGTTTTCTGGATTGGTAATGGCCTGACGCTTGGCTGGCTGGCCGGTCAAACGCTCTTTATCTTCAGTAAAAGCGACAATCGATGGGGTGGTGCGATCGCCTTCTGAGTTCTCAATTACCTTAGGCTTACCACCGTCCATAATGGCTACACATGAGTTGGTCGTCCCTAAGTCGATACCAATCACTACGTTAGACATATTTAATCTCCAAAAATCACAAATAGTTTAAAATTCAGTTAGTTATAACATGGGGATGAATCGTTAAAATTCAAGCCCTTAATCCTGCTTAGTCGCACTTTCTTGGCTCGTTGGGGCTTTTGCCACCACCACGCGAGCAGGCCTCAATACGCGCTCATGCAAGCTGTAGCCCTTTTGAACCACCGCCAACACATGATTTGGCTTGGCCTCTGGAGTCTCTTGCATGGAAATCGCCTCATGAAACTGTGGATCAAAAGGCTTATCCGCGGGGTTAATCTCCTCAACCCCAAATTTAGCCATGGCGTCCAGCATGACTTTTTGAGTTAAACGCATGCCATCTAAGACCGATGCATCTACACCCTCTTGGCTTTCAAGCTGAGCAAACCCTTGCTCGAAGCTGTCTGCCACCGCCAAAAGCTCCTGAGCAAACTTCTCAATGCCAAATTTCTTGGCGTTTGAGACCGCCGCCTCAGAACGCTTGACGTAATTCTGATACTCCGCTTCTTTGCGAAGCAGCTTATCCCAATGCGCCTTGGCCTCAGCTTGGGCTTTTTCTAAAGCCGCCTGAAGCTCAGCTTGCGCCCCAGTCCCTTCTTGTTTGCCTTGGCTTTGCTCTTTTTCAAATTCGTCAAAGCTTTGGGAGACTTCTGGGTTGTCTTGAGGGGCCGCACTGTCGGGGGACTTCTTTTCGCTCATGGAATACCTCGGTAAAAGAAAGGGGCCCGTGGCCCCTTTTGTTATCACTGCCCCTATACTGAGGGCTGGCTCATTTTTTTCAAGTCAAAATCCTAAAAAAGCGCCCCATCTTTCATCATGGCCATAAACTCACAAGTAGTTAGTTTATCAACAAATGGTTGTTGGCTTGGTTTTCAACTATGATGTTATGAGGATATGAGGGTGATATCTGAGCGCGTTCTTGTGCCAAATGGGCCATCCATGTATGTTATGTAGTCCTTAAAAGGGACCTAGATCATGAGTAAATTTTCAAAAATTGGCTTGATGGGTAAGCCAAATAACCCGGAAGTCAAAAGTACATTCCAAACCCTCATCGATTTTCTGGCCGATATGAAGCTGAAGGTATTTTTAGATGAGGCCTGTGCCTTTTTGGGGGATACCAGCTCATTGACGGTGCTCAAAGCCTCCGAGATGGTAACGAAAGTGGACGTTGTCATTGTGGTAGGCGGAGATGGCTCGATGTTGTCTGCGGCCAGAACCGTGCTTGAAGCGAATGTGCCTATCATCGGGGTCAACCGTGGCCATAAAGGCTTTTTGACCGACATTTCCCCTCAAGCCATCGCCCAGGGACTTCGCCCAATGCTCAAAGGCGAGGTTGTGGTTGAAAAACGTTTTCTTCTTGAGGCCGCTTTAACGCGTCAAGACACGGTGATTAGTGTGAACCCCGCTCTGAATGATGTGGTTTTATATTCAGGTCATGTCGCTCGAATGGTTGAGCTTGAGGCCCTCGTTGATGGGGCTTATGTCTATAAAATGCGCTCTGATGGGATCATTCTTGCCACCCCAACCGGCTCCACCGCTTATTCGTTATCCGCGGGTGGCCCGATTGTGCACCCCTCATTAGAGGCCATTTCGATGGTGCCAATGCATCCTCACACGCTAACCACAAGACCCATAGCGTTGCCGGCCTCCAGTGACATTGAGCTTAAGGTTACCAGCGATAATCAACTCTCCCCTCGTTTAAGCTGGGATGGGCAGATTCATGCGGATGTGAATCAAGGAGACATCATTAAAGTGCGACGCCATAAAAAAGAGCTCAAACTGTTGCACCCGAAAGATTACGATTATTTTCAAACACTGCGTGGAAAACTGGCTTGGCATATTCAGTGAGGGACCGATGCTGATTCATCTTCAAATTAAACATTTTGCGGTCGTCGATGCGCTCGAGCTCGACTTCTCCAAAGGCATGAGTGTGATTACCGGAGAAACTGGGGCCGGTAAAAGCATCATGTTGGACGCTTTATCGGTTGCGCTGGGGGCAAGAGCGGATACTTCGTGGATCCGACCTGGTTGTGAAAAAGCCGAAGTCAGCGCCACCTTTGATATTTCAACGCTCTCTGGGGCCCTTTTATTTTTGACCGACAGCGAGCTTTTAGATGCCCAAGGCGATCAAGAGTGCATCATTCGACGCGTCATTGATAAAAATGGTCGCTCGAAGGCGTTCATCAATGGACGAGTTGCCACGGTTGCTCAGCTTAAATTATTGGGTGATTACCTACTGCAAATTCATGGTCAACACCAACATCAACTTCTGCTCAAACCTTCAGAGCAGCTTCGATTGGTGGATGCTTTTGGCCAGCATGACAAATTTTTGAGTGCGGTAGCCAAAGCCTATCGTGAAATCGAGAAGATTGAAAAAGAAATCGATGCGCTCAAAAAGATTAATCATAATGATCCATCACGAGTAAACTTGCTTCAGTATCAAGTCGATGAACTTGAAAAGCTTAGCCTGATTGAAGGTGAGTGGGATCGCTTGAATGAAGAGCAAAAGCAACTCTCTAACGCGCAGGGCGACATACAAAACCTAGAGCAAGCCGTACAAGGGCTTAATGTAGGGGATGCCAATGCAACCGACATGCTGCAAAAAGCTCAACAACTGTTATCTGAGCTCCAACTAAGGCACCCAAGCTTAGTGGGGGTTTTAGATCTTCTAAAATCATCGCAAATTCATTTGGAAGAAGCTTGCAACGAACTAGATCATTATCTTGGTGGACTCGAAGTCAACCCTCAGCGTTTGCATGAAGTCGAAGCCAGGCTTTCTGCCATTTTTGACATCGCTCGCAAACATAAAGTTGAGCCCTCTCAACTGCAAGCGCTTCACGCACAGCTTGCCAAAGAATTAGAGGCCTTAGATTCTTTTGATGAGACACTCAAGCAAAAGCATCTGGAGCTTGAACAAGCCCAGGCGTATTACATGAAACACGCCACCCAATTAACCAAAGCACGCACCAAGGCTGGCAAAACCTTCGCCAAAGAGGTCAGTGCATGGCTTGAGCCATTAGGGATCAAAGGAGGCTTGTTTGACATGCAATGGGAGGCTCATGCCAAACCCTTTGGGCCTTTTGGCATTGAATCGGTCCATTTTGTTGTCAGAACCAACCCTGGTCATCCCCTTGCCCCCTTACAAAAGGTGGTATCCGGAGGTGAGTTGTCTCGGATCTCGTTGGCCATCGCCTTAATCACGGGCAGATATCAATCAACCCCCACTCTCATTTTTGATGAAGTGGATGTCGGGGTTGGTGGTAAAATCGGAGCCATCATCGGTCAAGCGCTCAAGCAACTCGGTCAGGACGTGCAAGTTTTTTGCATCACCCATTTAGCCCAAGTGGCGGCGCAAGGATGTCATCACTTCCAAGTCATCAAATCCACCAACAAAAATTCGACCTCGACCACGATTCAACCTTTATCTCAAGCCAAACGAGTCGAAGAGATTGCTCGAATGCTTGGCGGCATGGATACCACCAAACAAGCCAAAGCGCATGCAAAAGAGTTACTCGCCGAAAGTTAGGCTTTTCCCTTAGCTTTTCCTTGCTTTTTATAGGCGTATTTGATTGATTTGATCAAATACGCCTGTTAGTCTGAAAAAAATTACAAGGATAGGGAGCATCTTTGTGAGCACCTTTAGAGCAGGTAAAGAAACCTTAAAAGCCATTGGTTATTCTCTTCTCGGTACGGCAGCTGGGCTCGTTGTCGGTGGCGTAACAGGATTTATGTATGTGGCCACCCTCATTTATACGAACCGAGGTGGTGAACCTATCGTTGGGGTGTCCATTGCCCCAGACGCTGACATTAATGGCGTCTTGCAGTGTTATGAAAATAAAAACGCGACCGCCTGCCCACTTCCCGTTGATATCAATGTTAATCTTAACCCCATGACCAGTCCGGTCTTGTATGCGGCAGCGGCTTTTGGGGTTGCTGGCCTTTGCGTTGGTATCGGTCAGTATGTGAAACAGTTGGGAAGCGCTTCAACCAATCCAAGTATTCAAGCTGATGCTAATGAAAGAAGGCCTTTGTTACAACAAAGCCCATGAAGGACATGTATAAGATAACGGCCAAAGGGCTAAGCTTGGTCGTCGGGGGGCTTGTCAGTGGGGCAGGCTTCGGTCTTATGTATGTATGTGCGGGGGCAAAACAAGTTACGCTAAGTGCCATCACACAAAAGCAAGACGCCCCTTTTGAAGCCTGGCAAGCCTACCTCAATGAAGCCCATGAAACGCTTCCAGCCCCGATTCAAGC
Source organism: uncultured Francisellaceae bacterium (assembly GCA_964397555.1). Taxonomy (GTDB): domain Bacteria; phylum Pseudomonadota; class Gammaproteobacteria; order Berkiellales; family Berkiellaceae; genus CAYNJF01. The sequence continues at coordinate 45,218 of CAYNJF010000009.1, forward strand.
AAACTGGGGACCATTATTGAGCCCAGTGGTTTGGTCTGGGCTGTTGGGCGCTGCGATTGGTGCCGCCTCTTGCCTTTACTATTGGGTTAAAAACTGCGGAAAAAAACCTTCCGAAGGTCCTCAACAAAGACACCCAGGCTACGGCACTCAAGGTCGTCGCGTGATTAACCAAGGCTCTAATCATCAAAGTTTTGGCTCTGACAGTGATAGAACGATACTTGCTGACTCGCAAGCAAGTACGCCTCGCTTAATGTTTGCCCATTTAGCCTCGACCAGAGCCAACCCCGCCAGCACAGCAATGAGCACAGCGCCCCCTTGGTCTGATGCTTCAAGGCCAAGTCAGGGAGACGCATGTTCAAACTGGTCCGGTATCCCCAGCACTGAGTTTGATGAAGGCTCCAGCGGGAGCTCTTCAGCGGATTGGCGTGGTATGAGTAATGAGCAGATTAATAAGCGATTTAGAGCTGTTTGGGATACCTCAGGGAGATGCATGAAACCCGTTGTTGTGCGTAGGTGAGGCCTAAGCTTGGTGCTGACAGTTCTGACAAACACCATATAGGTAGAGGTAGTGATCCGTAATGGTAAAATTAAACTGTTTGGCCACTTCCTCTTGTCGTTTCTCAATGATTTCATCCACAAATTCTTGGACATTGCCGCATTTGACGCAAACAATGTGATCATGATGCTCAGAATTATTTAACTCAAAAACCGCATGCTCGGTTTCAAACCGATGACGGATGACCAGGCCAGCTGTCTCAAATTGGGTCAACACTCGATATACGGTGGCAAGTCCCACATCGTCCCCTGATTCAAGGAGCAAACGATAGATCTCTTCCGCGCTCATGTGTTTTTGCTCGGACTTGTCCATGATTTCCAAAATCTTCAATCGAGGCAATGTGACCTTAAGGCCAACTTTTTTTAATTCCGAATTTTCATCCGAGTGCTTGCTCACGGGCTCTCCTCTGGCTCATCATGAATTGAGTGTACTTGCGATGACAGTTACGCAATGTTAGCCTTGCCATCTTGCCATTTCAATATCAATCGCATGATAACGGTTAGCTAAATGAATAATTTTGCACGATTTTTGTCCACGTTTGCCTTGGGTGTGGGTCTTTTGGCGTTAAGCGCTTGTAGCTATGTGCCCTTTGCCTACACCGTGCCAGTAGATCAAGGAAACATGCTTACGCAAGAGGATGTCGATAAATTGCAGGTTGGCATGAGCGAAGAGCAAGTTCGTTTCTTGCTTGGTACGCCGCTGCTTAAAGACATTTACCGCGCCGATCGCTGGGATTATGTATACACGTTTAAAGACAATCACAAACTCCAAGAAGATTACCGACTTGTGGTTTCGTTCAAAGACGGCTCTGTCACCGATTTCCAGGGGACAGGCACGCCTCCCAAAGCCTAAACGTCACCATTCTCGCGGATTTTTTGATCTTCATAAGGGCCTAAGATCCGCCTTCTGATTTCAGCGCCACACTCGTGAAGCTCACCTACATAGTTTTTATAAGCGTTGTAGGACGGTTTAACATGGCGTTTGCAATAAGCGTATAAAAGATAGTTTAAATCGCCGTCAGCGCAGATCCCTGCTTGATGCATCATTTCAACAATGGCATCGAGGCGCTCACGCTTTTCTGATTTGATGTAGGGCATAACGATTCCTTAAAGAAAACCATTATGCCATAGGATTAGGAGGCGGCGAACCGTCTTAATGTTTGGTTGACGGGTGGTTTGCTTTCGGGTTGATCTTGGTGCTTTCCATCTCCAAACAACGTATTGAACGTAAAATGAATCCCTTGTCGGATTGCTTGACCCCAATTTTCTTGAATGACCCAGTACTTTCTCAACAAGCTCTTAATCTGATTACGAGACTCTTCGGTGTTGTTTTTGTAAAGATCGTAATGAACCGCATGCTCTTTTCCTTTAAAAGAGATGGTCTGAGTTCCTTTGGCATGGCCATCAGAAAACTCAATGTCATCAAGTGCCGGATCAACCGATTTAAAATGCACCCCTGTGTGTTTGATGGTGACATCCAAAATTTTAAGAGCGGTCAGTAAGCCAAGCTCGAAGGCTAAAAATCCTGGACCAAGCGCCATCATCACTCCTGACATGCTCAACGTGCCGAGAATGACTTGGTTTTCATAGCCATAGAACCAACTGTCAACGCCATCCATATGCACACACATTAAATTAACGTCTGCATCTTTGGGTGACACGTCCGATAACACGTGGCCATGACCGGTGTGTTGAATGTCATCGCCTACGACTTGACCATAATAGGCTTTAAGACGAATGCCGAGTCGACGGATCAAAGGCGCCAGAGCATTGCTTGAGGCTTCAATCGCCTCAAATACGCCAGGGGCATTCCAATTCCCAATGATGAGTTGTCGAATGTTCGAGCAATCAAGCGCATGAATGTCTTGTTTGTCAAAAAGAGCTTTTGAGGGAGCAAGCCAGGCCCCCATGTCCTCTTTGAAGCGGCGATGAGCCATCTTCCAGTTGGCATGATCAGTTTTATGAGGCTGACCATGATAACCGTTTTGAGCAATGGCTCGTTGAATCGTATCAAAGGTCAGTTGCGATAAAGCCCCACCAAGACTGTGACCGCTCACCATGATGCTTAATTTACCTTCAGCCTTCGCGTTGACTTCATCAATCGCCTGGTTGATTTGACGGAGAATAGAGAGCTCATTACGGCGATACGAGTTCTCGCCAGGGGTTTTTTCAAAATCAGCCGTGAGCATTGGGCCATTGCTGGTACCTGTCCAATTGATCCAGACATCTGTACAGCTGGGATCAACTGGCATAAAAATCTCACCAATAAGCGCGTCGGTATCGGTGTTGATCTTACGTACCTCAAAGGTTTGGCCCTTGATCGTTACGGTATCACCATCGACTCTTTCAAAAGCCCCATAAGCCCCTTTCAACGAATGCGAAAAAGCTTCCACTTTGGCAAACTGGCCTAAGTCAAACTCAACTTGCTCCTTTAAAGGTAGACAGCCAGAGACCGCCTCGACCATTCGCACGGCAGACGCTCTCATAAAGCTTGCAGGCGAAATCGCGTTGTCCTTGCCTTTTTCGTTATGTGGGTTGCTCATAAAAAAACCTTGCTCAAAAACTTGTAAGCATCATACAAAAACTTTGTTAGGTGACAAATATGAAATTGGATTCACATCGATGAACGGTAACAATAGGTCGATGAACGGTCAATTTAAGGCCCAAAATAAGTTAATCAACTAATAATCGGCTTAGCGTGACCGTTCATCCGAGGCGGGAGTTAGTGAGTGCCGACCATAAGATCGACCTGGACAGAGCTTAGATCCATGGCTCTTTGATCCCATATTTCATAGTCAACTTGATAGGTGCGACGGTAATCATCGTTGGGTTGGATGGCCCATACATGCTGCCATGCCTTGAACACCACATCTGGAACCGGGCCTTTATCACTTGTGAACTTGACGTACTGGCCGGCCGGCACTTCCAGGACTTCAAACCCTGGTGGGATATTATCAAGGCTTTCAACTTGCTCGCCGACAAAGTAGCTGTATTCGCCATGCTCATCAGATTCATACTCGCAATAACACGCAAACGTCACCCCGGGTTGAACTCGGTTGGTGAGCTGTTCGGCCATTTGACCTTGCATAAATTGACCAAAGGTGGCGCCTATAACGCCTTTGCCAGGCTCCATCTCTTGCGCTAATGAAGTACGTACTTTAAGCCCAGCTAAGTATTTGACTGGTTGAACCATCTTTTCTTGAATCATGTGACCCTCCTTACCTCTTAATCGTACATGATTCAATCAACAAAAACGAACCTTTATGTACTTTAATTTAGTTTGCTTAAAGGCGGCTTACTTCCCAACTAACAATTGATGTTCAATGCGCTCAAGTAACTCAAAGGGGCCAAAGACCACCACGACATCAAAGGCTTCAAGTTGGGTATCCATAGCCGGGTCCACCAAGCGCTCATCCCCTCGGCGGATGGCACTGACCACAAGCTCTTTGTTGAATAATTCAAATTCGCTTAGGGTTTTTCCAATAGCAAAGGCTTGCTCACTGAGTGCCACAGCGTATAGGCCTTGGGTGGCCACCTCGCCCTGGTCTTCCATGTCAGACTTAAATACCATTCGGTAAAAGTCGTATCGATCTCTTTGGCTTTGCATGACCCATTGATGGACTTGGTGTGGATTTATTTTTAAAAACATCAGTAAGTGTGAGGCCAGCATTTGAGAGGCTTCCACAATTTCAGCCACAACTTCAGTCGCGCCTAATTGATAAAATCGATGGATGTCCTTTTCATCGTGCCCTCGAACCATGACGGGCACATGAGGGTTCACTTGACGGATGCGTTTGAGCACCGTTTCAATTTCATGCCTATGATAAAACGCTAAGATCACGGCTCTGGCATGACTTAATCCAGCTGACTCTAATATTTCATGATGTGAAGCATCGGCATAATAAACCGGAAGACCCGCACGATTGGCTTGTTTAACCCGCTTTGCGTCTAAATCCAGAGCGATAAATGGGACCTGAGCCTTTTCAAGAAATTGTCCGACCATTTGTCCGACTCGACCGTACCCACACACAATAACATGATGCTCTAGATCACCTGCCCCCTCAAGCTCGGTGTCATACTCTGGATGATCTGGGTTTGTGGCAGGCGTTACCCATCTTGCCATGACTCGATGATAAGTGATCATGATGGGTGCCAACATCATACTGACCAGCAGCGCACAAAGAATCACTTGGGCGTAGTCAGGGCGCAACAGTTCATAACTCATGCTCGACGCTAAGATAGCAAAGCCAAACTCACCCCCATGAGCAAGGATCAGCCCCAAACTAACAGAATCTTTTAGGTTGCGGCTAAACCCTAAACTAATCCCAAAAATAATGACCGCCTTGAGAGCCACTAAGGCCATAACCAGTAGAGCTACCCAGCCCCAAGCCTCAACGATGATGTGATAATTGAGCTGCATCCCTACCGATAAAAAGAAAAAGCCAAGCAAGACGTCTTTGAAAGGCCGGATATCGGTTTCAATTTGATGCTTGAACTCTGTTTCCGCCAGCATCATGCCCGCAAGAAACGCCCCAAGGGCCATGGACAACCCAAGAAAGTGGGTCAACCAAGCCGAAGCTAGAGTCACTAACAGCGTCAACAACGTGAAAAGCTCGAGAGAGCGAGTTTGAGCAATGAAGTGATAAATCGGTCGAAGGGCAAATCGACCCGCGCTTAGGATAATGATCAGAGCAAGCACCCCTTTGACGCAAGCCCATGCAATCTCTTTGGTTAACCCCATGGGGTTAACATCCACCAGTTGTGGGATCATGATAAGAACTGGGATCACCGCCAAATCTTGAAACAATAAAATCCCAATCGCTTTTTGGCCATGCTTTAGATTAATCTCATTCTGATCGGTCAACTGCTTTAACACGATGGCGGTCGAGGATAAGGCGACGATGGAAGAAACCACCAAGATCTCAGGCAAGCTCATATCAAACTGAAGGCCTATCAGGGCCGTTGCCATTGAACACAAAAACACCTGGAGTCCACCGTAACCAAGCACAATCCGCTTCATGGCCATCATTCGAGAAAGGGAAAACTCAAGACCAATGGTGAACATCAAAAACACGACCCCAAATTCCGCGATTTCACGGACGTCTTTTAAGTCGCTAACCAGACTCAAAGCATGAGGGCCGGCAAAAGCCCCGATGAGGATGTAGCCAATGATGGCCGGGAACTGAATGCTCTTAAAGACACTGTTCACAACCAGGGCGATCGTCAAAAGCACTAACACCGTATCGAAAATAGTAAGTTCCATAACACTCTTAATTGGCCATCCATGATGGCTATTTTAGACTGAACCACTGATTGAATCAGCCTTTTGGCATTAATCCAGCCTCCCATCCATTGAAAGCGGTCGTTAATAAAAAAATAAGTAAGTAACTCTTCTGTTTTAGAAATGAATTAGCTATCATGCAGACTAAATTTGGAGGGGGTTGTTTTGAGCGCTTTGTTGTATATCACCATCATTGGTCTTTGGGGTTTTACTTGGATAGCCATTAAGACTCATGTTGGCGTGGTCCCCATCGAGATTTCTCTTATCTACCGATTTGCCATTGCCGCGGCTATTTTGTTTGTGGTGATGATCATTAAACGTGAGCGCTTTCGTTTTAGCCTGCGCCAACATTTATTTATGATGTTGCTTGGGTCGTTGTTGTTCTCCACCAACTTTTTCTTTTTTTATTCCGCGGCGCCTTATTTGACCTCAGGTTTGATGTCGATTGTCATGTCGACGTCGGTGGTCATGATCATGGTCAACTCTAAGATTTTTTACAAAAAGCAGATTACGCCTCAAATGGTCCTTGGTGGGCTGTTGGGGTTGAGTGGCTTGGCATGCATTTTCTGGGCTGAGCTCAAAGAGTTTAATCTTCATGATGATGCGTGCGTGGGTTTAATGTTAGCGCTATGTGGCTCGTATTGCTTTTCATGGGGGAATCAAATTTCCACCAAGTGCACCAAACTGCGTATTCCTTTGCTGCCGGCAACCACCTACGGCATGTTTTATGGGGTGGTTTTGGCCAACTTGTATTGTTTGGTGAATGGTATCCAATACACTTGGGAGCCCACCATGGCGTATGCCGCCTCAGTTTTCTATTTGGCCATCCCAGGGTCCGTCATTGGCTTTATGGTCTATTTAAAATTGGTTGAGCGCTTAGGCCCAGAAAAAGCCTCGTATACCACGTTGTTTTTTCCAGTCGTTGCGCTCATCGTATCGACTTACGTTGAGGCCTTCGAATGGGTCATGGAAGATTTTGTTGGGATTGCTCTGGTGATGGCGGGTAATGCGCTTGTCTTGGCTAAGCCCAAACCTCTTTTAAAGCCGGGCAGCCTCACCAAAAAAGTAACCCTGAACTAAGTCTTAGGGCCAGCGCCTACAACCCCATTTCCTCAAGCTTTTTCTCAATCAGCTTGAGCATTGGGGTTTCAATGCGATGTTTATTCGCGATCGCAATCACATTATCCAGCAAATACTCGCGCTCAATGGGGCGGTTGGCGGCATGATCCCAATACATGCTAGGGTAATAATCCGTCAAGGATTGAGTGTGTGCCATGTATTTTTCGATCATGTCATGGTTAAGCTCAACCCCCTCAAACTGCGCGATGGTGCGCACCTCTTCCATCAATGAGCGCACGATGGGTGAAAAAGGGGTTTGGCTAGCCAACGTGGCCGAGTCTTTGTCATAAAGAATCGACATAAAATTAAAGGGTACGTTCCATAAAAGCTTATTCCAGCGGATAGCTTTATGATTTTCAAACCATTGATGCTTAATGCCGGCCTTATCGAACACAGGGCTTAATGCCTGAGCTTGTAGGCCATCCCCAGAAAAAGGGGCCATGCGTAACTCACCGGCAAAAAACACGTCCACTGTTTTAGGCTGTTTTACCGTTGCTGCTACCGTGGAGATAACGCCTACTATGGGGTTATCAGGAAAAAGAGCTTGCACCCTCTCTTCATTGCCAATGCCATTTTGAACGATGACGATGAGCGTCTTTGGAGAGAGTGAGGGCGCTAATAGCGTCGATAATTGCTCGTTGGCAGTGGTCTTAAGACAGACAAGCACCACATCAGCCTCATCAAGCTTACAGGGGTCGTTGACGTATTGAACATCAGGGATGGATAGACTCTTTTGTCCTTCGTTGAGTGTGATGGTGGCCTCTTGAACAAAAGAACGATATTCACTGTGCACCAAAAAGGTGACCTCTTGGCCTGAGTGGGCCAAAAGACCACCGTAGTATTTGCCTAAAGCGCCAGCCCCAACAACGTTGAATTTCATAGTACTCACCTATTTTTTTGATGTTATCATAGCAACTCAATGCAATGATGAACATCAACCATGGGGAAGTTAAGGATGGTAGCTGAATATGCTTTGATCGGGGATCCAGTTGAGCACAGCTCAAGTGATCGTTATCACAACGCATTACTTCAAAAGTTGGGCTTAAGGCATCAATACAGCAAGCATCAAGTCACCCTCTCCAATCTAAGTGACTTTTTGTCTAAGCATGAGCAACTCAAAGGTCTTTCAGTGACCATGCCACTGAAAGAGGCTATCATCGACCACCTGGATGTCATCGACGAGTCAGTCCAAGCCATTGGTGCCTGCAATACCCTTAAAATCGTTGATGGCAAACGATATGGCTTTAATACCGATGCCATCGGTGCGTTGACGGCGATTGAGAAAAAAATAGGATCAGTAAAACAAAAGCACGTTTTAATGGTTGGAGCCGGTGGCGCGGCCAAAGCCATCGCTTGGGCTCTGACAAATCAAGGGGGTGCACTGACCATCACCAACCGAACCGCTCAAAGGGCCCAAGCCATCGCAAAGCCACTGGGCGCGACATGCATCGATTATGCAGCTCTTAAAGAACTTAATTTATCCGATTTTGATTTATTGATTCAAGCCACAGGCCTTGGCATGGATACGAGCGAAAGCATCCTCCCTTTGGATGCTATCCCGAACGATTTAGCCGTTTTTGAGATCATCAGCAAACCGGCCAACGATTGGGCGCACCAACTAAAAGTGCGTGGCAACGTAGTGATCGAGGGCATTGATATGTGGGTCTACCAAGCCATTGCCCAATACCAGATCTGGTTTGATGACCACATTGACGCCCCCAAAGCTAGCGAGTATTTATTCAAACTGGTACGAGACTCTTAGTCTTTACTGGTTTGACGTTTCGAATTAGTATGGGGCCCCTTTTGTATGACATGGAGTTCGTATGCCCATTCGACCAGAGCCTCTGACCAGACTGATTCTTAATACTCGTGACTTTCTTGCCAAGGCGAGTGACTTTTTAGACAAACGCAATCATGGGTTACAAGCCTTTGCCGTTGATGACTCTTTGTACATGAACTATTTCATTGGCTCGATCGTGCAAGCTAATTTAATGGCACTCGATAAAGAGCTCGAAGAGGCGCAACAAACTCTAGGTTTGGCCTCATCCCCTTCGACCTGGCTTGGTCGTCTCACAGGATATCTTAAGTCTTATTTCCAAGAGCCTTCACGTGATTGGAAAAAGCCAAGCTGGCAACATGATGCCACTGTCTGCACCCATGCGATTCAACAAGGTCTTATGAGTGCCAAAGAGTGGCTGAATATGGACGTCTACAACACGGAAATGGCTTGTCTTGCTGTGCCTGTGGCACCTCATGTTAAGTATCGTAACCTCATCCGTGATGTAAATGAGTGTTTTAAGGATCTTGAGACTTGCGAAGCTTATCAAAGCTTGGCTCAAGAAGTTACCCCTCGTTCTCAAGAAATCAGTTACTTTTCTGGGGCGATGCTGGATGGCATGATGATGCTCAGGCTTCGCGTCGATGGTTACCTAATGGAAAACTATCGCGCCAAGTTGCCGGACTCTAAAAAGTGCCCCGATCAAAACGAATTAACGGCTGAGCAAATACAAAAAATAGGGCAAGATGATCTAAAAGTGGTCTTTAACCTTCTTGACCATGTCCCTGAGAATGATGTTTCATACATCTCCGATTGTCTCACCCGCTATAATGGTCGCTCTCGTGACTATCTTCCTCTTACCATGCGAAAGCGCGTTGACAGCTTTTACCGCGAATACGATGAAGCTCGATACATAGCTAGGCAATTGTCTGTGGGCGAGATAAAAGACATCGTTGATATGAGTGAGATGCCAAGACCAGATAATTTTGGGCTTAAAAAGAAGTAACCTCAAACAGGTGCCATCAAGCTATGAGTTGATGGCACTGTTTTAAAAAGCGTTGACTGGAATTTTTAAATAGTGCAAACCATTAGACGCTTTGTCTCCAAAATCACCTAAGCGCAGATTGGTTTGAATCGATGGATACAACAATTTGGGCACATTGAGCTTAGCGTCTCGACGTTGACGCTTTTCGACATAGTCTTCAAGCTTGGTGTCAGGCTGAATTTGTATGTTGGTGTTTTTTTGCTCGCCAACGGTCATGCAAACCAATGGTTCTTGCCCCTCTTTGGGATAATCATGACAAAGAAATAGTCTGGTCTTATCGTTCAGTGAATAAAATCGTTGAATGGACTGGTACATGTCTTTTGCACTCCCGCCTGGGAAGTCACAACGCGCACTCCCAATATGAGGCGAAAAGATAGTATCACCGACGAATACGGCATCTTCAACCAAGTAACTGACGCACGCAGGGGTATGACCCGGTGTATGCCATACTTTGACCTCTAATGAGCCAATGCAGAACGTATCACCGTCTTCAAATAGGCTATCAAATTGCTCCCCAGAGGTTGGGGTATCTTGCTGGGTTTGAAATTTTGGCACCCATAGGGTGAGTACATCTTTAATCCCAGCCCCCATGGCTTGTCGCCCGCCAATACGCTCTTTAAGATAAAAAGAAGCCGTAATATGATCGGCATGAATATGCGTTTCTAAGAGCCACTCGTTGGTTAAGCCATTGGATTGTACGTAGTCGATGACCCTGTCGGCACTGTGGGTGCTTACTTTGGCCGCGTCTTGATCAAAATCCAACACCGAATCCACCACCGCACACTTTTTGGTGCGCTCATCCACAATGATATGAGTGAAGGTGGCCGTCGCTGAATCAAAAAAGCTTTCTACATGCATCGTATTTATCTCTAGGGTGTCAAAGATGAGTCTGGGCACGTAAACGCACCCAGACTGCTATAGCCTAACCGCTCTATTGAACAGTATCAACGCTTAAACCCACTGAGCATTCTTGCTCACATGGATTACACTCACCGAGTTCTCTAAGGTAATTTTCTAAGATTGCCCCATGATCGAAGGCAAATTCTTGAGCCTTAATCAAAGCCTCAACCTCGTGAACATCCAGTAAGTGCACCGTTTTCGCATCACTGGCCGCTACTGGGGTGTCTTTTGTTGTGCACGCGTAGGTGACTTCCACTGAGTGCTGCCTTGGATCACGACCTGGATTGCCATGCACGCCAAGCAATCTCATGTTTGAGATATCTGAGATGCTGAGCTCTTCATTCGCTTCGCGCTTAAACGCCTGCTCTGGCTTTTCATACTCAACATGTCCACCAAACATCGCATACCCAAATGGAGCTTTGCCACGCTCAATCAGAGCGATTTTTTGAGAAGGACATACCATCACAACACCAGCTGTGGTCAAAACAGGTCTTTCACCGGCCTGAGCCAACATAGGAAAAACCAAAAAACATGCCACCAAGAAACGCTTCATACGTAGATACACTTACAAGAGTTGAGAAGCTCGACAATCTATCAAACCTAAGATGGCTTCTCAAATTCAAAAACGATAAAAGGAGGATGACTGGCATAGGAATCATTCAGTCCATGCTCGAGCGCTTGGCCAGGCTCCTCAAACTTTGAATGAGTCAGACGGCTCAAGATGAAGCCGGCCTTTTGAGCCGCCTCAAGGTATTCAGATTCATCGTGGTAATAGTTAGGTACCGTCAAACCAGGAATTTTTCGCCAAATTTTTTCACCTGGTGAAAGTTGATTTAGGTTTTGGACTAAGACCAATCGATCCTGTTCCATTTTAAATGTCGCTCTTAGAACAAAATCCAGCTGGTTCAACTCTTGAATGACTTGCGTGTTCGTTGGCCGTAAAGGTATCGAATCCAGCACCTTTTGGATTCGCTCGAGTCCATCATGAGTATGTTCTAGCATGAAAAGCACATCAAAGGATGCAGGCGCACTCACAAGCGCTCGCCCTTGAGGTTCAAGCACTCGATGCATCTCCAGAAAATGAGCGTAAAAACCGTGCGATTCATCCAGGCTAGGTAGATTGCACCCAACGTTCACACTAATTGCCTTTTGAAATTGATCTTGTTGATAAGGAAGGTACGCTGCATCAGCCACGTCGAACCGAATGGTAGTTAGGTTCATGCTTTGGGCTTTGTGTCGAGCCAAATCAATCATGGCCGCTTGGATGTCCACACAAGTGACTTGCGACCCTTTTCTCGCACCATAAATGGCCCAAGGCCCGGCGCCACAACCAATGTCCACCAGGCTCAACCCCTCAGACTCATCAAGAAACGTTTCAATGAAGGGATCCAGCAACAACCGACCATCCAAACCATGTTGATGGGCCTCGTAAAGGCTTACCCCATCCACCCCGTAATGAGTGCCATGGGATACATGTTCGCCCAAAGCCGTGCTCGACACACTTAACAGCAACCCAAAGACGAGTGCTGAACAAAGATGCATAACAATTGAAAGAAAAGAGTGTTTTTTTATGTGCATATACGCTCAAAGTGACTTTTCAATGAATGGTTCATCATGCGCAGATGCAACAATAAATCAAGGGCATTAACCCGATTATGGGATTTTGTGAGCAAAAAAGACGGATTTTGATGGATTTATGGACTTAACCGCATCCAGATAGGTCGAAATCTCTTAATTGAGCCCTTGTGCATGCCAGAATCCTCTCAAGTAAGTCATGAGGCTTTGAAACAAACAGTGTCGCGAGATGTAAGAGAGCATTCATCATCGCGTCAATGCTTTACTCGTGGCTGCGCAAGGCTTTTACCATCTGGCGGTTCAAAGTGATCCAAAAGCTTACTTAGTCTGCGAGCAAATCATATCTCACCTTGGGTCTTCAAAAAGAGGGCCAGCCCGTGTATTCAGCTGAGCTTTATGAAGGAAAGTCCAAGGAGGCACGTCTTGCGTTATTGAAACAAAGACTGGGTGATGTGCTGAATATTGATGATCTTCAGCCTAAGGTTGAATCCTTCGTACAACGACTTGACTCTCATCTGCCTCATGTCAGCGATGACCGCTTGTCTACGTTGGTACGCGCCAGCAAAGACAAATCTGTTGAAGAAGTTCAGACCAACGTTGAACATAGTTTAGCAAAAGCGGTTCATGAACGAGCTCAGGAGAAAAGCGATAAGCTTAAGCATCAAAAAGAACAATTCTCAAGTGTCATTGAAGTGGCAATCGATTCAGCTCAAAAGAAGAAGACGAAGAAAGTAGCTAAGTTTTTGGTCAAGCGTAAACTTGGCAAAGAAGAAACCAATGACATGGAAGACAAAGTAAAACGAATTGCCATTCGATTTGAAAAAAACATGGAATCACTTTGTCAAAGTGTTACCGATATTGATCCTTCAGATATTCAGCAAGGACTATCAAACGCAAGCTCTCTCTTGCTTTCGGAGGTTGAGCACCCTGCCACCCAGCTTCATAGTACCTTAACCTCGATCGGGTTGACTCAAGAGAGGATGGAACACCTTCAATCTCAAGTTGAGACTCTCGAACATGAAACTCAACAGATGCAACAAAGTGTGCTGCAAAACCCAGAACGTTCACCTGAAGAACAGGCCTTGTTTCAAAGCACACTGAAGGAAAAAGACAATTGTTTGAACAAAGACGTCGAGCGTAATGGACGAGCAGAGCGCTCATAATCAATCCTGCCTGGATATCAGCACGAAAATTCAACACAAGGATGAAAACATAGACCGTCTATAATCAAGGTTAACCGATTTGAGAGCCTCTCAAACTGCAACCCAAATTCCTCAAGTAGTGCAACCTCAAAACTCTGAGCCCGCCCGTGCGCCTATGATATTCTCACAACAACACCACAGGGATACCCTTCGAGCCACCCACCATCAACCTGAAGTGGCTCCTGAGGCCGAAAAAAGAACTGCATTCATATAATTTTATAGGATTCCGGTCTGTGTAAATTGCCTTTGATGGTCTGCAATTGGCAGCGAATAGGGTCCCTGTGAATCTTTCCTTGGCTTTATCAATCCATAAAGCAACCTATATATGGCCTTTTCCATAAATGCAAGTTATTTATTGCTTTCGCTATATATAGAAACATAAATGTTGCTTTTATTGCTTAAAGCAACTAAAATGTTTCTTATGGGGTGTAAAGCAATATATGTGTTTACAATGGCAGAATCTATCACTGAACAAATCAAAAAAAGACGTTTAGAACTTAGACTGAAGCAAAAGGACATGTTGTTACGAGTTGGTATGTCTAGACAACAATATCAACACTTAGAGTCTAAGGGAAACCCTAGGTTAGATACCCTTGAGTTAATAGCCAAAGGGCTTAACAGTGAACTTTTGCTTATACCTAAAGAAAAGCTAAGTGAGGTCAAAGCTTTTCTTGATAACAAAAATATGAAGCTTTCTCAGCAAGCACCAAAGCCCCCACAAGATAAGCAAAAGCTATCAGATGATCCATGGCAAGATCTGTTAGAGGATGAATAATGAGTATTCAAGAAGTCAGTGTGCTCAGACTTACATTACATGGAAGGTTGGTAGGCTATTTAGCTGGTTATCAAAACGGTAGAAATGTATTGAACTTTGCAGATGAGTTCAAAAATGATCCAAACCGACCTACATTTACTTTGATTACCCATCCAAGTTTTCCTAGAGCTGAAAAACTCATGGAAGAGCCCTGGGTACGAAGTCAAAGAATTCATCCAGTGCTTTCTAATCTGTTACCAGAAGGCTCTATGAGAGAACTGATTTCACAAAGTCTTAAAATTCACATAGATAATGAATTTCCTATTATTTCCTTTTTAGGATCTGACTTACCTGGAGCATTAATAGCAGAACCCATGTTGCCAGATGAGGTTCCGAAAAATATTCTTAACATACATGGTAAACCAAAAGTCCTTAGCTTCAACAAAGATAAGCAAGCAAATAAATTTTCTCTTGCAGGTGTTCAAATGAAGTTCTCAATGAAAGAGAAAGAAGGTCGATATACTATTTCTCATGGAAAAGTACTAGGAGACTGGATTGTAAAAACACCTTCAACAAAACATCGACATGTACCTGAAAATGAGTTTACAGCTATGACTCTCGCTTCTCTAGTTGGAATCGATATCCCAGAAGTTAAACTTGTAGAGATAAGTAAACTTGATAATTTACCCCCCATTAATTTACCTGATGAAAAATTAGCCTTTGCGATTAAACGCTTTGATCGTGATGGTAATAAACGAGTGCATATGGAAGATTTCGCACAAGTATTAGTAAAATATCCCCATGAAAAGTACAGCACCATAAATTACGAACAGATAGGTAGAGTTCTTTATGAATACTCGGGTGACGGTATGGCAGACGCCCAACAGTTTGCTAGAAGGCTGCTTGTTAATATTCTTCTTGCAAATGGTGATGCCCATATTAAGAACTGGAGTTTGCTTTACTCTGATCAAATCACTCCCAGACTTTCCCCTGCCTATGATATCGTAACAACAAGTGTATATATTGATGATGAAAGACATTACGCACTCAATCTTGGAAAAAATAAAGATTGGTACAAAGCGTCATTTGATCATTTTGAAACATGGTCTAAGAAAGCATCGGTGCCATGGCGAGCGATAAGACCACATTTAGATGATACGCTTGAAAAGGCTAGAAGCCTTTGGCCAAAGGCTTTAAAAGAACTCCCTATGAATGAAGCTCAAAAGAAGTCACTTTTGAATCACTGGAGTAGTCTAGACTCCGATTTTCGCATCAAGCAATAGTAAACCGGAGAAAACTCTTCGGCTTATACGCTATGACAAGGTAAGACTTATTATGAATATTGCTTCTGAGGATAAGAAATTATACTTAGGAGCAGATGACTGTGAGAGATAAGGTTACCCGTTTTGATTTTTCTAATATAAGTATTATAGTTTAAATCCTCTGTAGATAAATCAGTGTCAAATCGCATTTTATTATCATAAACATGCTTGAAATGAGCTTTAACATTTTTTATCTGAAATGTCCGAGTGAGCTAAAGCATTTCTTAGATAATAGACTAGTTCATAAAAGTTCCCGTCACCTGCCAAAGTTTTAAAGCAATTTATAAGGAGTTTAGAACCTCAATTTTAATGCTATCAAACACATCTTTTTGAGTTATCTTATCGAAATAATAATTACATGCAGCATTCTTATAACGTTACCTGGCGTAAACAAGAATACTTCCTGTTTTTTATCAACTCTAATATTTGGTAAACATCATTAATAAATTCACTAATATACTTATCTTGCTTCGAATCAGAGCAATGTAAAGCTTGTTCATAGAACCTCAAGCCCTGTCAATGCTTGGGTTATCAGTTCAAAACTATGATAGGGTTCTACATTTATCATAATATGCGAATTATAAAAAAATATTCACAATCAGGAAGATGTAATATTTTATGTGTAATATTTTATGTAGTTATTAGCTGGTCAAATTATCTACGAAAATCAAATTCTATTGGTTGAAAAGAGACAAATCGTATACGTTAAGAAAAATAGAATGAAAATGGACCCACCATAGGTCCACATGAAGGATTGACCACCAGTAACTTGACTAAGGTCAGTGGGTGAAGATGGTGGAGGCGGCGGGAATCGAACCCGCGTCCGCAGATGATTCACTTAAAGGTCTACATGTTTAGCTTACACTATTAAATTTAACTTGGTGGGACCCGTGAAAGCAGGATTCACCGCGCGATCCTTTAAAGTCTTAACCTCACACGCAAAGGCATCGTGATCAGCGTAGCTTATGTGTGTCGACCCCCAACTACCAACGCATAAGCACATTGGCGTGGAGGGCAATAGCTTAAGCTGCTACTACGTAGTTTTCGTCGTTTGCAATTATAACGACTGCAGCCACTTTTAACGAGGTATTCTGCCTACTCGACATGCACTTTAAGGTTCACGATCTCCGTCGAATCCAAGATCGCCCCCAAATATAGGATAACACAAAATCAACCACTTATTAGCATAGCGGCTGACTTTTGGATAAAAGGCATCAGCTGTTGCGCAAAATCCGCGATTTAGAACGTTCCCAATCGCGTTGCTTAATGGTCTCACGCTTATCATGCAGCTTTTTACCTTTTGCGATGGCCACTTCGCATTTAACCCGACCTTTAGACCAATATAATTTGGTCGGTACGATCGTATACCCTTTACGCTCAACCGCCCCAATCATTTGATTGAGCTCTCTTCGGTGTAACAGCAACTTTCGAGTGCGAGTCGAATCCGGGTTAATATGCGTGGAAGCCGACAAAAGAGGGGTAATTTGCGAGCCCAACAAGAAGGCCTCCCCCTTTTTGATGATCACGTGAGACTCAGCAACGTTTGCTTTACCTTCACGTAAACTTTTGACTTCCCAACCTTCCAAAACCAATCCTGCCTCAAAGACGTGCTCTAAAGCATACTCATAGCGGGCCTTACGGTTGACCGCAATCGTATTGGATGAACTTTTGGTTGATTTTTTTTTAGCCATAACGCAAACATTGTAGTGCCACTTGACTGAAAAAGAAAGCACTTTATGATATGCTTGGTCGATTAAATTCAGGGGTTCATCACCAATTATGCCCATTATTAAGCGCCAAGCCCTTGTTCAATACCCTCCAGAGCAAATGTATACCCTGGTTAATGACATCGAGCACTACCCTTCGTTTTTGCCCTGGTGCCATCAAACTCAGATTTTGACCCAACAGCCCGAGCAAGTAACCGCGAAAGTGCTCGTTAAAAAAGGCATGGTCAAGCAAGAGTTTGTCACTAAAAATACGCTGAGTCTGAATGAGCGTGTATGCATGGAATTGGTTGAAGGCCCATTTAAATTTTTAAATGGCGAGTGGCGCTTTGAGCCCAAACAAAAAGGCTGCGAAGTGACGTTGTATTTGGAGTTTGAATTTGCCAACAAATGGCTAAGCTACTCTTTCGCTCCGGTATTTAATCATGCCGCCCAGACGATGATGACTTGTTTTATTAACCGTGCCCACAAGCTTTATGGAAGCGCTCATGATCATTGAAATCGCTTATGCGACCCAAGACAAACAAACCCTGCTCACCCTTAAAGCCGAACCCACCTGGACGGTGCTTGATGCCATCCAACACTCCGGGCTTTTAACCGCGCATCCTGAGCTTGATCTTCAAAGCACCCGATTTGGGCTTTGGTCCAAACCATGC
>CAYNJF010000010.1:0-13330 GCA_964397555.1 uncultured Francisellaceae bacterium
CGACGTTTGCCAACGCGTTTTTTTAATATCGATGACGATGCGATCGGGGGACTCAAGGGTAAATAAGGTATGCTCAGTAGGCTCATCTAAATCGAAAACAACCCGGGTGTTCGTTGGCGAGGCCCAAACACGAATGTTGTCCAGCTGATCGGCCCATGCTTTGATCGTGCAAAGCAATAAAAAGATCCCCAACCCAAGTCTAAGACGCATAGTGCTCCTCAAGATAGTTTATTAACTTGACCAAGTCTTTGCTCACACTAATCTGGATGTGACGCGTCTGCCCCTCACCAAGCTCGATACGAATCACGATGTCCGGGTTCTCCAGAACCCCTTTTGCCTTATCGGGCCACTCGATAAGACAAAGAGCATCCTTTTCAAGATAGTCTCTAATTCCCATTTCTTCACATTCAATGGGTGAGCCGAGTCGGTAGAGATCGAAATGATACACACATGGGCTCAAAGACTCATAAGGTTCAACCAAGGTATAGGTAGGGCTTTTCACTGAGCCTTGATGACCTAGTGATTGAATCAAACCTCGAGTGAGCACGGTTTTGCCGGCGCCTAAGTCGCCATGCAAAAAGACCAAGGCGCCGCCGTGGTCAAACGATTTGAGGGCTTTCGCAAGGTGTGCTCCTAGCCCAAGCATCGAGCCTTCATCACAGATCGAAAAATTGAGAGATGTCTTGTCTTGGTTCATATTCTGAGTTGTTTATCAAACTTCTAATGTGTAACATAAGATCGCTGGCTTGCATCCCCACTTCACCAATGGTTCGCTCTAAATCACCGGCTTGGGCGTGGACCACAACACCGAGCTTAGCTGCTTGCAAGGGGGTTAGGCCTTGGGCGAGCAATCCTCCGATAAGGCCTGCAAGCACATCCCCCATCCCTCCAGTGGCCATGCCTGGATTACCAAACGGGCAAAGGTAGAAATAACTTTGTTCGCCAGCAATGATGGTGCCAGCCCCCTTGAGCACGATGACGGCTTTGTATTTAGCATGGAGTTGTTTCGCGGCTTCAACCCGATTGGCTTCAACTGCCTCCACGGAGATACCGAGTAAACGAGCGGCTTCTTTGGGGTGTGGTGTGAGGACCATGGAGTCAGCGCGTTTTTCAATCTTGTCGAGTAGATTCAGGCCATCGGCATCGATAACCATGGGTTTGTTTGCACCTAGGGCTTGAGTGAGGATGGTTCTTGCGTACTCATCTTGGCCAAGTCCTGGGCCGACCACATAAGCGCTGGCTCGATCGAACAGGTTGTGATCAAGGTTAGTCACCGGATGAATCATCATTTCAGCGGGGGCTCTGGCCATCAGGGGCAATGCGCTGTCGTGGGTGATGGCAGAGACTAAGCCTGCCCCTGAAACCAGAGCAGCTTGCCCCGCCAAGACCAACGCCCCGCTGTAACCGGGATGGCCGGCCCCCATAATCAAAACATGGCCAAACCGGCCTTTATGATCATTAGGCAAGCGCTTGGCAACGGCTGATCTTGATTCTTCGAGCTGCAAAAGCTCGCCATCAAAGGGCACCGCATCATAAACTTCATCGGTGAGTTCCAGGGAGTCAAAGTGCACAATGCCTGAGTAATTCGTCGCCGGCCCACTTAAGAGCGCGTACTTTTGTCCGACGAAGGTGACGGTCACGTCTGCTTTGACGGCGGTGTCGATGATTTGGCCGGTATCGGCATCAAGTCCGGAGGGAACATCCAAAGCCAGCACGGGTAAAGAGGATTCATTCATCAACTGAATGGCTTTGATAAAGGCTGGTTTCAGGGGAGCTTTGATCCCTGTGCCTAGCAAAGCATCAACGATTAAATCCGCGTGCTCTAATCGGTCAGGCAACTCCTGAATCGCAATCCGCTCTTGAATGCACGCGTCTTTGACGCGCTGCGCGTCCGCACTTAAGGTTGCGTTCAAATCAGGCGTGTATAAGTTGACGTCAAAGCCATCTTGTCTGAGAGCAAGGGCGAGTTGATAGCCATCGCCTGCGTTGTTGCCTGAACCGCAGACAATGGCAAAGCGTTTGGCGCTCGGCCAAACCTTGCGAACAATCTCGAAGGCACTTTGGCCTGCTCTGGCCATTAAAGAGGAACCTGGGATCTTGACCTGGTTGATGGCGACCTGATCGAGCTGCTTGCAATGTTGGCCGCTGTAGAGGCGTAAGTGCTCTCTCATGCCTTATCCATTAAATTGAAAAAATGCTCACGATAGAACTTGAGCTCATCAATCGAGTCTTTGATGTCTTCAAGCGCTAGATGCTTAGATTCTTTTTCATGTTGGTTGTAGATCTTTGGCTTCCAACGTTTCGCAAGTTCTTTGACAGTGCTCACGTCTAAGTGGCGATAATGAAAAAACGCCTCTAAATCTGGCATATGGCGATAAAGGAAGCGTCGGTCTTGGCAAATGGTGTTGCCGCACATCGGAGAGCATTTAGCTTTGACAAATTGTTTCAAAAAACTCAGCGTTTGCTTTTCAGCTTGAGACTCGGTCACGGTGGTCTCAAGCACCCGAGCGGTAAGCCCGGAGGAGCCATGATGTTTCGTGTTCCACTCGTCCATTTGGTCCATCACTTCTTTTGGCTGGGAGATGGCCAAATTAGGGCCTTCGGCCAAAACGTTCAACTGCTGATCGGTCACAATCGTTGCGATTTCAATGATACGGTCGGTATCCGGATTCAATCCGGTCATTTCAAGATCAATCCATATCAGATTGTCAGAGCTTGGTTTCATGATGATCCTTGGTTTTGATGTCAGTAAACTAATTATGTAGACTGATCCGGTTTGATTTCGTGGATGGATGTTCTTATCTGTTTAACACTCCTATATGATAGAGCCTAATTGAGTTCTACTACAAATCTATGACCAAACGTCGCCTGACCAAAAAACAAGTAAGAAACCAAGCCAAAATTACGGCCGATCGATTACGCCGTGCCAAGCTCTCCGACGACAAAATATCCGAAAGTTTAGAGTCTGGCGATTTAGGCTCTGAGCAGCTGGGGCTTTTGATCGCCCATCATGGGGTACGACTCATTGTCGAAGATGAGGATGGGGTACTGCACAATTGCAAATGTCGCTCGAATCTTGGCTTGTTGGCCACAGGGGATAACGTCGTCTTTCGCTTATTCAACGATGGGACAGGGGTGATTGTTGCGATCGAACCAAGACGCAGTGTGCTTGAGCGCCCAACGTATCGCAAAGAGGTGCGCCCTACGGCGGCCAACGTTGAGCAGCTGATGATTGTGATGGCCGTCGAGCCCCCTCCTTTGACCCTCAGTCTTGATCGGTATCTTGTCATTGCAGAGCTCATGAATTTACCTGCGGTGATTGTCGTCAATAAAATCGATTTACTTTCATCGGACACGAGTGCTTTGAATGAATTAATGGCGTACAAAGAGCTTGGCTATGACGTTTATCAAGTCAGTCGAAAAACGGGCGAAGGGCTTGATGCCATCGAAGAGGCACTTAAGGATAAAGTGAGCATCTTTTTGGGGCAATCTGGGGTTGGCAAGTCATCCCTCATCAATGCCATCATTCCCGATGTGGACATTCAGGTTGGCGCGCTGTCGAACCAAACGTTGCTGGGCAAGCACACCACCACCTGCTCGAGGCTTTATCATTTGCCGAAAGGGGGCTCATTGATTGATTCGCCTGGCATTCGACGTTTTGGATTATGGCATTTAGAAAAAGAGGACATCGTTCAAGGCTTTCGAGAATTATTACCTTTGGCGGAACGTTGTCAATTTCGAAACTGCTCACATACCCATGAGCCTGGGTGCGCCTTGATTCAAGCCGTCAAAGACGGCCACGTATCGGAGCAACGCTTTGAAAACTATCATCGCATTTGTGAAACCCATCAGATGATGAATGATCGCCGTTAGGCTTTTTCCACCACCGGATACTTTTCGGGTCTTGATTGAAACCTATCAATGCGTGGATGATCATTGGGCATGGTGATGGTCTCAATGACGACGCCTTTTTCAAAGCCACCTCGTTTGGCGCGCTTTTTGCGACTCGCCGCATGAACGTCTTCTAAGTTATAACCTAATTGCTTGGCTAACCCGTCAATCACATCAAGGCAATCACACATTTCATCAAGGAGCTCGGCCTTATCGGTGGCATCCATCACTTCGTGCGATTCTTCAATAAGTTTGGCTTTGAAATAAGCGAGGAGTTGGTCGTTGCTAAGGTTGGCTTTAAGGACGGGTACCATATTGTCGAGTACCATGTTGTCGGGGTCATTGTCTCGGGACAATTTGTCTGCTTGGAACGTTGTTTTTGTATTTTTCACATTTACCTCATAGATTCGAAGAATTCTACCATGGGCGCTAATCAAGTACAAAATTCGACCTTCTCGAGGCCATCTGGCCCCATGATCGCAGCCAAAGGGCCCTTAATCATCAATTACACGCAAGTTAACCCATTGTTTTTAATAATAAATTTGCGATATTGAAAACCATGTGGAAACCAAGTATAAATAGGTCAACTTAATTACTTGCTGTGTGTTGTATGGTCTCCACTCGTCTCCAAAGAATCTTGCCTCATCATGGTCTGTCTCGTCTGGCTGGCTGGTTGGCTGATTGCCGCATTTCGTGGATAAAGAATGCGTTGATTTCACGTTTTGTCAAAGCATTCCCAGTGACGATGGAAGAGGCCATCATTGAAGATCCATTGGCCTACGCCAGCTTCAATGACTTTTTTACACGCACCCTCAAAGCAGGCGTTCGGGATTTATCACGACGCGAAGGTCAGTTTATATCCCCGGTCGATGGTGAGATCAGCGCTCAAGGTTCCATTGACGAGGGTCGTATCTTTCAGGCCAAAGGCCATGATTATACGCTCGAGGCCCTTTTTGCCAGTGACGATTCGAAACGATTAGCGCCCTATCGCAACGGTCAGTTTTCAACGATCTACCTTGCCCCTCATGATTATCATCGCATCCATATGCCAATCGATGGTCAGCTCAAGAGCATGACGTACGTGCCGGGCCGATTGTTTTCTGTCAACCAGTCAACGGTCGCGAACATTCCTGGTGTCTTTGCTAAGAACGAGCGCTTGGTATTAGAGTTTGATACCGATCATGGACCCATGTGTTTAATTTTTGTGGGTGCGATGATTGTGGGTTCTATGGCCGTCAGTTTTGCCGGGACCATTGCCCCTCACCAACCCAAAGTGTTTACTCGTTTTTACGACCGCCAATCCGGTCAGCGCATGCGTTTTCAACAAGGCGATGAAATTGGCATGTTCCACCTTGGCTCGACCGTGATTGCGGTATGGTCGAGTGCGTGTGAGCTTGATCCCAACTTAACGTCAGGATCAAGTGTGCGTTTGGGTCAGACGATGGGCGCTTTTAGCCAAGAAGCCTAGCCATTTCTTTGGTGTGATAGTTGATGATGATGTCCGCGCCAGCTCGTTTGATGGACAGTAAGATTTCAGCCATGGCTTTGTCCCCGTCGATCCAGCCTTTTTCTGCGGCGGCCATCACCATCGAGTATTCGCCAGACACATGATAAGCCGCTAGAGGCATATGCGGGAACGCTTGCTTAGTGGCTTGAATCACATCCAGATACGTATGCGCCGGTTTGACCATCAAAATGTCAGCCCCTTGCTCAACATCTTCCAAAGCCTCTTTAATCGCCTCTTGACCATTGGCAGGATCCATCTGATACGATTTTCGATCCCCAAACTGAGGAGCCCCTTCAGCGGCTTCTCGAAATGGGCCGTACAGACTTGAGCAATATTTGATGCTGTAGGCCATGATCGGCATGGCTTCAAAGCCTTCCCCATCTAAGGCTTGTCGCATGGCTCCGACCTGACCATCCATCATGCCCGAAGGGGCGAGCATGTCAGCGCCCGCTTTGGCATGGACAATGGATTGATTCACATACCGCTCTACGGTTTTGTCGTTGTCTACGTGCTTGGCCGGAGAGTGCTCATCGATGATCCCACAATGACCGTGGCTGGTGTATTCGCACATGCAAATGTCGGAAATCACCATCGACTCTGGGTTCGCCTCTTTAATCGTTTCAATGGCTTGGCATACGATGCCATCCTGTTGTTCCCCGCATGAGCCTTGTGGATCTTTTTCCGATGGGATCCCAAAAAGAAGCACTTTATCCAGACCCAGCGTTTTAAGTTCTTTTACCGCTTTATTAATCTCATGCAATGGGTATTGAAACACGCCTGGCATGGAGCTCACCGGAGTCACCTCCTCAAGGCCTTCTTTGACAAAAAGCGGCGTAATCATTTGATCGAGGGAAAGTTGAGTTTCTCGAACCAACGAGCGCATGGCGGCATGGGTTCGAAGACGTCTAGGTCGATTGAAAATTGTGTAATGATCCATTCTGCAGCCTTAGAGTTTATCGAAGGAAAAAGGAATAACTTGGGATAGATGAGAAGCATTCAGTGCGAGCATGATCACTCGGTCCACCCCTAAGGCGACTCCGGCGCAATCGGGGATGTGCTGGACCGCTTCACAGAGGTTTTCATCTTTGGGAATAAAGCGAGCGTTGTGGGCACGGCGCTCTTGAATCTCTTCATCCAAACGCTTGGATTGCTCATCGTAGCCATTGATTTCATCGTAACCGTTTGCCAACTCCACGCCGTTAAAATAACACTCAAAACGGTTGGCAACCTCAATCCCATCCACCTGACGAGTTTTTGCATAAGAGGCCTGAGTTATGGGGAAGTCACGAACCACCCATAAACCTTGCAAGGAAGGTTCGATGACATGGGTCATGGCGTAATCGCATAGGCCTTGATGATCAAGCTCCAGGTCGATTTGTAGTTTTGCTCTGAGCTCCTGCTCACTTGATTGATGGGGGCAAAGGCCTAGGTGCTTGATGAAAAGTTCACGGTATGTAGTCCGAGTGGCCGCCTTACAAGCCAACAACTCGATTAATAAATCTTGGGTCTCATCCACTAAAGCATCGAGTGACCATCCACGACGGTACCATTCGAGCATAGTAAATTCATCGTTGTGATATCGACCGCACTCCTCTTGGCGAAACACTTTCCCAAGCTGGTAACAGTCCCCTAAACCTGCCCCTAATAATCGTTTTAAAAAAAACTCAGGGGATGTTTGTAAAAAAAGAGGCCCATGCGCAGTGTCAATCACATAGGGTTCAATGGCACGACATGGGCTATTGGTTTTCCCCATGAGCGGGGTATCGACTTCAAGGACCCCGCGCTTTTGAAAAAAAGTGCGGATCTGCGCCATCATGGAGGCTCGTTGTTTGAGCACATCCAGGCTGGCGCTTGGCCCAAAATCAGTCCTTGGCGCGAGAGACATATTCACCCGTTCGAGTATCGACTTTGATCACCTCCCCAATGGCGAGGAACAAGGGCACTCGAACTTGGGCACCCGTTTCAAGCGTTGCGGCCTTTGAGCCACCCCCTGAGGTATCGCCTTTGAGGCCCGGATCGGTATCTTCGATTTTTAGATTAACGAAATTAGGAGGGGTAACCAAAATGGGTTGACCGTTCCACAACGTCACCAAGCACACGTCTTGCTCTTTAAGCCATTTGGTGGCTTCACCCGCCACCTCTTCGGTGACTTCATGCTGCTCATAAGAGCTTGGATCCATAAAGTGATAATGGTTGCCGTCAAAGTAAAGAAAGTTCATATCCGTTTCAATGACATCCGCCGCCTCAATGGACTCTCCGGACTTGAAGGTTTTCTCAAGCACACGACCTGTTTTTAAGTTGCGCAGCTTAACCCGATTGAACGCCTGCCCTTTTCCTGGTTTGACGAATTCATTTTCGATGATGGAGCATGGATCACCGTCTAACATGACTTTAAGGCCAGAGCGAAACTCGTTGGTGTTGTAAGTTGCCATTTGAATTATCCCAATTTCTGCTAAAATACGCGGCTTGTTTAAACGAAAGTGCCTTATGATACCTGATTTGCCTTTAAAGGTTGAGCCCCTAACCTGGTCCAAAGAATTGGCTCAAGCCATTGATTCTGTGGCCGAGCTTTTGGCCATCTCTGGCTTGACCAAAGACGACGTCGACGCTCTAGAAAACACCCCTTTTCCTTTGAGAATCCCACGTTCTTTTGCGAAAAAAATTAAACGCGGTGATCCCAATGACCCGATTTTAAGGCAGTTCCTCCCCACGCAAAAAGAAAGTTGGCAAACTCCTGGGTATGGGCCTGATCCGGTGGATGAAACATCCGTGAATCCAATTCCGGGGTTATTGCACAAGTTTCCTAATCGCGTGCTTTTGATCACCACCCATTCTTGCGCCGTTCATTGTCGTTATTGTTTTCGCCGTCATTTTCCTTATGAGGATAATCGCCAATCCAGGGCACAATGGGCTCAAGCTTTTGATTACATTCGGGCCAATCCTCTCATTGAAGAAGTGATTTTAAGTGGGGGGGATCCACTCAACTTAACCAATGCTCATCTGGCTTGGTTTTTAGAACAATTAGACATTCCCCATGTGCGACTCATTCGTTTTCATACGCGAAATCCTGTGGTCTTGCCTTCGCGCATTGATGAAGGCTTGATTGAGATATTGGAGGCTCAGTCAAAACGGATCACCATGGTCACCCACGTCAATCATGCCAATGAGCTGTGTGACAAGGTGAGTTATGCTTGCGATCGTTTACGAAAAGCTGGGGTGACTTTGCTCAATCAGTCCGTTTTACTTCATCAAATCAATGACGACCCCTCCACGCTCAAAGCGCTGTCTTTGGCGTTGTTCGAGTGTGGGATTACCCCCTATTATTTGCACATGTTAGACCCTATTGAAGGGGGTGCACATTTTGATGTGAGCCAAGAACAAGCCAAGGTGATCATGGGCAAGCTTTTTGAGTGTCTGCCTGGCTATTTGATCCCCACTCTGGTCAAAGAAACACCTGGCATGGCCTTCAAGCCTCCCGTGGACCTGCACCTAGCCCGTTCACTCAAGAATTAAGGGCGCCAAACGATACACCTTAATAATGGGTGGGCTTAGCCTGCCTCAATAGGGTGAGGTGCACATGAATTATCATCAAGGTCAGTTTGGGTTTTGGCTTCCTAGTGATCAAATCGAACAATCACCGTTGTTTGTTCGTTTTGAGGCTGAGGTGGTTGAGGCTTGGCAAGCTGAGCTGGATGACACCCAACTCGGCACTCAAGCCAAATCCATCTTCCATTTTTTCCAGCACATGAATCAAACGCAGCTCGAGCCTGCTTATCGCTTTGAGTTGTTGGAGCAGACTAAAACCCAGGTGCACTTACTGGGGCAAACGCTGGCTCGCAAGTATTTAGACAACCCAGAAATCGCCTACGAGTCTCGGTTTAAAATATTTATGCTGATGAAAGGCATTTACCAAGAGCTGATTACCGGCTACCAACTTTGCTTGGAAGGGTTTGGTTTGAAAGCACGTAAAACCAAAGCCCTTGGGCTTGTTTGCTTGCATCGCATCGCGCTTTACGATTTGGAAATGATTTATCGCTCGTACGAGATGTTCACAACCCCTGACTCAAGATTTTGGGGTGAGCTTCATTTGTGTTATCAGCATGCCTGCCATGCCAAGGTATTGCAAAAGCCAGTCGAGGCTTGTGAGCTTAGTATTTTCAGACATGAAACCCTTGAGCGCCTCTATCATCATGCGCTTATTTTTGGATGCACCAACCCATTTCGCTTGCGCTTGAATGATATGCAATTGCTGGCGTCTGCCATTGAGGGGTGGGTGGATTTGATTTGCTTAAGCCATGTCTCTTTGGATGAGAGTTCGCATTATTGCGTTGATTTAACCCTAGAATCTGGGCCCAAATATCGCGACGAAATTGAAGCCTTTCATGATTGGCACTTAGCCATCGACATGAGTGAGCTTCTTGCGCACCTTGAGCAACTCAAAGCCTCTCGCTCGGGTGAGACAAGCGTAGTCAACTTAAGCGCTATTGAGCTTAGTTTGTCTTTACCGTTCATTCAAACCCTTATCCAGTCGTTCGAGCTTAGCATTAAACGCGACACCGACCGCCAAGAAACTCATGACAACCTTCAGGTTGTTTTTGGCCTTGAACCCATCATGCATCAATTGGTTCATTTCGGTTATAAGGTTGAAACACCCACCTGGGTAAGCGATGGGTTTATTGAGGTAGACGGTGAGACCAACCCGGCTCAAGCTCATAAAAAACCGATTGCTTTTGATGTGGAGACACTCAATCAATCCATGCAAGGTTTTTGTTTTGCCTGGCATAGACCCTGGCCTTCGAACATCAAAGCCGGTGATTTGATCGGGGTGTTTCATGAGCAATCCGACACTGTGCAAGTTGGGGTCATTCGTTGGCTCAAGCAAGCGAGCACCGATGTGATCCACACCGGCGTACAACTGTTAGCCCATGAAGCCAAACCGGTTGATTGCATCATTGAGACCCATGACAAGCCGTTGTGTTTTCATACTCTCTTGATGCCTAAAAAGGGCAACAACCCTAATGAGCTTGCGCTATTGACTCCTGCATTGCCGTTTAAAGCTGAAATGACGGTCACATTCCTTGACAACAATCATGAGCACTCACTATTTTTAAGAGAGGCCATGGAAACTAACCCGAACTTTACCCAGTTCGAGGTGGTCTCTAAAACACCTGTCGATGCGTTTTTTCAAGTCGATGATAACGACCCGCTGGACAAACTTGCTTAAGAGGACAATATGACTTTTACCCCTCAATATGACTCTCAGAGCAATGTCGATGAATTTATCAAAAGGCTCAAGGATAGATTTCCTGAGATGAAAAAAGAGCCTGACGATCATCTAGTTTTCGTAGTTAAAAAACTCCTTGCGAATGATCCTCAACTTGAATTAGAAAAGCAATTAGAAATGAACCCAAATAATCCTGATAATACGATGGAAATGATCAGGGCACAATACAGAGGTGAGAGCCCTCATGCTGAAGCTTTTTTTGAGCTCACCAGTGAGTATGTTGGTTTTTCTGAGGAAAAAGCCAAAGCCCAATATGAGGGTCTCATCAATGAGTTACTTAAACGTCAACATTTGAGTCAAGACCCTCATGGTGAGGCCCATCTTAATCTTAATCTTAACCTTGATCCTTATTACAATGCGATGGACAACGCAAACCAAAATACGCCCCGTCAAGCGATAGAGTGGCCCCCAAAACCCAAGTAAGCATCATCGAACTTTGGCCAACTCATGCCAATGAGTGGTATAGCGTGGCGTTCTGGTTTGTTGTTTCATACGCCAATGATCATAATACCCTTCGCTGGCAAAGTGCAGAGCATTGCGTTCAAACTGCTGATTGCACTCATCCAACACATGCATCAGCTTACGACGTTTGAGGGCATCGACTTTTAAAAACAAATCTTGCTGTTCACTGGATTCTCGTTTTAAATCAAGCAAAATGACGCCCACTTTCTTGTAGACATAATTAGGTCGATAAATTTGCTTCAAGCCAGCCAAAGACGCTTTGAGCAATAAAACCGTATCATCGGTTTCTATCGGCAAACGCATCACGCAAGAATTGTGATATTGCTTGGCTTTAGGATCAAATCGATTGGTTTGCACAAACACCATCAAGGCTTGAGTCAATGAATCTTGAGAACGAAGCTTCTCCCCTGCCCTTGCTGTAAAGTTAGTCAAAGCCTCACGAATCAAATGAAAATCTGAGACTTTGGAGCCAAATGAACGAGAAACTCGGATTTGTTTTTTAGGCTGAGTCTGCTCAAGAGCAAGACAGGATGTGCCTTGAAGTTCCAAAGTGGTACGGGCTAAGACCACATTGTATGAGCGCTTAATATGACGATAATCTTGAGATGCCAAATCAAGTGCGCTACGAATCCCACAAGCTTTAAGTGAACGTGCCCAACGAGGCCCTATGCCCCACACATCCTCAATATCCAGCCCCTTAAGTGCCTCTTGTCTATCTGGCTCATGCAATTGATAAGCCCCAAGGTGAAACGGATTTTTTTTGGCGATTCGATTGGCGACTTTGGCTAGCGTCTTGGTTGAGCCGATGCCCACGCTCACAGGAATACCTGTCCATTGCCAAACCATGCGCTTAAGCTCTCGACCATAAGCCACCAAATCAACATGAGAAAAGCCCCGTAAATCTAAAAAAATTTCATCAATGGAATAAATCTCTGCAAGCGGGGAAAATTGGCTGATGACCTTCATCACTCGAGAAGACATGTCCCCATATAGAGCATAATTGGACGACAACACCTGTATGCGATGCGCCTCCACCAAGTCTTTAAATTGAAACAGAGGTTGACCCATCCCAACGCCTAGACGTTTGGCTTCGTTGGATCGAGCCACAGCGCAACCATCATTGTTCGACAATACAACCACTGGACGTTTATTTAAATCTGGCTGGAATACCCGCTCGCACGAGACATAAAAGTTATTGCAGTCGATCAATGCAAACGGCCCCTCAGACATGCCTCGCCCCCTTTTTTTGATTATTGTACAATTTAAGATAAGAGTAGCTCAGCTCAACCTAGAAGACAACCTCCACCAAAGACTTAAATCCGCACTTGCCCTCAATTAGCGCTCATAATCAAGTCGATGATTGAGCCACCTTGCAACGCAGCAATAAGAAGCAAGCTGGGTAAGTATATTTGCTCAAAATTACTTAATTCGATAAGATGGCCCTCTTTAAAAGCAGATTAACTTACTAAGCCATGCCTAAAAAAGAAAGCCGAAAGCCAGGCATCTGGGACAAAGCCCTGCTGATAGGCAACGCCCTTATCGTTTTGTACTACATTCCAGTGATCGTTTACCTGGCCATTGCGGGGTTTGGCTTGGCGCTTTATTATGCTTTCAAGATAAAAAACTTCATTCAAGTGAAGCTAAAAACCCTAACTTGGTTAAGGGCCGTGACTGATGAGTTGGGTGAGAAGCTTGCACGAAAAGAGCTTAGCCATTATTTAGAGGAGCCGAACAATTCCCTCATCAGGATAGTTAAATTAGGGTGTATCAGTGGCGTCAAACTTTTACTCAAAGACAAAAGAGTCAATCCAGCTGATTTTTATAACGCAGCCATCAAGATGGCTGCCCAAAACGGCCATACCGAAATCGTCAAACTTCTTCTCGAAGACCCAAGAGTCAATCCAGCTGATTCATTTAACGAGGCGATTCGAGGAGCTGCCAAAAATGGCCATACCGAAATCGTCAAACTTTTACTCAAAGACTCAAGAGTCAATCCGGCCGATTATTTAAACGAAGCGATTCAACTGGCTGCCGAGAATGGCCACACCGAAATCGTCAAACTTCTACTCAAAGACCCAAGAGTCAATCCAGCCGATTCTAGTAACTGGGCGATTCGACTGGCTGCGAAAAATGGCCACACCGAAATCGTCAAACTTCTACTCAAAGACAAAAGAGTCAATCCAGCC
>CAYNJF010000010.1:13430-62720 GCA_964397555.1 uncultured Francisellaceae bacterium
CGACTGGCTGCGAAAAATGGCCACACCGAGGTCGTCAAACTTTTACTCAAAGACCAAAGAGTCAATCCAGCCGATTCTAGTAACTGGGCGATTCGACTGGCTGCTGAGATTGGCCACACCGAAATCGTCAAACTTCTACTCAAAGACAAAAGAGTCAATCCAGCCGATTCTAGTAACTGGGCGATTCGACTGGCTGCGAAAAATGGCCACACCGAGGTCGTCAAACTTTTACTCAAAGACCCAAGAGTCAATCCAGCCGCCAAGGATAACGAGGCCATTAAACTCGCAGCCGAGAATGGCCAAACCGAAGTGGTTAAACTTCTATTAGCGGATAATCGGGTAACGCTTGATAATAGTATCATCTCCACTTTAATTGGTATGGATTCAGATGACCTCGCGGATGTCATCCTCGCGATGGGCATTGATAAGATTGAAACTGTGATTGGCGCCTTTGAAAACTATAATCGAGCCCATGATATTCATTCAGAAAAAAATTATAAAAACCCAGTCGCACTACTATTATCAGCAGAAGCCCCACAAGCACTCAAGAGCCTCCAGGAACGAACCTTGAAAGACGAGTGGGCTATCTATCAGATCTCTAAACAGAATCCTGAAGTGCCACCAGAAATAATTCAAATGATAGCTAGGCCATTACCCGGTCAACAATGGAAAAACTACAAAAACCACGCTGACCAGTTTACTGCATTAAGGGAGCTGGCATGCCACAAACTAAGAGAAAAAGAAACGTTGGCCCAAACCAGCAACAATCATCGCTCAATGAGAATGGCTGGTGGATGATCGGATCTTACCCTAAAACATTGGTAAGCAGATAGAGCTTGAAGATAAAGTCATCAGCAGGCTTATCAGCATGACTTCAAGAAAATCACCTAAGACACTTTAAAAAAATAGGCTGGTAATATTTTTTAAACAAGAACCAAGCAAAATGATGAAGCACAAAAAAGCCCTCGGTGCTTGCCGAGGACTGACAGGGGAAAGTGGCTAGACAAAAATAACCGTGGTTTCATAACTTACGTCATACCAGCCTGGGGTCAAGCTTGCAGCCTCACACAAGTGATACATGACTTTCGCGCCAAGGATACCGCCGACAGCCGAGCCTACCACCATATTGATAAGACTGGCCTTAGCTGGTGACAATGCTGCTCCCGCTGCGGCACCAAAAGCTCCCCCCAAAAAGGCACCGAGCGCGCCGTTAACAATACGCTCTGCATCTAAGTCTGCTTGAGAGTAGTAAACTAAGTGACCACCATGAACTTGCTCAAGTTGATTCAAGGTAAGTGATTTCATAAAAACCTCCTGATGAATTTGATGCTGAGTATACTAGGAGTGCCCATAAGCGCAACATTAACAACAAAGCTAAATGACTTTATTTCTATCTGACTGCGCAACTCATGTCTAAGTTTGGCCGACTCAGCCACATCTAGCATTTAAATACATGCGCAAGAGTAAAAGAATTTGCATGCTCTATTTATTAGAAGAGAACGCAAACACCAGCCTAATCGCTTCTTATGTGTAGATAGTTCAGATGGAGCCTTTTCGCAAAAGGCATGGACGAGTTGTTCCAAGGGCTAAAAAAAAGCCTAAACCGGTCGGTTTAGGCTCTTAAAGAAATTAAAGTTTGGTTGATTTAACGCTGTACCAACCAGGCTCCATGGATGCAGAATCATCCGTATGATAGGCCAGCGCGCCTCCAATGAGCGCTCCCAGTGCGCCATTCAAGCACACGTCAGAAAAGGTGGTTTTTTTCGTTGGGAAAAGCACAGTCATAAAAGTACCAATGATAGCACCGAGGGTGGCTCCATCGCTGGCAGCCTGAGCTTGCTTAATATTGATGTCATCCTGGGAATAGTGGACGAGCTGCCCCCCGCAAACCTGGTCTAACTGAATCGTTGTAAGTGCTCTCATATACGTACTCCTCTTTGATTTGAGTCAGAGTACATGCAAAATACTTGGAGTATCAATGAATGGGTCAAAATTAAGAAAGTTAACTCAATTTTGACCCTTGTTGCGTAGAATCGCTTAAGCGGGTTGTCTTATGGCGGGACCTAGGACTTTTTAGATTTAGCCGGCTGGACTTCCATCTCAGTGACTTTTTGAACCCCTTTGGGCAGCTTGGAGCCTCGACGACCCCGCTCGCCTAAGAAGTTATCTAAATCGTGAGGCGTTAAGGTCAGTTTTCGACGCCCCGCCCTCAAGAACAAACTGTCTTTCGCTCCCAGTAATGCACAAGCAACCACATACTCATCGCCTGATTTGACTCGATCGGATGGGATGGCCAATAACTTATTGCCCTTACCTTTGGTCAACTGAGGAACATCTTTTAAATCAAAAACGAGCAATCGTCCTTCATTAGAGACAAGAGCGATCAACTTATGCCCTTTTTGCACATGCTGGATGGGTAAAGGTTTCGAACCTTCAGGGCATTTTAGAATGGACTTCCCTGTTCGGTTTTTGGTGATAAGCTCACTCATTTGAGTGACGAATCCATACCCTGCGTTCGACACCATGAGCACGGAGGCATCCACTTCTTTATGCATGGATAAGAAGGTAGCCCCAGAAGGTGGTTTTAACTTAGCACTCACAGGTTCCCCAAAGCCTCTGGCTGAGGGCAGCCCGTGAACACCCAGCTGGTAGGTGCGACCGGTTGAATCAAACAGCATGATGTTTTCATTGGACTTCACATGCAATTGCGTCAAGAAAGCGTCCCCTGCTTTGTAGTTCAGTTCTTCGCCATTGACTTCATGCCCTTTGGCGCATCGGATCCAGCCTTTTTCGGATAAAATGACGGTCATTGGTTCCGAGGGTAAGCGCTCGGTGATGTCGATGACTTTGGCTTCTTCTCTGGCGATGATGGGTGAGTTGCGCTCATCACCAAAGGTTTTAGCATCGGCCTTGATTTCTTTTTTGATGAGTGTTTTGAGGCGTCGCTCTGAGCTTAGCGTTTGCTCAAGAGAGTCACGCTCTTCGGATAACTCATTTTGCTCGCCTTTGATTTTCACTTCTTCAAGCTTGGCCAAGTGACGAAGTTTTAGATCTAAAATCGCTTCGGCTTGTTTATCGGACAAATCAAAGCGTTTGATGAGCTCTTGCTTAGGCTTATCATAGGTTCGAATGATCTCAATGACTTCATCGATGTTCAAAAAGGCAATCAATAAACCATCCAAGATATGCAAGCGGGCAAGCACTTTCTCGAGTCGATACTCAAGACGACGTCGAACGGTTTGAGTGCGATATTCAAGCCACTCTTTGAGCAGAGATACCAAGGGTTTCACTTGAGGCTTTTGATCAAGGCCAATCACATTCATGTTAATGCGATATGAGCGCTCCAAATCGGTCGTCGCGTACAAGTGCGACATGACCTCATCGGCATCAACTTTTGCGTTTTTGAGCATGACCACCAAACGAATGGGGTTTTCATGATCGGACTCGTCTCTCAAGTCAGAGACCATCGGCAATTTTTTCGCCTGCATTTGGCTGGCAATTTGCTCTAGGATTTTGGAGCCTGAGGCTTGATGAGGTAAGGCGGTGATGATGACATCAGCCCCATCTTTCATGTAGACGGCACGCATTTTAAGCGTCCCTTGCCCTGTTTTGTAAATTTGCTTTAAGTCTGCTTTGGGGGTGATGATTTCCGCTTTGGTCGGATAATCAGGCCCTGGCATGATCTTACAAATGTCGTCCAAGGTGGCTTTGGGTTTGTCCAACAGATGAACGCAGGCTTCAGCGAGTTCCGTGAGGTTATGAGGGGGCACATCGGTGGCCATCCCCACAGCAATGCCTGTGGTGCCATTAAGTAACAGAGTGGGCAATCGAGCGGGTAGAACCACAGGCTCGTCCATGGTCCCATCAAAGTTTGGAGTCCAATCAACGGTACCTTGGCCTAGCTCACCCAAAAGCACATCGGCAAATTTGGCTAATTTGGCCTCGGTGTATCGCATGGCGGCAAAGGACTTTGGATCATCGATGGAGCCCCAGTTGCCTTGACCATCGACCAAAGGGTATCGAAAGGAAAAGGGCTGGGCGAGCAAGACCATGGCCTCATAACAAGCACTGTCCCCATGCGGGTGATATTTACCTAAGACGTCACCGACGGTACGCGCCGATTTTTTGTATTTGGCCAAGCTGTTCAGACCGAGCTCACTCATGGCGTAAATGATGCGTCGTTGCACCGGTTTAAGCCCGTCCCCTAAGTGAGGTAGGGCTCGGTCCATGATGACGTACATGGAGTAGTTTAAATACGCTTGCTCAGCAAACTGTTGGATTGGTTTTTGTTCTGTGCCTTCTAAGGCAAGATCGGTGGTTTTAGCCACGGGCTACCTCGTATTAAATATCTGCTTTGTCACCGGAACTTTCAAGCCATGCTCTTCGATCGGAGGCTCGTTTTTTTGCCAGCAATAAATCTAACGTCTCGTTGGGGTTTTGATCGGAATCGATGGTCAGCTGCATCAATCGGCGCGTATCGACGGCCATCGTGGTCTCACGCAGCTGCATCGGGTTCATTTCACCTAGACCTTTAAAGCGTTGGACGTTGACCTTCCCTTTTTTCTTCTCGGCTTTGATGCGATCTAAAATTCCCTGCTTCTCATCTTCATCGAGGGCGTAAAAGACCTCTTTGCCTACATCAATTCGATACAGTGGGGGCATGGCCACAAAGACGTGGCCTTGTTCAACCAACGTTCTAAAATGACGTAAGAATAAGGCGCATAACAGTGTAGCGATGTGTAACCCATCGGAGTCGGCGTCGGCCAGAATGCAGATTTTACCGTAGCGAAGGTTGGATAAATCTTGTGAGCCTGGGTCAAGACCTATGGCAAGAGCGATGTCATGCACCTCTTGTGAGGCCAGCACTTGAGCCGGATCCACTTCCCAAGTATTTAGGATTTTACCTCGAAGTGGCATGATCGCTTGGAACTCACGGTCACGCGCTTGTTTGGCCGAGCCGCCTGCCGAATCCCCTTCCACCAAGAAAAGCTCACCTTGCATGGGATCAGAGCTTGCGCAATCGGCCAGCTTACCTGGCAATTGTGGGCCTTGAGTGACTTTTTTTCGAGCCACTTTTTTACCTTTTTTGAGGCGAGATTGCGCCCGGTCAATGACCATTTGGGCTAACTGCTCACCTTCTTTGGTGTGCTGATGCAACCAAATACTAAAGGCATCTTTGACTACACCCGAAACAAAAGCACTGGATTGTCTGGATGATAAACGCTCTTTGGTTTGCCCAGAGAATTGGGGATCTTGCATTTTCACGGACAAAATAAAGCTCAAATTATCCCAAATGTCTTCAGGCGCCAGTTTCACGCCACGGGGTAACAAGGAGCGAGTCTCACAAAAACCTCGCATGGCCTCAAGAAGCCCGGTGCGAAGGCCATTGACGTGAGTACCCCCTTGTACCGTTGGGATAAGGTTCACGTACGATTCATTGAGCACATCCGAGCCTTCGACCAACCAAGCCAAAGCCCAAGTCGCTTGCTCCGTATCGCCAGCAAAATCTCCCACAAAGGGTTCGCCTGGGATCGTCTCAAGACCTTGAGTCGATTCTTTAAGGTAGGCCGTTAACCCATCTTCGTAATGCCAAGTCTTCGTGTCTTTTTGACCCTCGATGGTCAAATGAATGGCAAGCCCCGGACAAAGTACGGCTTTGGCTCGAAGCAAGTGCTCAAGCTTGCTCATGGCAAATTTAGGCGAATCAAAGTATTTGGGATCAGGCCAAAAACGAAGCTTGGTACCTGTCTGGCGTTTTGGTACCGTGCCAACGGACTTAAGCGCCGTCTTACGCTTCCCGTCAGCAAAACTCATGGCGTACTGCTTACCCTCTCTTGAGATGATGACCTCAAGCTTTTTGGACAGCGCATTAACCACCGAGACCCCAACCCCGTGAAGCCCGCCAGAAAAGGTGTAGTTCTTATTGGAGAATTTCGCCCCTGCATGCAATCGGGTCAAGATAAGCTCGACCCCAGGGAGTTTCTCTTTGGCATGCTTGTCGACTGGCATGCCTCGACCGTTATCTTCCACCTCAAGTGAGCCGTCTTTGTAGACGGTCACTGAAATTTCATTTGCGTGTCCGGACAATGCCTCATCCACACTGTTGTCGATGATTTCCATCGCCAAGTGATTCGGACGTTGTGTGTCGGTATACATGCCGGGGCGTTTTTTGACCGGCTCCAGGCCACTTAGGACCTCAATGGATTCTGCTGTGTACTGTTGTTTTGCCATATGCCTACATTAGTTGATGCTAAACCACGATTTTTCACGATTCTAACCTATGCGCGCCCAGCCGACCACAGACATTAGGCTTGAAAGCCCAGTTCAGCTTTAGTTTACAAACTTATTATTGGTGAAAGGACAGCCACTCGAACAAAAGGCTGTGGATTTGTTTTTTTTCTATGGGGTAGCTTAGTTTGTTATTTGAATTATTCCGATTTTGAAAGTCAATCATTTCTTCGTTCATGAGAAAGCCTGTGACTTCAGCGATGTTCATGTCGTGGCAAACCTTCACCTCAGCTACTAGGTTGGTTAGCCAAGTAGACTCTTCTTTCCATTTGAAAGTTAATGTGATCACGTCGGTGTAGCGCGATCTGGAGTCTATGCTGGCTTCGATTCTCGCAAATTTAGACACCGGCCATGAAAAGGTATCTTTGGTTTTGTAGACCGGTGGCAGCAATTTGATGATGTTTTGATAGATCCCCGAGCAGCAACTTAGATAGTCGGTTAAATTTGGCAGATATTTTTTTCGGATGGAGCTGTCCATTGCCTATCTCATTCAGTCACAGTGATCTAAACATAGTCTAGGTTAAGCAAATGATCATGGTGCATTCGCAACCATTGCACGGCAATAACGGTGGCAGAACTTGTCAGCCATTGTTGATCCAGCATTTCAAAAATTGTTTGGGTATCTAACACGTGCACCATGATTTGTTCTTGCTCATCGTCATTGCCGTGAATACCGCCGAGTCCTTGTGAATCGACCATGGCGCAAAACAGTTGTGTTTTTTCGGTCAGGCCGCCTGGGGAGGTAAAATATTCAAGGATGGGTTTGACACTTAAGACGTTCGCCCCGGTTTCTTCTTGGACCTCGCGAACCAAGGCTGTTTCGTTGTCTTCATTGGCTTCAACGTAGCCTGCAACGATTTCAAGCAACCACGGTGAGGATGGGTGATGCCCCATGGCCCCAACGCGAAACTGTTCAATCATGACTACGGCATCGCGCTTGGGATCAAACAAAATACCACCTACTGAATTTTTTACGATCACCTGGTTACGCGAATAGCGTATTTTTTCTTGGGTGAATGACTTGTGAGCAATGTCATGCACATACATGGTGAAATGATCGCAAAACGCTTGTTCACTTTTGAGGATGGAGTAATTAGAGTTATTAAACGTGGGTGACCATTGGTTTTT
Organism: uncultured Francisellaceae bacterium; assembly: GCA_964397555.1. Taxonomy (GTDB): domain Bacteria; phylum Pseudomonadota; class Gammaproteobacteria; order Berkiellales; family Berkiellaceae; genus CAYNJF01. The sequence goes on from CAYNJF010000010.1 coordinate 20,847, forward strand.
CATGTTGTGCCTTAAGTTGATCTACAAACTGGTTAGAGGGCAAAGCCCACCTTTTTAAATCTATCACCTAATGAGCGTTAATGTGGTACGATGCTTTCAAAGTTCAGCAAGGGACTCACTGATGGAATCTTTTAAAAAAGCACGCGAGAATATGATTGAGCAGCAGATCAGACCCTGGTCTGTCACCGAGCCTACCATTTTAGATTTGATGCGAGATATGCCAAGAGAGGCCTTTGTCCCCAAGGGCATGGAGTCGGTCGCTTATACCGATACCGACATTCCTTTAGTTGATGGCCATCACATGATGGCGCCCAAGGTGGTCGCGCGTATGCTTCAGGCTTTGGCTATCAAGCCCAGTGATAAGATTTTGGAAATAGGCACGGGCACAGGGTACATGACGGCTTTATTGTCCAAGCTTGGATCTCAGGTGACGAGCATCGACATCAATGAACAATGCTTTGCCATGGCCAAAGATAATCTGGCTTCAGGGTATCCAAATGTTTCACTAGAGCATGGCGATGGTTGTTTTGGCTTGGCCAAGCATGCGCCTTTTGATGTGATTGTGGTCAATGGCTCGTATCCGACTCGAGTGCCTTCAGAGCTATTAGAACAGTTGAACCATCAAGGTCGCATCGGTGCAATTGTTGGACAAGAGCCTTGCATGTGTGCCGTTATTTTGACCAAGCACGGTCAAAGCATTGAGCAAGAAAAATTATTTGAAGTGTTGAGCACCCCGCTTGTCAACGCGCCGACTCCATCGGCCTTCACGTTTTAGAGGTATGATCATGGTCAAAAAAGTTATGGCCTGTGCTGCGATCCTTTGGTCGTGCGCCACGTACGCTGAGGATATCTCTCAGGTTTATCATTTTGCGTTGGATAGTGATCCAACCTTTAAAGCCCAGCAATCGTCTTACTTGGCTGATAAGCAAGCCCTGCCCCAAGCCATTGGTTTGTTGTTGCCGACTTTAAGCGCGAACTACTCCACCACCGGGATTTCAACAGACAGTGCGTTCACCACAAATCGTAACGAAAAAAACTGGGGCTTGGCGTTATCGCAGCCTTTGTATCGACCCCAGTTTTTTGCTTTGATTGAACAAGCTTGCCACGTTGAGAAGCAAGCCTTTGCAGCGCTTGCCGCAGCCAGCCAAGATTTAATCATCCGTGTGGCTGAGCAATATTTTGCGATTTTGGCCGCTCACGATGATGTAGACTTTTCTAGGGCGCAGGTCAAAGCTTTTGAGCGTCAACTTGAACAGACCAAACAACGCTTTGATGTGGGGCTCATCGCCATCACGGATGTGAATGAAGCTCAAGCTCGTCGAGACTCCGCCGAGGCGAACCGCATTGCCGCTGAAAATAATTTATCGGATCAGTATGAGATCTTAAGAGAGATCACAGGCGTCCCCATTCAAGCCGTTGAGTTTTTAAAAGCGTCGGACTCTACCTTATTGCAAGCACCGATGCCTAACTCGCAAGAAACTTGGGTGAATACCGCGCAACAATTTAATTTAGACATTGAAGTCTTCAAAGAAGCGTCATTGGCTGCCAAAGCGGAAACCAGCTCTCAAGCATCCAGTCATTTTCCAACCGTGGACATCAATGCTCAGGTGCAAAAGAATGTGGCTGCACCCCCGTTTAATGCCACCATCAACCAACGCTCGATCAACCTTAGTTTGAACGTGCCGATTTTTGAAGGTGGTCGCGTGACTTCACGAGTCAAAGAGGCCAGAGAGCGCTATCACGAAGCGTTGAATCGTCTTGAGATTCAACGTCGATCCACGTATTCGCAAACGCGTCAGCGTTTTCGTGGAGTCCTGACTCAAATCTCTCAAGTAAAAAGTTTAAATCAGGCGGTGATTTCAAATCGAAGCGCACTTGAGGCCGTTGAAGCAGCGTTTGAAGTGGGGACTCGTACGGTCGTTGACGTCTTGGACGCTGAGTCTGATTTGTTAGAAGCCATTCGTAATTATAAAGCGGCCCGCTACCTTTATGTCTTAGAGGGCTTAAGGCTTAAAAGAGCCGCAGGCACCCTAAAGGCCACCGACATTAGCCAAGTGAATGCGTTACTCAAAGGCTAATCGTCGTTGAGCCCACAAAGACTCAATGGCTTTGAGAAGGCGCCCAAGGGCGCCTTTGTTTTGTTCGACAACTTGTTTCGCTTTGGCGCCCATGCTTTCTCTTTTCGATGCATTGTCCAATAAGTGGATAACCGCCTCGACCAGCTCATCTTCATTATTCACCACTTCAACCGCTTGAGAGTTAGCCAAAAGCTCGGTGACCCGCACAAAATTATGCATGTGTTTCCCAGTGACCACCGCCTTTGAGGTAGACGCAGGCTCGAGCAAGTTATGCCCTCCAATAGGAACTAATGAGCCGCCGACAAAGCTGATGGTGGAAACCGCGTACATGGTCATCAACTCACCCATGGTATCCCCTAAATACACATCGCAACCATTGGGGAGCCCTTGAGTTCGCCGTTGGGTATTAAAGGATTTGGCGCACAGCTCGTATACGCCATCAAAGCGATCGGGATGTCTTGGCACCAAGATTAAAGTCAAATCAGGGATAGAGCGTTTGAGCGTCTCAAACGCTTTGAGCACCAGCTTTTCCTCACCTTCGTGGGTTGAGCCTGCAGTTAGTATGGGGCCATCAATACGTTCGGCAATGGCACGAGCCTGCTCATGGTTCACCTGGTAGTCAAAATCAAATTTGATGTTCCCGATGGCGGATAAGTGAGTTTCTTTGACACCAATGGCTTTAAAGCGCTCAGCATCGAGTTGACTTTGAGCGGCGACCAAAGAGACTGGGCTTAACACCTGCCCCATCAAGCCTTTGATCCGCTTGTACCATTTAAACGAGTGATTGGATAATCGCCCATTTGCAATCACCATGGGCACCTGATGTAGATTCAATTGATGAATTAGGTTGGGCCATATCTCAGTTTCCATGCCAACGAACACTCGAGGATTCACTTTACGAATCAGACGCTTGATAAAGCGTGGATGATCATAAGGAATGTAACAGTGGAACACACGAGTGTTGAGCTCTTTTTGAAACAAGTCCGTCACCCTGGCCGAGCCCGTAGGCGTCATGGTTGTCATCATCACACAAGCATCGGGATGCTCTTTAAGAAATTGGCGCACCAACGGCACCGCCGAAATCGCCTCTCCAACGGAGACCGCATGAAGCCACAGCGGACCTTGGACCTCGAATGCTACGTGACCAAATCGCTCTTTAATGCGATTTCGGTACTCGGGTAATTTGAGGCCTCGATACCACACTCTTAGCAGAATTAAAGGTAAGGCCAGCATGAACAAAAAGCTGTAGAGGCTTCGAATAAACGCGATCATGAATTAAGTAAGGTTACTGATTGTCAATTCCCACTATTGTAACAGCAATTTAAAAACAGGTCTGCCACTTGTTATACTCGTGCCAAAGAACAAGAGGATGCGTATGGCCACATTGAGCGTGATTGTGATCACGAAAAACGAAGCTCACAACATTGAAGCTTGTCTGGAATCAGTCGACTTTGCGGATGAGCGAGTCGTGGTGGACTCGGGCAGTGAAGACGACACGGTTGCGCTTTGCTCTAAGTACACCGATAAAGTCATGGTCACCGATTGGCCAGGCGATGGGCCTCAAAAAAATCGAGCGATTGCAATGACCTCCGGTGATTGGATTTTATGCTTGGATGCCGATGAGCGAGTCACGCCCAAGTTGGCCGAGGAAATCCAACGAGTGATTGAACAAGGAACGCATCAAGGCTATGAGATTCCTTACGTCTCCACTTATTGCGGCAAACCCATTCGATTTGGCGACTGGCGCGGCGAAAAACACTTAAGACTGTTTAAAAAGTCCCAAGGGCGATTTTCTGAGGATGTGGTTCATTGCAAAGCCATCATTGACGGTCAAGTTGGCATGCTCAAGCATCATATCCTGCATCATCCGTTTGTGAGTATTTCAGCGATGCTCCACAAAATGAATGACTATTCGAGCGGAAGCGCGAAGATGAAGCATGCGAAAGGCAAGAAAAGCTCCCTGCTGACGGCTCTGTCGCATGGTATTTGGGCCTTCATTCGTGGCTATGTCTTAAAGTTTGGGTTTTTGGATGGGCAACGAGGGTTCATGCTTGCTTTGTCGAATGCGCATGGCACTTACTACCGCTACGTGAAGTTGATGTTTTTGTCAAAAGAGGGGCACGCATGAGTCATTTAACCTTGATGTACCATAAGGTTTATGATCCCAAAAATCATTTACCGACGGAAAAATTCATCCACCACTTGAAAAGGTTGGCCGAAGACTACCCGATCGTCACGCCCAAAGACAAAACCACCCCAAAAAAGTTGAACCTTTGTTTGACCTTTGATGATGCTTACGCTGACTTTTATTTTGTGGTGTATCCTCTGTTAAAAGAACTCAACATCACAGCAATTTTGGCGGTGACCCCCAAATACATCATGCCACATACGCATTTAGATCCTGAGCTGCGCATGGGCGTCCCCTACCCTGAGGGCATGGACATCAAAACGGCTTCTTCATTCGTGCCTTTTTGTACCTGGGAAGAGTTGAAAGAAATGCACGACTCGGGTCATGTCATCATCGCCTCTCACGGATGGTCCCACCAGTCGTTATCCGATAAAAACACTGATTTTGAAGAAGAGATTGTTTACTCAAAACGTGTCCTTGAGAAAAAACTGCAATCCCCCATCCACTTCTTTATTTATCCGTTTGGGGATACTTCCAGCAAAGCGCAACAACTGATCAAGCGTCACTACCACCTAGGGTTTCGTATTGGCACCGCGATTAACAAAAGTTTATCCCCCTCGCATAAAATGGTTTATCGAGTGGATGCCGATCCCTTCTGGCAACAAGGGCTCTCCATCGAGGAGCATGTTCCCAAATGGCATCGAAAATACTGGCTAAATCGAATCCGAGGCAAATAACTGGACATTTTCTCAGTGACAAACATCCATCTTGAGTCAGTTTTTAATCCAACTTAAAATGGAGAAAATGAAGTCAAGGGGATCCATCATGAGCATGTTAATCCAGTGTTTAAAGCATCAGCAGCTGCACGCGGCCAAGCGTCTCATCCAATCGAGTGCCCCATGGCAACTTGCCATCGCGGATCAGGATGGGTTGAGTGCTTTGCACTGGGCGGTCCAACTTAACTTATCCGAATGCGTTGAAGCCTTATTGAATCAGGGTGCAAACGCTGAGCAAAAAGATCACCAAGGGCGAAGCGCCTTGGACTTGGCGCTGGAACAACATCGCGTAACCATCATCGAACAAATGTTCTCAAGAGGCATTGGCGTTAAAGCCACTAGGGTGCGTCAAGTGACGCCCCCTTACTCTAAAGTCATTGCGGCGATAGAGGACGATGAGGCCTGGGAGAAGGCATGTGAGCATTATCTTGATCGCGATTATCTCACCCAAATAAAGCTTGAAGAGCTCAAAGCCTTCGCGAAAAAAGACTCAAGCCCACGCGAGGCTTCAAACGATAACGTGATTGATTTTTATCAAAGACGTCAAGCTGTATCTTCATAATGTTGTGCGGCTTATTTTGAGGGCCCAGGCACAAAATAATTGACCTCTTTTTGGTACTGCTCAAACGCTTCTTTTCTTGATTTTAGTGAGTTGCGCTCGGTAATGCGCCCGGTCAAGAAATAGACAATCATAAAAATCATCACTGGTGCCACCAAGGCGACATAGGCCATCGGCTGTTGATACTGACCCATGACAAACAAACTAAAGCCCACCCAGATGAGCCACTCAAAAAAGTAATTCGGATGTCGTGACATCGACCACAGACCCACACGACAAACACGCCCTTGAGGGTTTTGCTTGTAGGCGTACAATTGATAATCAGCCAAGGTCTCGAAAAGAATGCCAACGCAGATGAGCGCCATGGCGATCATATCGAGCCATCCCCAGGTTGTGACGCCAACTTGAGCGTACGCATAAAAAGGGGTAATCAAGAATAGAATCAAAAAGGCCTGCAGCTGATAATTGAAAAAGTAAGCGACGTTTTTGCTTTTCCAGGTTGAGACAATTTCCTCGTAGCGATGATCCACCTCATTTTGGCGGATGCGTGTCACGTATAAGAACAGGGCTAAGCGAGCTCCCCAAAAGATTAAAAACCAAGCCATGATCCAAGTTTTTGGGCTTGCTGGCGCGTAGCTTAGATGGAATAAACCGCCGAGAGTAATTCCTACCCCCCACATCACATCCACGATGGAGGGAAGTCGTGTTTTAAGGTATATCACCCAAGTGACGACCATCAAGGTTGCCAGCATGCCCCAGGCATAGAGCATGGGCATTAGTAAAGACCAATCAATGTTCATCGTAACTCACTCTTTTGTAAACATAAAAAACCACTGGTACTAAGACCGTGTAAATCATAGAAGTATAGACAAGCCCTGAGAATAAATGCTGGTAGGTCGCCGCTCCAAGCAAAGCCCCTAACCCGTAGGCAATGGGAAAGCCTGCGGCGGCCAAAAGGGCGCTGATCAGAAGATGGTTTTTCAAAAAACGAAAAACCGCAAAGCAGAACAGCCCAAAGCTAAGCCACAGCGTTTGCATGAAAATAGGTGGCACCCATGGCGCGATGCCTAAAAAGTTGGCATTGTCAGGAAAAGTCAGTATCGACCCATGCATCAAAAGAGCGTCCCCAATAAAACCTGCCAGCCAAAATAAACCCATGAACGTCAGCATGTGTTTGGTGGTATCTCTTTTGATTTGCCACCCGATCATCAGCCCCACCATCATAAGGGTGATAAGAGGCCCTAACCATGGATGGGTCGCGGTCGCGCTTAAGATGCAGCAAAGCCAAGCCAAATCGTAAACCAGCGAGTGCAAGCCAACATGAACGGCGGTCGATGATTTCATAGAGCCCTCAAATGAGTTGATTATCTACATTAAAGCGGACCCACCGCTTAAAGTAAAGTCAGCCCAGACATCTGCGGCACAGCGCAACCTTAGTTAAGTTGCAGGGTGTTTCAATCCTGCCTAAGATAGTTAAAAGCCTTGATTAAGTTGGGCTGCAAAAATATTCAAGTGTGTTTCAAAGCGCTTCACGTCACTTATCATAAAGGGAATGTTATGAAAAAAAATGAGTCCATCAAGTCGATCATGAGCACGGAGTTGGTGTGTGGGACGACGCAAAGCAAAATCTCGGAAATCAAGACGATGATGCAAGAGTCTAAAATCCGACACGTGCCCATTATTTCCGGCAAAAAATTGGTCGGTTTGATTTCACAAGTAGATATCTTAGGCTCATCCTTTTCTAATGTGTTTTTAGACGATGACCAAACAACCAATGATCAGCTCGATCACACCGCCACGGTTGAACAAATCATGACCAAGGACTTAAACACCATTCATGAGAGTGAAACGGTGCGCGAAGGTGCTCTTCGTTTGATGAGTGCAAGTTTTAATTCATTGCCTGTAGTCAATGACTCTGAAGAGCTCGTAGGGATTGTGACCTCCAAAGATTTAATCCGCTATCTCATAGAGCAATATTAAGGATTTGCGCTCAATGCAATGCATTGAGCGCATTCCTGATGCTCGCTTATTGACCACGACTACCATTGGTGCCATGGAACCAACTCTGCTTTTTTTACATAAACCCACTCAACTCTCGTAAGCCTATGCAACGTTTAATTAAACACGGGCTTAAAGCCTATCGTTCGATGTTGAGCCTCACCAAGATTTTTCAAGCCTAACTCATGTTTATCTACAAAAAAACTCAAGTGTGTGTGGATAAATTCTCCTAAAGGGTAATCGATCCCGCTTTTCGATTTGATCTCTAGTTTTAAGCACTTGAAAACACCAACACCTTTCACAAAAGCACTGGACTCATGCATGAAAATTAAAATTTAAAGCATTAGGGGTCAAAAAATTTGAATGATAAGAATAAAGGTTTGATTTTCACAGTGTGAAGCTGCATAGGCGAAAATGACTTAGCTGGAATGCTTTGAATCGCCAGCTTTTTGAATTCTAAGTCAAATCCGGTATTATGCCAAAGTAAAAATTTATCTAAGCTAATTAATTCACTAATTTATCATTCTAGTAGAAGGAATCTAAGATGAGAACACATAAGTATCCGACTCGCCTGCAAAAAAATGAGAATGGCGCTGTGCTTTTCGGTGAAGAAGGCGAAAAGGATGCAGAGGCACCAGCCCCTGCTCAAGGCGCATCTGAAGAGGTAAGTGATAAAGCATCCGAGGCGGCTTCGGTTCAGAACGATGGAACTTCAGAGGCTGAAAGTGGCCTAGAGTGCGATGAGAGCTTATCGGACAACGATTCTGATCTCGAAGAGCGTACAGCTGATAACGTAGCCCCAGGTGCGCCTCCTTTGGTAGCTATGCCAGGCGTAAGCGCTAGAGCATCTCTTGCAGACCGATTAGCGGCTGCTGCAGGTGAGCTTGACGAATTAGCAAAACACAATCAGGCTGAGTCTCAAGAGAATCAACTTGAATTCAAAGATAAAGACGGTAACGTCATACCGAAGACCATCGAACGACCTCAAGGTTGGGGCCAATGGACAGGTAATCTTTTAGCCAAAATGACCACCTTTGGCTACTGCGGCACCTTGGCAAACAACCAAGTTCCCAACCCTGCCTACCAAAACGCCCTTGCTGCTTCAAAGGCAACCCAAGCGCTCGACGCTGAATCCAAGAAACCATCGGCGCCAGCTGCAAAGTGCCCATTTGGCAAATAACGGCATTAAGGCAGCCCAAAGGGCTGCCTTAGTTCATCGCTCAACCTTCCAATGGAATGAGGTTAAACATGCCAAAACGCGTCGTTGCCCGGCCTTTTGACGACTTACCCGAAGATGTCCAAGAAGTATATAGACTCACGAAAATTAATCCCAATGAAGTTGTTCAAATCCATGTCGGTGGTAAAACCTATGAAATCAACAACCATGGTAAAGTGAGCGTGCATGATGATCCTCCTCCTGAAGGACTGCGAACACCATCGCCTTGCTCCTTAGTTGAGTCCACAGCTTACTGGATGCCAGCATTCAAAAAGAGTACTTCTCGTCAAAGCAAACTCTCCGGTGCGAAGCAAGCCCCTTTAGCTCCGAGTCGTTTATCGGTTTTTTCAGCGAGCTTTCAAGTGAATGCGCAAAGCCAGTCGACCCCAAGCCTAAAGTTGGACAACAAATGTCTTTGTCTTCAAACAAGAGATTATCAACTGACTTTGCATCTTGATAAACATCCTGAACGATTAGAAATGACGAGTCATCATGATATAGCCTGGGAGGGGCAAATACTCACCGTGTTGGATTTTCTTCGTAAACTAAAACAAGTAGGGCTCGCGAAAAAAACGTTAGGTTATGCCATCCGACACATTGAAAATCTAGACACCAAGAAACCAGTTTGCAAATCAACAAAGCCCTAAGTCTTACTGTTAGATGGGTTCTCTTTAATCTTGAGGCTCGTGTGATAGAATCGATTGCTTGTTGAATCATATTTTTGGTAAGGGAAGACCATGCCTAGAGGCAAACATACGAATAACCATGCCCGAGTAAGGCATCAGCAGAATATCCAATGGAACCGACGCGCTTCTCATGGTAAATCCACAAAAGAAGTTAGGCGTGATTACGAAGATGGGAAGTACCAATCTGACCAAAGCGCACAAGCAAAGCAAAACACTGCTCCTGGCAAGACAGAAGATGAGCTATTACTGCTCTTCAATGCTGGCGGCACATTTGCCCCAGCTCTTGCCATCAGTCAGGCATCATCATCAAGCTCAACCGTTTTAAGACGCGAAAATTGGTTAGACGTCTGCATAGAGAATGATCCTACCCTCATCCATATTAAAGACCAAGGCTTTGATATCATTCATCAATGCACTGACTCTTCTGATCTAAGTCATATCTTATTTATCATCACTAAGCAGTCACAGACAACAACCATTGCTGTGTGCTTAGAGCCTCTCAGATTGAGTCAAGGTTTTGAGGACTATCAAGAAAGCGTTCACTCGAAAATAAAAAACCAGTTTGCTTGCAGTGCCTCATCTCTTATTGATGTAGGAATTGAATCCATTGAGCCCGAACCAACTCGTTCTGCTCCAAGAAATAGAAGGAATTAACAGCATGGGAAAACAACATAGAGCTCCTAATCATCCGGATCCATCAAAGCGCCGGCCGAAAAAGGGCCCCTATGGAGGGGATAAAAAAGGCCAACGCGCGAAAAAAAATACCGCGCCTAAAAAAGGCGAAAGCGCTAACCAAGAGATTGAAAAAAGTTCTCCGGTAAACCTCCCCCTCATTGACCCGCTTCATTTTGGAATGGCCTTGTATTGGTTGTATGGTCAACGCTCCTCGCAGGGCCCATCGAATGTACACCAAGCGTCCAGCTCCAATATGCCTAGACCCACTTAGGCCGAGGCGATTAAATCCGATCACCTAATTCCATGTGTCGCATCAGCATCAGTACGTTCTTGGGAAACATATACCTAATGACGTTTCTGTTTAAGATGATGTACTATGCATTTTTCAAATAATCAGTAAGGGCTTTATTATGGGTAGAAAGAGCGCAGCAAGAAGACGTAAACAAAAACAACAAAAACAACAAAAACAACAAAAACAACAAGCGAGACAAGCAAGACTTAATGCTCAAAATAAAAGTTCATCCGTCCCTGAAACAGGGGAAGTGGCAGAAAATCAAGAACGTTCCGAGGCGACTGCATTAAATCCCGATGGTACCAGTGGTGCAAAGGTTCCATTTTCTGATCCAAGTACACAAGCGGCCGTAGCTGCTGATTTAATGAGCACAACTGCAAAACCTCAAGATGGTGGAGTCGAAGAGCTCACTGACGGAGTTACAGCGCTCTCGTTAACAGCAGAACCTGCGCCACCTGCTTTAGAGCCTCCAGCCCAAGGTGTCGCAACTCCAGAAACTGTGGCCACCACATCAACGCATGAGCCAGTGGGTATGGCGAGTAGCGTAGGGGCTTCTGATGCTCCAATAGCTGTTGGGCTGACAAAAGCCGAAGTAGGTGTCCATGCAGGAACTGAAGAGATGGCAACGGAAGAGGATGTGGCCGCAGCCGCACTGCAGCCATATCAGGGCATATGGAATTTGTATGGATACGCACCATGGGCTACTGGGACTCCAGAAACTCCAGAGACTCCAGCGTCGGCATCTGAAGCCTCAAACGATGCATCACCATCATCACAAGTTCCAGTTGGTGAAGAGGCGACTAAGTCTACATCCTTCAAACGGTAATCGTTGCCGTCAATCCATGTAAAAACACCATAGCTCATCGTCGCTTGACTTTGAGCTTTATTAAAGGGAATAAATATGCCGAAAAATAATGCTCTAGAAAAAGAGAGACGACATGAGAGCAAAAAACGCTACCTTGATAGGAATAAGGCGACCACTCATAAGTACGCCTTGATACACCCACATAAAGAAGACATGACCATGTCTGATGTAAGAGAAGAGCAAGAGCACAATGAAAGAGAGCGTATAGAAAGAGCACGCACACAAAGAGAGCTCGAAGAAAGAGAGTACGAAGAAAGACAAAGTGAAGAACTTGCACAAATAGCTTTCGAGCGTGCCCTGTTAGAACGTGAAGCCGAGTCTCATCTTCATAGACTTAATGCAAGGCTTGGTGCAATCACATTAACGTCAGACAAAAGTCTTACGTGCCCTAATAATAATGATGCTGTACTCGTTCGCTACTCCAGGGAAATTAATAATGCCGATGCTCTTTTGACCAAAAGAGATGGCCCTTATCAGAGTAAAAATAAAAAACCTGAGGACCCCCATCATGGTCGCAGTCAAGGCACGAATAGCGCTGATGACAATGGGACTAAGCAAGAGCGCGACGAACGCAAACAAAGGCGCGAAAAAGCAAGAAGAAGGTCACGTGATGCTAAATATGGCTTTATGTCCTAGTGCGGGATGCTTTGGATGAAACACTCAAGATAATCATCCACGGCCTCCATCATTAATTGCTTGATGGTCTCTAAATCAAGGGCGCTGAACGACACGATGTCGGGCAGCCCTTTTAACTCTCCAACATAAACCCCGGGACTTGGCGCAAAATCAATTTGCGCCACGTACCCTTTGTATTCAATCTTCAAGCTGGCTCACCCACGTTTTCTTGGATGAGTTGCTTTTGATTGATGGTATTCAAATACTTGGTCACGCCCTCTTCGACCGTCATAAAGGCGTGGGGGTAGCCAGCTTTTCGAAGATGATCCATGTCGGCTTGCGTGTAGCTTTGATAACGGCCTTTCAAGTGCTCTGGGAAAGGAATGTATTCAATTTGGCCTTTTTGATGCCAATCAATGACAGCATTCGCCACATCGTTAAACGACTGTGCACGTCCTGTCCCAAGATTGAAAATGCCAGATTTTTTATGCTTTAAGAACCAAAGGTTAACAGCCACAACGTCATCGACGTGAATGAAATCTCTGAGCTGGCCTCCGTTGGCATAACCATCCGTGCCCTCAAACAAGCGCAAAGTCCCATGTTCACGAACTTGGTTGTTAAAGTGGTACGCCATTGAGGCCATGGTGCCTTTGTGCTGCTCATTAGGCCCATAGACATTGAAATAACGAAAACCTACGACCTGCGAGTTGATGTCGGTTAATTGACGTACGTATTGGTCAAACAAATATTTGGAATACCCATAGACGTTCAATGGCCCCTCATAATCAGGGTGCTCTTTAAACACCTTGGTGGTGCCATACACCGCTGCCGAAGACGCGTATAAAAACTGAATTTTGTTGTTTAAACAGTAATGAAGCAAGTGTTTTGAGTACTCATAATTGTTGTCCATCATGAACCGACCATCCCACTCGGTGGTGTCTGAGCATGCCCCTTCATGGAAAATAGCCTCGATGTCATGACTAAAGTAATGGCCAAAGCGTATCTTTTCTAAGAACTCATTTTTGTCCATGTAGTCTAAGATTTGGCAATCGACTAAATTTTTAAACTTCGTACCATCTGACAAATCATCCACGACTAAAATTTGAGTCACACCCTGTGCGTTGAGTCCTTTCACCAGATTAGATCCAATGAAGCCTGCGCCTCCGGTGACAACAATCATGTTACCTCTCCCACGTTTTCTTTGGTTTGTTTCATTTTTTCTAAAGTGGAAGTGGTCGAGTGCCCTTCCACCAAATCGATGGTCAATACTTGCCCCCCCCAACTGAGCACCTCTTTGGCCCCAACGATGTCATCAATTTGATAATCAGCCCCTTTGATCAACACATCGGGTTTAATCGCCTTGATAACATCCAATGGCGTATCCTCACCGAACTCCACCAACCAATCGATGGACCCTAAGCCCGAAAGCACGGTCATTCTCGAGGACAATGGGTTGATGGGACGCGTAGGACCTTTCAATCGAGACACGGAGGCATCGGAGTTGACCGCCACAATCATTTTGTCGCCCTTGGCGGCCGCCTGCTGTAAATAAGTCACATGACCCGCATGCAAAATGTCAAAACAACCGTTGGTAAACACCACTTTTTGGCCTTGTTGTTGAGCTTGTTTGACCTGCTCAATCACGCTCATCAGCGATTGCTGCTTTTTGGGCTTGTTGGTCATCACTTGCTCTAACTCTTGGCACGATACCGTTGAGGTTCCAAGTTTACCCACCACAACGCCAGCCCCGGCATTGGCAAACTGAGCAGCTTGAGCAAAACTCATCTGACAGGCAAGGCACGCACTTAACACCGCAATGACCGTATCGCCAGCGCCCGTGATGTCGTAGACATCTTTGGCTTGAGTGGGAATGGACCAAGGCGTACGTTTGGGCTCAAACAAGGTCATCCCTTGAGCCCCTTGCGTGACCAACAAGGCACCAAACTCATGCTCATCAATCAAGCTGTGAGCTTTGGCTCCCATATCCTGCTCGTTTGAGGCCATAGCGCCATCAAACTCTTTTTGGTTTGGAGTTAGAATCGTCGCCCCTCGGTAAATCCCAAAATCTTTGGATTTAGGATCCACCACGACAGGAATGTTGTGTTTTTTGGCCATAGCAATCATTGCTTGAGATTGGGCCAAAGTCCCCTTTGCATAATCGGAAAACACCACCACATCGTAGTTTGCGATGTCTTTTTCAAAGGCTTGCACAAGCGTATCACTGAATGGTGCCATACTCTTTTCAAAATCACAGCGGATAAGCTGCTGCGCTCGTCCGAGCACTCGTAATTTTACGATGGTTTGCGTGTCTTGTTGAATCAGACGATGATCGAGCCCATGCTCATTGGCAAGACGAGTAAAGTCCTCCCCCGCCTTATCGCGTCCGATGATCCCGAACAAGGTGACATGAACCCCTAAGCTTTTTAGGTTCAACGCGACGTTGGCCGCCCCGCCTAAACGGTGCTCTTTTTGATTGACGTGAACCACAGGCACGGGCGCCTCTGGTGAAATGCGATCGGTTGCACCCGACCAATAGCTGTCCAACATCACATCGCCGACCACGCAAACCTTTGCGTTTGAAAAATTAGGGAAGCTGACTTGGTTGCTCATACATTCTTCTTGTTTTTTGTAGGCATCATAGCACAGATGCTAATACGCTCTTAACCAAGCATGATAGCTTAGTTACAAAAGTTAAACGTCCACGCCAAGACGATATTGATCGAGTCCGGTGACTGCTTTGATTCGAGTATCGTTTTGGATGTCGGCTAATTTGGCAAAGTTTTCTTTGGCTTTTTCTCTCGATTGCTCAGGGTGCCACAAATGAAAAACCGGAGGGATGGCAAAGCGACCTTCCTTTCTTACCAAGCCAGTTTTCAAAAGACGAATGACTAAATCAGAATCTTCATAGCCCCACCCAGAATAGCTTTCATCCAGACCATTCACCTTTTCAAGATCGGCTCGCCATACGCCTAAATTGCATGTCTTGACGCCTGCCCATTGAGCGCGTTTGCGATAACGCAACGGTCCAAGCGGCAGCTTAAGCAAAGGAAGCAGGCGATTGCATTGCCCACTCCAGCGATGATTAAACCACTGTCCAAGGCTATAGTTTTCAATCGGGGCTTGTTGCTTTAAGCTGCGCTCAGTAAACCCTTGTTTTAAAAGAATGCGATTGCCTGAGATAAAAGAGCCTTGGGTCGCAAGGCGAGCGTATTGCTCAACAAAGGTCGGTTGAACTACGCAATCCCCATCAATAAAGACCACAAAATCATGGCTGGAGTGGGCGATGGCCCGGTTGCGTATTTTCGCGGCTCGAAACCCCTTGTCTTCTTGCCAGACGTGTTGAATCGGGTGTTTGGATTGCTTTTGCCAGCGCTTGACGCACTCGTACGTTTCTTGGCGAGAACCATCATCGGCGACAATGATGTCCATATGGGCATAGGTTTGTTTTGATAGGGCTCGAAGCACCATATCCAAAGCTTCCACCCAATTGTAGGTGGTGACCACCACAGAGATGGAAGGCATTACTGCAGATTTGCGCATACTAAATCACCTGGTTTGAGGGGCCTAAAGTTGGGACAAGTCATCGCCGACATAATCACATAAAAATAACTTTGCGAAAAATCAATGAGCCATGAATTAAGCATCGATCCCACTAAAAAAAACAAAAAACTAAAGTGGAACAATGCGTTTGCCGGCGTCGGATAGGTTAACGATAAACGCCACTGACGGGCAAACAGCCAGGCAAATAAGCCAAGCCCTAATACCCCATGCTCCACACCAATCCGCAAAAACTCATTATGGGGGTTATCGGTCAGCAAGGCGTTGCCCTGGGTCACCGATTCATAAGCGTAGCCAAAGCCGCCCGTGCCCCACCCCAATAAAGGTTTTTGGAGCCACAAGCTCAAGCTGGTTAAATAAAAGTGCACGCGCGATCCCAACGACGACTCAACCAGTCGGCCCTGTTGATACATGTCCCAATCATGAGAAAGCAAATCCAATCGATACTGAAACTTTGGCGACAAGCCATAAGCGAGTGCGCCAAGAACTAAGATCCCAATGATTGCCAGCAGCGCCCCTTTGGTCCCAAATTTTTTCGTTCCCCAAAAGGCGACGAACAAAGCCAGCCCAATGTAGCCTATGCGTCCGACATTCATAAACAGGATGTAAAAGACCAACGCCAAAGCGATCAAGATAAGCCATTTTTTTGGAGGCTCATCTTGATCGCTTAATAATACGCACGCTAAAGCAATGACCATAAAAAAGGCCGTATCGATGTGTGATTTAAACACCGCTGCGGCCACATATTTTTCACCAATAGGAAGTCCTGCGTAGAGTTTAATCCCACCAATCACTAAAGTAAGCAGCATCGCGGCGACAAACCACGTTAAGGCTTTTTGAGTGACCCCTTTGGCTTGAAAGTAATGACAAAAGATTGGGATCATCAAAAGACGAGCCCCATCGGATAAGCGCTCGCTAACATAGTCCATCTGTGGGGCCAACGTGCCCCCCACTAAGTAAAGACAGAAAATCAGCCCTAAAATGGGGGTCAGCGAATGATTATAATAGGCCACCACACGAGAGCGAAGGTCTTTATGAAACGCCCAAAGGGCGATCATTAAGATCACACACACGTTGGTCAGGGCCGTGGAGATGGGCAGCGCAAAACACAGTAGGCACGGCAGCCCCCATAAGAGACGCTCGTAAGCAAAGTTAAGCGGTTTTATCATGCATGATCATCGGCTGTAAGGTTTCAAACACGTTTTGTGGATGGAGGCTTAAATAGCATGGAGGGTAATCAAGCCCCTCTTGTTCATTCTGACACGTTCTTTTAAGACATGGTGAGCAAGCAAAAGTGCTCTGCATATGAACCTGGTGGTGTCCATGTGTCCCGGTAAGCTTGGCATCGGTGGCGCCGTACAAAGATAAACAAGGGACTTCCAAAGCCGCAGCTAAATGGCCTAAGCCTGTGTCCACTGCAACGACCCCCATGGATTGGCTCATCAATGAAGCAATCTGAGAGAGAGTCATGGCGTCCATGACAATGGGCTTGTTCGCACCAACAACCGATGCTTGGATTTGCTTGGCCCGCTCAAGCTCTTCATTACTGGCATGAGGCAATAACACCGGTATGCCTTTTTGACTTAACGTTTGCGCAAGTTGACACCAGTGTGATTGAGGCCAAAATTTGGTCTCCCAAGTTGTCCCATGCAAAAAAATAACCCCTTTCGGGTAATTGGGGGCCGCCTCAAGGCGTCGTACATCAATGCCATAATCCAGTCGTAAGTCGTTTAAGTCATAGCCTAGCGCTTTAGCGAAAAGCATGCGCACTCGTTGAACAGCATGCCCTTTCTCAACGTGTATTTTTTCATCGTAAAATTTTGCGCTCATTGGCTCTCGAGCACTGGTTTTATTCAAACCAACTTTTCGACCCTTGGCCCACCGAGTCACTAAAGCACTTTTGAGTAGCCCTTGAGCGTCAATAATCAAATCATACTCACGCTCTTGGATTTTTTTCTTAATCTGACCAAGCTCGCCGCCCCACCATGCTTTGATGGGTTTTTTTCTTAACGCGCGAAGAGGTGCTTCGATGATCGTATGAACAAAAGGATGCCAGCCCGGAATTTGCTTAAAACCTGGTTCAACCACCCAATCGAAGGTGGCGCCAACCGCGCGATTCGCATCAGATATTGCGGGCAGGGTATGAATGATGTCACCCATGGAAGACATTTTAACCACTAATACTTTCATGCCAGCCAACGATTTAAGGTGTCGATCACAGGGGTAACTTCCAAGCTTTTCATGCACTGATGGTGACTAAGAGGGCACTCTCGCTTAAAACAAGGCGAGCACTCCAGTGATTGACGATGCACCATCACACGCTTGGACAAAGGGGGGGTAAAGTCTGGTGAACTCGAACCAAACACGGCCACGACCGGTTTACTCAAGGCACAACCGATGTGCATCAAGCCTGAGTCATTGCTGACGACGGCTTTTGATAAATTCATCAACGCAATGGCTTGAGGCAGCGTCGTCTTCGAGGCAAGATTAATCGCATGCTCGCCTAAGGGGCTTGCAATGGCTTGAGCCACCTCAAAATCAGAAGGGGATCCAAAGATCCACACTTGGTGGCCCTGTTCAATCATGCGTTTGGCCACGCTTTGATACTTTTCAATGGGCCACTGTTTAGAAGGGCCAAATTCCGCCCCTGGGCAAAGAGCAACCACCTGACGATTGAGGTTTAAATTAAACTCAGTCAGCGCCTCAGCGGATTGTTGCTGCGAGCAGCTGAGTTTAGGATAAGGCACTTTATCGGGAAGTGGGTGGTCAAAATCGTACCCCATTTGAGCTAAGCGCTGAATCATCAAAGGGTAGTCTTTTTTGTTTAGTCGCTGATGGTGATTTAAAAGCAATCCACGCATTTCACCTGTCCAAGCGACTCGATGAGGGATCTTAGCCCAAAAAGGGATCAAAGCCGATTTAAAGGAATTGGGTATGATGTAACAACGCTCATATTGCCCGCGCAAGCCCTTGGCAAACTCAAACCGCTCTTTGAGTTTTAATTGACCATGACCAAAAGGTAGCTCGATCAATTGTCGAATCGGTTGCATGTGCTGACCCACGGCCAAGCACCATTTAGGGGCTAATAAATCAATGGCATGATCTGGATAACGAGAATGCACGATTTGAATCAGGGTGTGAGTCATGATCATGTCTCCCACCCAAGAAGGCCCTAGGATTAGTATTGCTTTGGTCAAGGTCGTCTCAGTGTTATGTCTCAGTGTCTTCTACCAGCACATAAGTAGTACCACAGTAATAACAAGATATCTTACCCTCTTCGGTCTCATCGATGGGTAAATAGACTTTAGGATGAGCGTTCCATAATTTCATACTGTCCATCGGACAAGACAAAGGCAAATCTTTTTTGGTCACCTCGTATCGTCTTACCGCACATGCTGTCTTTTTGTTATCAGTCTTGTCCACAACGCTTCCTTCGATGGTCTACCTAGCACAATCAGGCGCCCAACTTAAGCTAGGCGCTCATGCAGTTGAGTATATCACAACAAAAAACGCAAACGCATGACTCTACTCTACGTAAGTCAGCCACTCGCTATACTGAGGCGCTTTCCCTTGAACCGTATCAAAATAAAGCGATTGGAACTTCTCTGTGATTGGGCCCCGTGAGCCTTGTCCAATACGGCGACCATCGATTTCGCGGATTGGCGTGACTTCCGCGGCGGTGCCCGTAAAGAATGCCTCATCGCAGATGTAAAGCTCATCGCGAGTAATTTGACGCTCTTGCATCTCAAGTCCCATGTCTTTAGCAAACTCAAACATGGTCTTGCGAGTGATCCCATTCAAACAAGAGGTCAGCATCGGCGTGTAAATCACACCGTCTCGGATCATAAATATATTTTCGCCTGAGCCTTCTGCAACGTAGCCTTGCGCATCCAGTAAAATCGCCTCATCGCACCCAGACTCGATCGCCTCATGCAACGCTAAAATCGAATTCACGTAATGGCCTGTGGTCTTGGACTTACACATACTGACGTTGACGTGGTGGCGAGTGTAAGAGCTGGTTCGTACTTTGATCCCTCTTTCAAGCCCATCTTCGCCTAGGTAGGCACCCCAAGGCCAAGCCGCTACCGCGACATGAACTTTTAAATTGGTTGCACGAAGACCCATCCCCTCCGAACCAAAATAAGCAAGCGGTCGCAGGTAGCCGGACGATAACTCATTTCTTTTAATAACTTCGAGCTGAACTTCATTGAGGGTTTTTACATCAACCTCAAGAGGCATTTGTAAAATATGACACGAGTCCATAAATCGTTGGGTATGATCTTGGAGCCTAAAAATAGCTGGGCCTTTAGCGGTTTCATAAGCGCGAACCCCTTCAAAGACACCCATGCCGTAGTGAAGCGAGTGAGTAAGGATATGAACATTAGCGTCACGCCATTGAACCCACTCTCCATCCATCCAAATCCACCCGTCTCGATCGGCCATTGACATAATGCACTCCTTCTTCTTTTTGGGGAATACGATATCACAAAGGGGGATCTGTCTGAAGTTAGAAGCTCACACCTAGTCAAGACGTATAATTGAGCGCAGTTGCTTAACTACTGAGAGCCTCCATGAAATCATGGGCAATGAAAAAGTCCTTGCCATATTTGGCGCACATTTTGTTGCTTCTCGTCTAAAGCGGCTTTAGACAATGACCTTCCAGGCAAATAAGAGATTCGAGCCTCTTGCAGGTATCTTACGGCGTCTTCGTTAAGTACATGGTATTGCCCAAGCAACCCCAACAAAGCATGGGAGTTGGTTGAACCCGTCAAGTCCGGGTGTTGATGCGCATGCGCTAAGACAAGGTATTGAATGATAAACTCAATATCTATGAGTCCACCTCGTTGAAACTTAATATCCATCGTATTCGTTGATGATCGATGCGCACTCATCTTTTCTCTCATGTCGATGACTTGCTTTTTAAGCTCATCTAAATCTCGCGCTTGAGTGAGAACCTGCTCGCGAACCTGTTGAAAATAATCGCATATACGTGGATCGCAACTAATCATTCGAGCTCGCACCAGGGCTTGATGCTCAAAAACCCACGCTTGCTCTTTGAGGTAGGTCTCAAACGCTTGGATGCCAGTGACAAGAAGTCCGGATGCGCCACTGGGGCGTAGGCGAACGTCCACCTCATAGAGTTTGCCTTTGAGGGTTGTGGTCGAGAGCATATGAATGGCACGCTGAGCGACCCGATACACAAAATCCTGAACGTGAGTGTCCACAAGTGCCCTGTCATCAAACACAAAGACTAAATCTAAATCTGAATCATAGTGCAAGTCCCTGGCCCCTAGGTTGCCGTAGGCAATCATATGAATGTTTGGACTGACGTTTAACGATTTAAATCGGGCTTCATGATGGAGAACATAGCGCGAACTTAATTGGATGACGTTTGAGACAATGACCTCAGCCAAATCACTAAGCAAAGCCCCCACGCTAAGCTTTTGTTCATGCATTAACTCTCGGTAGGCGATTTGAAACTCATAGCTGAGCTTAAATTGGCGCAAGGATTCCATTTGCTCGTCCATGTCGTTGGCATGGACAAGGATGCGCTCAAGATGGGCATCCAGTTGCTCTAAGTGACTATGAAGCGGCGATGGTGACACCAACTCATCCAGCAATAACGGATACAAAGTTAAGGCATGAGATAGTTTTTCACTTTGGGCGCACACTTCAATCAATGGCTTGAGCGCCATGGGGTGCTCGTTAAACATCAGCAAATAGCTTGAGCGTCGTGCAATGCTCCTTGTGATCTCAATCAAGCGAATCAACGCGGTCTCTTTGTCGGCTTTTTCTAAAAGTACCGACAAGCAATTAGGCATGAATTGCCATAATCGCTCTTTGGCCTTAGGGGATAATTCGGATACAAGCTTTGAATGTTTAAACGCACTTAAGGATTTAAAAAAAGCTGGGCTTACATGAATCTTGGAAATAAGGCTTTTACTGAAGACCTCATCCCCACATTGATCCCAAATCTGATGAGCCATCTGAGCCTTAGGCGAGCTCGGTTTACTCTGCTGATAAGGGGTGCCAAGTTCATCAAAGGTTTGGCTGATGAATGCTTGATGCCCTTTGAGGGTTTGATGAAAGTCTTCATAGGCTCCAAAGCCCATGGCATGAGCAAGTCTTTGTCTATCTAATCTTGATTTTGGCAGCGCATGGGTTTGAGCATCATGGATCATCTGCACGATGTGCTCACTTTTTCTTAAAAAAACATACGCTTGTTTAAGCGCATCAACCATGCCCGGTTCGATGATTTGTTTTTGGCTTAATCGTGTGAGTGTATCCAGGGCATTCGTGCTTTGTAAGCTTGGATCTTTACCACCAAAGATCATCTGAAACATTTGAATGATGAACTCGACGTGGCGGATGCCACCAAGACCGACTTTTAAGTCATCTTTTTGTCCTTTGCGTCTGGCTTGCTCGCTGATGTCTTGCTTCATCTGATGGATGGCATGCATCGCCGTAAAGTCCATGTATTTCCGGTAAACAAAGGGCTGAATGATCGAGCGTAATTGCGCCTTTGCTTGGTGGTCATCGGTCAAAATCGTCGCTTTGCAAAAAGCGTATCGCTCCCAGTCTCGCCCTTGCGTTTGATAATAATGCTCCAGCGCATCGAAAGGAATCACCAATGAAGAGGCACTTCCAAACGGTCTTAGCCGCAAGTCCGTACGGTACACAAATCCATCTTCGGTCACATCACTAAGCAGTTGAATGAACCATTGAGCAACTTGAGTGTAATATTTTTGATCATCAACACTGACTTGCCCACCTTGCGTCATGCCTTGATGGGGATAGCAAAGGATTAAATCGACGTCCGATGAATAATTAAGCTCATGGCCGCCCAGTTTACCCAACGCAACGATGACCATGGGGTGTTGGCGACCTTCATGAACCAGCTCACCAAGTCGACTCTTGACGTGATGTTGGGCCCATCGATGCGCATGCTCAATCAATACCTGCGCCACGTCGCTGAGCTCTTGCACATGAAGCTCCATCGAGCTTTTTCCCAAATAGAACCGTGCCATCACGATAAGCATCCATCGGTGCCTGATGTGACGTAGCCTTTTTTTGGCTTCTTCAATGGAAGGTAGCGTGTCAAACCCGCTGAGTTCTGACTCAAGGCGTTGCTTGGTGATAGAACTATCGATTTGTTCAAAGAGAGTGAGCCTGTCTGGCTCGTTTAAAAAAGCCCAAGCGGCATAATCAGAAAAGGCCACTAACGTGGCCAATGCATGAAGCCAGTCCGATTGGACGGGCGCGAGTCCCTGAGCTTGCCATTGCTTTGCAAAGCGATGGCAAGGCTCATGGAGTGATTCGGGTATTGTTGATAAAACGGGACTAAACAACCAGACTTCCTTGGTTAGTTGTCAACGGACTCCACTTTAAGGATAACGCCATCAACGCCAACGACTTTGACTTTGCTTCCAACGGGCATATCCTCACCAATAATTTTCCATTGCGAGTCATCAACGCGAATGCGTCCTTGACCTTGGGCAATGGGCTCTTCTAAGACAAAAACACGCCCTATGTAGCGAGCAGAACGGCGATTCAGCCTAGGCTTGTCGGAGGTTCGGGGCATATTTTTCAAATATTGGACCCAAACCAACAAACTTGCAAACACGCAGATCCCAAAAACCGTCCACTGCCATTGCCAAGCCATGGCTGGTATGAAGATCATCAAAAGACCCACCATCCCAGCACTTAGCCCTATCCAGAGCAAAAAGAAATTGGCTCCCACAAGCACATCAACAATGCCTAAAACGAGGGCCGCACCGAACCAATGCCAAAGGGTAAATGATTCTAAAAACATAAGCCCTCCTTATTTGGCAAAGACTTGTTTAGAAAGCTCTGCCAATCCACCCAATGAACCGATTACGTTGGATGACTCTAAAGGCATCATAATGAGCTTCTGGTTGTCGGCTGAAGCAATAGCACCTAGGGCTTCGATGTACTTGGTGGCCACGAAGTAGTTGATGGCATTCAAGTCACCTTTGGAAAT
Source organism: uncultured Francisellaceae bacterium (assembly GCA_964397555.1). Lineage (GTDB taxonomy): Bacteria > Pseudomonadota > Gammaproteobacteria > Berkiellales > Berkiellaceae > CAYNJF01. Next base: position 44,295 of record CAYNJF010000010.1, read on the forward strand.
GGCCATCGAGACGTCTTCGGTCGCCTTCGCTTCGGCTTGAGCCAAACGCTCACGTGCTTCAGCGTCTTTAAACGCGGCTTCTTTTCGGCCTTCGGCATCCAAAACAATGGCTTGCTTTTCACCTTCAGCTTTCAAAATAGCCGCTTGGCGCATCCCTTCAGCTTCTAAAATGTTCGCACGCTTACCACGCTCAGCTTTCATCTGAGCGGCCATGGCTTCCACCAAGTCCTTAGGTGGACGAATGTCTTTGATTTCGATCCGAGTGACTTTGACACCCCATGGCGAGGTGGCTTCATCAACAACCACCAACAATCTTGAGTTGATGTTATCACGCTGTGATAAGGCTTCGTCTAAGTCCAAAGACCCTAACACCGTACGAATGTTTGTCATGGTTAGATTGCGGGTCGCACGTGTTAGATCACGCACTTCATATGCGGCTCGAGCGCAGTCGACCACCTGGAAAAAACAGACCCCATCCACCTGCACCATCGCATTATCTTTGGTGATGACTTCTTGAGAAGGAATGTCGAGCACTTGCTCCATCATATTGATCTTGGTACCCACCTTATCAATAAAGGGCACTATCAACGTCAAACCTGGCGTTAATGTTTGGGTATAACGGCCAAATCGCTCCACAGTCCATTCAAATCCTTGCGGAACTTGTTTCACCGCGCTGATGATGAACACAACTGCTAATACGACGAGTAGTATGACTACCAAGCCTGAATCAAAGAATAAGTTCATAAGCTGTCTCCTTGTATGGTTTGCCATCAAGCTGCGTTCAATCTACGCTGATAAGATAGAATAGTTGAACTGACATAACAACGGCTTAAGGGTGTTAGCTATGCAGCTAGATGAATATTTAAAGAAAATGGTCGAACTCGAGGGTTCAGATATGTATCTGGCAACGATGGCTCAACCAAGCGTTAAAGTTCACGGTAAGCTGACCCCTATTGAGAATGAGGTCTTAAAACCAGGAAAAGTCAAAGAGATAGCTTATTCTATCATGGATGAGGATCAAAAGACAGCGTTTGAAAAAGACCTTGAAATGAACTTGGCAATCTCAAGAGCAAACACTGGTCGCTTTCGTGTGAACATTTTTGTTCAACGCAATGAAGTTGGCATTGTGATTCGTCGAATCAACACTGAGATCCCCAATTTTGATGACCTAAAGTTACCGGACGTTTTAAAAAACGTGATCTCAGAGAAAAATGGCTTGGTCCTTTTTGTCGGGGCTACAGGCTCAGGTAAATCAACCTCGTTAGCGGCTCTGATTGATCATCGAAATGCAAACTCAGCTGGCCATATCATTACCATCGAAGATCCCATCGAGTTTGTGCACAAGCACAAAAATTGCATTGTGAATCAACGAGAAGTAGGTATGGATACCCTCACCTACGAAGAGGCTTTGAAAAACACATTACGACAAGCCCCGGATGTTATTCTCATTGGTGAAATACGCTCTCGAGAGACCATGGAGCATGCCATCGCGTTTGCCGAGACCGGTCATCTTTGTTTGTCGACTTTGCATGCCAATAATGCCAACCAAGCCCTCGATCGCATCATTAACTTTTTTCCAGAAGATCGCAAAAACCAACTCTTGCTGGATTTGTCGTTTAACCTAAAAGCCATCATCTCGCAGCGACTGGTGGTCACAACCGATGGTAAGCGTTGTGCGGCCATTGAAATTTTACTGGGCACGCCTTTAGTCGCCTCTTTAATCCACCGAGGTGAAATCGATGGGATTAAAGCTGTGATGGAAGCGTCTACCAACCTAGGCATGCAAACTTTTGACCAAGCCCTGGAAGCTCTCTATTTTGAAGGTCGAATTACTAAAGAAGAAGCGCTCAGAAACGCGGATTCAAAGAATAATTTACGCCTTAAGATCCAACTTCGTGAAAAAGGCATCGAAGATGGTAAGCCTTCTTTAGGAAAATTGTCACTCGAGCCCAAAGAGGGTGAGCTTGATCACGACAAAAAAGATGGGACAAATCCTGGCTCTGATCTCGACTTAAGCATCGAGTAAAAATAAGCTTTGGAATCCAACTTATTTCAGTTGCAAACTCGTTGTGTAATTCGGCATAATCCGAACTTGTGTCACATGATCTGGGGACCCAAATGAAACTGTTCATGAAACCTTTAAAGGTGTTTGTTTGTATCGTGGCTATGACAGCCATCGCTCCTTTTGTTCTTGCTCAGCTTGGCTTTTGGTCACCAAGCGAAGCCGCTGAAATCAATTTCAAGGACGCTCACCCCCCAATTCAGATGAGCGACTCACCTAGATCTTATTCCGAAGCTGTGAAGCGCGCCGCCCCTGCAGTGGTCAGCATTCATTCTAAAAAAGAGATGCCCAAAGAAGCGCATCCTTTTTTCAATGATCCATTCTTCAGACACTTTTTTGGCGCACCAGGGCAAGGCAATCCGAACGCAGCTCCAGGTCAACAAGCGCCACAAATGCCTTCGAGCATTGGTTCCGGTGTTATTATTTCAGATCAAGGCTGGATTTTAACAAACAATCATGTGGTCAAAGACTCAGAAGAAATTGAAGTGCGTCTTTCTGATGGTCGCAAAGGCATTGCCACCGTTGAAGGAGCCGATCCGGATTCAGATTTAGCCATTTTGAAAGTGGAGATGGACGAATTACCCACCATCGCTTTGGGGACTTCAAACGGTTTGGACGTAGGCGATGTTGTCTTGGCGATTGGTAACCCTTTTGGTGTCGGTCAGACCGTGACTCAAGGGATTGTCAGTGCTACCCAACGCAATGAGTTGGGGATCAACACCTTCGAAAACTTCATTCAAACCGATGCCGCCATCAATCCTGGTAACTCCGGTGGCGCTCTTATTGATGCCAACGGTAACTTGGTTGGGATCAACAACGCCATTTACTCTAGAACCGGTGGTTATCAAGGCATTGGCTTTGCCATCCCCATTGATTTAGCCAAAGAAGTCATGAGCGAGTTGATTGAAAACGGTCATGTCACTCGTGGTTGGTTGGGAATTACCGTTCGCCGCATCAATGATGATTTACGTAAAAGTATTCTTTACCCTGAAGGCGATGGTGCTGTCATTGCTGGTGTCATTCGAAATGGTCCCGCTCACAAAGCAGGTCTTCAGCCTTTTGATGTGGTCATCAGCATCAACGGCAATGAGACCAATGATCCTTCTGATTTGTTAAAAATCACGAGCCAACTAAAACCCGAAGAGATCTACAATATCTCAGTGGTTCGAAAAGGTGAGACCATGGACTTTAAAGTCATCGTTGGTAAACGCCCAGTCAATGAGGGATAATCATCCTCAGTTGCCTAAAAGCCAGGCCTAGCCTGGCTTTTTTTTACCCAAAATATCGAACAATGCGTCAAATCTTCCTAGCCGTATGTTGTATCAAGGTCACTCATGTCGAAAATAAAAAAAGTCACGTACCCTTCCTTTTTTACTCAAATTGGGAATAGAAACATCTATCTTTGTGATGCTCGCTCCCTAAGTGATCAAGTGATTAGGGAACATGACATTCAATACGTGATGTCAATTCGAGGCCGTAAAGCCAGTATGCCGAATCTAAAGCACTTGTCTGAGGTGAAACATCGTCGTTATTGCATCGACGATGGTAAGGGTGCGACTTATGAAGCGTTTAAACGGATTCAGAAAAAATTTTCAAAACGAGTAAAGGATGGGGCTCGCGTACTCATTCATTGTGCCCAAGGAGTCTCTCGCTCAGTGAGTGTTATTGTCCTGCATCTAGTCAAACACGAAGGCATGACCATTAAACAAGCCATTGAAGAAGTGAAACAATATCGCCCTGAAGCGAATCCCAATAAAGTCTTTATCTCTCATATGCAAAAATACGTTCGCTCCCATGGGGCTAATGCTGACCAACTAGACTCGAAGTCTAACAATCCACTTAGCCATGAGTGGGGCGATGGAGCTGAAGGCATGTCAGAGGCACTTCTCTATGGGTTTAGGGCTCTCTCCCTATCAACCCCAATGCCTCTAGCACAAACCAGCTTTTGCTGGACCCCGGTGAGCTTAACCGGTTAATGCTTCGTTGAGCATGCCTATAAGCTTTCGCACCATTGAATAGGCTAGCTAAAAACTTGGAAATCATAACCACGCATAAAGCATTGTGAGCAAACTTGCTCTGAGCCAATCTAGGAAACATTCTATGAAAAAAAACGTAAAACCCAAGACAAATGAGTCTATCTGGAAAATTGGTGCTTACCCCATTTATCTAAGCACCGCTGAGGGTGTTTGTGATGAGGTCGTTCAAGAACATAACATCAATACTGTGATTAGCTTACGAGTGAGAACATCACGAATACCAACACTGAGCTGCGACACTGAAAATCCATTGACGCATTTAAAATACCGATTGAATGATAAAGACAGTGCCTGTTACCAAACGTTTATCACAGCAGGTCAAGCGCTTACTGAACAGTTGACCGAAGGTCGTACTGTGTTGGTCCATTGCAAAAAAGGGATTTCTCGCTCTGTAAGCGTGATTATGTTTTTTTTAATGAATCAAGAACACCTTAGTTTCGATCAGGCTCTAAGCTTGATAAAAATATATCGTCCAAAAGCAAGACCCCATGCTGTGTTTAAACGATACTTACAAAGGTATCAACGTGAGCATGACTCAAGGGGCTTTGATGAGTCAAACGATGAAACTGACTACTACACGGCCAATGAAACGCTAAGTGACATGCATAGCGATGAGGATGGCTATATTGCGGATGAGGATGAATTATCGTATGAAACACCGGTGGTTAATGCCTATCGACGATCTTCAAGAAGAAGAGTAAGTGCAAGTGCTTCTGATGGGCGGATACGACGACCTCAAGTACCGTGAACAATTAAAACGGACATCGCTTTCGAGATAGCGTATGATACTGACCATTTAAAAACCATTCTTATCCATGAGCAAAATCAAAAAAACCAAGATACATAAAGTGCCTGGCCGACCTATTTTTTTTGGTGAGGCCTCTTCTCAAAGCATTCAAGAAGCTGTTGATGCGGGAATTGAAACGCTGTGTGTGATGTCTCGAGATGACCAAGGACTGCCTGAGATCCAAGGCTGCCAGTTTTTAACCAATGATCCTTTCATCCATCATGAGCTTTTTTTCAAAGCATCCCAGCGACAGATAACCGATGCTAGTTTTGAAAAAAAGCCAATTTTTGTGTGCGATGATCAAGGCTTGTCACTTGTCTATGGCGCACTGGTACACCATTTAATGAGGTACGAATTCATAGGACTGAAACAAGCAGAAAAAATGATTCAAAGCGTACGCCCAGACATCATGCCAGATCTCATGTATATGGGCTATTTGAAAACGAATGTCGTACCACTCATTAAAGCTCTCAAACCTAAGAAATCCTTACTCACATCCTTGGCCAATTTTCGCCGTAGTGATGTCGGCGCGAGCTCATCCTCGGTACCACCTGCTTTTCATTCAAAACCAGCAAGAAAAAAGAGTGATCAAGATGTCCTTGCAGAACAACCCACCATTGTGAGACGTTTAGCTAAATTTCGTTTATCGTAACGCGCTTAACGAATCCCTGGGTTGGTGAAAAAGCTTCCCGTATCGGACGAGCCTTGGCACTTATCTTGACAGGTTGGTGCCATCTGGTTGCACAAATCTCTAAAATAGGTGAAGTAACCAAAAGAGTCCCCAACATTATCTGGATAGCAAAACCCTTTTGAGCGCTCTGTGGTGGCCACTTGAGTCTTATAGTGACCTTGAATCCGAATGATGGCATGAAGCCAATTTTGACTGGTAACTTGGTGAACCCCACCCTCAGGCCCCAAGCACAAAATGTAACACCCAGGTGTTCCAGCGTATTGATCGATGATGATGGCTTGGTCCTTCGGATCGGTTGCCCCAAGCATGGTCGCATTTGGATTGACTCGAGCGCCACGCTCAACCATGGGCCCAAATGAGCCATAAGCCCAAACTGAGAAAGGCAAACACCACACAAGACCTATCACCAATAATCGTTTCATACTCAACCTCCTATTTTTATCTTGACATATGCTGTGTAAATTAGTTCACTTTGATTAAAAAATAAGGGATTTCAATCATGGCTTTGCACCCTTTAATCGCCTCACACGCCAAGGTTTGGTACAAACATAAACTGGACACTCTTTATGTGCAGGACCCAAAAACGATCGAAAGCATCTTATTAAAGCCAATCGCAAACCCTTACCCTCATATCCAACACCAAGATCATGTCATCGATGATGTCAGGATACGGATCTACAACCGCGAAGATGCCCCCCGCCCTTCGCCAGTGGTTGTTTTCGTGCGAGCCAGTGGGTATTCCATGGGCAGCGTGGATAACTCAGATGCCTCATGCAGTGTGTTATCGCAAAAGCTTAATTGCCATGTCATCGCAGTTGAGCACAGCCTTGGTCCTACTCATCGATACCCTAAGCCCATCGATGATGTTGAAAAAGCCGTTCGATGGTTAAGAGTCAATGCGCAGGCTCTTGGCTTGTGCGAGCGACGGTGGGTCAGTTGGGGTGAATCCTCAGGGGGTAATTTGATGGCAGCGCTGCATCATCGACTCAGCCTTAAAAAAGAAAACCCTTTTTTAAGGAGCATTTTGTTTTACCCCGGTGTCAACTGCATTGACTTGTTTGGCAGTCATTTAGCCTACGGACAAGGGTACATTCTTGACAACAATTACTTTAATTTTACCCGTGATCACTACATTCGTGATGAAAAAGACAAACACTTAGTTGAGGTCTCACCGGCATTGGCAACGTCGTTTTCGCATCTGCCTCCCACGGATATGTGCGTCGGTGAATACGATTTATTAAAAGATGAAGTCATTGATTATCGTAATAAAGTGAATCGCGATGGGGGCCAGGCGAGCGTGTTAATTGCCCCAGGCATGAATCATGGGTTCACCAAATTTTTTGGCAAAATTCCATTAGTTGAAACCATCGTGGATCACTTTGTTGGCATCATTTGCGCAAGTTTTGAGTCATGTGCCCCCCCCTTAAAAGCGGAGCTTGTAGAGGTATCATAAGCATCAATAAAGGCGCTCGGTCTTTTCAAGCTTAAATGACCAATAGCTGGCCAAGTCACGGTTATCTCGTTTGTCTGGATGATAAAAAGGGATAGCATAGCTCAATAAAGGTCGTATCATTTTGGAAAAATACTTGGGCCCTGTCCATTGAATTTTGAGCATCTGGAGCATTGTCTTAAAAAACGAGACGTTGTCTTCACGACAAAAACGATGGATAAGAAGATGGTATTGAATCAAAAATAGCCCCATAAACAAAAAAGCCGCCCCTAGCCTCACGGGATAATTGCAATGAAAGGTCGCATACACATCAAAGGCGACGTGTTTATGCTCAATTTCTTCGACGCTGTGGTATCGCCAAAGCGTTTTATGCGTCTTTGAGGCGCCTCTTAACCAGCTTTTATCTTTGAGCATCCACTCGCCGGTCACCGCGGTCATGTGCTCACCAAAGGCACTGGCGGCTAATTGAAAACTCGAAGAGGTATGATTAATGACCCAACGAAACAACCCAAGCTTGGTTGGCTTCAATGTTATCTTGCCCTGCTCCCAACCATTATATCGGGCATAGGCCATGGCATGTCGAGCTTCTTGAGCCAAAAACCACTTTATGTCTGATTTCAAGGACGGCTCGTGGATTTGAGACTGGACTTTTTTAATGCTTGCAATCACCATTTGCTCAAATAATGGGGTCATGGCCTCAAAAGCACGAAAGTGATAATTGCGAGCACGACAACGCCTCCATGGCTGAGCCATGGTGGGTTGAGGTTTAATTTTTCGAATAGGCTTTTGCATTAACTGAACGCAGACAAGCCAGTAATGTGACGCCCAATAATCAGATGATGCATGTTATCGGTGCCCTCATAGGTGTATACCGACTCCAGGTTGTTCATATGCCTTATCACTGGATACTCCAAAGAAATCCCATTAGCTCCAAGTAAGTTACGAGCCATTCGTGCAATATTCAATGCTTGTTGACACGCATTCATCTTTGCCATCGACACCATCACATAGTCATGCTCATTTTGGTCATGGAGACGACCGAGTTGGAGGTTAAAGGCGTTGGCTTTGGTGATTTCACAGAGCATATCGACCAAGTCTTTTTGAACAAGCTGGAAGCTTGCGACCGGCTTATCAAACTGCACTCGCTCTTTGGTGTAGCTAAGCGCCGTCTCATAACAGGCCATGGCCGCGCCCATCACGCCCCAAGCAATGCCGTAGCGAGCTTTGGTTAAACAACTCAATGGTGCTTGTAAACCAATGTCAGAGCCAGGCAATAATTTGTCATCCGAGATAAAGCAATCATCAAAGACGAGCTCACCGGTGATCGAGGCACGAAGAGACATTTTGTGTTTGATTTCTTTGGTGGTAAACCCTGGGGTGTCTTTATCGACTAAAAATCCTCGAAAACCATCATCAACCTTAGCCCACACAATGGCCACATCGGCGATGGTGGCGTTGGTGATCCACATTTTTGACCCATTGAGTTTCCAACCTCCATCGACTTTGACCGCACGTGTTTTCATGTTGGCCGGGTCGGAGCCTGTATCGGGCTCAGTCAGCCCGAAACAGCCAATGAACTCCCCTTTGGCCATGGCGTTTAAGTAGGTCTCTTTTTGAACCTCAGAGCCAAATTGAAAGATAGGGTACATGCATAAAGAGCTTTGGACCGACACAAAACTGCGAAGGCCTGAGTCGCCGCGCTCAAGCTCTTGACACACCAGCCCATAAGCCACTTGGGATGCCTCAGAGCCTCCCCACTTTTCAGGGAGCGTCATGCCAAACAGCCCTAAATCGGCTAAGCCTTTGACCAACGACATGGGAAAAGTCCCTTGTTCAAAGGCATCGACCATATGAGGGATAACATCTTGATCGACAAATTTACGGACCTGATCACGAATTAGGATTTCCTCAGTGGTCAAACGTTCAGACAATTTAAGTATGTCCATCATGATTCCCCTTGTTGTGAAGTTTGAGGGCTACTCAACATAGAAAGCACTTTTTGCTCAAGTCTTTCATAAGAGATTAATACATGCTTGAGCGCTTCGCCCGTTGGGATAAAACAGTCCTCAGAAGTGATTCTCTGGGATAATATCCCTGAGTGCTCGTAAAGACTTGTGAATAACTCTTCGCTTAATGAGCCGGTGCGTCGACACTCATCGACAATCAGTACTTTCTGATCTTGAATGGCATTGGCAATGGCCTCAATGGGCAAAGGATGCAACCAATGCAAATCCAGGATTTGAATCGCATAACCTTGCTCACTTAAACGAGCTTGCACTTGCCGAGATAAATGAGCACCATTGCCGTAGGTGATCATAATCAAGTCCCCAGCTTTTCCTTCAAGGCTGATTTGACCGTATTCAATCCGCGCTTTGGGAGCCGGATAGGGAGCCAGCGCCCCTCGGTCCCCGTCTTGACATAAATCTTTCGTCATATAAAGAGCGATGGGCTCTAAAAAAGCCACCACTCGTTGCTCTTCAAAGGCAAGCCTTGTGCACTCTCTTAAAAGCTTCGGTCCGTAATCGGCACGAGAGGGACACGCAATGATAACCCCAGGGATTTCGCGTAAAAAAGCGATTGCATTCTCGTTATGAAAATGCCCACCAAAACCTTTTTGATAAGCAAAGGATGGGATCCGAATGATCATGGGGTTGGTATACTTGCCGCCAGAGAAGAACGAGCATGTCGCCGCCTCGCCTCGGATTTGATCTACCGCATTGTGCACATAAGCTAAAAACTGTATCTCTGGCATTGGAAGTAAGCCCAAATGCCCCATCCCAATGGCACTGGCTAGGATGGTTTGTTCGTCAATCATGGTATCAAAGATCCGCTTGCGAGAAAAAAGGGCTTGAATGTCTTGCGTGACGCGATAAACGCCCCCTTTGGTGCCAACGTCCTCGCCAAACAAGATCAATTGAGGGTACTGGGCCATCAAATCAATGAGGGCCGCGTTAAGGTTTTGCTTTAGCGTCCTTGGTTGAGCTAACTTTTCATACTCAGCGCCAAACAAGGCTCTGCGAATGCTTTCATCGGCAAGTTTGGGGGTTCGACGCGTTGCAGGGGGTGGAATGATTGAGGCTTTGATGTCTTCAACGGTTGTCAGTTTAGGCGCTTTGATGGCCGCTTGAGCTTTCTGTTCAACGCTGAGCCTTATCCTCTCATACAATTGCAGAATGTCTTCATCGCTCATCAAGCCTTGCTCTATCATAGAGCGTGCGCTGTGCAAGAGTGGATCTTGACGCTCTTGAGCTTCAATCATCTCTTGATTTAGATAATGAAATTCAATGTCCGATCCCGCATGCCCCATCAAACGCTTGCACGTCATATGCAAAAACACCGGCTGACCTCGTTTTCTGGCCATCACACAAGCCTTTTGAGCTTGCACATATACATCAAACACGTTGGTCCCATCACACTTTAGATACTCGATGCCCACACGCTGACTCATGGTCGACTCCACCCAGTTTTTAGGGGTTGGGTAAGAGATCGATAAACCATTGTCCTCACACAATAAAACCATCGGCATTCTGATTTGATGCGCTTTGGCCCACCCTAAGGTATTCAAGGCCACTTGAGCGCTGGCATGATTAATGGAGCCATCCCCAAAAGAGACTAAAACGACTGAGTCCATGGCAAAGCGTAAATCGCTAGGAGGAATTTGGTTTTTCTTTGCAATCGACAAGGCGTAGGCTAACCCCACCGCTTTGGGTAAATGCGAGGCAATGGTACTGGTTTGAGCCAACACATTCATTTTCTCTGAGCCAAAGACTTTGTGACGCCCCCCGCTCGCCGGGCAAGCCTTGGCCGCAACCAGAGAATAAAGTTGATCCATGATGGGATCGTCCACAAGTGCCTTTTTTGATCGTTGCATAAAAAAGGCACCAGACCGATAGTGCAACAAGGCAGGATCATCGGCTCTTAACGCCTGGGCGACTCCAGCATTACCTTCATGGCCACTGCTGGCAATGGTATAAAATCCTTGGTTAAGATGTTTAAGTTCACGAGCTTTTAAATCAAGTAAGCGCGACTCCATTTGGGAGGTAAAAAGCTCAGTCAGAACCGGATCCGACAGTTGCGTTTTTTTTGCTGACGTTGCGCTGTTGGCTTTCGGGAAATCATGATTTTTGACGCACCGAACGAATTGCTCGTTGACCACTTTAGCTCGGTCTAATTCCAGTTTGGTCGCCATACTTTCCTCACTCCATGAGTTTTGATTTCATCGCCTTAATGGTGTCCTCGTATGAGGAAGCGTTAAAAATAGCTGAGCCTGCGACAAACGTGTCGGCTCCGGCTTGCCAGACGTCACCTATGTTATCGAGTTTAACCCCACCATCGACCTGAAGGCGAATGTCACGACCACTTTGGTCGATCATGGCGCGGACCTTTTTGATTTTATTCATGGTTTCTGGGATGAACGATTGCCCACCAAACCCTGGATTGACTGACATCAATAAGACCATGTCGAGTTTATTAAGCACATGATCAAGATGAGACAAGGCACTTGCAGGATTTAAGGCAAGCCCAGCTTTGACACCATAGCTTTGTATGAGTGCGATGGTTCTGTCGACATGCCTAGTCGCTTCGGGATGAAAACTTATCCAGTTTGCACCGGCTTTGGCAAACGGCTCAATCAACACATCCACAGGTTCAACCATCAGATGCACATCAATGGGGGCTTTGATGCCATAGTCTCGAAGCGCCTGACACACCAAAGGGCCAACGGTTAAGTTAGGAACGTAATGGTTGTCCATCACATCAAAATGGATGACATCAGCACCGGCCTCGAGCACGGCTTGGACTTCTTCACCGAGTCTGGCAAAGTCAGCTGATAAAATAGAGGGGGCTATCCAGGGCGTTTGTTTCATACTCAACCTTTTTACTTTTCAGTGAGTATACTCAAACTCGAACAGTGAGTGAAACTGAGTGAAAAATGAAGCCAGAATCGGGCTAGGATGGCAAACTTAGCTAAACCAAATGCCTAAGTTAATCATTTGGATATTAACGCCACTGTTTGGACGTTCAATGGAAGCATTGGAATAATGATAAAGCCGGTAAGCGATGTCGTAACGACCATTTTTTCCAAATCGAAAGCCGATGCCAAGTTTGTCTTCAAATTGAAAATGGATCGAAAGCTCTCGACCTCCAATGTCGCTGCGAGACAACCAAGATAAACCGACACCGCCCTCAAGGTAGGGCTGAAAGTTCTCGTTTTCAATTCGTTGCCAACGAAACATAGGGCCGGTGGTTACCAAATGCAACCGGTCGTTGCCATCATTTGGGCCATGCGAGCCATGCCAAAAGGCTCCCGAGGTTTCCCAATTAAACGTCAAAGCCCATGGTTTGTCGCACCGCCAAATCGGACCAAAGTCCCAGTTAGCTGAAAACCGATAAGGCGTGATGTCACGAACCCCATCACCTGAAGAAATAAATAACCCAAGCTGTGCGATGGCGGGTTTTGAAAAGGTGCCTAGTAAAAGGCCCAAGATAATTAAAGAGGAAAAACGCATCCTGCGTGCCAACGATTCCATGAAAGACTTCTATAAACGTAGTCATTTTTTTATTAGTTGGAAAGATGTCTTTAATGCTAGTGCTGGGTGCATATCGGGCTATGTGCGAGTGCAAAAATTCATATGACAAGAAAATTAACTTATGTTACCATTCAAGCCTTTCTCGACTAACTAAGTCATAATTTGTACAATAATAAGCAGGGGAATTTTTATGGCACGAGTCAGAAAAAATGATAAGCGCGACAGACTGGTTGAAGCTGCGGACAAATTGATTTACGAGCAGACTTTTCACACCACGACTTTGGCTGACATCGCAAAAGAAGCGGGTGTGCCATTGGGTAACGTTTATTATTACTTCAAGACTAAAGACGCAATCATGGAAGCTGTGCTTCAAAAGCGTTCCGCTGAATGGCGCGAGCTTTTCTCTCAGTGGGAGCTTATTCCTGAAGTGCGTGATCGCTTGTCTGCCTTTATCGAGCACATGGTTGGCCAAGCCGAGACGCTTTCTCGCTTTGGTGACATGATTGGTTCCTTGTGCCAAGAACTTGGTAAGCAAGGCGGTTCGATTTCTAACGGTGCTGCCAAATTGATGGGTGACATCATGAGTTGGGTTCAAACTCAGTTCCGTCATCTAGGTCAAGAAGAAGAAGCAAGCATCCGTTTGTCCGAGCAATTGATTTCTCGCATCCAAGGCGGCTCATTGTTGACCTTGACCTTCAAAGAACCTGATTACATGAAGCGTCAAACCAACGACATGCAAGCCTGGCTTCGTTCGATTTAATGCAAAAAAGGATGGCTCAGCCATCCTTTTTTTTTGCTCGCCTACCAAGGCATGCAGGTCTTGGTCCTTTTATTGGGCATCCATGGCTAGAAATTCGTCAGCATCAACGAATCGATAACCTTTTTCTTTGAGGCTTGTGATGATCATTTCCGTCGCTTTGACGGTGTTTTCACGACGCTTCCAACCATCGTGCAAGGTGATGATGAATCCAGGTTTGGCTCGCTCCATGACTCGATCATGAATGACCTTAGGTGGTGGGTTTTCCCAATCTTTGGGTAAAAAATTGAACAAAATGTGGGGTTTATCGAGCTGCTTAAGAGCCGTCTCTATGTTTTTGGACAGCTGGCCAAAAGGGGCTCGAAATGAAATTTCTTTTTCATAGCCCAAATCACGGATCAATTTATCTGTGCGTTCCAGTGAGCGCTTGACCTCACCAACTGAACGGTATTTCAGTTTTTCATGCGTATACGAATGATTCCCCAGTGAGTGACCTTCATCCATGATCCGTTTGATGATCTGTGGGTGAGACTTCACGTTGACCCCCACCACAAAAAACGTCGCTTTCACCTCGTGTTTCTTTAAAATATCAAGGATTTGCTCTGTGTACGGTACAGCGGGCCCATCATCAAAGGAAAGCAGGGCCACCTTCTCATTGGTCTTAACCCATCTTATGGGTTTACCGTTGGGGGTTTTGGCATAAGCCAAGCTTGTCATCATCATGGCAAGCAAGGCAAAACAAAGAGTTATTCGCTTCATGGTGGATCCTCGACATAGACATTATTCCTAAGAATAGACTAATATCACTCCCCTGAAGGTATGAAGGAGATGATATGGAACCTCGCTACGTAGAACAGCAACTAAGAGAATTTGGTGTGCGCTTGGGATTAGCCGGAAATCATGACGTGCGTCAGTTTGGCCCCTATCAGCTGATGGCCACAGGCTACCCAAACCATAGCTTCAATTATATTTTTGCGTTTGATGAAATGAACCTGGATGCACTCAAAGAGGCTGTTCAGTACTTTAGGGACAACGACATTCAAGGCATGGTTTGCTTGGGCGATGGTCAAACCATCCCAGAGCCTGAAGCCCTAGGCCTCACCTACTTAGAAACGTGTCTTTGCATGGACTTTGATTACTCTAAACCCATCCCAGACTCACCCATCGTTGAAAGTTTTGAAATGATTGAGGTGAAAAGTGGCGATCAATTAACGGATTGGGACGCCATTGCCGCTGAGTGTTTTGGTATGCCCATCACCTACTCTAAAAAACTGTTTGAGCCGGTGCTTGATGATGAAAAAATTCATCTTTTTTTGGTCGGCTACCAAGGTAAGATGCAAGGTCAGTGCGCTTTGTATGTCGATGAGCAGGGATTTGCTGGCTCCTACTGGGGGAGTCTACTTGCGGAGGCTCGAAGCCAATCCGTGAGTGATTTAGCCATCATCAAACAAATGCACATGGCCAAAGCTTGGGGATGTGAGCGCATGGCGGTTCAATGCATGGGCCCTTCTCAGAGTTTATTCACTCGATTAGGGTTTGAAGTGACTTCAAAACTTCCGTTATACGCCGTTTGAGTATCCTGCTGTTTATTCATGGTGGGTGGCATACCCCTTCTTGTTGGGAGGCGTTCATTCAATCGCTCCCAACAAGAGACTGTGCCGCAGTGGATGTTCATCAACTTGCAGGTACGATCCCTTTTGAGCGCATTCATCTCAAAGCAGTCATCCAAGGCCTCAAAGATTACTTAGATGGGCGTTCAGCTATCTTGGTGGGACACAGCTTTGGTGGATTGACCGTCTCTCAAGCCGCCCAAACGCTGGGGGCTCAAATACGCGGCTGTCTTTTTGTAAATGCCATGATCCCAACGCATCGACAGTCGATGCTCACGTTGAATGAACAGCTTCAACAACACCCCATCTACCAGCAGGTGATATTTAATCCAAAAAATGGACGAGCGTCGCTGCCAAAAAACAAGACACTGGCTAAGCTTATGTATCAAAAGGCTAGTGAGGGGATAAGAGAACAAGCGATGCTGAATCTTCGGGATGAGCCTTTGCGTCTTCTTAACTCAAAAGCCATGCTTGGCGAGAGTTTTGATCGCTGTCCTAAATTTTTTATCCATTCCAAACATGATCCTATCATTCCTTTTGACGTGCAAAGACGTTGGGCAGCTTTGTGGCCAAAGGCGCCTTATCAAGTCATTGACGGCGACCATTGTCCTTTTTTGTCTAATCAAGGGGAGCTTAAAAACGCTCTGATGCACGGCCTCGATACGATTGAGACCAGCGAGGTGTTCAGCTGAATAATCAGTGCTACTATGCTTAGAGCCAACCAATAAGGAACCTCTATGATCGACTCCAAAGGCTACTGTGCCCATGATCCAAAATCTGATTTAGTCCCTTTTTCGTTTACTCGTCGAGAGCCCGGCCCAAAGGATGTTTTGATTGATATCCACTACTGTGGGATTTGCCACTCGGACTTACATCAAGTCAAAGATGAGTGGGGAAAGTCCATGTATCCTATGGTCCCTGGTCATGAAATTGTTGGCGTGGTCCAAAAAGTAGGCGCGGAGGTCACCCGCTACCAAGTCGGCGACCTCGTTGGGGTCGGTTGTTTTGTCGATTCTTGTCGTACGTGCGGCTCGTGTGAAGATGATCTAGAGCAGTACTGCGAAAACGGTTACACGCTGACTTATAACTCACTCGATAGTGATGGTAAAACACCCACTTATGGTGGTTACTCCAACAACATTGTGGTCGATGAGAACTTTGTGTTGAAAGTGCCCACCAATCTCGATCTAAAAGCCTGCGCGCCGTTATTATGCGCTGGCATTACAACCTACTCGCCGCTCCGACACTGGAATGTTCAAAAAGGAAGCAAAGTTGGTGTCATGGGCATTGGTGGTTTAGGGCATATGGCCATCAAATTAGCCAAAGCCATGGGGGCCGAAGTCACCGTCTTCACGCACTCAAAAAACAAAGTCGAGGACGCCAAACGTTTAGGCGCCGATCGAGTCGTCTTAAGCTCACAAGAGGGCGCGTTTGATGCCTTGACCAATCAACTAGATCTCATCCTCAACACCATCAGTGCAACGATTGATTTGACTCCGTATCTTTTGACCTTGAAACGTGAAGCGACTTTGGTCTTTTTAGGGTTGCCCGATCAACCGTTTGACTTTCATCCTGGTGTGCTCATCTTCAACCGTAGAAATGTGGCCGGCTCTCTCATCGGCGGCATCAAACAAACGCAAGAAATGTTGGATTTTTGCTCAGAGCATAACATCACTTCCGACATTGAGCTTATCCCCATTGAGACCATCAATGAAGCCTATGCGCGCATGCTCAAAGGAGATGTAAAATATCGATTTGTGATCGACATTCAAAATTCTCTAAGTTAGCGCCATTGGTGATGCTTTGAAATGATTTCCCAGGCTCTTTGGATGCTCTGGGTTTTCTCTTTTGCGATGGCTCGCATCTGCTCTGGCAGCCCTTTGGCTGCCAACTTATCCGGATGATGCTCACTCATCAGTTTACGATACGCTCGCTTGACCTCTTTTTGACTTGCCTGTGAGCTGACACCAAGCACGCCATATGCATTTTTTAACTCATCTTGACTGCTTGTGTGCGCAAACTGCTGCTCTGCTTGAAAACGAGACTGCATGCTCTTAAGCACAGCGAGTGGAATATTAAGCTCATGACAAATGGTCTCAAGCACCTGCTGTTTGGCTGGATGAATCCCATCCACGTAAACCACGTATAACAAGATTTCTAAAAAGATTTGGCGAAGCTGAGCGTTCCAAGGTAAGACCGACTTCAATGGTGCGATGGATTCAATGAGATCAAAATCGGGTTGTTTGCCTTGAGTAAAGTGATCAATGGCCTGCATTCTCATCTCATCGTTGAGGTTGAGTTGACGCATCACCTCTTTTGCCGCCTGAATCTCACGCTCAGACACTCGGCCATCTATTTTGGATAAATGCCCCATCACTTGAAAGGTCGCTTTAAAAAAGTTGGCGGAGATGTGCGTGGCCCCAGCCCCAACACGCATGGCCACTTTAAGGCGCATGTCAAAAAAATGACCGATGATAAGACCTAGGATAAGTCCTGGATATTTGGCAAGGGCATAGCCAAACAACGCGCCCAAGAGTTTACCCATATCACCTCCACAAAAGTTTGGCTTATTATGCCAAACTTTTGCAGAGGATACATTCAGTTAGCCTTCTTTTGAAGTTGGTCTTCTTTCAACATTTCTTCAAGACTTTTGAGGCGCTCGATAGTGCCAACATCGGTCCATAGCCCTTGAAACACTTCTCCGGAGAGCTCGTTTGATAGGATGGCCTGATGAAGCAGTGCGGGGAGTGGGAACGCCATCGATTGGCATTGGTCAAATAGCTTTGGTGAGATAAGCGCAATGCCCGTATAAGTATAACTTGGGTCGCTCTCGTGGTATCGATCGATTAAATCATCGGTGAGTCGAAAATCACCTTGAGTTCGATAAGGTGGATTCGGCACTAACACCAAGTGAGCTAATCGGCTCGGCTTTGAGGGAAGTTTGGAAAAATCAAAGTCGGTATAAATATCGCCATTAACCAAAATAAAGGGCTCAGAGCCGAGTTGGCTTAGGGCTTTTTTAATGCCTCCTCCGGTACCAATGGCTTGCTCTTCAACGGAGTAGTGAATGTTAAGGCCGTATTGGGCTCCATCTTTTAAGGTTTGCATGATTTGATCTTTAAGATGAGCCACATTAATGACCACATCGGTCACCCCCGCTTTGGCGAGCGCCTCTAAGTGATAGCCAATCAAAGGTTTATGATTGATTTTAATCAAGGGTTTTGGGCACCCATCCGTGATGGGTCGTAACCGCTTGCCGCGTCCTGCGGCTAAAATCATTGCTTTCATGCTGTATCCTTATGCTACTTTAGAGATGCCCTGTTCTACCCAAAATTGGTGAAACGCTTTTTGAAGATTGTCAAAGAATGGACGGGCAAACTCAAGTTCTGGGTAACGGTGAATCACATCCATGACGTAGGCCATGATGCGTGGCGTATCTTTTAGATAACTTGGTTTTTGATCTCGAAGATTAAGCCTTGAAAAGACGCCTAACACTTTTAAGTGC
>CAYNJF010000011.1:0-49046 GCA_964397555.1 uncultured Francisellaceae bacterium
GCACCACCAAGAGGCAATGCCATCGATAAGAGCGCGTCCATCGTCGAGCTCTAACTTAGATCCTGCGGCTTTTTGAACCGGTAAAGGTGGTGGGGTGGTTTTCATTTGGGAATAGGGTAGCCAAAGCGTTGAGGACATCAAAAGGCTCCATTTTTTTTTGGACATTATAAGAGAAAATGATTATCGTTCAAATCCAACCATAGGAGGGGCTCATGAAACCGCTTTTTATCAGTGCAATTGGAACCGACATCGGCAAAACCTATCATATGTGTCAGGCCATATCTTGCCTCAAAGGCGAGTCAGTAAACTTTTCAAAGCCAATGGTCACAGGGTTTGAATCTCCCCAAGAGTGCGACACCTATGAGCTACTTAAGGCCTTGGATAAACCTTTTGATGAACCTCACATCGATGCCATGACTCCGTTTCGTTTCCAGGCGCCATTGACCCCTTCTCATGCCACAACCCTCGAACAAGCGACATTGGACTACGATCAACTGATCGATGTTTGCCGTCAACTGAGTGCATCAACCCCGACCATCATTGAAGGGGTTGGGGGCGTCATGTCGCCGATTACCCAAACCAAAACATCCATAGAGTGGATACGTGATCTTCAAGCGCAAACGGTGCTGGTTGCCGGGACTTATCTTGGCGCTCTGTCTCATACGTTATGCACCTTAGAGGCGATGGCCTCTTACGGGGTTTTGCCTATGGCGGTGATTGTCAATCAATCAAAAGCGTGTGTGGGACTGGAGTCCACCCTGGAGTCCTTGCAAGCGATATGGACCAAGCTGGATTTTATTGCTTGCAAACGAGGTGAGTCTATCCCAGCCAGCTACTGGCGTCGCTGGCTGGGTATACACTAAGACTGATGACGTCGTATCCAGCGGACGCTGGTTTTGGCATGCTCAAGCGAGTACAACAAGATTGGCACGATGAACAAGACCAGGACTGTGGCGAAGAGAAGACCGAATGAAATCGAAACGGCCATTGGAATAAGAAACTGAGCCTGAAGCGATGTTTCAAACAACAAGGGTAACAGCCCTGCAATGGTGGTCAAAGAGGTCAAAAGAACCGCGCGAAGTCGAGCGACCGAGGCTTCGACAACGGCTTGTTGCATACGCATGCCCTGTTGAATCAAGCGACGATAGAAGGTGACTAGGATGATGGAGTCATTGACGATGATCCCTGAAAGGCCAAAGATGCCAAAAAAGGAGAGAATCGTTAGCTCAATGCCCATCACCCAGTGACCAAAGATCGCACCGACAATGCCAAAGGGCAAGATAGCCATCACCGTTAAGGGCCAGCTGTAAGAGCCAAATACCCATGTCAAAATAAGATAAATGAGAGTCAGAGCTAAAATGACTCCTTTACCCATGTCGGCAAAGGTTTCAGCTTGATCTTCAAGGCGACCTTTGAGCTCGTAATCAACCCCATAGGATTGGTTCAGAGCTTGAAGTAATCCTTGCTCTAAATCAAACAAGACCTGATTTGCATTCGTGGTCTGGGCATCGACTTCGGCTGAGACTTTGGCCGTCAGCTGCCCATCGGTGTGGTTAATCACCTCCAGTCCTTGTTGGATGCTAAAGTCCGCCACCGCCGATAAAGGAACCATGCGCCCACTCGGTAGCTTAATGGGGAAGTAGTGCAAGGTTGCCAATGAGTCTCGTTGTGCATCAGGTAAGACCACCCGTACCTCTACCTCTTCTTCGATGAGATTAAAAATCTCAACAATTTGGCCATCAATGGCTGAGCGCAGCTGGGCTCCCAGTGAGGCAAGCGTTAGATCCGAAGCGGCGCCTTCTGTGCTGAGTCGGTACACCAGTTGGGGCTTGCCGTAAGGCAGATCATCTTGGATATTAAACACGCCATTGAACTGGCGCAACGCGGCCTGAAGCTCTAACGAGGCGGCTTTTAAGTTCGTAGTGTCATCCCCAATGAGGTTTATTTCGATGTCGTTTCCTGGTGGCCCCCCGCGCTGGGCAAAGACGGTGAAGGATTCAATCCCTGGCGGTAGGATAACCAAAGAGCGCCAGTGGTCAACAAAGGCTTGATTCGTCGTCTCCCTTTGATCTGGAGAAACGAGCTCAATGGTCATCGACGAGGTGTGAGCGCCGCGAGATGGATTTTGCTCACCAGCTCCAATGTTGGCAAAAATTAGCGCATGTTTAACCACTTTCTCATCATTGAGAGTTTGGAAGTGTTCTTGGGTCTGCCAAAGGGCGGAACGGACCTGCTCTACAAACGTTTCAACGGTTGACGGAGGGGTGCCGTCGATAAACTGGATGTTGGCTTTGAGAATCCGACCGTCTGGTGAGGGGAAAAAGTTGAATCCTATGCGCCCTGACATTGGAAGCGAGAAAATCACCAAAGCGATGGCAACGCTTACGCTTAAAAAGAGAACCCGATGCTGTATGCTCTTGGTGATCCATCGTCGATAGGTGGTTTCACGCCAGGCGACAAATCGCTCAGAGACTCTTGAGGGAGGTTTTAGACGCAAAGCCCCTTGCTTGTTCTTTTCTTTTTTACTAAAGGCATGAACAATGTGACCTGGCAGCACTAAAAAGCACTCAATCACTGAGGCGATGATCACGCAGATGGCCACGAGTGGAATATCAAACAGGACATTACCAATGATGCCGCTGATCAGCATCAATGGAATAAAGGCGGCAACGGTGGTCAGCGAGGCCGCCATCACTGGGGTGAACATGGCTCTTCCAGCATCCACCGCCGCTTTGAGTGGTGGGACTTGTCGTTGTATCCGAGTAAAGGCATTTTCACCGACGACGATAGTATCATCGACAATGATCCCAAGAGTCATGATCATAGCAAACAAGGAGATCATGTTGATCGAGCCGCCAACCAGCGACAAGATGCCAATGGCCGCAAACAAGGATACCGGGATGCCGGCGGCAACCCAAAAAGCAATCCGTCGCTCCAATAATAAGAAAAGAATGATTAGGATCAATGCAAGACCGCCGATCCCGTTTTTGATCAATAGGTTAATTCGTTCCTCGATGGGGCGCCATGACTCATTGACGATGTGAACGTCTAAGTTATCCCCATATTGAGGTCTTATGTCACGCACCCATGTTTCAAGCAACTCAGCCGATTTCAACGAGTCGGCCTCTTCGGTTCGAAGCAACGTAAGTTCAAGCGCAGGTTTCTTATCATAGAATAAGACGACTTCATCTTTTTGGGAGCGTTGCGTAATCGTGGCAATTTCTTTGAGTAGCACGGGCTCATCGGACTCCGATAAGTCCAAGGCTATTTGCCCAAACTCTTCAATGCTTCGAATCTGCTCAGGCGATCGGATGGAATAACCTTGCTCATTTCTGCCTGCGGTCCCCGCAGGTAAGCTTATGCTTTGCACATCGATCTCGTTGGCTAGCTCGGGCAAGGATTTTTGAATATCAAAGAGTTTTTCAGCCGGGATTTGAATCGCGATTTCTTGCTCGGGTAAGCCGTTGATATCGACCTTGGCGACCCCAAGCGCAAGCAAGTCTCGTTTGATTTCATAGGCAATGGGACTTAAGACTTCAAGCCCTTGTTCAGAGGCAATAATCAGTTGGGCAATATTCTCAAAGCGAACGACTCGAGTGACTTCGGGTTCTTCAGATTCTTCAGGAAGGTTTCGAACAAGAGACACTCGCTCTTTCACATCATCCAGAGCGAGCCCAACATCCGAGCCTTCTTCAAAGTTTATGATGATGCTCGCTCGACCTTCATACGAAGCTGATGTCATCTCATCGATGTTGTAGAGCGTTTTGAGTTCTTGTTCTAAGGGAATAGTAATCGAGCGCTCGACGTCTTCGGCCGTGGCGCCAGGCCAGATCACTGAAACCGTGATGATATCGAGTTCGAAGTTAGGAAGAAATTGCGTGTTAAGTTTTGATAAGCCGAAGACTCCGGATAAAATCATTAATAACATGAGTATGTTGGCAGCAACTTTATGGTGCGCAAACGCACCAATCCATCCTTTGTGGCTATCATGACTCACGAGTGGTTACCTTTAATCCGTTTCGCGCGTAGGGCAGACGCGTGGTTAATACTTTTGTGTTGGGTTTGATGTTGGCTTGAAGCAGCACAAAACCGCGATCGTCTACGAAGCGCTCTCCCACCACCTTGGCTTGGATGGCCTGTAAGACTTCTTGATCGTTTTCTTCAATCACCTGATAGAGGTAAGCCCCTTCAGGACTTTCATAAAGCGCGGTTCTTGGCAACATGAGAAGCTCAGTTTGTTCGGGCAAGTAAACCGTCACTTTCAAGGCTTGACCTAATTTTAAAACAGGGTTGGATTCGTGAATGGCAAAGATGACATCGATGCCCGCTTCTTGCGCCTCGATTTCTCCGGCTAATCGATCAAGCTGAACCTTAATGGCCTCATAGCCATCCAGTTGAGCGCTAATGACTTTACCTTGGTCCATCGCTTGGGATAATTCTTTAAGACGTGAAGTGGACGCTTGAGCTCGAAGCTCAAGTTCCGAGGTTGCATAGATTTCAATCAGGGGGGTGTTAGGCTCAACTCGATCGCCTTGAGAGATCATGCGTTGCTTAATGATGCCATCAAAAGGGGCCTTGATGGCCGTGCGCTCCACGTTCAAGGCCGCAAGGTTCTTTCTCGCAACCGCAGAGGCCAAGTTGGCCTCAAGCTGTTTGACGATGGCTTCATGATTTTGAAGCGCAAGAACACGCTCTTTGTTTTGGATTTCTTGTCGCACTGAGGCCAACTCTGCGACTTCGAGCGTCGAGCGGGCTGCAAGATTACGCTTGGTCAATTCTTGTTCACGCTCAACACTGCGCTCAAGCAGCTTAAGAAGTTCTCCTTCCAACTCAATGGTGCTGCTGTCGATGATGTTTCGATTTTTTTGGACGTTGAGTTCATTCTCAATACGGGCAACTTCAGCTTCTGCTTGAGCCAGAAGCTGTTGAGCATCAATGGGATCGAGCTGCACCAGCAGCTGTCCTTTTTTCACGCTTTGGCCTTCGAGAACGGGGGTGTCAGCAACATAAGCGGTAACTGCTGATTTAAGTGAGGCAACTTGTCTGGACTCAATCCTGCCGTAAAGGATAAGCTCGGGTTGATAACTTCCAAGTTGGACAACTTGATGCTCAATGGGCCAAACGCGTTCAATGGCGGGCGCTTTTGGGGCACTTTGTTTGAATACGATCAGCAATAAGGCTAATGTGGCTCCGATTGCAAGAATGGAAAGGGGGCCAAGCGACTTTATGACGTGTTTGAATGCTTTTTTCATAGACTCTCTGTCGTTGAATGCTTTAAAGCACGGCTGAGTGACTTCATTGTGTGTGCTTACACTCTAGTTTACCCAGTAATTTTTAGGATTTCAGTAATTAAGACACCTAGGTGAGCTTGATTTCTTTCTGCAAATATCTTACTTTGTATTACCTCTTTAGCAGGTATTAGAGACCCTTATGTCGGACCCCATTTCATTCGCTTCCCGATATTCAACAGATAGAAAATCTCGATTTTTTGGTTTGCTACCTTCATTTGCGACCTTGCTGACGCTTGTTTCGATCAGCGCGTTGTTGGCTCTGATGCCGATGATAAGTTCAACGGTTGCGATGACGGCCAGCGCCTACATCGGCAATATGCTGTGGGCGGCAGCGGTTGTGACCACGGTTTCTTTTTTCAATTTTTGGTTTGCTCGTGAAATCCAGTCTGTTGCTTTGGGGTGTGGTGAAGTCAAGCCTGGTGAGAAGTTTGACCATACGCTTCCAACAGACATCATCAAAATGGTGAATCATGTTCGCCAAGAGCTCAACGTCATGGATGGAACCGAAGATCCGAATCATCCAAACCACATGCCTGTCCCTCGCATCGCTACGTTCCCTGAACCTACACGGATTAAGGTTTTACCCATCGCTGGGCGCAATTTGTCACGCGCAGCGCTTTATTTATCAACCGGCACCATTAATCACAAGCAAACTAACTTTACTCAAGCGATGTTGGCTGCTTACCTGATGTATCAAATGGTAATCATTAAAAATCGCCGTGGTGTGAATGGCTTTATCTTAACGACCTTAGAGCAGTTATCTTCCTCTCTTGACTCATTGCTAAATTCTCAGAATTTTGTTTTTAAGTCCATTGGGGTCGCGTTAATCCCTCTTAGGCTGCCACTTCTTATTCATAAATCGGTCCTTCGCAGTTATCACTATGAAGCTGTCAAAAAGGTGTTTGAGGCACAACGTGGTGATGATTTGTACGATGCTTTTGATAAAAAAAGCTCACCTTTTCGAGAAGAAAAGCTCAACAGTAAATCTCGTTCGCGAGACTTAGACCATGCTATCTTGGTGAAAAGAGACCCCTACGATCAATACTTTGCACGTGCTTTTAGAGAGTCCTCTTTGATGCCAGCTTGGGCTTGGCGCATTGGAGCTGGGTTTGATGTCTTTTGTAAACCGGTCGCAGATTGGGTTGATTCGAAAGAGCACATGACCGATGAAAAAATCCACTCATGGCGATTGGGTTCATTATTCGATCTTCTGTTTTTGGATTTACATCGATTTTATACCGAGCTTTTCAGTGACGCGCCTCGTGGTGCCAACCTAAAATCTTACATCAAGGAGCTGAGAAAGGATCCGTCGGTGGTGACTGCAATCCCCAAAATTGATGACAAGGATGTTTATGAGGCCGTTGATCATGAGTATTTAAGAGAATACGGCCGTGATCGTGGGATGCACCCTGAGCAGGAAAGTTACCGTATGGGGGTTCGAGCCCACTCAAGAGCGGATAATTTTGAAGGCGATCTTCAAAAATATCAGCGTCAATTACAGCAGAATCAAAAGCTCATTGAGGCCCTCGCTATTAGGGCGGGTATTGACGTTGATGCTTTTCTCAATGACACAGCCGAGTCTGTAACTGGCATGAAAAAGAGCCCAAGTGTCGTAACGTTTTTAAGGCAACCTAAATCTATCTCCGCGGAAGTGGCGACGGGTACAGGTTTGGCGCAGCCGACACCCGTGCGTCCTGGGCAAGGTGGTGCGCCAGCCAGCAACGATGATGAGTTGGCGAGACAGAGTCCAGTTCACCGTTAATCAATCGCCGTCACGTCGCAGCTTAAGCAACTTACGGCGTGCATGTTTGTCGGGCTTGCCTTCAGGTTTGGGGGCATGCCCGGCGTTTGATTTTCTCTTTAGGCTTTTTTCTTCTCGGCTCTTGAGACTGGCCTGGGTTTCTTCATATAGTTTTCTTGCTTGCTCGTATGGACCTCTTTGCTCGCTGAGACCAAGTACCTTGACTTCAAACGCGTCATCCCCTTTTTGGATCGTGAGCATATCCCCGACATGAATGGAGCGAGATGGGGTTGCTTTGTGACCCTGACACATGACTTTGCCTTGTTTAAGCATGGTTTGGGCAAGGGTTCTGGTTTTAAAAAAACGGGCAGCCCAAAGCCACTTATCGATGCGTACTTTCGCCAAGGGTTTGGAAGAATCGTTCATCTTTTTTGTGGTTAACACTCAAGTTATAATGAGTTTTGGATTATAAAGGATGGATTCACATGAAAGAAGACATTCAACGTCAAACCAAGCCGCGCATTCTCAAGGTTGAGCCTTTAGCTTCGACACGAGTCTTTAGCATCGAACAAGTTCAGCTAGAGTTTTCCAATGGCATTCAGTGTGAATATGAGCGTTTCACTCAGTATGATCATGGGATTGTGATGATTGTTCCAATGTTGGATGAGCATACTTTATTGCTTATCCGTGAGTATGGCGTTGGGGTTGAGGATTATGTGTTAACGTTCCCAAAAGGGAGAGTGGATCCCGGTGAGACGCCGATGGAGAGTGCCCAAAGGGAGCTTCAAGAAGAAATAGGCTACAAAGCAAATGATCTTCAGCTGATGAAAGCGGTGACCAACGCACCCGGCTATTCCTCCACCAAGATGCATATTTTCTTAGCTCGTGGACTTGAGCCTTCTTCGCTATCGGGGGATGAGCCAGAGCCCTTAACGGTTGTTCCATGGTCTGTCCATGAGACCCACACCCTTGTTGATCAAAAAGATTTTCATGAAGCAAGAGCCATCGCTGCGTTATACTTACTTCAATCTTTTCTAAAGAACAAATAAGCCATGGATTTACAGAAGCTCACGCATCAATGCGTTGCCATTGCTAAGTTGGCCGGTGATCTTATCGAACAAAAGAAAGCGGCTTTTGAGGTCAATACTAAGCAAGATGACTCGCCGGTTACTTCTGCTGATTTGGCTTCAGAGGCTTTAATCATTCGCGAGCTTCAGGACATGGATGCGACCATCCCAATATTAAGTGAGGAATCATTCCAGCTTTTTGAGCTGGCTGGCTCGTCCAGGTTTTGGTGCATTGATCCACTTGATGGTACCAAAGACTTTATCCATCAAACCGGGGACTATACCGTTAACATTGCCTTGATTGATCAAATGCGCCCCATCCTTGGGGTTATTCATTGCCCCCAAACGAATGATACGTATTATGGGTTTGAGCGCGGCGGAGCTTGGCATATTAACCATGCGGGCAGCGTTGCACCCATGAAAGCAGCCAAGGCTGGCCACCCCATTAAGGTAGTCACTTCAAGGTTTCATCTCAATGAAGAACTTAGAAAGTGGGTTGATAAACAATCTGATTACAAGCTGGTTCAGCGTGGCTCCTCGCTTAAATTTTGTATGTTGGCGTCTGGGTTGGCCGATTTATACCCGAGACTTACTCCGGTAAGATTTTGGGATGTGGCTGCTGCTCATTGTATTTTGGAGCAGGCCGAGGGCTCTTTCACAGGCCTTCAAAATGAGGAGATTCAATACTCTCCAGAATCCGAGTATAAAATCACAGGTTTCGTTGCTCAAGGCGATCCTAATCTTGATACTCGTCAAGTATTGTCTGCTCTGCAAAAACTTCGCAAAGACATCTCTGGATCCTAATTAGTTCTCTGGCTTGTGGATAACTTTGTGGAAAGAACTGTGAACATAAGTTCGTTAACAAAAAAAATAATGTTCAAAAAAAGATCACAACCATATTGACAATAAATAAAACACTGCAAAATCAGACACTTGATTTTAGTTAGGTGGTCCCTACCTTAAGTTGATAAGTTAAATTAAAATGAAATACTCCCCTAAAAAAACTGTGTACAACTTTGGCATTTTGGCTTGATCTTTTTTTCTGTATACGCTTTACCCACCTTATGAGCTCTTTTTAGACCGCCTTGCATCAATTTTTGGCTCATGCATTATTTGCTGCTGATGTGCTTACAAAATGGCTAGTAAAAGTCCTAAGTAGAATTTCTCCTTTACTGAGGGGGGGCATTTGTTAGTATCAAAGAACACCTTAAGAGAGACTTCCCCCAAAAATTTCAAGGAGCGAAATATGGGCATTAGTGCAGAGCATCGTGAAGATTTAGTTCGTCGACGAAATGAGCTTATGGAGAAGCTCCCTGACCATTCTATTGTGATTTTAAAATCCACCGATCTAAAAGTACGCAACAACGACGTTGAGTACCCTTATCGCCAAAACAGTGATTTTTTGTATTTAACTGGCTTAAACGAGCCTGATGCCTATGTGGTTCTCACCAAAAAAGAGGGGGAGGTAATCTCCACACTTTTTTGCGCAGAGCGTACACCCGAAGAGGTGGTTTGGCTAGGGCCTTCTTTGGGGACTGAAAGAGCCGTTACGACATTGGGCTTTGATGAGGCTTACGATGTCAAAGATCTGGATGAGCATATTCTTTCGATGATGGCCGGAACAAGGCATGGTTGCATCGATTTAAAAAATCCCGACATGATTGCTCAAGTAAATACGTGGAAAGACAAGGCTCGTGCTCATTCCCTTGAGCAGATAAGAAAATCGCTTGAAGATGATACGGCCAACCAATTGGTCAAACTTCCAGACAGTTATAACGATGTCACTAAAGTCATTCGCGACATGCGTGTAATTAAGTCATCGTTTGAAGTGGATCAAATTGCAAAGGTCTGTGAGATATCCTCAAGAGCCCATGAAGCGATGATGAGCCAAGCCCAGCCATGGATGAATGAAAGATACCTCCAGGGGGTTTTTCGAGGCGAGGTTGTCAAGGCAGGGTGTGAAGGTTTGGCCTATGGGAGCATCTGTGGCTCAGGTCCTAACGCCTGCATTCTTCATTATGAAAAAAACGATACCATGATGAGTGATGGGCAAATGGTCCTGAATGATTGCGGGGGTGAGCTTGAGGGCTACGCGGCGGACATCACGCGCACTTTTCCCGTGAATGGCGAATTTAGCGAGGCCCAACGACAACTTTACCAGGTGGTGTTGGAGGCTCAAAAAGCAGGCATTGATGCATGCCGGCCTGGCATGGTAATGAAAGAGATTCAAAAAGTCGTTGATGATGCTCTAACACAAGGCCTTATTGGAATAGGGCTCATTCAAGAGTCTGACGTCCCCTGTGAACCCGGTTCGCGTAAAGACCATCCCGTTGCCCGCTTTATGCCCCATAGCTACGGTCATTGGTTGGGCTTGGACGTTCATGATCCTTGCCCATACTTTACCGAGGAGGGACCGGTAAGATTAGAGCCTGGCATGGTCTTGACCGTTGAGCCGGGCATATATATCAAAGAAGACGATGCAAGCGTACCTGTCGCGTATCGGGGAGTGGGGATCCGTATTGAAGATGTCATTGCGGTTACAGAGGGTGAGCCCCGTGTGTTATCGAATGCCATAAAGGAAGTGGATGCGGTGCAGACGTTCATGCAATCGGCAAAAGATAAAAGGCTTACACAGTCCGATCTTCTCGTGTTGAATGCCTTTCGCTCACAGGAGGCGAGCTCAAGGCAAAGAGCGGTTGAGCTCGACATTGAGGCTCAAAGCGCGCGGGTTACCTTGACGTCAGGGAATCCATAGGTGGACATTGAACTGTTAAAAAAAAATCAAGGCATGCAGTCGTTGATGATCAAGATGGAGAAGGGGGAAGTCATTCCCCTTCATGATCACCCCAACACCCATGTCTTCATGATGTGCATGCAGGGGGCTTTGAAAGTCGATTTTTACCGCTTTGTCGATGAATCAAAGCATCAAGTTGTGCTGCACGAAACGTGTTTGATGAATCCAGGCATGAATCACTTAATTACTCCACAGGGCGCAAACTTGCATCAGGTTGAGGCCTTAGAGGCCTCCATCTTTTTAGATGTGATGGCCCCGGGTTATCTCGAGGGCGCCCAGGAGCCAACGTGGTATAAGTTGAAGCGTATCGATACACCAGTGCATGATGTGGTGGAAATTGAGCAACCCGAGTCGATGAAGCAAGCCAAGGCGGATGCCTTGGCACGCTATCAAGGTTGAGCTAATGGTTGTTTGCTCTTAAGACGTTTCGAGCGTCTAGGCTTTTTGTTATCCGGGCCCTCTAGAGTGTTTGCTCTGTCTGATAAGGAGGTAGAATGGCTCTTACTTGCTTCAAAAGCAGTCAACACGACACCGCTGTTCGAGCTGTCCATGGGGGCTGATTTTGGAGTGGGCATTTTACCCATAATCACCATTGGAGAGTCGAGATTTTGTCTTTTGAGGGGCTTAAGGGCTTGAATTAATTTTTGCCCAAAAGGTCCTCTGACCAAAGCAGGAGTGTCTTTAGCTGAAACGCCATCTTGGTTCTTTTCTTGGGGTGGTTCGGTGGTCAAGCTTCCTACTGAGCCAAGCGCCCATAGCCCAAGGATAGGAAGCGTCACAAACCAGAAAAAATTGGTAAAGCTTGCAATGGCCATGACGCCAACGCTTGAAGCAATCAGAGCCGCTAGATGATGGACGGGAAGATCTTCTCGCGTCGCTTTGGGAGAAGCAGGCTCATGTTGTTCAACTGAAGTCTTCGAGGTTGGTGGGGTTTGTGTGACCATGTCTTTGACCCAAAGCGTATCTGGCAGGATAGCTTGCCAATGGTTCGGGATTTTATTGAGCCTGAAAACCAGCTGTGTTTTTGGGTCAAAGCTTGGTCTAAAGGTTGGATCAATGCGTGGGGTTCCATCTGAATGATGCACGATGCCATTAAAGTTGGCCTCGCAAGACCAGCCGTTCACTTGCTCACCCTCAAAGGCATGATAACCGTGAACTTTTTTAGAGTCTTGATTGACGCGAAAAGCAAAAGACCATCCATACAAGGATGAGAGGATGTGCATAGAGAGGCTGTCTAAATAAGCCCCTGGTTTGGCCATGCCATACCGATCATGATCAAAGTAAGCGTGATATCCCTCTTGCTCAAACCAAGTCGTAATCTCTTTACGTATTTGCCCAAGAAGATTGGCTTTTTGTATAAGAGACTCATCTATTTGCGCTTGCGTTGGTGCAAAGCCTTTGAGGTGTTCACAAAAGGCCTCGAAATTGACAGGCTTATCTTTACGTTTGCTCTTTTCTAAGCTTCTCTCAATGCCCTCTCGTATGTTATTAAGCATGACGGATGATCTTTCGACCCCTTGTTCACAAAGGGTTTCATACGGCAATGTATCGAGGTGTTTTTTTAATAGGCTTTCTGTCCATCGGTCAGGCACGAGCGACATCGATTTTTCGATTGCCTTTAAAGAGTTGCGGCGCTCTTTACTAAAGGCACGACTAAAAGCGGACTTGAACTCACGATGAGCCTCAAAATAACCAATGACTTCTCTACCATTGGCCAAATAGTTCTCAATGTTTTGATCGATGCTTACTTTTAAGGCGTCTTCTACCAGTTTGGGGAGACTCGTCACTTGGCCATCGACCCCTTTGATGCGGGCTTCAACGTCTGAGCCTTTGCGAGCCTTTGTTACCATTTGTTGTCTTAAAATGGCAGCAAAAGACATTTGATAAGCTTCAAGATCGAAATTTTCATCCTGAAAAGAGTGTAGGTAACCGTAAAAGGCGTCCTCAATCCTTGCGCTCGTAAGTGTGGTTAACTCGTCAGTACTGACGGCAAAGGTGTAGTTTCGACGATTCATGTCATTGATCATGGCCACGGCTAGACCGCGAAAATGATCGGCATAGATGGGATCTTCAAGTAAAGTTCGCCATAGGGGCCTTTTTGCATCATCCACCCACGAAACAGCAAAGTTCATGGCGACACTATTAAGTAGGCAATTTCCATCACCCTTAGCATCCACAACTAAATACTTCACAGCCATACCTCATCAAAGTAAATTCTTGCTAAATCTATCATTCAAAGGGCATGAAGCCTAATATTCTATAGGATATAAATCAGTCGATTAACTTATTTTGAGTTTTGGGGGTGAGTGCTGTATTATTGCGTCAATTAACTTACTTTTTGGCTTAATATGAAGTCTTTAACAACAGCAGACTGTCAGCGCGTCTCTGGCGCTGGTTTGAAGCATGATGTCATGGCCTACAGCGCGGGCATTGCGGGCTTGACACTCATCGGGGCGGCGGCCATCAATGGCTTAACTTATTGCTATAACGGTGATGAGACAACGCTTATGCAGGCTAAGGCTCAAGCTTTCGTGGGGGTGCTGATTGTAGGGGCTGTGGTGCTCTCTGAGGCTACGGGTACTTCAGATTTAAACGGTTGGTATGGCTTTATCCAAGACGTGTCTTATTACAAAAGCTTTGTCTGGCTTTAAGGGCTTTTGCGCTGTAGTCATTTAGATACGTAAACTTACACCAATCTGGTCAAATACAGTCGTAATCTCAAGCTCAATGGTGATAGCGCATCTTAAGCTCAACCGGTTATAGTGATTGAGTGGCCCCAAGGAAGGGAAAAACATGTCCAAGTATACTCACGCGGTTGAGAAGATCCGCAATCATGTTGGCTTTATGAGCCAAGAGCAATTTGAGCAAGAGTATTTGTTCAAAGATCCGGCCAGTATGGCCTCGTTTATTACGCAAAATGGTTGCCTTATTACATTAAGGCACGACTTAAGTGAGCAGTTCACTGGCACTGATTTTTTGGTAAATTACATGACTGAAATAGTCGTGCTGCATGTGGGCGTTGATGGCTCAAACAGTTTGCATCATTGGGAAAAAAGTCAGCCTTGCCATGAACAAAATCGACTTTGTCTGGATAAGGAAGCGTTTCTTTTGGATTTGCTGACGCATTTGGAAGAAGTGTGATGGTGGCCAGACCTGGAATCGAACCAGGGACACAAGGATTTTCAATCCTTTGCTCTACCAACTGAGCTATCTGGCCACTGAGAGTAGGCATTAAACTCGAAATCATCACTCACGTCAAGGGTTTCTATTCGGTAGGTGGCACATAACCTTCAGGTTTTTTGTCTTGACCCTCGAATAAGAATTTTTTCATTTCATTTTGCAAGAATTTGCGTGCGCTTGGATCAATCAGGCTGAGTCGGTTTTCATTGATCAACATGGTTTGGTGATCAAGCCATAAGGTCCAAGCTTCTTGACTAATATGTTCAAAGACTTGCTGACCTAATGGGCCAGGCATTGGGGCTTTCTCAAGCCCAGGGGCTTCTTTTTGAAGCTTTAAGCAGAAGACATCTCTTTGGTTTGACAACTTAATTCTCCTTCGATCAGTGAGCGTATGGGTTTGGGCAAACCTAACTTAAGCGCCTGGCTCAGACTGATCCATTGTTGTTCTTGAGCAGAAAACTCAAACGATTTGGTTTGGCGCATTTTAACCATTTTGTATTCTAAATGAAAATGCGAAAACGTGTGTCGCATCCAAATGCCTTCATCCAACACGCGGGCTACGCCATGCTCTGAATAGGGGTTGGTATCCGATTCCATGCAAGGCAAGGACCAAAGCGATGACCATATCCCGGTATCAGGTCGCTTGTGCATGAGTATCTTGCCTTCGGCATTGGAGATCAAAGCGAACTGGCAAAGGCGGGTTGGTTTTTCTTTTTTAGGTTTTTTACCAGGGATGACGGCTTGTAGTTGCTTTGAATGCGCCACACAGTGCTCGCTTAATGGACAAAGCCCACACTTAGCGGACTTTGCGCAAACCGTGGCTCCGATGTCCATCATCCCCTGGGTATAGATGTCTACTTGGTGGGTTGGGGTGAGTTGTTCAGAAAGAGCCCATAGTTTTTTTAAATTGGCGCTCTGATCAGGCCATCCTTCAATGCCAAACATTCGAGCCAAAACCCGTTTGACGTTTCCATCTAAAATAGGGGCACTGATCTGATATCCCTGAGATAGAATCGCACCAGCGGTTGAGCGACCGATGCCAGGCAAGCTCATCAAAGTTTCTAAGTCATTGGGCAACTGGGCGTTATGAAGCTCATGCATCAGTTGAGCACTTCGATGGATAAAATGCGCCCTTCGATAGTAGCCAAGACCACTCCACAGACTCAAAACATCATCAATGGGAGCTATGGCAAGACTCTCAACGGTTGGAAATCTTTCCATAAAGCGTTCGAAGTAGGGAATGACAGTCGCCACCTGAGTTTGTTGAAGCATCACCTCTGATATCCATACTCGATAAGGTGAGGCTGGGTTTTTCCAGGGTAAATGAAAACGTCCAAACTGGGATGCATATTGGGTGACTTGGTCTTGGAACCAAGTCACACTGGGGATGGTGTCGATCAAAACTTAAACAACTTCTTGATGCCTTTTTCAATTTCTTGCTCAATGGCATTTGAGCCGTCCTGAGCATCCGGTTTTTTGATAAGCTTGTCAAGTTGTTTGTTTACTTGCTCATTAAGCTCATCTTTGAGTTGTCGCTCGACAATGGTCTTAAGATAAGCGTCCATATCCGGCGTAATCTTGAGTTTGTCAAAAGGACCTGAGACACGCACCGCCAAAGGCAACGCGTTTGGATGCTCAGCCCCATCGTTGTAGACTCGCTCAGCAAAGAACCGATAATTTAACGCTTTTTGGTTTAAATCAATGGTCCCATCCCCTGTAGCCCTTAGATCATCGGCAATGAGAAGCAGATCATTGTTGGTCAAAACATTGGCGTTGGCATTTAACGTTGCGGTGATGCTTTGATAGTCGGTTTTTTTGCGATCCCCAGAAGGCATCGGCAACTGCTTGAGAAGCGCTCTTGCTTGTCGCAAGTAGTAATCTAAATCAATCCCATGAATAAAGCCGTTTGCGACTTTAAGATTCACCGAACCATTTAAGCCTCGTGAGTCAATGACAAGGTTTAAGTTCGCATGACCCGTTCCAGTTAGGGTTGGTTTTTGTCCAAGATCGGTGAGCAGCTCAGCCATCGTGATTTGACCCAGCTTACCTTGAACACTGACCGAATCGTTGGTCCCATTGATAAGCGACTCGCCATCAAATCCACCCCCATACAACGAAGCTTTTAAGGGCTTAAGCAAAAGTCCTTTGGGATGTGAGCGAGCCGTTAAGCTCACTTGAGATGCTTTTATCCCTTTGGCTTTGAGCTGGCCTACCTTGATATTTCCTTCTATGCTCAAGCCATGCCCTTCAAAGCTTGCATGCTCAATACGAGGAGATAGGCTTGCTTGTGGTTTGGACAGTCCTTTGATCCAATGATCGGCATCAAGACTATCGACGTTTAAATCAAACGCTAATCGAGGTTGACCCTTCCAATCCAAAGTTGCCCCCCCATTGGCGTTGACGTCGTCCACGCTCAAAGCCAGGTTCGAAAACGTGGCCTGAGCATTCAAAAGATTGGCCTTAGCCTGTCCCTTAAAGTCAATCGCCATTGGGGTATGAGGCAATTGCGCACTGTCTATCTTAGACTCAAGTGTAAAGGTCTTGAGCTCATAGGTGGGCCCACTCACACGCAGGATAACTTTAAATTTTGCTTCTCCTTCGGCGAGCCTTTTAGCATCACTTGCTTTGACAGCAAAATCACCATCGGCCTCGATGTCCTGGTTGAGTGCGATTGCCCCCGTGCTCAAGTTAAGCTTTTCAAAGGTGGCCGCTTGACCTGAGATTGCATTGGTATATTCCACCCGGCAATTTTCAAAGCTTACTTGGGTGATTTCAAATAAATTGGCAGACCAGCTTGGGCTCGCCTCATGAGACTGGGTTGACACTTTCACCGCTCGAACGGTATCAGTGACAACGTGTGCCTGGGTCTGAACCGCTTGCCAGTTCTCGCCTTGTTGGTTTTTGACAAGATGAATGTCAGCCTCTGATATGTTGATGGCATCAATGAGCACTTCCTGGCGCAACAACGGTAAGGTTTGAACCTTGAGCTTCATCTTCGCAATCGATGCCAGTGGTTTATCGCTCACTTGATTGGAGGCATGCAAGACCACGTTCTCGGCCTTTATGGCAATGTGAGGAAAAAATTGCGCACTTAAATTGCCTTGAAGCTCAAGTTTGTGGCCAAGCGCTTTTGACGCTTTGTTGGCAATTAGCTCACGATAATCATTGGGGTTAAAAAAGACACTCGCTCCAACAACAAGCGCTCCGATGAGCAAAACCACCCCACCCAGGCCCAAACCTATCCACTTTAAACCACGCATTGAATTCTCCTTTCTTAATGAAACCTCATCATAGCAAGCTTGCCCCTAAAGCGGGATCACTTGCATTTTTATCGAAGCTGAGTAGACTGATGGGTTTGTTATTATCAAGTTGGCCAACCCATGATTAAGCAACCTAGACCCATTCGTAGTTATGTCCGTCGTGAAGGGCGAATGACGCCGAGTCAAAAATCTGGACTTGACGCTTTATGGGGCAAGTATGGCCTAGAAACCACAAACCCATTCCCCTTTAATGAGGTAGATCAACCCCTCATTTTAGAAATCGGCTTTGGCATGGGAGAATCTCTCATTAAGCACGCTCAAGCCCAACCCGAAACCCAATTCATTGGCATTGAGGTTCATCGACCAGGCGTTGGGCGACTCCTTAATGAAGTTGACCAACTTGAAATGAGAAACCTTCATGTCTACTGTGAAGATGCTAAAGAAGTGCTTGCCAAGATCGATGATGGCAAGCTGTCTAAGGTGCAGATCTTTTTTCCAGATCCATGGCCTAAGAAAAAGCACCATAAGCGTCGTTTGGTTCAACCTGAGTTTATGGCTCAAGTGGCCACCAAGCTCAAAAAAGGTGGGATCGTCCATTTAGCGACCGACTGGCAAGATTATCATGAGCATATGCTTGAGGTGTTTGAAAAGACTTCCTTTGAGCTGGCCGATGAGTCTGTGGTCAAGGCCTTGGCTGAAGCCAGACCGGCTTCTCGATTTGAGCAGCGCGGGATACGATTAGGCCATGCCATTCATGATCATGCGTGGGTCAAGCCCTAAGCTTATTTTCTAAGTAGCTCTTTTTCCGCTACATTTAAAGGATGAATGATTAGAGATTGGGCTTATGTTTGGGATTGAAGGATTAACCCCAGAGATTTTCAGTGTCATGGCCATCATTGGCCTGACCTTTGCGCTGTTTGTGGTGGAAGTCATCCGTGTCGATGTGGTGGCTTGTCTCATTTTAGTGCTTTTAGGCCTCTCTCAATTAGTCCCTCATGAGCTTTTATTCTCAGGTTTTTCATCAGATGCGGTCATTGCTCTCATTGGGGTGATGATCATCTCAAAAGGGCTTGAACGAACGGGCGTTATCAATCAAGTCACGCATAAAATATTGGCGTTGGGGCATGGCCAAGAGTCTCGGATCCGAATCATGATGATGATGGTCGGTGGTCTGATGTCCGGCATTATGCGCTCGGTGGGCACGGTGGCGATGTTTTTACCAGTCATCACTCGCATACGTCATACCACCGGCATTGCCAAAGCCAACCTTCTTATGCCGCTATCCTTTTGTGCCATCATTGGCTCCACGCTCACCATGGTCGGAACGGGGCCTCTACTGCTTTTAAACTCACTATTGGAAAACCTTGGTGCTTTGCGTGATTCAACCGGTGAGCCCACAGGTGAGCTGAATCTGTTTGTGGTCTTTCCTATCTCGATTGTGATTTTGGTTCTTGCGGTTGTCTATTTTAAAGTGTGCGGTCGTTGGGTACTGCCAAACATTCCCAAGAAACGCCCGACTGGTCGAAAGGCCTTGGATTACTTTATGCGAGTCTATGGGGTTGGCAATGAAATCTTTGAAATCAAGGTAAGCTCTTCAAGCACGATCAAAGACAACACGTTGAATCAGTGGGAGGCTTTGTTAGATCCATCCATCGCCATCATTGCCATCAAGACCAAAGGCGAGGTGCAGATGCCTCCTCTTCGAACCACCACCATCCATGCAGGAGATACCGTCGCGCTCATCGGCCCCGATCAGAAAGTGAAAAAATTCGCCGACACCTTTGGTCTTAAATGCTCAAATCAATTGAGGGTGTTCAAAGACAAACTCAACCCGATGACAACGGGGTTATCCGAGGCGGTTGTGCCACCTAGCTCTTCGTTGGTGGGTCAAGATTATCGAAAACTCCATATGCGACGAAACATGTCCACGCAAGTG
The DNA here is from genome assembly GCA_964397555.1 of uncultured Francisellaceae bacterium. Classification (GTDB taxonomy): domain Bacteria; phylum Pseudomonadota; class Gammaproteobacteria; order Berkiellales; family Berkiellaceae; genus CAYNJF01. The sequence goes on from CAYNJF010000011.1 coordinate 19,270, forward strand.
CTTGCGGTGTTGCGGGGGAACAAAGTGAGTAGGGGCATGGAGCTTCGAGACTTAACCATTCGCCCTGGCGATACGATGGGTATGTTTTGCACCTGGGATGCGTTGAATGAATTTGAATCCAACCCGGACTTTGTGGTGGTAACCACCGACTATCCTCATGAGCACTTTTTTTCTAAAAAAGCTCGTCTGTCGATGCTGATCGGATTATTCACCGTCATCCTTTTGCTCGGCACCAACATTGCTGCTTCCTTGTGTTTGCTTCTTGGGGCCTTGATGATGATCACGTTTAGAGTCCTTTCGGTGGACGAAGCGTATGAGGCAGTCAGTTGGAAAAGTGTGTTTTTGATCGCAGGTCTTTTGCCCTTAGGGATCGCTGTGGAACTGTCGGGAGCCTCAGATTGGTTCGCTCAAATCTTTTTATCGTACGTCGCCGAGCTCCCTTTGTGGTCCATTGAGGTTTTGGTTGCACTCGTCTCTGTATTGTGTTCGCTGGTCTTGTCTAATGTGGGGGCGACCATCATTTTAGTGCCAATGATGGTGGATTTGGCCAATGCTCTATCAGCCGATCCAAGAATGTTTGCCCTGATTGTCGCCATGAACTCATCCAACGCTTTTATTTTGCCGACCCATCAGGCCAATGCCCTTATCTCAGGGCCTGGCCGTTATAAAGTCATTGAATTTTTAAAAGCAGGCTTACCGCTTACCTTTATGTTTATGGCAGTAAGCTTGGTTGGCTTAAACCTGATGTTCTAGCAAGTTCTTCGGATAAGCTTTATTTCAATGTTCTTTTTGACGCAAAATGCCTCAAAGACTTTCACTTGCTCATCTTTGTAAGCGCTCAAGGGGGTCCAAATAAAGCGAGTTCCACTGACGGGCAACACATACCCATTGTTCATTTTGAAAATACGCGTGATCTTGTCCCACTGGACACTGCCTGATTGCAGCTTATCTCCCCCCCAGCTGATCCCATTCGAGCTCAAGTTGATTCGAAGGGGTAAAGTGATTGCTTGATTGTTTTTTAGTCGCTTTTGAAGCATCCATAATATCATGGAGCGCCTAGCGCCAAGCCAAAGAATGGCAACAATAAAAACTAAGATGTCTGAGCCAAACATCTGTCCGGTCAGCCCCCATTTTAAACAAAGAGCAAGGGCGACCAAAAAACATAAGCCATTCAAAAGCCAGATGGAGATCCCAATGATCGGCTTTTTCTCAAGATAAAGCATCGAGGCTTTGGCAAGAGAGTCGGACTTAGGCGTGAAGTTCAGTTGAATGTTCATTGATGAAATATCCTACCAGTTCATTGGCAAACAAACGGCCTTTATCGGTTAAATGAACAAAAGAATCATCGATGGTCAGGAGCGTTCCTTCCCCTTGAGCCAACGCTTGTGTCAGCGTGGATTGAGGGAGGCCTGTGCGTTGCTCGAACCAGTCGAGTTCAAATCCTTTTGTCAGTCGAGATGCATTGAGCATAAATTCAAACGCCAGCTCTTCAGAGGGGATGTCCCAAGTCTGATGCACTGGATTAAGAGCACTTAAATAAGTGTCAGGATGCCTTAGGCGCACCATGCGTAATGGCGTTCCTTGATGCGTTATTTTTGAGTGGGCGCCGGCTCCAATGCCTAGATAGTCGCCAAATTGCCAATAATTGAGATTATGCTGACAAGGCATATTTTGGGTATAGGCTGAGACTTCGTAGCGCCGGTAGCCGTATTTGGCCAAAAGTGCCTGCCCGCTTTGTTCCATGATGGCTTTATCGTCATCTAGGGGGATTGGCGGTGGCTTTTTATAAAATGGGGTATTAGGCTCGAGCGTGAGCTCGTACCAAGAGAGGTGGGGAGGCTCAAATTGCATGGCTTGCTCTAAATCACAAAGACTTTGCTTTGGACTTTGGTGGGGAAGCCCATACATCAAATCGAGGTTCCATTGTTTAAAATCAGCTAGTTGAAGTTCACGTATGGCTTGTTCGACATCGTTACGATCATGAATGCGCCCGAGTGCTTTGAGGGCATGATCATCAAAGCTTTGCACACCCAATGAGATTCGATTGATCCCCGCTTTGGCATAATCATGGAATTTACCGTGTTCGAAAGTGCCAGGGTTCGCTTCTAGGGTGATTTCTTTGTCGGATGGATCATAATCAAATACAGTCTTCAGTAAGCGCTCAAAGCTTGAGGCTTTCAAAAGACTTGGTGTGCCGCCGCCAATAAAAATGGTACGAATAGGGCGCCCCTCAAGCAAAGGAATGCTTCGCTGAAAGTCACGAATAAGCGCGTCCACATACTCGGTCTCTGGGAGCTCACCTCGCAGGGTCTGGCGATTAAAATCGCAATAAGGGCAGATTTTAAGGCACCAGGGAATATGGATATAAAGGGATAAAGGGATACTACAAGGCATTGCCGTAAATGATCTTAAGTTTGTCATGAAGTTCTTTTAGAGCTTTAGCACGATGGCTAATGCTGTTCTTTTGGGCTTTTTCAAGTTGGGCCGCGCTGGCGTTAAGCGCTGGGATGAAGAAAATGGGATCATACCCAAAGCCTTCGCTGCCAACAGGCTCTTCTAAAATACGACCATGCCATTGGCCCAAGGCAATGATGGGAGTCGGATCATTGGCGTGACGCACGTACGCCATGGCGCAATAAAAGTAGGCGCTGCGATCTTCACCTTTGAGAGATTGAATTGCGCTCAAGAGCTTATCCATGTTGTCTTGAGAGCTTGCGCCAACCCCAGCGTATCGGGCTGAGAAAATACCAGGGGCTTGACCTAATGCATCCACGCATAACCCTGAGTCATCAGCAATGGCTGGGAGCTCAGTGATTTTGGCACAGTGGCGGGCTTTGAGTAGGGCATTTTCAATAAAGCTTAATCCGGTCTCCTCTGGACCGTGAACCCCATATTCAGACTGAGGTTTGGCTTGGATGTCCAAGTCGTTGAGCAAGTCTTGAAGCTCGTTGATTTTACCTGGGTTATCGGATGCAATGACGATGTTCATATTCATGCGCTCTCTATGAATGGGATCAGTAATTGGGCAACAGCTTCGGGGCGGTCGCAATGGACATGATGATGGCCCTCGGTGGTGACCAAATCAAGTTGTTCTTTGACGCACTCGTAGCGTTGATTCATCATTTGATCATTAAATGGAAACCCTGGCTCGGGACGAATCAAAACCCCTGGGCATTGTATTCGTCGTAAAAAAGCCTCGTTCTGCTCGTTGGTCAGTTGCACAGCCGATGGCTTGAGCAACCTAGGATCGGTCCGCCACGTAAGCCCACCATCGATGGCTTTTAAACCGCGCTCACAAATAGGGCGTGCCCCTTCAACACTGATTTCAGAGACCTGTTGTCGCATGCGAATGGCTGTTTCGATGTCGGGGTAAACAGGTGGTTTGGAGGAACCTTTTTGCTTGGAGATTTCGTCCAAATACAATTGCAATTGATTCGGGGCTTGGTGAGCTGGGGTCGTCAGAGCACCTAACCCGTCGATCAGCAAAAGCTGGTTGACGCGATTTGGATAGGTCCCTGCCATATAAGAGCTAATAGCAGCCCCAAGCGAGTGGCCAAGCAAGGTGAAAGACTCCCAGCCTAGAAGATCGGCCACTTTGAACACCTCGATGACAAAATCCAAAATATGGAAAAAGCACATCGGTGATTTATGCGAGGAGTGACCGTGACCTGGTAAGTCTAAGGCCACCAAATCCAGCATGGGTAAGTGAGCGCTAAGACGATCAAAACTACCCGCGTTGTCGAGCCATCCATGCAAAGCAATGGTTGGGATCCCCTCGGGGTTTGACCAGTGTTTGGCCGTTAGTGCGTAGCCCTCGTATAACTCAAAGGCGCGCTCTTGGGCGGTGTGACTCATGCGCACTCCCTAACGAACACTTTGCGCTAAGACAATGCCAAATTGAGTCACAGGATTGGCGACCAAAATGAGCATAACTTGGAGGGTGATAAGAGCAAAAATAGGCGTAATATCAATGCCGCCAATGCTTGGGATAAATCGAGAAAAAGGACGCAAAAGAGGCGAGGTCAATTGGGCCAAAATCATTTGAGCAGGATGCTGTCGACCTCCAGAGAGCCAACTCATGACGGCCTGAATGACAATGGCAAAAAGAAAGACGTAAAGGCTCAACTTGATGAGATCCCCTGCGGTCCATACAAAAAGACCAAGGGGATCTGGCAAGCGCGTCATTTGGAGCCAAAAGAGGGCGCCAAGTTTGAAGTAAGCCAAAACCAACATGAGGAAAAGACAAGCAAAATCAATTCCAAACAATCCTGGAATGATGCGTCTCAATGGGATCAGCAGTGGGTTGGTCAGCTTCACGATAAATTGTGAAATAGGATTAAAAAAGTCTGCTCGAACCAACTGGAAGAAAAACCTCAACATCAAGGCAATCAAATACAGATCGATCAAGGTTTGAATGACCAAAGCACCGGCCTCATGAATAGGGCTCATTTGGGTTTCCCTCCGTTTGAAAGTGACCTTATTGTGCCGACTTTGGTCACGTTGAGCAAGATGACTGGTATGATAACTTAATTAAGTTTACTGGATAACTCTTTGGCGCGTTCTTTCGCCGCTTTCAAAGCGTTTTCGACGGTTTGACCAAGCCCAGCTTGGATAAGGCTTTGAATCCCTGCTTCGGTTGTTCCACCTTTTGACGTGACTTTGGCCCTTAGAAGGTTTAGGTCATCTTCAGATTGGCTCGCCAAAAGGCAAGCTCCTTTGCCTGTGGCTAGGGCACACTGAGTAGCAATGTCTTGGCTTAAGCCTAATTTGACGCCAGCCTCAATCATCGACTCTAAGAAGAGATAAAAGTAGGCGGGCCCAGAGCCGGACAGTGCGGTGATGGCATCGATTTCATCTTCGGTGTTTACCCATACCGACTCACCAACGCCATTCATAATGGTTTGAGCCAATTGTTTCAAATCCTCACGGACCGCTTGACTTGCAAACAAGCCAGTCATGCCTTGATGAATCAGCGAAGGGGTATTGGGCATCGCTCTTACTATGGGATGGCTTTGGGCGAGTTTTAAACCTTGTTGAAGTTGAACGGTGGTGGCGCCTGCGACCACCGAGATAATCAGTGTTTGGTCGTTTGAGGGTTGGGTGGACTCAAAAAAATCAGGCAGGCTTTGCGGCTTAATGGCAATCACGATCGCATCGCAGCGTTGGCGCATGCTGTGGTAGTCACAGGCTTCGATGCCCTCTTGGAGAGATAGGTTGGGATCTTGGACTAAGACCTGATGATGGTCATCACGGATCAAGCCTTCAGCAAGGGCTTTACCCATATTGCCAAAACCAACAAAACCAATTGTACTCATGCTGCTCTCTCCTATGAGTTGCGTGGACCAAACAAAGCGGTTCCAATTCGTATCATCGTTGAACCCTCATCGATGGCGGCCTGATAATCGTTGCTGGTGCCCATGGAGAGGGTATCCATGGCTGGGTAGGAGGCTTTCAATGTCTCAAACAGTTGAGCCGCTTTTGCAAACGGCGCTCTTTGGGCCTCTAAGGTCTCAGCTTGTGGGGGAAAGGTCATCAAGCCACGAAGCTTAATGTTGGGTAATGAGTGAATCTTTTCAGCCAACTCAATGGCTTGGTCTTCATCTAGACCTTGTTTGTTAGGGTCGTCGACAAGTTTTACTTGCAATAAAAGGTTAAGCGCTGATTTATCGCTTGGGCGATGTTCGCTTAAGCCTTGGGCTTCTTTCAATCTTGTCACCGATTGAACCCAGTCAAAATGGGTGGCGATCGACTTTAGTTTTCGTGATTGCAACTGACCGATGAAGTGCCATACTAATCCAGGTAGGTCGAGCGCTGAAATTTTATCGACGCCCTCTTGGAGGTAGTTTTCTGCAAAATGACGTTGGCCCTGTTGGTATAAGTGGGTAATTTTATCCAGCGGCTGTTTTTTGCTTACCGCAACAATCGTGGCGGGTAACGAAGGGGGGGGCATCTGATTGGCCAACTGATTGAGACGATGAAGCCATTCATCAAGTGAATGCATAAACTGCTCCTTGACCCGAAATGACATACGATTCTACCATAGAAAGAATTGAAACAGGAGATCATCCATGGACATTACTGAGCTTCTTACCTTTGGTGTGCAAAACAATGCTTCCGATTTACACTTATCGGCTGGGATGCCCCCCTTGATCCGTGTGGATGGTGAAATGAGACGAATCAACTTGCCGGCTCTTGATCAAAAAGCGGTACAGACGCTCTTATATGACATCATGAATGATCGTCAACGCAAAGAGTACGAGGAATATTTAGAGGCTGACTTTTCATTTGAAGTTCCTGGTCTTGCTCGATTTCGTGTCAACGTCTTCAATCAGAACCGAGGGGCTGGTGGTGTTTTTCGGACCATTCCCAGTAAAGTGTTTTCCATGGATGAGCTTAACTTGCCCTCAAGCTTTCAAGCCATTGCCGACAAGCCGCGCGGGCTTGTCTTAGTCACAGGCCCGACAGGCTCGGGGAAAAGTACCACTTTGGCCGCCATGATCAATTACATCAACGCCAATAAACATGGCCATATTCTAACCATTGAAGATCCCATTGAGTTTGTGCACATCAGTGAAAAATGCCTAATCAACCAACGCGAAGTGAATCGAGATACCAAGAGTTTCAATGCCGCACTACGTTCGGCCCTTCGTGAAGATCCCGATGTGATTCTGGTGGGTGAGATGCGGGACTTAGAAACCATTCGATTAGCATTGAGTGCGGCAGAGACCGGCCATTTAGTGTTTGGAACACTACATACCACATCCGCAGCCAAAACCATTGATAGGGTTGTTGATGTATTCCCAGGAGCTGAAAAGGAGTTGGTTCGTGGTATGTTGTCGGAATCGCTTCAGGCCGTTATCACCCAAGCCTTGTTAAAGAAAAATGGAGGTGGTCGAGTGGCGTGCCATGAAATCATGTTATGTACCCCTGCGATTCGTAACCTCATTCGGGAAAATAAAGTGGCCCAAATGTATTCGACGATTCAAACCAACCAATCACTGGGCATGCAAACGCTTGATCAAGGACTTCAAAAATTGGTCGAAACGGGCGTCATTACCAAACTTGCCGCTCAAGAGAAAGCCGTAAACAAGGATGCTTTTAACTAAGCGAATGAGCTATGTTATGATGCGCAACTTGGCCTTATTTGGAGTGGTATATGATTAAACAAATTGACATCCATGAGCTTATGACCTTATTAGAAGATAATAAAGTGCAACTTTTGGATGTGCGAACTCAAGAAGAGCTTGATGTATCCTCATTAGAAGTCACTCATATTCCTTTGCATCAACTCGAGCATAAGTTGGAAAATCTTGATAAGAGTGTGGCGTGGGCCGTGATTTGTCGCAGTGGTGCCCGCTCGGCTCAAGCGACCATGATTTTGCAAGATCATGGTTTTGAGGCGATGAATGTCACAGGTGGCATGAAAGCCTATCAAAAAGAAATCGATCCTTCGATTACCGTCGGTTAGCCTACTTTTTGACCATTTGAAAACCCATGCAAAACTCTTCCTTTAAGGTGCCAGCCGACAAAGGGAGAGTAAAGTCCTTCGCTTTCAAAGTGATTGGGAACCACACTCCATGCTTCAAGCGGGTCGATCAAAACAAGATTGGCAACTTGCCCAACTTGAATGGCATAAGGAGTCTCATCGTACTGGGTAAGTGGACCACTTGATATCAAGCTTGCCCATTGCAACGGCTCGATAACGCCATCGTGCACCAGCTTGAGGCTTAATCCTAAAAACGTATCGTAAGCGGACAGACCTGGCTCCGATTGAGCAAAGGGGGCATGCTTTTGAACCTTAGTTAAGGGCGTATGATCCGAGCAAAGACTTTGCAAGATGCCCTTTTGAAGCCCTTCTCTGAGTCGATTTAAGTCTTGGGTCTCTCTTAGGACCGAGCGAAGGTGAGTGCTTGGATCAAACTGCAGCGTGTTTTCGCAGGTTAGGTGGCAGTGGGCAAGCGTTGTTGAGGCCGTGACGTTTAAGCCTTTCTCTTGGGCTTGTTCAATCAAATCAACGCTCTGAGCACAGGTGACGTGAGTGAAGTGCGCTCGGATTTGTGTGTCTTCAATGAGCGCTAGGTGTTGAGCAATCGCGGTGGTCTCACAAGCATAAGGGGTACCGCTTAACCCAAGACGATTGCTGGTCTCTCCTTCATGCATCACCCCTTGGTTAAGCGAGGGCTCAATGGGCACAATCACGACTTTTAAATCAAAACCTGATGCGTATTGATAAACATGGCGAAGCAGTTTCAAGTCTTGCGTTAGAGCATACCCATTGGTAAATACTCGACAACCCGCCTGGGCCATGGCACTTAAATCGGCCACTTGTTTGCCATTCAATTGTTCGGTCAACGCCCCGATAGGAATCACACGGATGTCTTCTAATTCAGACATGACTCGCTGTGCTTTGGCTTTAGAGTCCACGCATAGTGCATCACTGGGGGGCACGTACAAAGTATACAATCCAGATGTTTTCGCCGCTTTAACTTCTTTGGCGCTTGGTTGAGCGCCACGTAGGCCAACGTGTCCCCAACCATCGACTAAACTGGGGGTGAGCCAGAAACCATTGGCATCAATGATTTGATCAGGCTTAAACCCTTCAGGCGCATCGCCTAAAGCGCATATCGTTCCAGATTGGAGGTGGACATCGATGAGCTGATCGCGGCCGGTACTGGGGCATAGTACTCTGGGTTTAATAAAGGAGATGTTCATCGAAGTCCTATTTGATTGTTGGGATCGGCCAAAGTTGACAACACACTCATTCGTACGCCAATGCCATTGGTGACTTGATCTAAGATCACCGCATTTTCTGAGTCAGCAATGTCAGAATCGATTTCAACGTCACGATTAATGGGACCCGGATGAATGATCAAAGCATCCTGGTTCGCGTATTCATAGGTATGAGGCGTAAGTCCAAATTCACGAAAATAAGCACTCGATGAGGGAATAAGGGCCGTTTGCATGCGCTCGTGTTGCAGTCTGAGCATCATGATCACATCCACGCCCTTCAGTCCAGCTTTTAGATCGTGATAAACCGATACATGCATTTGCTTGCAATGTTGAGGGATTAAGGTTTTGGGACCGATGAGTCGAACTTCTTTGGCCTGCAAGATATTTAAGGCTTGGATCTGAGAGCGGGCGACTCGTGAGTGCATGACATCGCCAACAATGGCTACCTTAAGATGTTTTAAATCACCACGATGCTTTTGAATGGTATACATATCGAGAAGGGCCTGGGTTGGGTGCGCATGACATCCATCGCCAGCGTTTAACACACTCGAGTGCGTGAGTTCAGAAGCAATGAATTGCGCTGCTCCTGCACTTGAGTGACGAACCACAAAAAAGTCACACTGCATGGCATTGAGATTTTTGACTGTGTCAGAAAGAGACTCACCTTTGGTGGTTGCCGATGTTGATTCTTGGAAGTTTAAGACCGAGGCGCCAAGTTTTTGGGCGGCTAATTCAAAGGTGGAGCGTGTGCGTGTGCTGGGTTCAAAAAATAGATTAACAACCGTTCGACCTTGGAGGGTTGTGTTTTGCTGAATGAGACCGGTTGTTGGGTCGAAAAAATCATCAGCCTTTGATAAGAGCGACCTCACAACTTGAGAAGGAAGTCCGTCCAAGGTGATAAAATGTTTGAGATTGCCCTTTGCGTCCAGTTGCGAAAACGATCCCACGCTAGTCAAGCGCGCCTCCTTTTAGCCAAGTTTCTAAAATGAGCATGGCACTGACGGCATCAACACTCACATCTTTTGGAAAAGCGCCTTCTTTGACAAGTTGTCTGGCTGTAAAGCTTGTTAAATGCTCATCAACAAAGTGGGTTGGTAATCCAAATTGCTCAGTGAGAGTCTCTCCAAAAGCGCGTGCGCGTTTACTGGTGTCAGACTCCTCGCCGGTCACATGCAACGCACATCCTACAACAAAGGCTTCGGGTCGCCAAGCATCGATCAGCGCCTTTAACTGCTGCCAATCGGGCACGCCATCCGTAGCCGATATGACGGTTAAGGGGTTGGCAGATCTTGTAATCGTTTGTCCTGTGGCAATCCCAATTTTCTTGGTGCCAAAATCAAATCCAAATATCATCATAGATTAAGAGTGACCCACCTCAAACGACAAGGTGTCCATGTTGACGCCAACCAACAAAGCAGCCGCTTTCCATCGGTCTTCGTGAGGGGTTTCAAATAGGATGCTGTGGCTGCTTGGGGATAGTAGCCACGAGTTTTCAGAAAGCTCTTTTTCCAATTGACCAGCTTCCCAGCCGGCATAACCCAAAGCAATGACGGCATGTTCAGGGCCTTTGTTGTTCGCAATGGCTTCCAAAATATCTTTGGACGTTGTGATGCTCAGCTCATCATTGAGCTCCATGGAAGACTCCCAATGCGTATCCCCATGTTTGTGCAACACAAAACCTCGTTCTTGTTGAATCGGGCCGCCAGCAACCACCTCCATGTCTTGGGCACGTAGATTGTCCGACTCGATATTCATGTTTTCAAAAATATCGCCAAGATGAATGGATAGAGGATGGTTAATCACAATAGCCATGGCCCCTTCAGGCGTATGCTCGCATATATAAAGGACAGAACGTTCAAAGTTTGGATCTTTGAGACTAGGCATCGCAATCAGTAAATGATTTTTTAATGAGGTAAATACACCCATCAATAAACCTCTTTTGTTATCAAGCCAACATCAAATTAGCTTTTCTTCATATTACTATGAACGCGAGTTAATCACTAGTCGAAGGTGTAAAGCTGGGATGGTTCTGTGAAAAAAATCAGCCGGTTAGCGCCAGTGGGCCATTGAATTGCCAAGTTCTTATGATCTCAAGCACCTCAATGTGCTGACCTATTTCACTTGGTAAGGGCTCGAAGGGGGCTGACAGTTGGACAATGGTGAGTGCGACTTCATCCAAAGAATTATACCCTGAGGACTGTCTGATTTGTGCTTCGCGCAATGAGCCGTCTTTATTGATGGAAACAAGGACACGAACGTTGCCTTTTAAGTTTGGATCCGATGACATGTTGGCATAGTAACGATTACCAATGGCCTCGACCTTCGATTGCCATGCACTCAGATACTGCACATCTTGCGGATCATGACTGTAAGCTGAAATCGTTTTCTTTAAAATAAAGTCGTCTTTGCCATCCAGCGCAATGGGATTATTCTGGGTTTGACTGGCCATCTCCACATCCTTAGCCAACAAATCGCTTTCAGCACTAGCACTGCCACTGGTTTTTTGGGGCAACATCACCAGGTGAATGGGTTGTTGAACCGGCATCGGAACAGCAGGCGGCTTTTGGATGCTTATTAATAAGACAAGGTGTAAGCCTACCGCCATGATTAAGCAAGTGCGAAGCCTATTGTGTGGGGCCGCATAGCTTTTCAGTCGATGTTTCATTTGTATGTTCATCTGTTCAGTTTAGCTAAATTCACCACCAAGTCCATGCTCGAAGCAAAACCTTGCTAGTATTATGTTAGATAGTATTCTGAATAAAGCGGTGGCATGATCGAAACCCCATTCCAAAGGTTGAAATCGTTGGAACAGGCTGTGCTTGCTGACAGCAAGGCCTTTGATAACACGATGCAAAGCACAGTGATGCTTGCTGAGGCGCATCAATCTTTAGCCATTTCTTTGGTGCCAGTGGATCAGATTGTCAAAGCGGAAACGTTTTATCAGATTCCGGGGGTGAAGCCTTGGTTACTAGGACTTCACGCTCGCCAGTCTGAATTAGTTACAGTTACTGACTTAGGCCATTATTTATTTGGTCAAAGCACACACCCAAGTTCAACAGGGATTATTCTCATGGTGTCTCATCAAGACGATCATTTTGGCTTTTACTTGCCTAGGGCGATTTCGTTTGTCCCGGTTTCTTCATTGGACCCCATGGAAGATAGTCAGATGTCACAGGTTCAGTGTCAGGGGCGTACGTACGAACTTTGTGATTTGGTCGAGATTATTCAGCAGCCAGCGTTCATGCAAACGCGAGTTTTAGGAGAGCTGCCGTGACCGAGCCTTCTCGAATTCATCCTTCAAAAGCAGTCAAAAAAGATTTAGTGATGGTTGCCTTGCTGTTGGCCCTTTGCATCGTGCTGATGTTTGTAAACTTTTGGTATACCACCGTTAAAGATCGCCACGACAAGCTGTACATCGCCATCTCAGGTGAGCTTCGTATCTTATCGCAAAGCATTGCAAAGCATGCCTCAAATGCTTCCGATGGTGTGCAAGATGCCTTCGAGCTTTTGCAAAAAAATCGTGATGGCTTTGATGATGGGTTATTGACGCTTCGAAACGGTGATGCTCGATTTCATATCCCAGCAGCCCCGCTCTCAATTCGTCAAAACGAATTAAAAAACCTAGAGCAATCTTGGTCGCTGACGAGAGATAGAGTCGATGTCATTTTGGGCCGTCAGGATTTATTGTATCGGCTTCATCAGATGGCCGATGAACTCAATCAGGTCATCCCAAGATTGCAAGAGCGCTATTCGGGTATCATTCAATTGCTCGTGAGTGAACGCGAAGATCAAAACAACGTTTTAGTTGCCTCAAAGCAGGCTATTCTTGCTCAGCAGATGACCCAAAACATTGAACAAGTCTTGCAAGGGGGCGAAGGGGCTGTTGAGGCTGCAGACGCCTTCTCACGAAATGCACTGCTTTTTGGAAAACGACTGCAAGCCATGCAAAAAGGAATGCCGGCTCTGTCCATTACGAAAGTGCAAGATCCGAAAGTGATGAGCTCGCTGCGGGCCATTAATGAAGAATTCAAAGTGGTCATGGAGAACATTAAAACCATACAAACCATTTCGAGTGAGTACGCCCTAGTCAATCAGGCGGCGTTTGACATCTATCTTGGTTCGCAAGCGCTGCTTGAACAATCCACGACCTTATCCCGAGCGTTTCGCCTGGCGCCTGAGACTCGGTTCATCGGAGAGCCTACTGGGTACATGCTGGGAGCAACCTGTATTTTGCTTTTTGCTTGGTTATCGTATTTAGGCTATGCCAACGCCAGAGTCAACTTATTGCAAACAGAAAACCAGCATCGGGCGAATCGAAAAGCCGTATGGCAATTGCTGGAAGAACTCGACAGCTTAGCCGATGGTGATCTTCGTGTACGAGCAACCGTCGGAGATGACATCACTGGGGCCATTGCTGAAAGTGTCAATTTTGCCATTGATGCGTTACGAAAATTGGTGTTTACGATTAATGAGACAGCCATGCAGGTCTCCACATCCGCTCAGCAGTCTCAGGCCACATCCATTGAGCTTGCTCAAGCCTCTGAAGTTCAGGCAAGAGAAATCGTTGGCGCGACCGCAGCGATTACAGCAATGGCTCGTTCCATTGAGCATGTGTCGGCCAATGCTTCTGAATCAGAGGCCGTGGCCAAAGAGTCGGTTGATGTGGCCAAAAGTGGTGTAAAAGCAGTTCATGACACCATGGTGGGCATGGATAAAATTCGAGCTCAAATGCAGCAGACCTCCAAACAAATTAAGCGCTTGGGAGAGAGCACCCAAGAAATTGGTCATATCATCTCATTAATTAATGACATTGCCGATCAGACACAAATTCTTGCCTTAAATGCATCCATTCAAGCAACCATGGCGGGCGAGGCTGGAAAAGGGTTCGCGGTCGTCGCCCAAGAGGTGCAACGCCTAGCCGAACGAGCCACAGCAGCGACTCAACAGGTCGAATCGTTGGTGACCACCATTCAAAGTGATACGAACGAAACGGTGCGCTCGGTTGAGCAAACAACTCAAGAAGTGGTGGTTGGGGCTGATTTGGCTCGCCATGCAGGTGAGTCCTTGACGCACATTGAGTCCGTTTCTATGCACTTGGCGGAGCTGATTTCTCAGATATCAGCTTCCGCCGAACAGCAAACAAATACGTCTGCGCAAGTCACCTCCAACATGGAAGTCATCAAAGGGATCACGTCCCAAAGTTCACGAGGCGCCTCTGAAACGGCTCAATCAATTGGGCAATTGGCAGAGCTTGCTATTGAACTGCGCGAGTCCGTTGCAGGCTTTAAATTACCTGCTCGTGAGGTTGATTCGGATGACGACGAACTAAACCAGAGGGCGGGATGAGTCAGACAAGCTCATCGTATCAAGACCAGGCAAAGGCGTGGGTAAAAACGCTTTTGGACTTAATGGATCCTTCGCTGACTAAAATCAAAGATCCCGAGCACCAACGTGTTTGGGAGCATGTATTGTCCGAGTTTGTTCCTTTGGCAGCTAAGCATCAACAAGACGCTTTGAATCTGTTGGAGGCGATGCAAAGCTTGTTTACGCATCCTCTTGTCAATCCATGGGATGCCGAAAAAATATATCAATTTGTTCTGTTTGGTCTCGATGAGATCTACTCCCAACTCAGCTCCACTGATCCTCTTGAGATTGATGATAAAGCGTTGATGGAGTTGTTCCTTTCCTTAGAATTTGAGAAACCTGAACAAGAGCAGGGTTGCGATGTTAGTATTGAGCCTAAAATCCCCGTTGAGATCTTTCATGAAGAAATGGGCGAGCTACTTGAGGCCATTGCTCTACAAGTCCGTGACGGGGATTTTGGGGATGAGCAAGTAAATGAGATAAAAAGGGCGTTGCATACCCTAAAAGGCTCTGCCAAATTGGTGGGTTTTGCCAGATTAGGTGGCTTTGTGCATGAGGTCGAATCTGAAGTCAATCAATCAGATTGGTCTAAGACGAAAACATTAATGCAGCAAATGGTGCACTTGTTAACCCCTTACCTTGATAAGGTGCTTGCAAAGCAAGATGCGTTTATTACCATGGATATGCTTGAGGACGTTCCGCTTGAAGCTTATCCCACAACGGTATCAGAAGCTCCCATCAAGTCCAATGAAGATAAGATACGATTGCCCTTGAGCTTAATTGAGCGTTTTAGCCAGTTGGTGGCTGCCACCAATGTCTCCGGGACATACGCCGAGTTAGAACATCATCAGATCCGAGCTCAACTGAGTGAACTTCATTCGACGGTTTTATCGTTAAAAGCTCTCTCTCGAGACATAACGCTTCAAGCGGATACGGCGATTGCTCACCAGGCAAGTCATAGTAAAGTTGCCCAAGGAGATTTCGATTCTTTGGAGTTTGATCAGTTTGGCCAACTCCATGAAAGCGTACGACGCTTTCATGAGATAAACCAAGGGCTCGGTGAATTGGCCTCTGGCATGATGAGCAACATGGAATGTTTAGAATCGAATTTCCGTGAGCAAAGAGCTCATGTTACTGAGCTTAATGACGGACTGATGCACGCCCGTTTAATTGGGTTTGAGGCCATTGTGCCGAGACTTGAACGTATGGTAGAGCACATTGCTCAAGAATTGGGCAAAGAGGTCACCTTTGAGGTTCATGCTCAAGCCGGTGCGATGGACAGGGCCCAACTGGAAAGTCTCGTTGCCCCACTCGAACACATGATCCGAAATGCTTTGGATCATGGCATTGAGGATCCGATTACTCGATTTCAAAAAGGAAAGCCCAAAAAAGGAAGCATTGAGATACATCTGAAAAGACAAGGGTCCTATGTCATCATTGAACTTAAAGATGATGGTGGCGGCATTGATCTTGAAGCCGTTAAAACCAAAGCAAAAAACTTAAACCTCATCGAGGACGTTGATGGAATCAATGAGTCCACTTTATTGCAAGTGTTACTGTTACCTGGGTTTTCTACTTCAGAGTCAGTGACGACCATCTCTGGTCGCGGCATTGGTATGGATGTGGTTCATGCCATGATCCGCAAATTAAATGGCCGTTTAGAAGTGGACTCGATTGATGGGCTAGGCACAAGCTTTAAAATCCAGCTACCCTTTACGACGTCCATGAGTCAGGTGCTGGTTTGCCGAGTGCGTGATCAATGGTACGGCATCCTAACCTCCCAAGTTCGAGCTGTCATCCGTCATCAGTCATCTACAGAGCAAGCACCTAGGTCCGAGCTTGAATATCTGGGGGAGTCTTATCAGATTGGGAGTATGGAAGAGATCTTTCATGGGCACTCAAACGATGAGCAGTTAACAAGACCGATGATTTTGTTGGCCCAGGACGAGCATCGGATCGCTTGTGCGGTCGATGAGATTATTGGCACACGTGCCTGCCTGGTTCGCCACCTCGGCCCCCAAACCATGCACCTCAATGAATATTTAGGAGGGGCATTAATGGGGGATGGGAACATCGTTTTGGTGGTGGATCCGGTCGAGTTATTTGCCAAAGAATTAATACGCTCTGAGAGCGTTCGCCGACCAACGATTATGGTCGTTGATGATTCGGTGACCGTGCGCAAAGCCACAGCTCGATTGTTAAGTGAGCATGGGTATGAGGTGGTGAGTGCCTCAAATGGGTTAGAAGCTTTAGAGCGATTAAAGACTCATCGACCTAACGTGATGCTCCTGGATATCGAAATGCCAAAAATGGATGGATTTACTCTGTTAGAGCATCTAAAAGGGCAAAACTCATTTCCTGTCATCATGATTTCTTCTCGCTCTGGGCCTAAGCACCGTGAGCGGGCCATGAGCCTTGGGGTCGTAGGTTTTATGTCAAAACCGTATCAAGATGATCTGCTGTTAACAATGATTCATGGACTGGTAGAGGGTAGTCATGACGAATGAGGCCTGTCAGTGTCTTCAATTTTATTCATTTGGACGTGCGTATTTATTGCCAAATCGATTGATTGAGTCCATTGTGCCATGGCAAACCATGGATCCAATGCAATCCCATCCTTGGCACTTTGGGACGATAGACCATCAAGAGCAATCCATCCCACTCATTAATCTTTCGTTTCAAGAGGATCATATTGAGCAACATCGTTTATCAAATATCATTATCTTACGAACCCCCTCGTTTTCAAGTTGCTCGTTGATTGCAACCGTCTGCGAGCAGATCCCAAGAACGTTATCGGTTGAAGAAGGCGATCTCAGGTGGGTGCGTGAGGAGCATTTGACTCACCCTTTGGTACGCTCCAAGCGCATAGAAGCGTATATCCCTGATTTTGAACTTATCGAGGCTCAATTGAGTGCTCTCACAGACTCGCCTTAATGATCAGTCACCAAACAAGGCTTGAAGAGCACTTAAAGCACTGATGGTTGCCGTTTCCGTTCTCAAGATGCGCGGGCCAAGGGAAATGAGTTTGCTTTGATGGGCCAGAGCAATTTTTACTTCATTGTCACTAAAGCCACTCTCAGGTCCCAAGAGTAGGTTGTAAGCCCCACTGGCCTCTATCTCTCTAAGCTTCGTATCTGCTTCGGGATGGCACATCAGAGTTGGTAAGGTGCTTTGAGCAAACCACTGCTCTAAGGTTTTCGGTTCATGCAGGGTAGGAAGAACATTACGTCCGGATTGCTCACAGGCGCTGATGATGATTTGTCCCCAGTGCTGCATCTTATGTTCAAGCCGATCAGCCTTCATTTTGACAATGCTTTGCTGAGTCTTCAAAGGGGTGATCGAGCTTGCCCCACATTCAACGGCTTTTTGTATGATCCAATCCATACGGTCGTGTCTTGCTAATCCTTGAGCTAAGTGAATCTCCAAGGGAGACTCAACACTTTCAGTGCGACCGGATTGGATCTCAACGTTGACCTTTTTACCCAAGTTGAGAATCTGGCCCTCGTAGATCATACCATTGCCATTAAACACAACGATGGCACTACCCACGCGAAGCCTAAGCACTTTGGTGCAATGGTTGGAGGCGTTTGGGGTTAACTCAATGGTTTCGCCTTCGTTAAGCGAGCTCGGGTGATATATTCTTGTTTGCATATGAATTAAGAGAAGCCAGATTAAGGTTTTGACAAATAGTAGAGCTCAACTGAGCGTGATTTAACGTGTAAAAGTGTAACCCAGGAGCGCCACCACTTAAAAGAGTGTCACACATCTTACTGACAAAATCGACCCCAAACGCCTGCAACGATTGCTCATTATCATAGGACTGGCATTGTTTGTTGAGCCAACGGGGGATTTCAGCGCCGCATGCCTTAGAAAAGCGAACCAACTTTTCATGATTATGAATCGGCATAATCCCTGGAATGATAGGGATGTCTAACCCTGCACTTGAGCACTTATCGACAAAGTGGAAGTAAGCATCGGCGTTGTAAAAGTATTGTGTGATGGCACTTTTTGCACCGGCCTTTGCTTTTTCAACAAAGTATTTGAAATCATCATCATAATGAGCCGACTCTGGATGAACCTCCGGGTAGCATGCTATTTCCAGGTCGAACACGCCAGGAAATTGTTCATGAATGTAGTGCACTAGGTCGATGGCATGCTCTAAATCTCCCATCGACACTGAGCCAGAAGGGCGGTCTCCTCGAAGGGCAACCATACGCTTGATGCCTAAGGCTTGATACTCACTGAGCAATTGGTTCAGCGCTTGTCTTTCCATGGCAATGCATGACAAGTGTGGGGCGATGGATTGATGACCAATCTCAATTAGCTTTTGTACCGTTTGAAACGTGCTTTGTTGAGTCGAACCACCTGCACCAAAGGTGACAGAAAAAAATTTAGGATCATACTGAGCAAGGTAAGAGGCTTGTTCGAGTAGGCGTTGTAGGCCAGTTTCAGTTTTTGGGGGGAAGAATTCAAAGCTGACTTGGTGCTTGCTCATGACGATTCCTTGTCATAAATAAGATCATCATAGCATGCACCAAATCAATGGCCAATCAAGCCTTAGTAGCGATAATGCTCAGGTTTAAATGGCCCTTGCTTATCAAGACCAAGATACTCGGCTTGTTGATCCGTAAGCACCGTTAATTTAGCCCCAATTTTATCAAGATGAAGTCTGGCAACTTTTTCATCAAGACGCTTTGGAAGCATGTAAACATCATTGTCGTATTGACTTGAGTTTTCCCAAAGTTCTATTTGAGCCAGCACTTGGTTGGTGAACGAGTTTGACATCACAAAACTTGGGTGTCCGGTGCCACAGCCTAGATTGACTAGTCGACCCTCCGCCAACAAGATTAAACGCTTCCCATCTGGGAAAATAATGTGATCCACTTGAGGCTTGATGTTTTCCCAAGTGTACTGACGCAAAGATTCGGTGTCGATCTCATTATCAAAGTGACCAATGTTTGCCACGATGGCTTGATGTTTCATTTTTTTAAGGTGCTCATGGGTGATGACATTGACATTGCCTGTCGCCGTCACAAAAATATCCGCTTGAGAGCAAGCCTCATCCATCGTGACAACACGAAACCCTTCCATGGCGGCCTGTAGAGCACAAATCGGATCGACTTCCGTCACCCAAACCGTAGCCCCTAACCCTTTAAAAGATTGCGCAGAGCCTTTACCCACATCGCCATACCCGAGGACTACGGCAATTTTGCCAGCGATCATCACATCGGTGGCTCGTTTGATGCCATCGACAAGCGATTCACGGCAGCCATAAAGATTATCAAATTTTGCCTTGGTCACCGAATCATTGACGTTGATGGCTGGTACTTTAAGCGTTTTGTTTTTGGCCATTTCAACTAAGCGATGAACCCCAGTGGTGGTCTCCTCGGAAAGTCCTTTGACGTCCTTAAGGTACTCTGGGTATTTTTCATGCATCAGTTGAGTCAAGTCACCGCCATCATCTAGGATGAGGTTAGGCCTCCAACCATTGGGGCCTTCAATGGTTTGTTCAATACACCACCAAAACTCTTCTTCAGTTTCCCCTTTTTTAGCAAAGACTGGGATGCCAGCCTCGGCGATGGCCGCCGCCGCATGATCTTGAGTAGAGAAAATGTTGCATGAGGACCAGCGAAGATCAGCGCCCAAATCCACTAAGGTTTCAATCAGTACCGCGGTTTGAACCGTCATATGGAGGCAGCCCGCTATACGAGCGCCTTTTAGAGGTTGTTTGCCTTTGTACTCTTCACGAAGTGCCATCAATCCTGGCATTTCGGTTTCGGCAATCGAGATTTCTTTTCGTCCAAAACTGGCTTCATTAATATCATGAACCCAAAAATCTTGTTCTAGTTTTTCTGCTGTCATTGGCATTTTGTCTTCCTTTACAGATTGGCGTCGGCTTTTAAAGCCTCAGCTTTGTCAGTTTTTTCCCAGGTGAAGGTATCTAGCTCACGACCGAAATGGCCATAGCTTGCAGTATCAAGGTAAATGGGTCTTAGCAGATCAAGCATTTCGATGATGCCTCTGGGTCTTAAGTCAAAGTGTTTACGCACTAATTCAACGAGTTGGGCCTCTTGGACTTTACCGGTGCCAAAGGTGTCGACATAGATTGAGGTAGGTTCAGCTACTCCAATCGCGTATGAAATTTGTATCTCACACTTATCGGCAAGACCTGCCGCTACAATGTTTTTCGCGACATAGCGAGCCGCGTAGGTACCAGAGCGGTCGACTTTAGAGGGGTCTTTGCCTGACATGGCACCACCGCCATGACGAGCCATGCCACCGTAAGTGTCCACGATGATTTTACGCCCAGTTAAACCACAATCCCCTTGAGGACCACCGACGACAAATCGACCGGTTGGATTGATATGATAGACCGTATCTTTGGTCAACCACTCGCTTGGCAGCACAGGCTTTATGATTTCTTCCATGACGCCTTCAATTAAGTCGCCTTGACGAACCTCTTCACGATGTTGAGTGGATAGCACGACCGCTTCAACTCCAACAGGCTTATCATTTTCGTAGCGAATAGAAATCTGACTTTTGGCATCAGGCAATAACCAAGGAAGCTTTTTAGAGCGACGAACGCTTGCTTGGCGCTCAACCAAACGATGGGCATAGCTAATAGGAGAGGGCATTAGGGTATCGGTTTCGTTAGTGGCGTAACCAAACATTAAGCCTTGATCACCGGCTCCTTGCTCATGGTTTGCGGTATGATTTACCCCTTGAGCAATGTCTTGGGATTGTTTTCCAATGGTGGTTAGAACCGCGCATGAATGAGCATCAAAACCGCTTGATGACTCAGGGCAGTCAGAACTTACGTAGCCAATCTTTTCGATTTGCTTTCTTACCAAAGATTCAACGTCAACCCAGGCTTGGGTAGTGATTTCTCCTCCCACCAGCACCATGCCTGTTTTTACGTAGGTTTCACAGGCTACCCTGGACTTTGGATCTTGCTCCAGCAAGGCATCCAAAACAGCATCAGAGATTTGATCCGCCACTTTGTCAGGATGGCCTTCTGACACAGACTCCGACGTGAATACGTAATTTTTATTCATAACTTTCCTCTTGAGCTCCATTCCAATTCCTTGCTTGAGAAAAAATCCAAGACATTAAGGTTAGCAGAATCGCTTGTGGACAACCAGTAATACGGAAAAGCCCCTATGGACCCTTATCCCATTATTATGAGACATTTTGTCGATGGACTTATAATTTGCTACTATCCGTTCACACGCCTCCCAAGGAGACCTTCATGGTTTTACTCGAAACCCCTATTTGTGATTTTGGCACCCCCATCCCTTCGTTTTCTGTGATTGATACCGAAGGTAAGGTGCTTACGGAAAAAGACGTTCTAGGCCCAAATGGTTTGCTTGTCATCTTTATGTGCAACCACTGCCCTTACGTCAAGGCAATTATGGATAGGCTTGAACCCACAGCTCAAGCACTAAGTACTTTAGGGGTTGGGATGATTGCCATTAACCCGAATGACCCGACTCAATACCCGGAAGACTCACGAGAGGCCATGATTGAAGTCAGTCAGAATTTTGGCTTCAGCTTTCCTTATTGCATTGATCAAACGCAAGAGGTGGCGAAATCATTTGGGGCGGTATGCACGCCAGATTTTTTTGGTTACAACGCAGACTTAGCTCTTCAATATCGTGGTCGTTTGGACGATGCTCGTATGAATAAAGTAGAAGATAATACGAACAAAGAACTTATTGAGGCCATGACCCTTGTTGCAAAAACGGGTAAGGGTCCCAGTCAACAGATTCCTTCCATGGGGTGTTCAATCAAGTGGAAATAAGATTTATTAAACGCATTTTTTTATTCGTTGGGTTACTTATTTGTACCCAAGTAGGAGCGCAATCAATGACCCCTGAACATCAGCCATCCCCCAAATTCGTCTATAAGGTTTTGACTAAGGAGCAGTGGTCATCTTGTGAGCTGGGGCCATTTAGTCATGAATGCGGCTCGGACTTAGATCGCCGTGATGGATACTTGCATGTGTCGATGGCTCATCAAGTGGAGCCAGTGGCTAAAAAATATTTTTCTGATTTAGAGGATGGCTTTTTAATCATGCTTGAGTATGAGTTGATCAAAACGTTGGTCAAATTTGAACCAAATTCTAAACAAGAGCTCTTTCCTCATATTTATGGCGTGATCCCCAAAAAGGCTATTGTTGAAGTCATGCCTTTTGATGTGAACACCTTTGATTTTGAGATCTTACAGGATTAAGTCAGCTCAATTTAAGGTCGAGTAAGCCATGCGATTTCATCGATGCTTAGTGATATAATCACGCAAACCTCTGAATCTATGACAGTTTGTTAACTAGGAGTTCTGCATGACTCAGTCCAATGTACACTTGGCCAACGCGATTCGTGCTTTGAGCATGGATGCCGTGCAAAAAGCTAACTCGGGCCACCCTGGCATGCCGATGGGCATGGCCGACTTGGCAACCGTCTTATGGCGTGATTTTCTCAAGCACAACCCCAATGATCCAAGTTGGTGGAATCGTGACCGGTTTGTTCTCTCGAACGGTCATGGGGCCATGTTGCAGTACAGTTTGCTTCATCTAACCGGCTATGACTTGTCCATTGAGGATTTGAAACAATTTCGTCAATTGCATTCTAAAACACCCGGACATCCAGAGTTTGGAGAAACCCCAGGAGTTGAAGTCACCACTGGACCTTTGGGGCAGGGGCTCGCTTCTGCCGTGGGAATGGCGATTGCTGAGAAGTCATTGGCTCAGTCCTACAATGAGCCAGGCATGGATTTAATTGATCATTTTACCTACGTCTTTTTAGGGGATGGCTGTTTGATGGAGGGGGTGTCTCATGAAGCAGCCTCTTTGGCTGGTACCCTGGGGCTTGGTAAATTAATCGCTATTTATGATGACAATGGAATATCCATTGATGGCAAAATTGAGACGTGGTTCACCGACGATACGGTGAAGCGATTTGAGTCTTATGGTTGGCAGGTCCTCAGTATCGATGGTCATGATCATCAAGCCATTAGTGATGCCATCGCTCAATCACAAAAAGAGTCGAACAAACCCACACTTATCTGTGCGAAAACAACGATTGGTTTTGGCTCACCGAATCTTGCCGGATCTGAAAAGTCTCACGGTGCCCCATTAGGTGATGAAGAAATTGCCGCAACCCGTAAACAGCTTGGTTGGGAGCATGCGCCGTTTGTGATTCCTGAAGATATCTATCAAGCATGGGACGCTAAGTCTCGCGGTGCAAGTGCTCAATCGGCGTGGCAGACCTTGTGGGAAACCTACCAGCAGAGTCATCCTGAAAAAGCCAAAACCCTAAATCGTCGTATGTCTGGCGAGCTTTGCGAGTCCGTCACACAACGATTTAAAGAATTGCTTTTGCAGACGCATCAACATGGGAACGATGTGGCAACTCGAAAAGCATCCTACAAAGTGTTGAATGAAATTGGGCCTCTTTGTACTGAGTTGATGGGTGGCTCAGCCGATTTGACCGGCTCCAACCTTACGTGCTGGCAAGGGTGTGATGTCGTTCGCAGGGATCATTGGGATGGGCAATACATCCATTATGGGGTTCGCGAATTTGGTATGGCGGCGATGATGAATGGCATGAGTGCGTACGGGGGTTTTATTCCTTTTTCAGGCACCTTTATGACGTTTGTCGATTATTCAAAAAATGCTTTACGGTTAAGTGCATTAATGAAGTTTCCTACGGTTCATGTCTTAACTCATGACTCCATTGGGCTCGGTGAGGATGGCCCAACGCATCAGCCGATTGAGCAATTAACCTCGCTGCGTGCTACCCCGAATGTTGATGTATGGCGTCCATGCGATGACGTTGAGACGGTGGTTGCCTGGCAAAGCGCACTTGAATCAAAACAAACGCCTCATGTTCTGGCTTTGACAAGACAAACGGTTCCTCATGTGACTCGTGAGTCCTCCGTTTTAGAGCAAGTCCATCGCGGAGGATATGTCATCAAAGATTCGGCTAGTGAACCCCAAGTATGCCTTATGGCCAGTGGCTCAGAAATTTCGTTGTGCCTTGAAGCACAAACCCAATTAGAGTCCAAAGGGATTTCAACCAGAGTGGTTTCCATGCCCTGCATGGAGGTTTTTGCCAGACAAGATAAAACTTATCAAAACAGTGTTATTCAAGGTGGCGTCACCATTGCGGTTGAGGCGGCCAATATGTTGGCGTGGTATCCGTGGTTAAACGAACGTTCAGCGGTCATTGGCTTGGATGATTTTGGTGCCAGTGCCCCTGCCAACCAATTGTTTGAGACGTTTGGACTGACGGTAGACAACATTGTAAATACGGCATTAGAGCTATCTTAAGAGGAAACAATATGACAACACGCATCGCAATCAATGGCTATGGCCGAATCGGTCGTAATATTTTAAGAGCCATCTATGAGTCAGGTCAGAACAGTCATTTTCAAGTGGTTGCTATCAATGACTTAGGTGGGGCGTCTATCAACGCCCATTTGACCCAGTACGACACCGCCCACGGTAAGTTTGAAAAGAATGTTCAATTAGGATCAGACGGTAACCTCATCATCGAAGGCGATGAGATCCAAATGCTACAAGAGCGGGATCCAAGTCATCTCCCTTGGGGAACGCTTGGCGTTGACATTGTCTTTGAGTGCACAGGCTTATTTGCCTCACGTGAAAAAGCCTCCAAGCATCTTGAAGCGGGTGCAAAAAAAGTCTTGATTTCTGCCCCAGCCGGTACCGATGTGGACGCCACGGTGGTCTATGGTGTTAATCATCATTTGCTTAAGAGCACCGACAAAATTGTGTCGAACGCCTCATGCACCACCAATTGTTTAGCGCCAGTCGTAAAGCCAATTCAAGAAAAGATTGGCATCATCAGCGGTTTGATGACGACGATTCATGCTTACACCAATGATCAAGTGCTTACCGATGTGTATCACAGTGACCCTCGTCGTGCCCGCTCCGCCACTCAGTCTATGATCCCAACTAAGACCGGAGCGGCGAGCGCGGTTGGCTTAGTCTTACCAGAGCTAAAAGGACGCTTAGATGGATTTGCGATGCGAGTCCCCACCATCAATGTCTCCGTGGTTGATTTAACGTTGACGCTTGATAATCAAACGAGTGTTGAAGAAATCAATGCCATTTTGAAAGAAACCGCAAACGGTCCTTTGAAGGGCATATTAGGGTATAACGAAGATCCACTCGTTTCCGTAGACTTCAATCATAACCCTCACTCGAGTATTTTTGACGCCACTCAAACCAAAGTCATTGGCAACTTAGCCAAAGTGCTTGCTTGGTATGATAACGAGTGGGGCTTTTCAAATCGGATGCTTGATACCGCTCAAGCGATGATGAACGCTGAGTGATGAGGGCTATGGAGGAGATGGACCTTTCTCATAAAAGGGTCATGATACGAGTCGACTTTAATGTCCCCATGCAAGATGGGGCCATCACCTCCATGGCTCGTATTGATGCAAGTCTTGCAACCATCAACATGGCTTTAGCAAAAAAAGCCAAGGTCATGTTGGTGTCCCATCTGGGGCGACCCAAGGAGGGATGTTTTGACTCGAGCTTGTCGTTGGCCCCTATTGCGAAGGCGCTGAGCGAGCGCCTAAATCAAGCCGTTACGCTTACGCCACTGTTGGAGCCGGCTGATTTAGAGCCTGGTCAATGCTGCCTCATGGAAAACATTCGTTTTGCGGTGGGTGAGAAAGCCAATGATGAGGGGCTTTCCAAGCAATTAGCCTCGATGTGTGACGTATTCATTAACGATGCTTTCTCGGTCAGTCATCGCAAGGCTGCCTCGGTGGTTGGGGTGGCTCAGTTTGCCACAGAAATTGCCCAAGGCTTACTTATGGAGCAAGAGGTCAATGCTCTCAAGGCTGCTTTGAGCAGCCCCAAACGCCCTTTAGTAGCGATTGTTGGTGGCTCGAAAGTCTCTACCAAGTTTCGTGTTCTTGATGCCCTTTTAGATAAAGTTGATACCCTTGTGGTAGGGGGTGGCATGGCCAATACTCTGCTGAAGTCGAGTGGTGTTGATATTGGTCAATCTCTTTTTGAATCAGATTGGGTGGACTCAGGTCGTACTTTGATTCAAAAAGCATCGGACTCAGGAAAGTCACTGGTTTTACCCAAAGACGCGATTGTCTCGACTAGCCTGGATAAGCCTGGTCGCTTATGTCAATTAGATTCCATTCAAAAAGAGGATATGATTTTGGACATTGGTCCTGAAACAGTCCGTGACATTGAGCAAGTATTAAGTCAGGCTTGTACGATTGTTTGGAATGGCCCCATGGGTGTTTTTGAAAAAGTCGGCTTTGAGCAGGGCACCATGAAGGTGGGTCAAGCCATTTGTCAGTCTAGTGCCTTTAGCATCGCTGGCGGTGGTGACACTCTAGCGGCGATGGCCCAGCTTGGGTTAAGCACCTCGTATCAATCGACAGCGGGTGGCGCTTTTCTTGAGTTTTTAGAGGGGCGGGTTTTACCCGGCCTCGAGGTTCTTCAGTCTCGCGCCCTTGAGCGCGTTTGAACAGTTTTCATACCAAGGTATACAGGAGTCAATCATGGCATTAATTAGTTTAAGGCAGCTTTTAGATCATGCCGCCGAGCATGGGTACGGTGTCCCAGCGTTCAATGTAAATAATCTAGAGCAAATGCGTGCAATCATGGAGGCCGCTGATAGGACGTCTTCCCCGGTTATTGTTCAAGCCTCAGCGGGTGCTCGCAAATACGCCGGTCCAAGATTTTTGAAACATATGATTGAGGCGGCTATTGAAGAATTCCCTCATATTCCAGTTTGTATGCATCAAGATCACGGTGCCTCACCTGCGGTTTGTCAGCGTTCCATTGCCATGGGCTTTTCTTCTGTCATGATGGATGGCTCTTTGAAAGAAGACATGAAAACGCCAGCAAGCTATGAGTACAACGTGGATGTAACTTCACGCACGGTTGCGATGGCTCATGCTTGTGGTGTATCAGTTGAAGGCGAACTGGGTTGTCTTGGCTCGCTAGAAACCAAAACTGCTGGAAAAGAAGATGGCTCTGGTGCCGAAGGCGATCTAACCGATGACATGTTATTAACGGATCCAGACGAAGCCGCTCGCTTTGTTCAAGAGACTAAAGTCGATGCGTTGGCGATTGCCATCGGTACATCTCATGGGGCGTACAAATTTACTCGTCCCCCTACTGGTGATATTTTGGCGATTGATCGCGTCAAAGCGATTCATAAACGCATTCCTGATACTCATTTGGTCATGCATGGTTCTTCCTCTGTTCCTCAAGAGTGGCTTAAAGTCATTGATCAATACGGAGGTGATTTAGGTGAGACTTATGGGGTACCTGTTGAGGAAATCGTCGAAGGGATCAAACATGGGGTTCGCAAAGTAAACATCGACACAGACTTAAGACTTGCTGTGACAGGCAGCATCCGTCGATTCTTCCATGATAATCCGAAAGAATTTGATCCAAGAAAATACTTGAGTGTTGCTTTAGAGGCCATGCGCGATATATGTATGGCGCGTTATGAAGCGTTTGGTACCGCAGGTCATGCGACAAAGATCAAACCAATTAAACTTGAGGTTATGGCCGATCGTTATTCCTCAGGAGACCTAGATCCACGCGTGCAATAAAAAAAAGGCAGCCAAAGGCTGCCAAAAGGATGTCCTTCCATGGACGGGGGAAAATTCTAAAGAATAGTCAAATCAGGATCTTGGAACTCAGGCAAACCCTGGCTGAGTTCTAAGAGGCCCTCAAACGTTGAGCCTGTAGCTGGGGTTGAATAGGTCGCGTCTGATTCACCAAGCAAAGCATCTAAGCTAGAGCCATTATCTAAGACATCAGTGCTGCTTATGGTTTGTAAACCCCCATCTTCTCCGAGCGCCTCGATTTGTAACTTCGTTTGCTCGAGTTTGACTTCAAGCTCCCCCTTTTGCTCAATCAGCGTTTGGGTGTCACTATGAAAGTTAGTCACTTTTTCGACTTCAACCTGCTTACTTTGTTCCCAAGGCGCTAAATTTGACTCAAGTTCTTGAATGCTTTCAGTTAAAGCACTTTGCTTATCCGCGTTTTCTAAAAGCTCTGTTTGAATCGTTTGAATTTCTTCTTGCTGTTTGATGCAAGCTTCAAGCTTACCGTACCAGGCATCAACGCCCTCTAAAGAGTTTTCAAGTTCACTGATTAAACCCTGGGTTTGCTCTAAGGTATCACCTTCTTGGGTTGCAGCCTGAGCCTTAAGCAATTCGAGTTGCCCTAGCTGCTCTTGCGTATGCTCGTAAATGTTTGCAGCATCCGCAGAAGAGCCATAAATGTAGTTCGAGATGGTTTGAGTCCAAGATAGATTTGGGGCCTGCCATGATTGGTAGTTAGTATTAAACTCACCTAGCAAGTCATCGTGTAAACCTTGAGTGATTTCAAGCTCACCCTCAAGGGTTTGGTGCTTAGCTTTGAGTTCTGCCAGAGCCCCTTTATTTGCCTCAATGGTTAAGTTTGCATTCACGATTTTTCGTGAATATTCTTTCATGGTTTGTTTAGCTGTCTGTCCCCAGTCCTTAACCTGTTGAATATCCTCACTGATCTGCATAATCTGAATTTCAAGAGCCTTTTGCTCAACAAGAAGAGGATGATTGTCCTGCATATGAACCCCATTAGTTTGAATCGCAGGCATTATTCCAGGAGTCGAACCTTCTGGCAACTCCCCAGTTAGTTCGGCAAGGTTAACCCATGGTGCTTCACCCATAGAGGTTTTGGGCTGTATGGCAGCTAAAGTAGGATCTTCGGATATCGATTCTCCAGCAAGGATTAAACCATTCTTTGCAGGAGCTTCTGTTTGTTCTGCAAAGATGCCAGGTTCCATAGAGATTAGATTTGATATACTGACTTGTCCATCAAGACCTTCAGTTTCAACCCTATCACTCATTTCGCTCTTTGGTTGAAGTTCACCACCAGTATCTTGCGACGACGCTAACTCTATGTTTGCTGAAGTGGCTTCGGCTTCTTCTGTTGCATCAAAGATCTCTGCGGTATTTGAATGAGTTTCAGTCTCGCGCTCATTGGTCAAACTGTTCGTTTGAGCAAATGGCATAAGGTTCCAAAGGCTCGAAAGGATCCAACTAGAGCCTTGCTCAACCGTCGGCTGATTAGTCGCTTGTGATTCTGTAGTCGCTCCTGCTTCTGTAGTCGCTCCTGCTTCTGTAGTCACTTCTGGTTCAGCAGCAGCTTCTGGCTCTGCAGTTACTTCTGGTTCAGCAGTTGCTTGTGTTTCTGCAGCAGCTTCTGGTTCAGCAATTACTTCAGCTTCTGCGCCAGCTTCAGGATCTTCCACAGTTTCTGGTTCTACAGCAACTTCTACTCCGACAGCGGATTCAGATGCATCGTTTTCGTCATGGACGGCTTCAGACGTCTCAGGATTTTCTGATTGCTTTGATTGGGTAAATGGCAAATAATCCCAAAAGCTCCAACCACTTTTGTCTTCAGCATTGGCATCACTACCTGCTTCAGCAACATCCGACTCTGCTGTAGGCTCGGTAACTGCTTCATACTCGAGAACGGGCTCTGCAGTTGCTTGTGGCTCTACAGTTGCTTCTGGATCTACAGTTGCTTCTGGCTCTGCAGTTGCTTGTGGCTCTACAGTTGCTTCTGACTCTGCAGTTGCTTCTGACTCTGCAGTTGCTTCTGACTCTGCAGTTGCTTCTGACTCTGC
>CAYNJF010000011.1:49146-62155 GCA_964397555.1 uncultured Francisellaceae bacterium
AGTTGCTTCTGGCTCTGCAGTTGCTTCTGGCTCTGCAGTTGCTTCTGGTTCTGAAATTACTTCAGCTTCTGCGCCAGCTTCAGGATCTTCCTCAGTTTCTGGCTCTACAGCAACTTCTACTCCGACAGCTGATTCAGATGCATCGTTTTCGTCATGGACGGCTTCAGACGTATCAGGGTTTTCCGATTGCTTTGATTGGGTAAATGGCAAATAGTCCCAAAAGCTCCAACTACTTTGATCTTCGGCGATGGCATCACTATCTGCTTCTGCAATATCGGCATCCATAACAGCCTCTGCCTCAATGGATTGCTGTGGCTCAGCCATAGCTTCTGGATCTTCAGCAACTTCTGGTTCTAGGACAGTTTCTGTACCCACATTCGATTCAGTCGCTGACTCAAGCTCAGCACCTTCGTTATCTTCATCGATAGAAGAACCAGGATTTTGAGCGTTTGTGGTTTGAGAAAACGGTAAGAAATCCCACCAGCTTCCACCACTCTTTTCTTCAGCGACAACCTCCAGATCAGCTTGAGTCGCATCAAACTCGACATCAGTGTCTGACTGAGCACTAGCATCTAAAGTAATGATGTCTTCGAGCTCAATCATGGTTGTTTTTGTAGAAAATTTGGAGTCGAGCTGTACTATGTCCTCTCGAACATAACTTTGATATTTCTCTTTTCTGATCTCGAGCTCTAAGGCTTGATGGATGCTTGTTTTTAAAGCATCGCTTAAGGTGAGCGCTGTGACTTTGATTTGCTCAGAGCCCTCAAGGCTTTCAGGATGGTGTTGTATGATGGGGTTAGGTAATACGCCAGTCGTAAACGCTTGCTGAATATGAAGTTCAGCTCGGTCGAGACCTGGTTTCGTATGGCCGTGGTTTTCGATAGACCTTGGAAACTCGATCGACTCTAAAGAGACCTCAGACGCTTCGATAGGCGTTTGATCCAAGCTTAAATCGATACTGGTAATCTCAATATCATTGTCATCATATTCACTCATTGCATATCCCCAAATTGATTCATTTGTTTGGGGTATATTAATTAGTACGATTACTTAAGCAAGAAATTCGAGCGAATAGCAGCTAGCAGGTAGCGCAAGCCAGATGGGCGGAAAAGAGTGTGTATTAATTAGTTAAGCAGCTAAAAGTGCTTTCATCGATGAGCGGCTCCAGTGATTCGGCAACAACGTCGGCGATAAGCGGTTGAGCTTTTGCATTGGGGTGGATGCCATCTGGATTCATCAACTCTTTGTTAAGAGCAATTTCTTCTAAAGGGAAGGGGATCAAGCGGATGTTGTACTCCTCAGCAAGTTCTTGATAGTTCTCAAAAAAGCGCTGAGTGTATTGTTGACCATAGTTAGGGGGGATGCGCATCTCGACTAAAAGAACCTGGGCCTTATTTTCTAATGAAAGATCAATAATCTTGCTTAAATTCTTTTTGATCAGAACAGGAGGGTGACCGCGCAACCCATCGTTTCCTCCCAGCTCGACGACCACAATATCGGGTTCGAGCCGTTCAATGCTTGCTTGCAGTTTGGTTAACCCTTGCAACGTGGTGTCGCCACTTTCTGAAAGGTTCGTGACGGTGTAAGGACTCTCGCATTTTTGCAGTCTATTGTATAAGAGACTGACCCATCCTTCCTCTTCAGCCATTTGATAGCTGGCGCTTAAACTATCACCTAAGATCAAAATATTAGTTTTTGCCATGGCCGTCGGTGATAGGATGACCAGTAATAGAACCACTTTAACGTAAGAAGCGAATCTCATCATGATTGTGCAAGCCACCAAAGTCAAAAAAGACATCATTATGGGAGAGAATACTCTTTCCATATTAAAGGAAGTTAACTTAATCGTCAATCCAGGGGAAACGATATCTATTTTGGGGGTGTCGGGCTCTGGTAAGTCCACGCTTCTTGCGTTACTGGCAGGACTTGATGATCCAACACAAGGCTCTATTGCCCTGCTTGGTCAAGAGCTCTCAAGTTTAAACCAAGAGCAAAGAGCTCAAATGAGACAGGCTCAAATCTCCTTTGTCTTTCAAAGCTTTCACTTACTCCCTCACCTCAATGCCTTGGAAAACGTCATGCTACCTTGTGAAATTGCTGGCATGACCGGCGTCGAACAAGCCGCAAGAGCACTTCTCGATAAAGTGGGACTCGGTCAACGTCATCATCATTATCCAAGGCAGTTGTCGGGCGGAGAGATGCAGCGGGTTGCGCTAGCCAGAGCGTTCGTGACCAAACCGTCTCTTATTTTTGCGGATGAGCCCACAGGCTCTCTTGATGAGAAAACAGCCCTTCAGATTATTGATATGCTTTATGAAATGAATGAACAAGCTAATACAACGCTAGTGATGGTCACCCATGATCCAAAAGTGGCCAATCGCTCACAACAAAGCTATCAGCTCGAACACGGAGTGTTGAATCAATTATGATGATGGACGACATCAAACTCGGTCTCAAGCTGATGGCCAAAGAGCGTCATGCGACCGCCGTTAAAATCTTAGTGGTGTGCTTTTCTTTAGCCACGTTTACCATGACCTTACTTAATTTAGTAAATCAACAGGGCATCGATCTCATTTATAACCGTGCGGTTGATGCGCTTGGGGCCAATGTCATCATCGAATCAAATGAGCCCCTACCTGAGCGCATTCAAGCAATGGCCGAGGATAGAGACCTCGATGTTGTTGATTTGACTCTAACGTTTACCGTAACGTCTCACAACGATATCTTTCAGCTTTCCAGCATTAAGGCGGTTGGCCAGGGTTATCCTCTTGTCGGGCAAGTGCAGATCAAAGATAAAGACGATCAAACGTTGATGGTGGATAAACCAAAGCCTGGGCACGTCTTTGTTGAACGAGTCTTGTTAAAACAGCTTGGCCTAAACGTTGGTGACAGCATTCAAATAGGAGTCGAGAGATGGGTCATTGAGGCCGTACTCATCAAAGAGCCTGATGCTCTTCAAGGATTTTTTGTGCTTGCGCCTCGCGTGATGATGAACCTATCCGATCTGGAAAAGACTCAAGTCTTGCAACCTGGTTCAAGGGCTAAATATCAAAAATGGGTCAAAGGAACACCCAGCTCAGCTCAGGCGTTCACACAAGCGGTAAAAGCGCTCAACGAACCGAGTATTGAAATCGAGGATTTTGAATCGGGCGATGGCGCCATTGCAAACGTCGTACGCTACGCATCAAGCTACCTTGGCTTGATCATCATGTTGAGTGTGATTTTAAGTGGGCTGGCCCTTAGCACCGCCGCTCACGTCTGGGTTGAAGGAAGAGTCCAGCAGTTTGCTTTACTCAAGGTGCTAGGGCTTGGCCCAAATCGCCTGCTTCGAGTCATGATGTACGGACTCGTCTTCTGGGGGGGCTTATTTGCAGTCGTCATGATGGGATTGGCTGCTTTTTGTGCCAATGGATTATTCGGATACTTGGCACAAACCACCGACTTGCCTTTATCGTCGATGCGTCTTGAGCCATTTATGCTCTCAGGCTTCGTCTCGTTGTGTTTGTTGATAGGTTTTGTGATCCCACCGCTTTGGGGCTGTCGTAAACTCTCACCCATGGCAAATTTCAAACAGCACTCTTATGATCACAAAGGGGCATGGCGCTGGTACGCCATTACCATCATTGGATGTTGTTTAGGCTTATTCTATTACATTGATAACACCCAACTGACCTTAGTGCTGATTGCTGGATTAGGTTGGGGGGCGTTTATCTCTTATGTGGTACTCAATCTTATGATCTGGCTGCTCGCCAAACTCAAAGTCAAAGCCTTGGCGCCACGATTAGCCCTCTCGCAGCTGGTGCATCAACAGTCTTCGAATGTGATGCAAGTGATCGCCTTGACCATGTGCTTGGCCGCTCTTTTAGTTCTGCAAGGTGTCAAGGGCGAGTTCTTGGTCGATTGGAAGGCAACGTTACCTGAGAAAACACCCAATTATTTTCTTATTAACATTCCTCAAGCGCAGTCTCAAGATATCGCCAACTTGGTCAACCCCCTTGTGGATGAGCCCTTAGTGTTTTATCCGATTACGCGTGGACGCTTAACGCTTGTGAATGGTCAAGCCGTGGAGCAAAATGTTGACGGTGGCCCTCCAGGGGTAAGTCGCCCACTGAATCTGACTTGGCTGGATGAGCTGCCCATGCACAATAAGATTGTCAAAGGGCCAGCGCAGTGGGGGGATGTCTCTTCCGACGACCCCATTATGTCGGTCGAAAAATCTTTTGCAAAACGCATGGGAGTGGATGTCGGTGATACCATGACCTTCACGATCCTTGGTCAAGACATTACTGCTCGTATTCATAACATCCGGGAGGTGGTCTGGCAAAGCTTTATGCCAAACTTTTATGTCATCTACCCGAAAGGCATCATTAGCCAGTTGCCCGCAGTCAGCATGAGTAGCTTTTACCTTGAGGATAATGAGAGCATCATTGCCACCATTAGGAATCAATTTCCTGAGGTGACCATCATTGATGTCGATGATCTTATCCAACAAGTCCAGGGCTTGATTGGTCAGTTTGTCATTGGGATTGAAGCTTTACTGCTTATAGTCCTAGGCTTCTCTTTCGTGGTCTTCTATGCTATTTTGACAGCTTCCAAACCAACAAGGGCGCACTGGTCATCGTTGTTAAGATTGCTCGGTTCACCAGCAAAACAGGTCAGACACATCCAATGGATCGAGCTGGGCTTGATTGCCCTGATTGCCACTTTGGTTGGTATTGCCACCTCTCAATGGGTCTTGCACGAACTGTCAAAACGAGTGTTCAACTTGACGTATGATGTGGATTGGATGTTCCTCGCTCAGGTGACAGTCGCCATGATTTTAGGGCTAATCTTCCTTGGGGGCTGGATGCTTAGGAAAGTGCCTAAGCGTTCGCCTTTGGCGTTATTAAAAAATCAGCAATGAGGTAGTTGTGGTAAAACAGTTGTTTATGAATGGGCTCAAAGCCTTTGTGCCCATCGCACTCACGCTTGCCATTGTGGTGTTTATCTTCAGAAGCATTGAGACGTTCTTTGAAGCGGTGCTTACCACGGTCATGCCGGCTCATTATTATTTTGATGGTCTTGGCATATTGGTTGGGATATTTTTTATCTTTATCCTAGGGATTTTGGTCAATGCATGGTTGATTAAAAATATTTATCAATTAGTTGATCATCTCGTGAAAAAAATCCCGTTTGTGAAAACCATTTACACCTCTATCCAAGATTTGGTCGGCTTTTTTGAAAAAACACAAACCCAGACCACCAATCAAGTGGTTGTGTGTGAAATGGGTGGCATGAAGGTGCTTGGTTTTGTGACCAAAGAGCACTTTGATGGCTTACCCGAAGCTTTTGGTGATGAGGACTCCGTGCTGGTTTATGTGCCCATGAGTTATATGGTGGGCGGGATGATGGTGTCGGTGCCTAAATCAAAAATCACCCCGGTTGATATGACCACGAATCAAGCGATGAGTGTCATCATCACGGCAGGGTTAACCGGGGCAGATGAGTCTCGATTTACGCCAATTGAGTAGGTCGGTCTTTCATCGTACGCACACCTTGCTCACTCGCAACGAGGATGATGTCAGCGCCACGCTTTGCGAACAAGCCATTGCATACGACGCCTGTGATGTTGTTGATTGCTTCTTCAATCTTCACAGGGGCCGTTAAATCAAGCCCGAACACATCTAAGATTTGATTCCCGTTGTCGGTGATGACCCCTTCGCGGTACACCGGATCGCCACCAAGCTTGACTATTTGACGAGCGACCAGTGAGCGTGCCATCGGTATGACCTCAACGGGGACGCCAAAATCACCCAGCACAGGGACCGACTTAGACTCATCGACAATGCAAACAAACGTTTGAGCGCAAGCGGCCAGAATCTTCTCACGGGTTAAAGCTCCCCCTCCGCCTTTGATGAGCTGGAAGTGTTGGTTGAATTCATCGGCGCCATCGACATAAACACTCATCAGACCCGCGTTGACGTCCACCACAGGTAAACCGGCCTCTCTTAGTTTTGCTTCCGTATCTTTAGAACTTGGCACACACCCACCCACGGCTGAGCCGTGCTCTTTGAGAGCCTCGATAAAATAATGCACGGTTGAGCCTGTGCCCACTCCGATGATCTGGTCATCTTCAACGTATTGCATGGCACATAAGGCGGCTTGTTTTTTCAAAAAATCTTGATTCATGATATTCACCATAGATTAGGAGTGATAAAAAAACGATGAGATTCGCATAAATAGGGCCCTCGAGCGCTAAGCCCTGCAATCTGCACTGGAGATTGATGTTGGTCAAAATAATCGTGAAGGGTTTTTTGCATGGTTGCAAAATCAATACCTTTGGAGCTTAACTTAACAGGACTGAGCCATTCCAGGCGGGAGAGAACTTTAAACGCTTGAATCGACTGAAGTTGAGGTAACGATTTTAAAGGCAACCAAAGCCCACGAGCATGATTAGGGTGAGCATCTTTCGGAGAGGGCATATCAACCCCTAAGGGATAAAATAAAATACCCTTTAGATCAAGCTCATGGTAGTCAATGGTTACATGATGTGCTTGAAGAAACCGTTGGCTACAAGGGTACTCTGAAAGTCGTAATTGATGACCAAGAAGTTTTTTCATTTTAAGATCAAAGCGATCGCGCTTTTCAGGCCCTAACCACTGGTTCCACTGTGTGTGCTGAACCTTTTTTTGATTGGGGCGTCCCAAATAAAATTTAACGGCACTTTCTCGATGGACTATGCCTCTGGCGTCACGATAAATAAAGTCAAACGCACCCAGAGTTTTCTTTTTATCCATGATTTGTTGATCATGGTAGAGCAATTCATAGCTTGGGTGATGTTCAAAGAAAAATTTCCAAAGCTGCTCGTAGTAAAGACCAAGCCGTCGACTTGAGGTTTGCGCCAGAGCATCCTCAAGGGGTATGGGCGAGGATTTCAGTGCCTTTAACCACGGCCACAAGCTCTTTTTATCAAAACGCGGTGGACACTGCCAAGCCGGCGAGTCCCTTAATAGAGGTTGGGCCAGTAAGGCCCAAACCAGATCTCTATACGACTGAGACATCCGAGTCCGTCATCTTTAATATGGCTTTGAACTCTTTGGCACTGACTGGCATCACGGACAGTCGGTTGCCTTTGCGAACCAAAGGCATGTCTTTGAGCGAGGGGTTGGATTTGAGCTCTTCAAGTGAAATCACATCATCAAACTTGGTCACATATTTGACGTCAACCTGGAACCATCTCGGATTATCCGGATCACTTTTTTCATCAAAATATTTGGATTTTGGATCAAAGGCTGTCGGATCAGGGTAGCTTTCTTTGACGATTTTGACCACACCGATGATCCCTGGGACCTTGCAATTGGAGTGATAGAAAAAACCAAGATCGCCTTTTTTCATCTCATCGCGCATAAAGTTGCGCGCCTGATAATTACGCACACCATCCCACCCATCGGTTTTTTTGGGCATGGCTTTTAAGTCATCGATGCTAAAGGCATCCGGCTCAGATTTAAATAACCAATATGAGTTCGCCATAGTTTGCTCCTTTTTGGAACTTATTCTAACGCGCAAAGACCATGGACATCAAAAGCGTCTTATTCCACAGGGGGTGATGATGGCATCAAGATCCACATCTCTTGATGAGTGAGGCACAGCGTTGAGTAACTGAAAGTCATAACCTATCCCCATCAAAAGTGGGGCGGCCCCAGGCTGCTTAAAGGCAAAACAACGATCGTAATACCCTTTACCCATCCCTAAGCGATGCCCCAGTTTATCGGCCCCCACCAAAGGGGTGAGTACTAAATCCAATTCATACGCTTTGACGCAGGGGGTGGCCCTCAATGGCTCCCATATCCCATAACGATTTAGGGACAAGCGTGTATCTGATTCGACTTTGACAAAGGTTAAACCATTGGATTGCGTACGACTGATACATGGTAGGTAAACTAACTTGTTATGACTTAGTGCTTTTAACATCAAAGCCTTCAAGTCAATTTCACCGTGGGCACTCATGTAGAAAGCGATGCGCCTGGCTTGGCGGTATTCTTGGGTCAAACCTAGGTGATGGATAACTTTGGCGGAAGATTGTGCTTGATATTCAGGTGAAAGCTGACGTCGCCTGGTGAGTAAGCGTTTTCGTATGGATTGTTTGAGTGAAGGTGTCATGAATTGGTGGCGACCCTAGTTTACCTACGTATCTCCCTTGAACCCAGTGGTTCAAGTGGGTACCTCAGCACCACATCAGGCTTTCTACTCAAAGGTAGACATGCGCAACAGTGGTGTTCTCTCTGGTTCCCAAGATGGTTAGCATCGGCTCAAGATGTCTAACGCAAGCAATTGGTACTAGGCTCGCCAGAACTTATTCAACCAAGTCTCTTTCTTGGAATGTGTTATACACTTCCTCAACACTTGGTTCACTATCTAGTTTATCACGATTCTCATCATTTTCTAAAATAGCGCCGTCAATTTTGTGTTGGAGAGCTTGTAAGCGTTCTCTTAAATCTTCGACTTCGGCTGAAGGAGTTCTCTGTAAGGTGATGAGCTCATGAGAAATATTCAAGGCCGCCATGATCGCGACGCGCTCAATGCCAATGACCTTACCGGATTGGCGAATCGCACGCATTTGCTTATCTAGGTAGCTTGCTGCGTCGAAGAGTGCTTGCTCTGATCCCTCGTTGCAATTCACTTTGTATTCTTTGTCGAGGATGTGAACTTTCGTTCCTTGACCGTTCGCGCTCATCTTGACTCCTTAGCACTATGACAATAAGTTGTATGTTCTCATTAAAAAGTGTACTTTGTTCGGTCCATCTTCTCCACCTCATTGAACTAAAAAAACCATTATTTTGTCAGAGAACCAAGAAAGGGATCTATGATATAGTGTCTGCCTTCAAATTAGGGGGGCCAAATAATGAGTCAGTCATCACTAAAAGTTTCATTCGAGAGTTTAAATCATCTTTTAGAGCAGCATGATGTGCTTGCTCACCCATCTCAATTACAAGGGGCTGCCATTGGTTTGTTGTGCGCAACGGATGAGAACAGCGCACGCGGTCTATGGGCTCAGTACCTTATGAATGAGCTTGAGTGCGAAGGCGACGAGGGCCCAGAAGAGCTCCTTGGTGTGTTGGGTGACTTGTTTCTAGATTGTCAGCATCAGTTAAAAACCAACGAATACGGCATTGAGATGCTGGCGCCCGATGATGAGACGCCGATTTCCGAGCGCGTTGAGAGTTTATCCCATTGGTGCGAGGGCTTTTTATATGCTCTAGGGTTAGTGGGTAAGCCTGAGATGTTAAAGCAAGAAGACATTCAGGATGCGTTGATGGATTTGTCCCAAATGTGTCAGGTTGATGAAGAGGTCGAGGCGGACGAGGATCATGAAAAAGCTTTTATGAATCTGGTCGAATATGCAAGAATGGTCCCTGTCATGGTCTTGCACCACACTCAGAGCTTACAAAAGAATCAAGAAACCTTGCACTGATGGAGAAGAGGAATGCCTCAAAACCGCCATTTGCAGCACAACAGTGATCGTCGCTTTCGCGTTTTCTCACGCATGGGGCAATCAGGGGCTTGTTTGATCCCCTCCAAACCTCTGGTTTTGCGAAATGGCGACGCGCATTTCCCGTACCGTCAAGACTCTAATTTTTATTATTTAACCGGCTTCGAAGAAGACGGGGCAATTTTGCTGTTGTTAAGCAAAGACAATCAGCATCGCACCATCCTTTTTTGTCTTGAGTCCACGAAGCACGAAGCGCGTTGGATGGGAGCAAGAGCTGGCGTTAACGGGGCGCTGAATGACTTTGGCGTCGATGAGGCGTATTGCATCGATGACATCGATGCCCACTTGCCGACGTTGTTGTCGAATGTGGACACGCTTTATTATCCCATCCATCAAGATCAAGAGTTCGAAGCGCACCTTCATCAGACTCTCGCCAAGGTTCAAGCAAACAAGCGTATGGGCTGGAGTGCCCCTAGGCAACACGTAGACATCAGTGCGCTGATGGATGAGCTGCGTCTTTTTAAGATGGGTGATGAAATCGCAAGAATGCGAAAAGCGGCGAGTATTTCAGCACTTGCCCATGCTGAAGCCATGAAAGCATGCAAGCCTGAGATGATGGAGTATGAACTGGAGTCTCATTACGTTTCAAATTACATGAAACATGGGGCAAGGCATTGTGCGTACGAATCCATTGTGGCCTCAGGACCCAACGCATGCATCCTTCATTACACCAAAAACAATCGTAAGATGCTGGATGGTGAGTTGGTGCTGGTTGACTCCGGCTGTGAGTATCAAGGTTATGCCTCTGACATCACACGAACTTTTCCAGTCAACGGGCGGTTCACGCCCGAGCAAAAAGACGTTTATACCATCGTCTTAGAGGCACAACTAGCCGCCATTGATAAAGCCAAAGCTGGAGTGGCTTGGGATCAGATGCAAAAAGTCATTGTAGAGCGCATCACACAAGGCTTGGTTGATTTAGGCATTTTAACTGGTTCAGTCCCTGATTTAATCGAGCAAAAAGCTTATCAGGACTATTACATGCATCAATCGGGTCACTGGCTTGGCTTGGATGTCCATGATGTGGGTGATTATCGCATCGATGGTGTTTGGCGAGATTTAAAGCAAGGGATGGTATTAACCATTGAGCCAGGTTTATACTTGCCGCATGATGACATGTCGTTGGATGAGAAATGGCGTGGTATTGGGGTACGAATCGAAGATGACGTTTTGATCACAGACGGTGATTGCGATCTGTTAACCCAACAAGTTCCTAAGTCCATCGACGAGATTGAGGCATTGATGAACGAATGAAGCGTTTAGTCGTTGTAGGAGGAGGCGTTGTTGGCCTTCTATCGGCTTATGCCTTAACCTCTTATTTTGATGAAGTCTTGGTGCTCGAGGCTCGAACCAAAACCCAAATTGGCGAGCAATCTAAATCTCGAACCATTGTTTTAAATCACCAAAGTCGTGACTTACTCGAGCAGTGGGGCTTTTGGCCCTCTCTTGAGCCACACTCGTATCCTTTGACCGAAGTTTGTGTTCAAGTTCAAGGCAAAATGACGCGAACGAGGATTATGGCGGATGAGTTTGATCTCAAAGCGCTAGGCCATGTGATCCCTTTGCATCGTATCGAAACCATATTGACCGAGATCACTCGCCCCAAAATCAAAGTGTGCGATGGGGCGAGGATGCTCGCATTTGATAAAGACTCGCGCTCACTCCATGTTGAGCAAGGTGGTCAAACCTATACCGTAGAAGCGGATCTTATTTTGGGCTGTGACGGTCAGTGGTCAGCGCTAGCCAAATCCTTGCACATCCAAACACAAACAGTCGACTACGAACAATGGGCCCACGTGGCCGTTGTGTCACTAAAGACCGATGCAAGTGGCGTCGCTCGTGAATTATTTACCAAAGATGGTGCCATTGCCTTTTTGCCCATGCTAAACCATCAAGCCACCCTGGTGATGACCAAACCAATGGGGCTTAATGATTATGAGGATAAAGAATCCTTTGTGAGTGCATGCCTGACGGCTTTTCCTAAGTTAAAGGTATGGGTCGACAAGCCCATATCCTTGCAATCATTCCCCTTAAAAATGACTCGGGCTTGTCAGGCGCATCGTGAAAGAGCATTATTGATGGGCAACAGCGCGCACGCCCTTCATCCGATCGCCGCCCAAGGGCTTAATTTGAGCATCCGAGATATTCACCGATTAAAAAGCGCGTTTGTAAAGTTTGAGTTTGAAGAGGCTATCCAACAGTATGTCGCAGACTCGAAAAGGGACCAAACGTTGGTCACAACCTATACCCATACGTTGGCGAGCTACTTCAGTAAAGAATCGTTGCCCCAATTTGTCAAAGCGTTGGGGGTATTGGCCGTTGATAGCGTGCCCATGCTTAAAAAAGAATTAGGTCTTATGAATCTTGGAGCAAACGCATGAAGTCGATAGATGTGGTTGTGCTTGGCGGTGGGATCACAGGCCTTGTCAGCGCTTTGGCTTTGCATCAACTCAATGCAAAGGTCGTGGTGGTAGATCCTTACCCACCTCAGATTGACTTGTCAAAGACCGATCCTAGGATGTATGCCTTAAATGGCACCGTCATGCAAATTTTAGAAAATTTGGGCGTGTATTCGATGATCAAAGATCGCCTGTGCCCCTACAAGGCCATGAAGGTATGGGATGGCTTGGGCGATGGCATCATTGAATTTGATGCAAAACGCATTCTCAAATCAAGACTTGGGGCTATCATTGAACAGCAAGTTTTACTCGAAGCTTTGGAAAAGGCCAGAGAAAAAGCTCGGATCTTACGTGTCAAAGCCAGTGTGGACTCTATGGATGCAGGCGGTGGCATCACACTTTCCAATGGAGAATTCATCCAAGCTGATTTAATCGTCGGGGCTGATGGCGCACGCTCTAAATCACGCTCGATGGTTGGCATTGAACTCGATGAAAAGCCTTATGAACAGCTTGCGATAGTAGCAAATTTATCCTGTGAGAAACCCCATCAAAAAACGGCTTACCAACGATTTTTGCCTTCGGGCCCATTAGCGCTTTTACCAAGCTTTCAGGACCATTTGGTATCGATCGTGTGGAGCTTAGATAAAAACATCGCCCACACTCACCTTGAGCAAGATGATAAGGCTTTTTGTCAGTCTTTATTTGAGGCCAGTCAGGGTGTATTAGGAAACTTTGACCTGATCACCGAACGACAAAGCTTTGAACTCAAGCGAGCGCAAGCGAAAGCTTATTATAAAGATCGTTACGTGTTGGTCGGCGACAGCGCTCATGTGATTCATCCTCTGGCAGGGATGGGGGTGAATTTAGGCATTTTGGATGCGGCCTGTCTTCGGGATGCGGTTCAAGCTTGGCTAGACAAAGGTCAACTAAGTCTAGAGAAAGAGCTAAGTCGCTATCAACGACAGCGTCGAACGCACGCCCAAACCGTCAGTGCCATGATGGATGGCTTTCATAAAAGTTTTACTAGCCAGAATATAAACTTAGTCCACCTTAGGAATGTTGGTCTTCGGTTTGCGAGTGC
>CAYNJF010000012.1:0-1778 GCA_964397555.1 uncultured Francisellaceae bacterium
CCACCGTTTGAGCATCAATAGGCGCAAATTCCATGAGGTCTTCGGGAAGCATAGGAGCAGGTCGGCGTTTATTTGACTTTATATGCCATTCTTCGATAAAGGGGTCTGCCGCATCACTTAAGAGAACTCTAGCGGTTGTATCCGCCGTTAACTGGACATTCGGATCACTTAAAACTTTTCTGGTCAAATTTAAGTCCCGAGAAATTCCGCCTCCCCCTGAAAACAAGCTACCAAGTAAATCCAACATCCAGGCTTCCCTCACATTAGCTATCTAACTTACATTGTAAGTCAGCTCAATAAAGTTATCTACTCATAACTATAGTTGAATGGGTGTAAGCGCAGCCTAAGGTTATCGGCCCGAGCTCAAGCCAGTTTTCCGCTCATGATCTGGGCTTTGTTGATTGGCAATCTGCTCTTCGTGGAACTGCACTAGTTCTTTGATTTTGGGTGATAATTCACGTTTTTGCTTGAAATTTTGCACTGTGTTTACTGCTGGTGACTTAGGTTTTGAGGGTTCTATTGTTTGATCAACAGCAGAGGGCACGAGTTGATCTTGAGACTTTGGTGCAGCTGAATCACTGTTGTTTTCCACTACGAGCCCTTCCAACGCATTGTTTACTCGTTCAGCGGCCGCTAAGAGATCGTATGGTTCAAAAATAGGGACTTCTATTTGCTCATCCTGAACAGAGATAGGTTCTAGTTTTGCAGGCTGGTTACCAGGCGTTGCACCTTTTACAGTGGTTGTGGCCTCAACCATGGTTTGAGTGACTGTATCAACACTATCTTTTGCTTCTTTAAGGGCTTTTTTATCCTCTTCGCTCAACTCTTTTCCAGCCATAGGTCCAATCATTGATTTCATTGCCACATCAACATTTTTTGCAGCTTCTAACAGCGATGCCATGTTCGTATCCGGTGTATCAGACTCCGATAGCCTTGCTAGATTAAGC
The DNA here is from genome assembly GCA_964397555.1 of uncultured Francisellaceae bacterium. Classification (GTDB taxonomy): domain Bacteria; phylum Pseudomonadota; class Gammaproteobacteria; order Berkiellales; family Berkiellaceae; genus CAYNJF01. Next base: position 948 of record CAYNJF010000012.1, read on the forward strand.
CCTTGCGTGGCTTGGTTGAGTTGTGGATTCGATGTTGCCACATCAGCAAACTGCTTCATGGCACTAGCCAGTTTCATCGCGGCGGATTCAAGTTTTGCTTTGAGTTTATCTGGATCATGGTTTGGATCTTGATTTGTTGCCCCAGACATATTTTTCAATGCTTCACTTAGCTTTTGGGCTTGTTTTAAAAGCTCGTCACTGCTCATTGCAGCACTTTGTGCCTCAAGAGGTTGTAACTGTGCGTGCAGAGCCGTCGATTCAGGCTCACCAGTACGCTGCGTTGCAACTTGAGCGGGTTCACGGTCACGTGCCACTGCAACTGCTGGGGTCATCTGTTTTGCCACTTCTGTTTTAGGTGTTATCCTTTCTGCACTTACCCCTTGTTGTGCCTCTACCATGGTTGCTTGCTGGAGCTGGACCACCTTAACTGTCTCAGCGGTGAGCTCCCCAGTCTTTGGATCCGTTGAGTCAACAACTCGATCAATATAACCGTCTTGCTCTAATTCTTTTTTGGTCTCTTTAAGCTCAGTTTCAACCACCTCTTCAGCGTCTTCAATGACTTGAAGCACTTTTAAAGCTTTCTCTTTCTCTTCTTCGCTTGCATCAGGATCGGTCATTTTATCAACGACTTTATCCTTCATTTCAGCTAAGTCTTCAACCCCTTTTTTTAAATCTTGGGCATAGTTGTTCATATCTTCAGGGGTGACACCATTTTGATCTTTAAGTGCTTTCTTCTTACTAAACAATAATGAAAGCAGTAGTAAGATAATGGCAATGATCGCAAGCCAAAAATCACGGTAGGGATCACGCATATTTATTTCATCGGTGATA
>CAYNJF010000012.1:1788-4329 GCA_964397555.1 uncultured Francisellaceae bacterium
TCGTAGTTTCTCCCTAGGATTAGGGACTGTCTTAAGAGTAGGTGAACGTTTCTTGTTCTGGTTTGCATCAGGTTGGTTTCGAGCGTTCAAATAAGCGGCCATTTTTTGGTTGTTGCCCTCTTTTTCCAGCTCATCGAGTTTTTTATTATGTTCCAATAACTGTTCACGTTCGCCGTCTAACTCTAGATATCTCTCTTCATCACCAGAAACATATTGTTGGCGAGTCTCAACGTAGGTTTGAGCCAGTTCGTCGTATTCTTGTGTGGCCGCTTCTATCTGAAGTTTGATTTTCTTTTCTTGGCCCTCATCTTCAAGTCCTTCTAATTTTCCCTTGAGCTCATCAATTGACTCAAGTTTTTGTTCCAGCTCAGACTCCATTTTAGTCAGCTCATCTTTATGCGCCTGTGTAATCGTGCGACCAGCAACTAAAGAGACATCCATACCTTCGATGGCCAACGCATCTGTTGTCGTAAAGTCCAGCATCTCATAATCAATTTTTCGAATGGCCTCTCGGGTAATCTGGCGCTCTTGGTTAAGCTGAGCAATCACTTGTTCGCTTAGCTCTTGGGCCTCTGGTGAAAGCTCATTGTCTTTCTTAGGTTGTGCCTTTGAGGGAGATTGGACCTTCTGCTGGGTTTTTGCCTCGAGAGCTTGACCTTCGACTTCTAAGATCTCAGTCGTTGACTGCAATAGCTCGTCCGTCGACTGGGTACTTGTATGAACTGGCGCTGGTCTTTGGGGCGTTAAATCATTGACAGGCTCAACCCCATCGTACTGTATGTCTGGTGAGTCGTCTTTGACCTGTTGGAAATTTTGGTTCATTTGCTCTAGCTGCTCGTCGAAAGCTTGAGCCTCATTCGCTTCTTTTTTTACAAGCTCTTTAATCTCATCTAAATCATCAAGCCCCGCCCAATCTGGAAGGGCGGTGTAATCTTGATTACCATGTTTGGCACAGGTTTCGATCGACACAATTTCATGAACAATTTCATCTTGAAGCTGTTGGTATCGTTCCTCAAACGCCTTCTCATCCTGATAATTATCTTTCTCTTTGATTCGATCATTCAGTCGTTCAACCAATTGCAATAACGATCGTTTTAAAACCACTAAATGCCCATAGGTGATTGCTTTGGCATTCTCTTGCTTAAGATTTTCGCTTTGTTCGTTATCCTGGGTTGATGGACCTGTCTCAGTTGCCATAACTAATCTCTACTTCTTCGGTGCATGTTTTAAGGAGTGAGTTTTTTTATCGTGTTCTATCTTGGTTGAAACAAATTGATTTCTCATTTCAATCAAGCATGGTTGAATCACTTTCTCTAAAGCATCATGCTCATAGATGCTTTTGCCGAGGTACTCTCGTTCGTGGATAAGAATAGACTCAAAGCTTTTGGCCTTTTCATACTCATTCATAGCAGTATTTTCCCCGATCAATCGAGCAGCCTCGGCTATACGGTCAATTGACTCTAAGGCGTTGTGATACTCTTTGTCTCGCTCCCCGCCCCGTAGTCTGGCCATGATTGATCCAAACCCACTTTTTGTTCTAGGTTTGACAACTTTGGCCTTGGTGGCCTCCAAGTCCAACCCCATCAAGATACTTGTGACCGGTAAGCTCGGATCTGGATTTGAGGCTAATGTTGAATCATTGACGATCACTGGGACTGGCTGATGCTTGTCATAATCACCGATTGGCACACTATTGGATATGGCATTAAATTCTTTATCAATGTTCGTACTACTATAATCCATAGCTTGGATCGCAAAATTAACCACGAGCAGATCGATTTCCAACAGTTCATTGTTATTGAGCTTGTTGGCATTAAGCTTAAACTCTAGCTTTGACGCATTTTGCTTGAGACGCTCAAGTTGAGTTCTGTCAGTCACAGGTACTTGCAAACATGCATCAAGAATATCGGTTATCATTTGACGCCGATGCTCTACAAAGGTATCGCCTGACATCTCAAAGACTGCATGTTGAGTTCCGATAGGAGACAACCGTTCTAGTTTTGCTTTTTGTAGTTGAGGACCAGGGGTCATGACAGCGCTTTGAGGAATTGGGGGTTCAATATACTCTTCTGATGCTTCGCTAAAGCCATCTTGGCTGAGATCATCAATCGGATCGACGTCCATTTCTTCTTCCGTAAGTTCTTCTGATTCGACATCAGACTCTGAGTCTAACTCCATGGGGTCGCCTTCAAGTTCCTTGGTAGCGATCTCTTTTTCAACTTGGGCTAATCGTTTGTTGTGCTGCTTAGCCTCTTCAACATACTTGCGCTCAAAAAAGAGCTGAATATCTTCTTCAAGTTCACCCATGTCGACATCAGCAGTCTGCGATAATTCAGCTAGTGTTTGAGGATCTACCTGTGGTTCATTCATCGCTTTTTCAACAGACATCATATTGGCTCGAATAGCGCCATCTTGAATTTCTGCTGAGGCAGTCAAACCAAGGGCCTGTATATCTTCAAGCACTTGCTCTTGATTGCTTTTTTGATCTTGCACCTGTGGTTGAAGATTGCTTTGGTTTTGGTATTCCTGTAAGCGCTTGTC
>CAYNJF010000012.1:4339-59300 GCA_964397555.1 uncultured Francisellaceae bacterium
TCCTCACCATCCCCTACTTGATCGCGTCTCGCTTTCATCGCTCTTGAGATTGCATCCATGTGGACTTGCTGTGGATCATTAGTAGGTTGTGCATCATCGTCCTGCGTTGAAACGGTGTTTAACCCTGCCGATGGGTTGGAGCCTCGTTGCGCAATAGCAGCCATCAGTCCTGCACGACCAGACGGCTTTTGAGCGGCTGAGGAGCCCATGTTAGCTTGAGGCGGTGGTGGAGGTGGCGGAGGTATATTCGATGCTGCGCTTGTAGTCTTGGGTTGAGTTAGGGCTTTTATTTGCTCATCGATCTTCTGTTGTAATGCTTTAATGCGGTCTTCATAAGCATTTTCTTTCGCCAAACAAAGTGCTTCTTGAGATTCAACCAGTGCTTGAATCGCTTTTAGTCTTGCGATTTGTTCGTCATTGGCTTCAATGAGAGGCTTTAACCCTGCTAAAAGTTTTTTATTGTCCTCAATGCTTTGAATCCGTTTTTGCAGCCTATCTTTGACCGCATTAAGTCTCTCTTTGTGATACTCGGCTCCTTTTGCTCTTGGACTAATCGGCGATGCCGGTCGACTCCGCTCTTTGTCCGCCGACAAAAATGGGTTTTTTAATTTCCGAATGTCTCTTGGTTTTCCATTCCAATGATAAAGGGTAAGAATGTTATTATCTTCATCGGTTACCTGATAGGTTCTTGCTTGATCAACCAAGTCCATTTCATCATCGTAAATGGGCTCACCACCATACTCTTTCAAGTCCTCTAGGGTTACTTCATTCCAATCGATCCAACTATTATCATCATCAATCATGTACCCGATAATCGTCCCCTCAGATTTGGGTTCATGTTCAGATCCATCTTCAGATTCTACTACTGCTTTTTTTGTTTTACGTAATTGACTCAAGGCATCGCCAATATCGCCAAGATTGATTCCACCAGAACGGGGTTGAGCATTTGAGCTCGTGTTATCATTTTGTTCCCTTGGGGCTTTTTTTCGCGCCTTCGTGGTTGTTGTTGCAGGTGGTGGTGGAGGGGGTGGCGGCGGTGGCATGGCTCCCATCGGTGGTGGGGGTGGTGGGGTTCTTACCCCTTGATTCGGTGTCTCCTCTTCCACCTCAGCGACAGGGTTGGTAGAGTGCCTTCTCTCGTTGATATATTTTTGCTTTTCCGCGATGATGTCGAGGATTTGCTGGATTTCTTTCTCTTGTTGAATACGTCTTTTAGAGAGCGCAGCATTCTCATTCTTAAGCGGAGAAAGCAATTCATCTTGGATAGCAAATTGCGCATGGGCTAAATTCTTGTACGCCTCGACAGCTCTGTTATTTAAATCATCCATACTAAGATTTCCTTCAGCCACTTGCGCCTCCAAGTCACTGATCTTTAATGCCATGTCATCACTTAGACTCATCATTCAACTCCAAATAAAGCGCACCATCACGCAAATTACATCTCTACTGGGTAGACTCTTAGAGGACTCAATTGGTTCGATATGATTAGGAGTAAGGTTATTTGTTACTTAGCTTGGCTTGATATGGGGGTATGGGCTAAAAGCACCTCATAACTACGTGAATAGCTACTTATTCACGCTAATAGGCTTTCCTCTTGCTTTATAAATCGTCCCATGGCTCATATTAGGGGGACATAAGCTAACTGAATGCCTACGAATGATTAACACTGTTAAATGAGGTTACTGTTTGTGATTTGTTGTTTCGTGACTCATAAGCATTTTTCATTACAATCAGCTTCGAGCAAGAAAAGGTAACTTCCATTACCCAAGTCATGTGCCTGTTAAACAGGAGGATAATGAGAGGGTCGATAAGATGGGATAAACTGGGTCTTTAAGAGCACCCACGTCATAAAAGGAGTGGGCACTCAAGCAGGCGTTTATGCTTCTGGGTTTTTGGGGCCAAGCCCTGCGATCAAGCTGTTCGACATTTCCATAAGCTCATCGATGTAAATCTGCATGCTATCCAGATCCCCTTGCTCAAGCACTTGAACAAGAGCCGGTTTCATCTCATTGACACGATCAATAATTTGCTCTGCGTATTCTAGGTTCTCTTTACGAATACGAAGCTGCTCGTCATCCAAGCCCTCTTCATTCACAGAGGCTTTAAGCTTTTCTAGCTGTTTGTTAACCATCTCAACCACGGTATCAGTAAGCTCAGGCACACTCATCATATCTTGCTTGGCGATGGTGTCTCTGAGGCGGCTCATATCGTCCATAGGCTATCCTTTATCCTCTTCTCCGGTACCGGTAGCAAGCAAAGGCTTACCAGTGACGTTTTCATACAATGCATTAATGGCTTCCATCAAAAGTGCAGGATCTTTTGTCAATCGCACCTCTGGTGGGTAGTAGGTGGCTTTGATGATGTCATTAATGAGTTCATCAGCCACTTGATTAGCCTCCCCTTCAGAGCGTCCAGAGAGTCGTTCGATATGAATAATCGCTTCACGAGTACGTCCTTTGAACAGTAAAGGACCGGTGTAGCGCTCAAGCTCTTCAGGAGGGATGAAAGCTTTCGCAAACTCAGGGATGAACACTGGGGTGAAGGCGTGGACCTCGTTGCCAAATTCCTGAGTCGCTTCTTTTTCAATTTCTTTTTTGACTTCACGCTGCTTTTCAACTTCGCGCTCAAGCAAAGCAATCACGGCGGCAATGCCTCGCTCAAAGGGCTTGAGCTTATCATGTTGATCCATGGCTTTACCGATGACAGCGATGTCTTCGATTGGCTCTGGATCTTGCATGACAAAATTGGGCGCATCAAAGATTTGGGCAAATCGAGTCAAACGCTTATGAAGATTCATAAGCGCCGTGTCTGTTGGTTTCTCAATGCATAGATACTGATTCAACTGCATGCGTTTTGCAGGTTTTGGATTTGCATAGAACATGCGAGCACGAATGATTTTTGAACGCCAGAAAATATGAGCATCCCCTTCTCGCTGATCTTTTAAGTCTAAAAGGTCAATCCGTTGGCGTTTCTCAATCGATGCATTCCTAGAATCCAAATAGTTATTCGACAGCGAGCCTGCGTTGGTCTGAAAACCAGAGACCGAGGTGGCGTAAGTCTCACCTGCAGTCTTATTGAAAAATTCCCAAGTATCCGTGGGATCTTCCATCTTCATACAAATCTTCACGTTAGTGTTTGCACCGATGGATGCCGCCTCCTCTTTCGAGGCTTTTTGGAAGGCCGGTAAATCTTGTCCGGCAAAAATAGCCGAGAATCCAAGAGAACGAGCCTGAGCAGGTACCACCGCAAACCCAGGCACCGCATAGTAACCGTACTCATCCATGATGCAGACATAAGGTGTGGGCGAGGTGGTTGGCTTACGAAGAATCACATCGCGATAATCCCCTTCCACGGCATCACCGAGACCTGCAGCCATCATGGATTTTAGTGAGGCGATGATGATTTTACCTAAGTTTGATAGCTCTTCTGGGGATTTCTCAAGAGCAGGCAATAGCACGACTAGGACCCGACGATTCAAGACCACGTCTTTTAAGTCCACCTCAGCAAGGTTGGTTCGCACGATGTGCCCGTAGGTATCCGCCAATGAACCAAAGACACGTGTCAGCTGCATGGTAATGAAACCGTGCTGCTCTCTAACCTCACCGGCTTGATTCCCTTTTTTGGCGCGGTTATAACCGGGCAAGTTAAGTACATAAGTATCGAGCGGATCAGTGATGACCTCAGCTAAGTTGTTAATGGGGACACTTTTGGTGTCTGATAGTGGAAATTGACGGTCGATGACAATTTGTTCAAGCTTTTCAAGAATGAAGTATTGGCGAATGGTGTGCGCGTCGATAAGAATATGACCTTCATCACGCATGGCGACCATGATTTTCATCAACGATTCCACAAACTGGATGGCTCGACCTTTCCACATGTCGCCATCACCGCCCCCAGAGCCTGAATCCATCAATGACACAATCAACTGCGTCAACATACTGGACGAACCGTTCGCAAAGGGGTTCATAGTGTTTGATAGTCGGGTTTCTTGAGCACCGATGACGTCTCGTGCACCGGTCATGAAGTTAATCAGTAGTAAGTCATCATCTCGACCCATGCGACGAGTCATCGAGAATACTTTGGCAAATAACGAGTTATCACCTTTACCATCAACGTAAATAAACCCACTGCCTTGAGCAAGTGAGTTGTAAGCGATAGAGACCAAAGCTTCCGTTTTACCAGAACCGGTTGAACCAAAGATGAGTACGTGGGTTCTCATGTCATCGTTGGTAAACCACAACTCTTTTTTGGTGGCAGTTTCATTCCCAAAGAACGTGATTCCTCCGGCTTTTTTTGGTTTGGAGGTACCTGGGATGCAGTCGTTATGATCGGGTTGACCTGAGGCTAAAGGCATCTTAAAAGGCAAGGATACTTTGCGAGTGATTGCAAAGCTAAAAAGACAAATCCCAACCAGCAAAAGAATGTCGAATAGGCCGGGGGCTACGACAATCCCTACGACCAAACCACCCAGCATGCACATGGCGTACAAAGGGTTGGCAATGAATTCGGCGATACGAGTACCAAGCGGGCGCGTGTCCCGCGCCATCTCACTCGCGCCGTGCTCGTGTTTCTCTTCTAAGCCACGTAGTTCTGCCATCGTATCCCCCTACACCTCTTCCGGTGTTTCATCAGGAAACTCATCGTCTTCTGGTTTGTAAACCATCATCGTGAGAGCTTGTTCTAGTGCGACGATGCCCTGTTCAACCATGGGAACAGACAACGCCCTGTGCATTTCTTTTTCAGCCAACCAATGAGCCCAAGGTCCAGCGACCTCTGAAGGGGCAGTTTGACGCCCTACGGTGTTGAGCATGTACCATAGTTTTCTATCGAGCGGTTTGAGCCAGAGAAAATCTGCCGAAGCAAACACACCATCTACCCTTGACAATTCAATCATCGATGCCATTAATGTGTAAACGTAGGCATGTCTTGAGCACACCATTTTTACAGCTTTTGCTGAGCCATACTTTTTAAGAAACTCATCGGTGCGAGAATATTTCATCTCACCCTTGGCCGCATCTTTCGCCAACTCGTAAATGTATTCGCGAGCCTCATCCGCTTCATGTTCGATGCGAGCACAAAAAATTGAGAACAACGCTTTGGTGTGTGGGTTGAGTCTGTCTACCCCTTGCCATGGTGGTCCCATTTGATTGATGAACACCTGTTGACACTTATCTTTAATAAGGGTTGCCGTGTAGGTGTCCTCAGCTTTCCAAATCGCTTTATCGTCGCGACCTTTCTCTACTTCTAGGATTTTTTGTTTCTTAGCAAATTGCATGGGGTTTTGAGCCATGGCCCACTCCCCTTCTCGCACGTCAATGTCAACCAAGTCTAGGGCAACAACCGGCGAAATTTGTGGCCAGTTATTTTGCTCTTGGCGAACCAAAGTGTTCATGTTGTGTGCGGTATGCCACTTCAGAAAAGAGTGGTTTTTGAGCATGAACAATCCCAACAAGATTAAAATGGCAATCGATGGGTACATTAAATAAGAGCCGACTTCGTTTGAAACAAAAATGACTGCTTCACTGGTAACCTCAGCAGGAATGGCCGTATCCAGACTGCGTATCAACGGATCAAGCTTGTCGGTAAAAAAAGCCACGGACATGGCTTCGTATTTTCTTACATAGATGAACGCCCATTTGAGCTGTTCGGCAAAGAACCACCAGATGAGGAACCCTGCGCCCATGATGAGGGCAATGATCCACAGGATGGCGTAAGAGTTCTTATCTTGATTCGGATCGCCTTGACCACTCATAGTTGCCTCACTAATCGTACATTAGGTCGTCCAAGGGCGTTTTATCCCTTGTCGGTGAATTTTGCATCAGTTCAATGATGACATCGGTTGCGCAAATGAGTCTCAAGGAATTTGGCGTAGCCTCATCCATGTTCACTCTTACTCCAAGCATAGAACCTTGCGCTTCTTCGAAGGTCACACCTAAGCCGTAGCCCAAACAAAAAGAGCACAATTGATCGGCTCTTCTTAAAATGGCAGGCAGCAACCCAGTCGTCTGAAAAATATCGGCCGCTTGCACCGGCTGATCACGCAGTGTGAAATTGCATCGCAACACTTTTGATACGGCGATAAGTTGTTCTTGAATATCCATCGTTTAACATTCACTTTAATGTTGACATTTCATTATGGCACAAAAGACAGCTAGAAAACTACATACTAATGACTGTTTTAAATGAGTAATAAATCGCTCATTTTGTGCTTTCGCACAAAAACTGGGCCACAAAAACTAACTGCATACTCACGATATAATCGTTATAATAATTAGCATTGCCAATTAAGGCCAATTACTTTTCCAATACGGGTCATTAGAATGAAAAAAATAATTAGCTTTGGTCTTGTCAGTGTATTCGCGTTTGCGGGTTGTACTCCTATTGATTACCGTCCTAATCAACCTACGGTTGAAGTCAATCGCGATGCTAATGTGGATGTAGATAACCAGCTAAGTGCTGTGGCGATGTCAGTTCAAGATTCATTGTTAACGCTTGCGGCTACCAAAGAGCCATTAAAGCAGCATGCGATTAACACCAACCCATTGACGACCCCCAGAGGTGGCATGGGCTTTCGTGCTACATTGGACTGGACGGGACCGATTGAACCTTTGTTGTATCGTTTGGGCGAAATGACAAACTACAAACTTAAGGTGTTAGGCCCAACCCCAGCCATACCAGTGGTGGTGTCTTTAGTGGAAAAAAATCGTCGCATCGCGGATATTGTTAAAGACGCAGGTTTGCAGGCCGGTCATCGTGCCAACATTGTTGTCTACCCCTCAAATCGCATTATTGAGTTGAGGTACATTCCTGCCTAGTCCTTTGGTGGCGGGTGGACAATTTGCTTAGAACTATTTGGCTAAGAGTATGAACAAGAAAAAGTTATTTTGCATTGCAACCCTCTTTAGTGTGGGTATGTTTGGCGGTTGTACGTTGTCGCAACCAGCGAGTTCTGAGCTGATGTCTCTTAGAGACGTAGATACCGTTGGAGACAAAACCTTCAGCATTACCGGTCTACGTTTTCAGGGGATACGAGATGCGGCTTTGAGCGTTGGAGCCCGTGGTGGTCTTGCCTGGCGAGCCAAACAAATCCGTGAAGCGGTCTTCAAGCGCCAGGAAAAATACGACCGTATTTTTAATTTCAGAGGTCTTGTACTGGATGACAACGTATTACCTCCGGTTTTAATTGAAGGACGCACGACTTTAGATCAGCCTAATGACCACACCTTGAGAGTGGCCGACCGTCAATATCTTATTATTCAACAAGCTCGATTCGTGACCAATCCCCCCAATTGGCGCGATTACTTAGGCATGGACTACCCTGAGCCTGAAATGCCTGATAGGTCACTGCTTCCTAGAGACGAAACCGAAAAACGTGTTTGGAAAAGATACGTTGAAGAGGGGTGGCGAGCTGGGGTTATTCAGGCCAATACTATATTTAAAGAAAGCTTAGGTCGCTTAAAGCGTGACTACGAAGGTATGGTTAGGTATCATACTTTATTAGCGCAAAATATTGTATCTAAGCCTTATGTGGCGAAGACCGATATGGGCATCACTGGCGATAACAATGAGATGGCCGTCCATGATCGCGTGCTTAAGATTACGGCCCTACCCGCTTTCAACCTAAAAGGTGAGACCTGGGAAGCGGTAGTTACGCCTAAACGATGCGATGACTGCTAGGAGGGTATCGTGGATTTATCGAGTAAAGAATTTTTAATGGCCGAGGAGCCTGTGCGTTTTACGCCACGGGACATGGACCGCATGCTTTTGCACTGTACGGCAAAAGGGGCCTCCGATGTCACCATGCAGTCGAAGTCTCCTGTCTTAGCGGAAATCCACGGTCGTCTTTACCCGATTACCTCCAGACAAATCTCTGGGGCTGAAGTCGCTGACATGATTAATGCGATTTATGGTCCGAATGCCACAACCCAGATATCTGCGGGTCAAGATGTGGATACGCATTATGAGATTCGCCCAGATCGCGAATCACGGTTTCGCTTTCGTATCAACGGCACTGGGTGTCAAGTTGAAGGTGGCGATGGTATTCAAATCACGGCTCGTACCATTCCTTCTGAGCCGCCTGATTTAGCGGATATGAGTCTTGACCAAGAGATCATTGACAACATGGCGCCTCACCAAGGCACTGTTGTCGTAACTGGGGCTACAGGTTCTGGTAAAAGTACGCTTTTGGCGAGCATCATTAAAGAAATCACGATGCAACCTGAGGCGCATAGAAAGGTGTTAACCTACGAGTCTCCGATTGAGTTTGTTTACGATACGGTCAACAAACCAACCTCTGTGGTGGCTCAAAGTGAAATCCCCAGACATCTGCCCTCTTTTGCTGCAGGCGTTCGTAATGCCCTACGTCGCAAACCAGGCTTAATCCTTGTGGGTGAAGCCAGGGATCCAGAAACCATTGCTGCGGTGATTGATGCGGCCTTGACGGGTCATCCTGTCTATACCACCTTACACTCCAATGGCGTGGCCGACTGCGTTCGTCGTATGGTATCGACCTTCCCAGCTGAAGAGCGTCATGGTCGAGCTTTGGATATATTGGAAACCCTGAGGTTAGTTGTTTGGCAAAAACTCGTTCCTACCATAGATGGGAAACGTGTTGCGCTTCGTGAGTATCTTGTTTTTGATGAACATGTCAGAGACATATTGGTGATGACGGATGTTGAACGTTTGGCCTCCAAAACCAGAGAACTTCTCAAAGAGCGTGGCCAACCCATGGAAGTTGATGCGAAACGTAAGTTCGATGAGGGTTTAATTGACGAGCGTACTTACCAAGTCCTCGCGACTAGTTCTAAACTATGGGATGAGGATGCTAACGTTAAGGGGTAAATTATGAGAGATCCACAAAACGCGCATTGGCGCGATTCGGCACGAACTCCGAAACTTTTTTTTATGGATGCTTATTCAGCGTTTCCCCTATTGTTCTTTATTTTACATATTCGTTGGTGGACTTTTTTCACCTGCATTGCAGCGATTGCATTCTTCGTTATCCTTGAGAAGTTTGGTTTTACCGTGCCGGTGTTTCGTCGTTGGATCCGTGCTTTTTTTGCAGGGAATCATAGAACACCTCGCCCATGGTGGAGTCAGTACAAGGCGAACGACAGGAGTCTTTAATCTTGCACTTGCACGGTGTTAAACTAGGGTTTGCCAATTAGGACGATGCCACACGCAAGGTGAGAAATGGCCACAGCCGACAAACAATCGAAACCAGCTAAGAGCGGTAAGTCAACTACCCCATATGTACCCACTGGGGTTGAGATGGTGATGTTCCGAAATAATTTTTATCGAAAAAATTATCGCCGGATGGTCATGATTAACCTCTTCCTTCTTCTGGTCATTATTGCCACCATTGGCTTTGCTGCCTATTTGCAGCATACCCAGCCTAAACCAACCTTTTTTGCCACCAGCACTGACGGCAAGGTTATACAGATTCAACCGCTCTCCTCTCCCGCACTCACCGATGCGGAGCTCTTTGCTTTTGTCAAAGAAGCCTCGATTGCGGTCACCACTTATAACTTTAAAAGTTATCGTCAACAATTAAGCACAGCGCTTAATACGTATTTTACCTCAGAAGGTCAATCGCAAATGAGACAAGCGCTTTCTGAGTCTAGAAACTTAGAAGCGGTGATTGAGAAAAAACTCACAACCAAAGCTGAAATCACAAAAAACCCTGTCATACTCAGACGAGGCACAATGGGTGGCAAGTATGCTTGGGAAGTTGAGTTTGGCATGCGCATTCAATACGGAAACGAGAACCCACAGAACTATATCGATCAAAGAATTATTGTTAAGATGACAGTCATTCGAGTTCCAATATGGCAATCACCGATTGGTGTGGGCATTAAATCCATTGTGGTTCGTGAAGATATTCCACCACCGAGGTAGATGAGCATGGCGCAAAAACCAAAGTCCCAAAAAATAAAGGCGGCCAACGACTATCACAAAGATAGTACCGGTTATCTTTACTTTATTATTGTTGTCCAGCTTGCTGTCATTGCTGCTTTAGTTGGTTCTCTTTATTTTTTATGGCTGCAGAGACCTGAGCCAACGTATTTTGCCGCGACTCAAGACGGTAAGATATTTCGAATCGATAATTTAGATCGCCCCTACTTGAACTTAAAACAGTTAAATCAGTGGGCTGTTGAAGCGGCTGTTGCCTCTTACACCTTCGACTTCGTCAATTGGCAGTCAAACTTAAATGACGTGAAAGAGTACTATACGGAAAATGGTTACAAACGTTATTTACAAGCACTGTCCAATGCCGGCACTATTGATACCATTCGTTCTAAGCAGCTGGTCTCCTCCGCTGTCGCAACGGGTGCACCGGTGATTAACAAGGAAGGTCGTGATCAAAATACAGGAAGGTACTTTTGGGAAGTTCAAATTCCCATGTTAGTCACATATCAGAGTGCATCTGAGGTTATACCAGCCAGACTATTAGTCACCTTAACTGTGTTTAGGGTTCCTGTGACTGAATCTCCAAAAGGTATTGGCATCGAATCGATACAGGTTCGCCAAACGACTGGTGCAGTTGGATAAATACTGAGTAAGTTAAGGTTAAATAATGTCCAATAGATTATTGCGTTACAAAATCTATCCATTGGTTTTGGCTTTGGGTATGAGTCAGACCTATGCTGGTCTTTTGGATTCGCCAGAGAACATGGAAGGCCCTTTTCCTGATGAATCCATTGTGGTGGCTCAGAACGATCCAAAACCTACTCAAACGAAGCGTCAGCTAAGCCCCGAAGAAACGGCAAAGCTTCAAGAGCAGCTTAAAGGCATGATGTCAGGCCAAGTCGACCCTTCGGCCATCATGGATATGGGGAAAAGCATGGGCTTGCCCATCATGGACCCCACTCAAATGATGAAAGGGGCTGGCACCAGCAATGGCATGAACTTGATGCAAGGTATGGGTGCGGGTTCTTCGAATACGTCTCGAGTTTCAGACAATGTGACCAGTGTGGATCAAGCCGCGGCGGATAAAGTCAGAGCTCAGATTGCCGAAGCTGAAGCCAAAGAGCGTGCGAAAAAAGACGCCGCCATGGACGATGAAGCTTTCCAATTGTTATTGACTAAGGCTCTTCCATTGAGCCCCGAGCAAATCAAGTTATTGAGAAAGTATTACGACATCTCTCAACAGGCCACAGCCGAGACACCAAACGCACCTCCTACTCCTATTTCATCGTCTTCGAGTGTGTCGTTGGAGCCAGGCATGGTCCCACCTGTGGTTCGATTGTCCGCCGGCTTTGTCACCTCTTTAGTGTTTACTGATTCAACCGGCTCTCCATGGCCAATTGTCTCTTATACGCTTGGAGATCCATCGACGTACAACATTCAATGGAACCAACGTTCCAACACCATGTTCATTCAAAGCTTAAGCCTCTACAACCATGGAAATTTAGCCGTCACTTTGCAAGGCAATACCACACCAGTGATGATTTCTTTGGTTTCTGGGCAAAAAGAAGTTGATTTTAGGATTGATTATCAAGTGGCTGGACGTGGCCCCAAAGCGTCAGCCCCAATTGTCAACAATGGTGGCGTTGGAGCAGCCAATGTCAGTCCTATCCTTATTAACGTTCTCGATGGCATCCCTCCCAAAGGAAGCACCAAGCTTCAAGTTTCGGGTGGCCATGGGGACGCCTGGTTGCATAACAATAAACTGTATTTCAGAACCAAGGTCACAGTCCTCTCCCCTGCTTGGACAGGCACTGTCTCTAGTTCTGATGGCACTCGTGTTTATGAAATGATGAACACACCATCCATTTTGGCTTCTGTGAATGGCCAAACCGTCGATATTAGGCTTACGGGGTTATAATCCATGGCAAATAAGATCATTGCCGCATTAGGGGATGCCAAGACAAGGACTTTCGTCATCATAGGTGGTGTAGCGCTTCTTGTTGTCATCATTTATGCGATTTCTTCGTTGGGTGGAGATGACTTACCCGAAGGCAATCAAGCTCGTACCACGGGCGTACCAGGTTCGGTTCGAGCCATACCGGGTAACGTAACCCCTGAGCGTTATGCAGAGCTTCAACGCCAGGAAAATTTACGTCGTGCCGAGGAAGCGGAAAAGCAGCAAAAGTCATCCATTCCTACCATCATTGGTTCTTTAGGGGATGGGGCTCAATTTGATCCAAATAACCCGTTCGGCCCTGGTGGCGGCATTGGTCAAGGCGGCGCCGGTGGTGCCGGTGGTCTTGGCGCAGGAGACGGTTCAGGTGGCTTAGGCGGTTTAGCCGGCCTAGGTCGTGGCGGAGGCCAAGGCGCCGGTGGCGCGGGTGGTGCCGGCGGTACTGGAGCAGATGGTCGTGGCGGTAAATCCGCAGAAGAGCTACGCGAAGAGCGCCTACGTGCGCAGCGTGAAGAGCTAGAGCGACGTCGCCGTGAAGCTGAAGCTCGCAAAAGAGCCGAAGAGGAAGCCAGACGTCGTGCGGCGGAAGCGCAAAGACGAGCAGCCCAACTTCAGGCCAAAGCCTCAGCCATGGAAGGTCAAGCCAGCGTGTTAGCTCAACAGTGGGCTGTGTTCACCCCTGCTATTTTAGTTGAAGGTCAATTAGCTCAAGAAGAAAGAGATGGCACGACGCAAGTCGCTGATACCCAAGGCGCAACCGGTGTGAATGAAAACGGTGAGCTATTGACCACTAATGCGGAAGGCGAAACGGTCGTCATGAAAGACCAAGACGGTAACCCCATCTTGGCGACACCGAAAAAAGCATTCATCAAAGCAGGTACTATTTTATTTGGGGTCTTGGACACATCGGTCAATACTGATGAGCCCTCCCCTGTCTTAGCGACGATTGTCTCCGGGAAATTCCGTAACGCTCGTTTGATTGGCACCATTGAGCATCCCGATCAAGCTGAGAGAGTTATTTTACGTTTTAACACCATGAGTATCCCGGATAGAGATAATTCGATTAGTGTTCAGGCAGTCGCCATCGATCCAGACACAGCGCGTACCGCTCTGGCCTCCGATGTCGACCACCACTACTTGTTGAGATACGGTTCATTGTTTGCCTCTTCTTTCATGCAAGGCTATGGGCAAGCGATTTCGCAACAAGGAACAGTGACTACTTCACCTAACGGAACGACCCAAGAGACCAAAGCAGATTTAAGTGGTTCTGAAGAGTTCTTCGCGGCGCTCGGTAAAGTGGGTGAGGAATGGGCGAATGCAGTACGACCATTATTCGATAGACCTATCACGGTAACGGTTGATTCGGGTGTTGGATTGGGGCTACTCTTTTTAAGTGATGTTGATGTCACACCTACAGAAGGTTGACCTAGATGGCAGATGATAAAGAAACAGATTTTGAAGATGAGTTCGACTTTGAGTCAGAAGATGACCTATTAGATGATTCTTTTGATGACGAATTCGGGAATGAAAAGCCTGCGCCAACCTCCAAAGGTGGTGGTGCAGCTCAGGCCGGAGGCATGCAAAAGCCCCCTCTCCCCGTTTTAGTCGGTGGTGGGGTTGCAGCCTTAGTCGTTGTGGTTGTAGCGGTCATGCTGATGAGCGGTGGCGAAGAGGAAATCGAGGTTACGCCTCCACCACCTCCTGCACCAGCGCCTGAGCCAGAGCCGGTGCCTGCACCGCCTCCTCCGCCGCCACCACCAGTGAAAGATCCATTTGCTCAGTTAGAGGACGATGGACCCAAAATCACTGCTAAAATGATTGTAGAGCAAATTGATGAGCAAGATAAAAAGTTCACCAACCAAGTTAGAAACTTGGATAGAAAGGTGACCCAACTTATCAGCAAATTGAATAAGCTTGAAGATAACTTAGGGTCTACTGGCGCAGACAACCAAGACATTGCTAGAAAGCTTGAGGCTTTGAATCAAGAGCTCAAGATGTTGGCCATGCCTAAGCAGACACCTAAAGATACGGTGGTTGTAGAAAAGAGTGCACCTAAATTTGTGAACCCTACTTTAACGGTTCACGCCATCATTCCAGGCCGTGCTTGGCTTAAAAACCGAGATGGTCAAATCATGACCGTCACGGAAGGCGACTCGGTTGAGGGATATGGCAAGGTGTTAGCAATTGACGCTCCTTCGGGTCAAGTATTAACAAGCTCCGGAGTGGTTTTACGATAAACAAGGGTAATCATGGCTACGGTCAGTTTTGATACAGCGATAGCAAATTTGTCCACAGCGGTAGGGTCGATTAAGGCCCTCGTCGCTGCGATTTCTTTCATAGTGGGCATCTACTTTGTGGCTCGCGGTGTAGCCATGTACCGTTCATTTGCCAACCAAACCTTTGGTTCGGCTCAACGAGGGGAATTTGCAGGGCCCCTGGTTTATCTTGTGGTGGGTGCCATTTTGGTTTACCTGCCCTCCGCCTCTGATGTCTCTCTCATCACTGTCTTTGGAACCGCTGAGGTCGGTGATGATGCCGAAGCATTAGCGTATTTTGTCCCTGGTGCCAGTGAAAAATGGCGTGATGTTGCCCTCGTTCTTATGTCTTATATGAAGCTGATTGGCTTCATTGCTTTTGTCCGTGGGTGGATGATTCTTGCGAAGATGGGTCAATCGGGTTCGCAGCCTGGTAGTATGGGTAAAGGAATTACTCACTTGGTGGGTGGTGTATTGCTAATGAACATCCCTGATACGATGCGTATTTTAGCCACCACGTTTGGTTTTCAATAACGAGAAGAGTGACACTTGGAACTACTACCGATCAATTTGATGGCGCAAAAAGCGGCCTTCGCCAAATACAACGCTCGTAAACGGAACAAGACCTTTCAAGTCATCCAAAAACGAGTACATCAACGAGACCATTTTACGTGTAGGTATTGCGGTTTTTTTGCAAAAGAGCATCAAACCGTGGTAAATATTGACCACAATTACCGCAATAACAAGTTAAGCAACTTGGCTACGGCTTGCGGGTTTTGTGCGCAATGTTTTTTCATTGAGTCCGCCGGTTTAGACGGCAACTCGGGGGGCACCGTCATTTATCTTCCCGAGGTGACTCAGGCGAACTTAAATAACTTTTGCCGGGTCCTATTCTGCTCAATGGATAAAGAATCTGCGTATAAGGGGAAGTTACAATCGGTGTATCTAAGCCTTAAAGAACGCGGTAAGAATGTCGTGGATTGCTTCGGTCCTGATACCGACGATCCAAGGGTTTTTGGTCAAAGCCTCTTAGATGCTGGAGTAAAAAGGGAGCAAATGACACAGGAAGTTATGCAACATTTGCGACTTCTGCCCTCTCGAAGAGCTTTTGCACCACAAATTGATTATTACAAACGGACGGTATTTGCCAAGGTTCCGTTATAGAGGTTTTGGACAAACAGGAGAAGAGTATGAAAACAACCGTTAAGAAACGGCAGACTCGTTCCATCTTAGCCCTTGGTGGTTACTTTGGTGCGATCTTTGCCCTCTTTTGTATCTCGGAAGTGGCTTTTGCCCAAGGCGGTCAAACGCTAGGGGATGTGGCTGAGCATGTCACCGAGAGCATGAAAGGTTTGCAAACTTTATTGGCGGCAGCAGCCTACATTGCAGGCTTAGGTTTTGGTATCGCGGGCATGATGAAATTCAAAGCCCACAAAGATAACCCAACCCAAGTCCCTTTAAGCCAACCAATCACGTTGATTTTAATTTCGGCGGGTCTTGTCTTCTTACCATCACTTATCAGCACCGCTGGTGAGACAATCTTTAAAGGTGGTCAGCAAGCCGATGCCGAGGGTGGCGGTTTCGATTAATCGATACCAACATCCACTGAATGAGCGCACAGGGGATCCTGTGCGCATTTTTATGCGAAGGGAAACACACTATGTCATTAGCGGATCCTATCATCGACAGCATCGATGCCATTCTGGCATGGCTGGGTTCATCATTAGGTCAAGATGTCCAAACTTATTGCCAACTTGAGACGGCCGATAACCGTCATACTCTGGTTGACCGCGATGGATCACTTTGTTCGATAATCCGACTTCACGGCTCAACGCCATTAGTCGGTCCCGATGAATTTGCTCGCTGTCATACAGGCTTAAATGAAACCCTCGGTGCCCCGCTCTCTCGCTCGGGTCACGCGATTCAAGTTTATTTCCAATATTCTAAAGAAACGATTCACGATGACATTGGTGATATTTTTGCGCCGGCCAGAGCCACCGCCAATCGCTTGAATCTTGATTTGAATGATTTATTCGAAGAACGCACGAATCACTTAAGTAAATATTGCGGCTCTGAGAGTTGCTTTTTTGTGCTTCGAACCAGACCTAACTCGTTGACCGAACAACAGTTGGACATGTCCAACAAGAATAAGCTCGAAAAAGTGCGTGGGGCCAAAATACCGCCATCACGTCGAGCTCAAAACATTCTTGCAGCGATTCCTGAGCTTCGTGAGAGTCATGATACGTTCGTGCGTACCGTGCTCAATGACATGCTTGATTTAAATCTATATTCGGTCTTGCTTGATGTGCACAAAGCCTGTCACGAAGTCAGACGAAGTGTGGATCCAGACGCCACAGATTTAGATTGGAAGCCGGTACTGCCTGGGGACAGAATCCCCATTCGTAATTCAAAAGATAAAAAAGGTCGTGATGTCTCTGAAATCATGTACCCGCCTCTTGCCCCTCAGCTCATTCCAAGAGATGGCGAAATTGTTAATTTGCGCTCTTGTCGAATCGGGGACAAAGTCTATGCCCCGATGTTTATTGATTTGTTCCCGCAAGAGATAAAACCCTTTATTAATCTCTTCAGACGAGCCATTGGCACCTCTTTGCCCTGGCGTATGTCCTTTTTGATTGAGTCCGATGGCATTCGTACCATGGGCATTAAGCCGCTGCTCTCATCGATTTTAAGTTTTGCCTCGGCACAAAATCCATTGATTGCCGATGCGGCTGAGCTTTTGCAATACCTCAATGACAACACCGATTACGCGGTGGTCAAGTTTAGGGTCAGCGCGAGCACCTGGGCCCCTGTCGGCGAAGAGAAATTGCTTCGCACGCGAGCAGCCGAGCTTCTTAAAGCGCTGCAAAGCTGGGGGCAGACCGAAGTCGCTGAATTCTCAGGCGACAGCTTCCAAGGGACGCTTTCTTCCGCACTTGGCATCTCGACCGAAAGTGTGGCGACCCCATCGGTTGCTCCTTTGAATGATGTGGTTTACATGTTGCCGGTGATACGCCCCGCCTCCCCCTGGGTGACAGGTGCTGCTTTGTTTCGCTCACCTGATGGTAAGCCTTGGCCTTATCAGCCAGGCTCAACCCAACAAACCACTTGGATTGATTTGGTTTACGCACGTCCTGGTTCGGGTAAATCGGTCCTGTCGAACTCCATTAACCTAGCCTTGTGTTTACAAGGGGGGATCAAGCGATTACCTCGGATCTCCATCATTGATATTGGTCCATCGAGTTCGGGGTTGATTTCGTTGTTGCAAGAAGCCTTGCCTGACGATCAAAAGCATCTGGTGGCCTACCATCGCTTGCGCATGACTGAAAATTACTCAATTAACCCATTTGATACCCAACTGGGCTGTCGATTCCCCACGCCTCAAGAGAGAAGCTTTCTGGTCAACTTCGTGACCCTACTGGCAACGCCTGTGGGTGAAGAAAAAGCCTACGATGGGATCTCCGACATGGCCGGTATTGTGGTCGATGAGTTGTACAAAAACTTATCTGACAACCAAAACCCGAACAAATACACCTCGGGTCTTGATGAAAAAATTGATGCCGCGGTGGCCGAAATTGAGTTTTTCCCAGATCAGCACACCACGTGGTGGGAAATTACAGATGCCTTGTTTAAACAGGGCAAAGCGTATGAAGCTGGCCTTGCGCAACGTTTTGCTAGCCCGCTTCTTGCTGATGCCGTTGCCATATGTCGAACCCCTGTGGTCGAAGATTTGTACGGCAAGATTGTCGCACCAACTGGAGAGCCATTGATTGCTGCCTTCGGTCGTATGATATCCAGTGCGGTTCGTGAATACCCATTGCTCTCACGCGTGACTGCGTTTGATTTAGGGGAAGCACGCGTCGTCTCTTTGGACTTGGATGAAGTGGCGAAAACCGGGGGTGAGGCGGCCGATCGTCAAACGGCGGTCATGTACATGTTGGCCCGTTACATCCTTGCGAAAAACTATTACTTGACGGAGAACAACCTTGAAGATTTCCCTGAGATGTATCATGAATATCATCGCGAGAAGATCACACAAATCCGCGAGGATCCCAAACGTCTCGTGATGGATGAATTCCACCGCACCTCCAAGGCTAAAGCTGTACGTGATCAGGTCATCGTCGATATGCGTGAGGGACGGAAATGGAAAGTCCAGGTTGCTTTATTGTCTCAATCCTTGGATGACTTTGATCCGGTCATGGTCGAGTTTGGTACCTCCGTATTCATCATGGATGCAGGTCCTAAGCAAGCTGTCCAAAAATCGGTTCGTACCTTTGGGTTATCCCCAACTGCTGAGTTAGCCCTTACCCATCGTGTTCACGGTCCAAGGGCTGAAGGTGCCACCTTCTTGGCTCAGTTTGCGACTAAATTGGGGATGAATACTCAGTTATGTACCTCGACCCTTGGTCCAATTGAGCTTTGGGCCTTTAATACCACCGCTGAGGATGCTCGTATCCGTAATGAGCTTTATAAACGCATTGGTGCCAAAGAGACCCGTAAAATCTTGGCCATGCTCTACCCTTCTGGCTCTGCCGCCAAAGTGGTTGAACAGCGTCTTGGAGCCATCAAAGAATCAGGCGATAAAATCACCGATGAAGTCTCTGATTCTGTCATCGATGAAATCGTCAATGAAATCATGGATGTCTACGAAGGCAAATCTGCGCAGTTGCCTTCTGGTTCTGCGGTATAAACCCCACAGTCAGGGATGATCGCTCATCCCTGACTTTTATTCTGTCCTTATCTCCCCCGTCGCCCCACGCAAGCTTAATCCTGCTCGCGAATTGCCTCATTCACCCAATTCATTATCCGAGATTCTCTGAAAATTCACTAAGCTTTGTGGACTGCCTACTTTTACGTATTGACAGCTTGATAACCCAATGCGAACAATAAAGAAAAAGGATTGAAACCATGGATTGGAGCCAACACAGTCAGGCCATTACTCGAGCGGCCAAGCGTTGGATTAAGCCAAAAAGTGATGAGGCCCACACGTTCTTGCAGGACATTCGAGTCAATCAACAACCCATACCTGTCCGATATTTCCTATCCCCTCAAGGAAACCAGTATATTCTGAATCCTCAATGGTATAGAAAAGGGATCAATGCCGGTGTTTTTCAAGCTATTGATTTAGAGACTGATGAGTTAGTAGCCATTAAGATGAGCATCCACTACCCCGATGACGACGAGCATGTGGGTTACAACGAGGCGCTTATCGAAAGTTTAGACCGTCAAAGCCAGGTTCTTGAACAGTTGAGTATGTTTCGCGATCGCTTTGAGTTTGTCCTAAATGAGCTTCCATGCAGTTTCCAAGTGATGGACTACCTCCCAGGCCAACGACTGTCCAGTCTCATGTACGGGCAAGCTTTAAATACAAAAAACCTACTCACCTTGTGTGAGCGACTAGAAATTGCTTATCAAGTTGTTGAGGCCATAGAAGCCATGCATCAGGAAAACGTCCATTATCACAGTTGTCATCTTGACAATGTCATCGTGCAATACGGGGAAAGTGGTTGGCCAAACGTTCGTTTATGCGGTTTTGGTTATGCCAATGATGGCTTACAAATGGGGGGGAAGAACCCCTTTTTGGGCACGATGCCCTTTATGGCCCCAGAGCATCCTTTTCAAACCAGCGCCAAAGCCGATGCCTACGGGGTTGGCATTCTCATGTGCTTTTTGTTTTCAAACCTTTCATACCAATCCATGGTTGAAGGCTTTGAACTGAAAAAAACCATTCTGCTGCCCAAAGGCAACACGATTGACGACCATGATCCGCTGATTCAAACCATCAAAAATCAAACAAAAACCCTTCAATCCAGAACACGCTCAAGCTTAAAAACAAGCTGGTTCAATGGAAACAAAACAGACAAAAAGATACGAAGACTGATTCAAAACTGTTTGCACGATGACCCTTCCCTTCGCCTGTCTGTATCTGAGATTAAAATCGCCATTAAAGAACTTTTAGATACCCACATGCAAACGTGCGATCACGTCAGTGAGCGCCAAGCATCCCCTCAAGAAGACGCATCGATAAGATCTTCAAGCCCACCACTGACCTACTCATTTGAACGTTCATCAAGCTCAAGCCTTCCAGAGTCCCCCTCGTCAAGCTCATGGTCAATGAGTAGACCCCGGATTTAAGTGAGGCGTCGATACGTGTGAACCCATCAATGTTCTAGCTTTGAAGGACCCTGTGAAACGTCTCAGTGCGACTACCGATCATCCTATTCAACGCACTGCCTTTTACCTAAGGACTCGTCTTAAGCTTAGGCTTTTGATGGGGTTGTTTTAAATGCTGAAGTTACTGAACGGTTGAGGATGGGGTCGGCCCTTGCATCTACACAGCCCCTCCTATTTATGCTTTTTGAGGGACATGCTCAGCTCATTCAAAGATTCGTAGATTTCTTGAGTATTTTCACCCGCAAACGCTTGTTAGCCATCCCTCTGAATGATAACATCAACTTCTTTTTGTCGTTGGGGGGGTATATGCAACAGTCTCGATCTCTTTTCTCTTTAGTGAGTTTGATTGTTTTAGCGATGGTCGGGGTTTGTATGGAAATTGATATCTCCATACCCAGCTTTCCAAGCATCATGGATCACTTTGGTAGCACTGAAGCCCAGGTGCAAAACACCCTGACCACCAATTTCATCGCCTTCTGCTTATCGGGACTTTTTTATGGCCCTATATCTGATGCTCTAGGGCGTCGAAAATTGATGATCCTAGGAGCCACTGCTTTTATGATAGGCGCCGTTGGGTGCGTGTTTGCCCAAAGCATTGAGCAGCTGATGGCATGGCGCTTTGTTCAAGGGCTCGGCGCTGGTGCTGGCGTAGTCCTGGGATTCAGCATGATATCCGATCGCTATCAGGGCGAAGATGCTGCCGCCAAAGTCGGTATGGTCAATGCGGCCAATACCATGTTCATGGCCATTGCCCCTGTCATTGGCGGACTACTCATTCAGTACTCAACTTGGCAGGCAAATTACACGGCCATTGCCGCCATCGCGGTCGTAACTTGGGTCTTGCTTACCCTTTATCTGCCTGAGACTCATCATGAGCGTAGTAAAGTCGATTTTAAAAAAATCTTGAAAAATTATTGGACTGTGATGACGCACGGTCCCTTCATGCTAGCCATGCTTGTTTGTAACTTCTTAGTGGTGGCCTATTTAACCTTCATTGGCAGCGCGGCCTTTTATTATATGAATACTAATGGGCTCGATCCTATGGTATTCGCCATGCATCAGAGCACGCTTGTGGCTTGCTTTTCGATCACAAGCTTTAAAGCTGGGGTTATCATTGACAAGCTTGGCCCTGATCGCTCGGTTCGATATGGCATGGCGCTGGCAGCTCTTGCATCGGTGATGTTCGTAGCGGCGGCCTATTTGACTCCAAACACCCCAATCTACATCACGATCTCGATGTGTGTCTTTGCCGTTGGCTGCGCTATCCCTATGAGCGTGATATTTGCCAAGTCCTTGGAGCTTGTTCCAGACCTAAAAGGGGTCTCATCAGCGTTCATTATGTCAACACGCTTGTTAAAGACTGGGGCTGGCATTGCCATCACAGGGTACTTATTTGATGGCTCAATGCGCCCTGCTGCACAAGTAATTTTTGCTTGTCTTATTGGCGCCCTGGTCTGCTTTTATCTGTTTAACCGGACCCAAGCCAAATCCTAATTAACGTTCTATCTTAAGCTGGATATCGCACCTGGTGTTGGCGTCCAGCTTAACTATTCTTTTTGCGAGTGACCGTGTTCTATTATACCTTCAAAGAATCTAAGCTAGTTAGTGAAGCCATTCACCTTGCGATCCAGTGCTATGTGGAGTGCAATGATGTCACGTCCATAAAAGAGTTCTATCAGGATCACGTGACCAAGATCACCATTCCCCCCTCAATGAAACAAAGCCGAGCTAAAGCCATCATTGATTTTAGTTTTGCGGTTCAATTTAATCATCTTCACCAGCCTTTAGGACAACATCTGAAGCCAGTTATTCTTGGCCCTAGATTTACGTTTTATCCAGGGGCTTTCATTCATGCGGATACCCTAGAACTCAACAACAAACGATGTGAGACATGCCCCTCTGAGGCCTCTATCCCCACACTTAGCCTTCGAACCGAATTTGAGCGGCGGTCAAAAAACAGTAAAAAACCTTTCGACCAAGATGAATACCATAGAGCGTTTTCCTATCTAAACAAAAAGTCAGACTCGTTGGCCAAATGTATCCAAAAAAAATTTGAACAATTGAACGATGCTATGATGCCAAGCCCTGATTGGTATCGAGCCGCGTGGCTTGTCGGTTTGATGAACGCTCAAATTGAAGGCATTGAAGATGATCGATATAACATCTTGTCAACACGCCACGGACTAAGGGGCGAGTCTCTTCGAGCCGCTCAAGATGGCGCCGCCTTTTTTGTCAATAGATTAAACCTCAATCACAGAGCCCTACTTAAAGTTCGTAACTATGTGGTTTTAAATCACATGTATCCTTCGGATTATCCTGTAAACCTGATGGATGAAAAGGATAAGCTATGTTTTGATGCTGAAAGCGAAATAAACGCAAAATATTGCCAACTAGACATCCAAGCATTAGGCAAGTATTGGGGCAGTGTTTATGGCTACATGATTGGGACAGGTCTTTATCCAAACTCGAAGCTAGAAGATCAATTATCAGATGTTCACGTGCCCGCAAAGTTAAAAGACATGGACTGTTGTCAAATCGAAGCTTATCACTATTATAGACACGAAGGATTTCAAACGCACTTTAAGCAAAGCTGTATTCAGTGGCTACAAACGGCTATGAACGAAACGACGAAAGCATCCAAACTTGGTCGAATAAACGGTCGCAGGGATGCAACGCAATCTGGTGCCATTCTTCCCATCGTCGATAAAAAAGACTTTAGTTATCATGAGCGACGATATCGTCATCACCCCATCGCTCTCAATACATACAAGAACGCCTACATCAACAGTTATGATGAAGTAGCTGAAGTAAACAAAAAAGCGTTAAGTGTGAAGGCACCTGCCCTTTTGCTTACCTTGTGGGACCAAAAGACAAAAAGGGCAGATAACGCCGTGTCATCTGCCCGCTCCCTGAAACGACATCGTTAATTCTTTTTGGATTTTATGTGTCAACCATGCATCCTAACTTGGACTTGCGCCAGGCTTAGGAGAAGTGCGGCCAGCATCGGCGGCAACGCCTGTCTCTTGAGCCGCTTTTGCCGTTGTTGAGCCCCACATCCACGACAAAGGGTTCCAATCCCCCCATGAGGATGCGGGGGCACTTGAACCGGCATGGGATGCCCCTGGGGCTGACTCATCATGTAAAGAAAGATTTTCCATGGATTCGTTAAAGGTAAAAGCATCAGGGATGAGTTCGGGATGGTATTGCTTCATAAAGTCGATGGTGGCGGTATAACCGGATGCAACCAAGGCTTGTTTCTGAGCTTCGCTGATATCAAAATCTAAGATTTCAATGCCTAAGGAATCAATCAGCACGGTTTGTTTGGTATGAACCCCTTGCATCATTTGCCAGGTTTGCTCATTGAATAAAGCAGCAACCTGAGCTTCAATAGCCCCGAATAGACCATGGATTTCTTTTCGTGGGAACGACACGCCACTCTCGACGTAATCAATGACCTCTTTGCTCGTCAAAAACAGACTCAAAGCGCTTGGATCGGGCTCGCCGTCTTTGTTGAAAATAGAGATTGGATCATTGGCTTGCGTCCCGCCATCGTTGTACTCATCACCATTGATGATTTGTGGGGTAAAGAATAACTCCACGGCCATCGAAGCTCGAACTGCGACTCGCATGGGTATATCTGGGGTATCTTTATGGGAAAACACTTGATTGAAGCCCGTGTTAATATCGCAAGCTTCCACATACAAATCGCAATACCCTTTATCAGGGTTCGCTTGAATGTAATCATGCCATTGGCCAAAGGTCATGTCAGGCCCGTAATCATCTACCACTCCCTCAATTAATTCACCAAACCACTGGGTATAAGCATCCGCTTCGTGAAGCCCATGATGCTCCACTAAATTAAAAAGCTCTCGAATTGGACCGCAATCATAGGTCATGGCTTTAAAATCGGTGTTTTGAAGTAGTTCATGCATCTGCTCATAGGTTTTACCCAGCGCCACTCCAAGTCCTATGATGGCACCGGCTGAAGTACCCGCCACATGCGTAATGTTTTTCATCAAGCCCAGTTCGGTTAACGCTTGTATTACGCCCACATGAGCAAAGCCTAAAACACCACCACCTTTGAAACATAACTTATCAAATCCAATCATTACCGCTCCTTGGTTTTAGTCTTTTTTTACCTAAACCCATTTCACCCAAGATGTCAAAGCGCTCTTAGGACGAGCTTGCGCTTTCTGGATTTTGGTTAGGCACTTAATTGAGATAAGAATCAAATTGACCCCATGAAATCGCCCATGGGATAATCGCTTTTTTAGCTAATTGAGTGAACTATGGATTTAGATACCCTTCGTGCCATCATCGAGTCATCCTGGGAACAGCGTGTCTCTGTTACTCCTGAAAACGTGACCCACGAACTCTCGCAAGCGATTGAACAAACGCTTTACCACCTTGAGCAAGGCCAGCTTCGTGTGGCTGAGCCCGTGAGTACTGGTCAGTGGAAGGTGAACGCTTGGGTAAAACAAGCGGTATTGCTCTCGTTTCGAATCAAGCATAACGAAGTGATGAAGGATGGTTTGACTCAGTATTATGACAAAGTGCCATTACGCTTTGCCAACTACCAAGCTCATGAGTTTGATGAATTAAAAGCCCGTGTGGTCCCGCCAGCCATCGTTCGTAAATCCGCATACATTGGCCCTGATTGTGTTTTGATGCCCTCTTACGTCAACCTTGGTGCCTATGTGGGAGAAGGCTCCATGATTGATACCTGGGCAACCGTGGGCTCTTGTGCCCAAATCGGCGCTAACGTTCATATCAGTGGTGGAGCTGGCATTGGTGGCGTCCTCGAGCCGCTTCAAGCCAATCCGACCATCATTGAAGACAATTGCTTCATTGGGGCGCGCTCAGAAGTGGTTGAGGGGGTGATCGTTGAAAGAAACTCCGTGATTTCCATGGGCGTCTTTATTGGTCAATCCACGAAGATTTATGATCGAGAAAAGGATGAAGTCCTTTATGGTCGCGTGCCTGAAGGCTCTGTGGTCGTGGCCGGCTCGTTGCCCGACAAAGGGGGCAAATGCCACCTTAACTGCGCCGTGATTGTGAAAAAAGTCGATGAAAAAACGCGCGCCAAAGTTGGGATTAATGAGCTGTTGCGAGCGGTTGAATGAATACCCTTGAACTTGCCAAAGCTTTGATTGAAAAAAAGTCGGTATCGCCTGAGGATGCCGGCTGTCTTGATTTGATTGGTGCGATGCTAGAGTCGGTTGGCTTTGAATGCACGCGCATCGATGTCCAAGACACCTCCAATCTTTGGGCCACTCATGGTCACGATGGTCCCACTTTGGCTCTGATGGGGCATACGGACGTTGTGCCCTGTGGGGATGAGAGCAAGTGGCAGTTTCCCCCCTTTGAAGCCACCGAACATGAAGGCCATCTGTGCGGACGCGGAGCTTGTGACATGAAAGCCTCATTAGCGGCCATGGTCGTCTCGGCCATCGAGGTGGTCAAGCGCCATCCCAATCATCCCGGTCGTATGGCTTTTTTGTTGACCTCTGATGAGGAGGCCAAGGCCACCTATGGAACCAAAGAAGTGATCCGCTGGCTTCAAGAGCACCAAGAAAAAGTGGATTATGCGTTGGTGGGCGAGCCCTCCAGTGAGAAGCGTTTAGGCGATGTGATCAAAATTGGCCGACGTGGCTCCCTATCCGGCAAACTCACCATTCAAGGGCGCCAAGGCCACATTGCCTACCCTCATTTGTGTCAAAACCCGATTCATCAAGGCTTTAAAGCCTTATCGGAATGCATCACCCAGATTTGGGATGAAGGTCATGATGATTTTCCAGATACTTCATTTCAAGTATCCAACGTCCATGCCGGCACTGGGGCGAATAACGTCATCCCTGGAACCATGGAGATGCTGTTTAACTTTCGCTACAACCCCAACACCTGTGCATCTGATCTACAATCACGATTTGAGTCGATTTTGACCCAGCACGACGTCGAGTATGACATTGACTGGCATCTCTCAGGAGAGCCGTTTGTGACTTCCAGGCAAAGTCCTTTGGTTCAGGCCGTCAGCGACGCTGTCGAGGCTGTGACGGGCTCTGTACCCAACTATTCGACCGAAGGTGGAACCTCAGATGGTCGCTTTATCGCCCCGCTTGGTGTGGATGTGGTTGAGTTGGGCTTGGTCAATGAGACCATTCACCAGGTCAACGAGCGCGTCAGCCTCGAGAGCATCCATCAAATCGAACAAATGTATACTACAATCATCATGCAGATTTTGAATATCCGAGGTGAATGATGGAAATCTGGTTAGATACTGCAAATTTTTCCACCCTAAAACAAGCATGCGCCAGAGGCCATGTCACCGGGGTCACGTCCAACCCTAAAATCCTCAATGAGGCCGGACTAACCCCAGAGCAATTCATCGGTGAGGTTCGAGAATTTTTCGAAGGGCCTGTGGCCTTGCAAGCGCCCCATCAAGACCCTTCGATGACCCTTGACTACGCCCAGCTTTGGCACGAGCGCTTTTCAGAGGTATTCATCAAAATCCCTGTCATCGACTCCCTTTTAGAGCCCATGCATTATCTGACTCAACAGGGCATTCATGTCATGGCGACCACCATCGTATCGGTTCGTCAATTGCATCAAGCCATGCTTTGTGGCGTTGAGTACGCGGCCCCCTACGTAGGTCATATGGCAAAATATCGGTGTGTGCAGGCCACCATGGATGATTTAATCAGCGCCAGAGCACAATACAGCACCAAGTTATTGGCCGCCTCTATTTCAGAAGTGGCGTGGGTGGATGAGATGTTAATGCGTGGCTTTGATAGCGTTACCTTACCCGAGCACACTTATGAAAAATGGCTGATGGCTCCCGAACAGGCTCAAGTGTGTCTAAGAGCCTTCGAAGAGGCTATGGCCCAAACCAAATCAGAACATTGATCCCAATGAAGAGTGCTGGGAACAGCACTCTTGATACTTTATCCATTTTCTTTGCCAAATCCGCCTTGCCATTGGAGCCGATGATGCACGTGGTCACCGATTGCATTAAAGCAAAAAACACAAACAACAACGACGTGTAGACAAAAATATCCATTTTCGTCAGATAACTGGTCTTTGGCAAAATGAGCTGCAAGGAAAATAAAAAGGCAACGATCGAAAGCAACATACCATTACTCAAGGTTGCTTGAACACTGAAGTGTTTCGAGTCAATCCAAAAGACCACCCATGAAATCAAGACCATCAACGACATGGGCAAAATCACTTTCCAAAAGTAAAAATCAAACTCGCGGGTGACGTCGATCATAAATTGGAAATACGCCAAGCCTTCAATGGAGGTTTGTTTTTGCGATTGAATGGCCATTTGGTAGCGCCCTGATTGTCCCTCTAAGTCATCCAGTCGCCAACCCGCAACGGATAAGTTTGGATCAAAGCCATCTCCGTTATAATTGAATTTGAGCTCATTGGCTTTGTAGTTGGTGGTCACAAATTCCATCGGCAGTTGTTGGATGTCCAACGGAAATTCATTCAAATTAAATTTAGCGCGAAACGTGCCGGTTATTCTTTGCTCACCTCGGACCGTGCCATCGGCAAAGGCGTAATAAACTTCTGGCAGGCTTTGATCAAGTTTAACCGCATTCAACGAGAACATCTTGGGGCGCCAAACCCCATCATAGCCTGCTTCGCACTTATCAAGGCCAGCTTGGTTTAATGCACTTACTACCCGCTCGTCTTTCCACCAAAGCTCGATGAAAAAATCCACAGTGTAGGTTTGCTCAACCGTGTTGATGTCGACCAAGTCAAATAAAAACCACTCGACGTTTAATTCAGTCGGGCCTTTTTCAAGGTTGGGTCGGGTGTTGATCATCTCATCACTGAACGCACAAGGTTGGGCCCCCATGGCTTGGAAGCTCAGAGCGGTTAACATCACGCTTAAGGCAAAAAAGAGTGTTTTCATGAAACGATTCATCAAGGTTTTACCCTTTATCGGTTCCCTCATTGAAAAGATGAACCACGACTGAGTTTAACCATAGGATGGATTGCACATCCTCAACTTGACGCGCTAAAATGGGTCCAAAGCAAAGGAGACAAGCATGAAAACACCAACATGGACACGCTTTTGCGCTGCCGCACTACTGGCCGGCATGACGCAGCAAAGTTTAGCCACCGAGGGGGCCTGGAGTCACTACCTCCCAGGGACCTATGGGGATTTCGAAGTGGGCGTGGTTGGTGAGGAGTCTTGGCATCTTCGTAATGATTTGGTGTATTTTGATGGCAACCTTGACCGAATCGTGCTTCAGGGCCGAATCAACGAACGCCTCAACTTAAAAACCATCATCAACGTCCTGTCTGCATCCTATTGGACAAATTGTGAATTTTACGGCGCTCGCTATGGGTTTGGTGTTCGTGTTCCCTTCTACGCTGGGGAGCTAGAGACGTACATTGCGGATAACGCCGCGGTGTTCCAACGCAACGAAGTCGATCATACCGCCTTCGGAGATGTGTACTTTATTCCCTTGATGCTTAACTGGACTCTTGGCGAGGACATGCATCTGACCCTTTATGAGGGGATCAGTGCGCCTACGGGCAGCTACTCCATCAACGATCTCTACCCCATCGGAAGAAACTATTGGTCGTTTGATACCAACGTAGCATTCACCTGGTTTATACCTGAGTACTCGCTTGATGTGTCGTTTACGATGGGTTACTTGGTCAACACCAAAAACGATGACACCAATTACAAATCCGGCGGTGAGTTTCATTTTGATTACAACGTAGGTTATCGAGTCAACGATAAGTTTGCCGTGGGAGTGACCGGGATCTTTTATGATCAGGTCACCGGAGATAACCGTCCAGGGGCCCTTTTAGGTCGAGTCGAGGCCTCCTCAATTGGGGTCGGACCCTCATTAAAGTTTAGCTCCGACCTTGGGCATTTTGAGCCTCTAGATGTGATTTTTAAACTCATTTATGAGACGGATACTGAGAATCGCTATAAGGGTAAATACTGGACCCTTGGGCTTCAAACCAAGCTTTAGTCTCCAAGCGGCGCTCAAAGCGCCGCTTTCGCTCCACCTTTCTGGTCCCGCAGTCCATCATGCCTTATCTAAAAATAAAGAGCACAGCCAGACCTCGCATTCTTCCTTGCTACACTATCCCCTAACCGCGGCTATTCAACGACTGTGTCCGGGCCATGATAAGTCCACGTCAACGCCCAATGGGCATAAGCCTTGGCGGTTGAGAGACTTCAGTGTGGGAGGGAATGATGTCTGGGGCTTTGACTGTTTGTGCAACAAAAGCGTATAACGGAAGATTCCTATCCTTCATCTGCTCTTTTGCCTCGATGAACGTTTGACGTTCGACATCTTCAGTCAGGTAGAGCAAAAATTGCTCGGACAAGGTTGATTTTTCTTCATCAGGACAAAGTGGGTATTGTTTTTTAAAGATAGCAAAGGCGTTGATGACGCTCTTAATTAAACGAACTTTGAATGATTGATTTTCTGAATCTTTCGGATCTTTCATGTTGCTTTTATCAGGTTGATTTTTGTGGGCTATCTTACCAATCTCAAACTCTGGTGTCGATAAGGGTGCCTATCGGATAAGACGGGTTTTTTTGTTGAACTTGATAAGCGTGGATTTTATTGGCGCCACTGGGGATGGATTCATAACCTTCAAATTGGCCACGAAGCGGTTGAGCCACCTGTTGATGGGGCTTTTGAGTTGAAGATTGAGTATGGCTTGCCGGTTGGACCCCATAAGAGGGTAAGCGTGCAGGCAAGCCAATAGAATTTAGCATCATCCTTGATAAAAATTCCCTTAACTACGACTTAAGCGTAGTTGCTAGTTTGGAATAATTCCAATTAACTTTGAATGACGTTATCACGAACGTACAAAGGCTGACACAATTCAGGGGCTTTGGCATGCTCTGGGTATAAAGCTTTTGCGCGCAACGCAACATATTTGGCTCGCGGATAACCCTTCTCCACCAAAGCGAAACTCGAAGCTTTTTCAAAAAGCTCAGGATATACATCGAAGCCATTGCCAGTCATGACGCATGATTCCTTGATCGCTTCAAACTTCACTTGATCGGGATTAAGCACTTCGATGCCTTGCATGGGGGTAAAGTTGCGGTCGTAATGGGCACAAAAGACCTGCTTCATGCGCGCATCCATGGCACAAAAACATGATTGAGCGCCAGCTTTCATCATCGCACGCAACGCCATGGCCTCAAGGGTCGCCACCCCAATTAAAGGAAGCCCTGCCCCATAACATAGGCCTTGAGCCACACAAACGCCCAAACGCACGCCCGTAAAACTTCCGGGGCCTGTGCTGACACAAACTGCGTCTAAATCTTGAAGCGATAGATTATGCTTGTCCAACATGGCTTTGACCATGGGCAAGATAAGCTGGGACTGTTGCTTAGGGGCAATTTCAAGGCACTCGTCGACTTCGTCGCCTTTTAACAAGGCAACCGAACAAGCATCTTGAGAGGTATCCAAGGCTAATAGCTTTATCATGTTGTATCCGTAAACAGAAGTTGAGCGCGACTTGATACCCAGCCTAGCTTTTGAAAGCGCAAAGATAGGTGCATACGCAAGCGAGTCATGCTGTATTAGAAGTTGGTGAACTCTATCAGATCAGGTTGAGACGTACAAGCTCATTCTTGGGAACCGGCATTAAAGCCATCATCAATGGGCTCAAACCCATGCTCAGGACTCCAGACGAGTTGCCCCAAAGCCTTAAATTTTGCGATCGACATCGAGCCTTTTTTAGACTGCTCGTTGACTTGGCTCAGTAGTTGATCACGATGAGCCGCGTGGATTTCCATGGGTTGGTAGGACTCGTCATACACAACCAAAAACACCACATCCCAATCGGACTGGGTATTTAGCTGACCGATGCGTAAATTGCCTTTGTAGGCGTTAAACATCACTCGAGATTTCACCTGAATACGCATTTGATCAAAAGGACCACAACCGATCAAGTCGATGCCCGTTTTTTCTTCGGGAAGAAAAGTGAAATGGAAGAGTTTGTGAACATCAAAACGAGCCAATTCCGAGCTGACCGCAAGCGGTTGCCCTGTTTTTTGTTTGAAGTCGATGGCCAGTTTCCTGGTTTGCTCCATCAACGTATCTATGGCATATGGCTGCGACATCGTATATTAAAAAGCCGCTGTAGAAGACTACAGCGGCTCATAACCTTTTTACAGGTTAGTCGCTTAGGCAGCTTTGGCAGCTTTTTTCACACGACTAGTGCGTTTTTTTGCAACTTTACGCTTAGTCGTTTTCTTTGCTGTAGATTTTTTAGCAGGTGCTTTACGCTTAGCTGCTGGCTTCTTAGCCGCAGTCTTACGCTTAGCAGGTGCTTTTTTCTTAGCAGCTGGCTTACGCTTAGTGGTTGTTTTCTTTTTAGCAGCTGCTTTCTTCTTAGCAGGAGCCTTCTTCTTAGCAGCAGTTTTCTTCTTAGCGGCAGCAGCTTTCTTCTTAGCGGCAGCAGCTTTTTTCTTAGCGGCGTCAGCTTTTTTCTTAGCTGCAGCAGCTTTCTTAGCTTCATCTTTCTTTACTTTGATAAGCTTTTTCTTAGCATCGCTAAGTTTTTTCTCAGCTTTTTTCAAAGCAGCTTTTGCTTTTTTGACTTCCGTCATCAATTTCTTGATGCTATCCATCGCACGCTTCACTGCAGCAGATACTTTCACTGCTTTCTTAGCAGGTTTTCTCTTCGCAGTAGTTTTCTTTTTAGCAGCTGTTTTACGAGCTGGTTTACGAGTAGCAGCCTTCTTAGGCTTTGCAGCCTTCGTAGACTTACGTTTTGTAGTTGCCATGATCATTTCTCCTAACGACATACCTGCAAAAGGGCGGACATTCAAAACATAGCACAACAATTTTTTTTTTTCATAATTTTTTTGTTGATTTTTATTAAAAATACCCGGGTGACCTACGCTAATCATACGTGTTACCCGTTAACCATTTGTATTGACTTAAGTTTTTTTCAAACGATTCAAAAAAAATTTTTATCTTTTTTTTAAAAAAAAACCTGATCTAACGGTAAAAGTTTGATCGCAGTTCTGATAAGCAAAGACAAAAACCAAACTAGGGTAACAAAACCCTAAAGGATTGGCATAAAGATCCAATGAGTTTGAAAGCATTTGTTTTATATGAAAAAAATTTGGGAACCACAAAAAACTTCATGGCAATTTGGGGAGATTTTAGGGGTTTTTATAGGGTTGACTGAATGCTTGAACAGATACAATCAACCCAATAATCGTCTACTCTGAACCTTTATCCAGTTGCTTGCGAAGATCCTCGATCGAGATCTTTAATGCCTGCTCGATAAGGTCGGTTAGGCTTTCTTGAGTCTGTACTCCAGACTCAGCAAAGACGGCAAACTCTTGTCTGAAGATCATCAAAAAAGGAATGGAGCGTATTTGAAAATCTTCAGCCAATTGAGGGTAAGCTTCAATGTCGACTTTGGCAAAAGTGACGTTCGGATATTGAGCGGCCACTTGTTCAAAAGTTGGCTCAAACGCTAGACACGGTCCGCACCACTTCGCCCAAAAATCGACGACCACGAAAGGCTTGCTTGATACGATGTCGTCGAAGTTCTCTGTCGTTAAATGGAGGATGCCCATGTCATGTCCTTATGCCAAAAGATTGGAGATGTGATTATGAAGCTCATCGACCGATAAGGTACCATCCACTTGATGATACTTGGGGGAGCGTTCGTTGGCCGCAACGCCTTGATAGTAATTGGCAACTGGGGCCGTTAAGTCGCGATATACATCAAGACGCTTTTTAACGGTTTCTTCTTGATCATCTTCACGCTGAACTAAAGGTTCACCCGTCTCATCATCCAGCCCTTCAGCTTTAGGCGGCTTCGAGAGAATATGATACGTGCGACCTGAACCGGGGTGCACTCGACGCCCAGATAGTCGTTCAATGATGGAAAGATCGGGCACATCAATTTCTACGACATGATCAATGGAGACCCCCGCTTCTTTTAAGGCCTCGGCTTGAACCACAGTCCGCGGGAATCCATCTAATAAAAAGCCTTGGGCACAATCGGGTTTTGCAATGCGCTCTTTTACTAAACCAATAATGATGTCGTCCGAGACCAACGCTCCTGTATCCATGATGGCTTTGGCCTTAAGGCCAAGTTCTGAACCATCTCTGGCGGCAGCCCGCAGCATATCTCCGGTTGAGATCATTGGGATCTGAAACCGTTGCTCAATCATGGTTGCTTGGGTACCTTTGCCCGCTCCTGGGGGGCCTAAAAGAATAAGACGCATGGGTCTTCACTCCACTGACAAAAGAGTGTCAGTATACCAAACGATATCGGGCGTGTCTCACGCTTTACCGACATCTCCAAGTACGAAAGGAAGCGCATCCAGGCTAGAAACCATAAGCTCAACCCTTAAGTCATCTGACTGGGTCGGTTGGTTTGGCAGATGTGGGGATTTTGCAGCATGCGTTTGGAGATAATCATCACCGATGTCGCATAATTTCAATTGTTGTTTCACAAAACCAAGCAGTTGAAGATAGCTTGATGCCGCCCCCTGGTACACAGGGTTGTGATGTTCTTTGGCACTTGTTATCACAGCTTCAGGCAATTGCCACGCTTGAAGTAACCAGGCCCCCATGTTGGTGTGCCCTTGACCACAGATTTTTTGAGCCACCCCCATACCAAGTATTTTCTTCTCAAGCTGAATCACATCGCAAGCAGGCCTCATGCTACGCATCCGGTTTAAAAGGCAGAACTCCGGTCCAAACAGATGACCAAAAACAAGGTAACCAAAGTTATGATAAAGACCGCAGGCAAAAGCCAAGTCGGGCTCAAGTTGTCGTTGCGGGGCAAGTTTGTAACAAAGCGTCGCACTCATCAAAGCTTCTTTCCAAACAGCCTCACTCCCCAAGGGTCCTTTCTTTTGGCACTTAAACGTTCGACAAGCTAAAAGTGCACCCAAGGCTTGCGCCATGCATGCCGGGGTTAGCTTCTCTTTGGCGAAGTGCGCCTCAAAACTTTGTGCCCATTCGACCAAAAGAGGTTCTTGGCGAATAAGGTGGGAAAGTTTTGTGGCATTCATGGACCCATCTAAGGCCCCAAGCATTAATTGCTCAGCCAATGTCGGTAAAGGTGGCAATGGGTAGGTTGCTTGAATGCGATTGGCAATGTCATCTAGACATGGGTTGTAGAGTTCTACCAATGACTTTAAGCAATCACTCTCTGACTTAGTGTCACTGTAGGGCTCGTTTTGTGAAAAAGGACAAGCAAAGGTGGAGATCATGGCCCCTTGTGTTAAAAACTGAAAATCCTCAATGCTCATACGAACCATCGAGGTGTGTGTACCCGGCTCAAAATAAATGTGTTTGCAATCAAAAATTGCCGCATCAATGATCATCTTAACGCCATAAGGCTCACCGAATGGAGGGTGAGAGCCCGGCTCACAGTCACAATACAGCCCATCCACTTCCTGGCGACTGGCGATTTTTAGTTTGCGCTTTAACTTTTTATGAATGTGGCTAAAGTCTAATTGGCGAGTTAAGGGCAAAGCGACCAAGACATAGCCTTGCTCGTCTTTGAGCATGACCGTTCTTACGATAGTCTCGGCCTTAAGCCGCATGGCTTTTTGGGCATCAAACAGCGTCACGGTCTTCTCATGGGAGAAGACCTGATAGCTAATTCGATACTGATCTAAAAATTTTTTCAGTTTTGCTGCAATGATCATGATGATTTTTCGTCAAGGGGCCACTCTATAATCATAGTAATGAATCCCCAGTTCAGAAAACTCATGATTTAACCAGTGTTTCGCATCCCAGCAGCAATGCCGGTGATGCTGATTAATAAGGCATCGAGCTCAAGTTCATTGGCCTTGCCCTGGCGTTTTCTGGCAAGAAGTTCGGTCTGAAGCAAGTTCAAGGGGAACACGTAAGGGGCTCGCACATCCAATGAGCGTCTTAACGTCGCAAAATCATCCAAAAGCTTTTCGGATTGACTAAGGTGTTTGACCTGGAGCACCGTCTGAGAAAACTCTTTGCGTAGCTTTTCACCTGTGGGATGTAAGGACTCATCCACCAATTCGAGTTCGTAGTGAGTGGCAACTAAGGGGTCGGCTTTGGCCACAACCATCTCAATCATCGATATCAACGAGGAGAAAAAGGGCCAATCCTCAAATGCCTTGATGGCGAGGGCTTGCTCTTTTTCATCCAAAGAAGCAATGGCTTGCCCCACTCCCAACCAGGCAGGCACCATCAAGCGATTTTGCATCCAGGCAAAGATCCAAGGGATGGCTCTTAAGTCTTTGACGCCTTGGCTTTTGCCCCGCTTTGCTGGGCGAGAACCAATCGCCAATTGACCAATTTCCTCCACTGGCGTGGCCTCTAAAAAGTAATCAAAAAAGGTTGGGCTTTTATGAACCATAGACTGGTAGTGCTCTTTAGAGCGTTGGGCCAGTTTGTCCATCATAGCCCGCCAAGCTGGGGGTGGGCTTGGAATGTGACTTCCTTTGCCATTGAGAATGGCACTGGTATAAAGTTCCATCGAACGCACCGAGGTGATGACAAACCCAAATTTGTTGCGGATGACTTCACCTTGTTCGGTGATCCGAAGCCTTCCCTCAAGGGCCCCTGGGGGCTGGGATAAAATGGCCATGTACGCAGGTGCCCCACCGCGCCCAACCGTCCCCCCTCTTCCATGAAACAGGCTGAGTTTTACGCCTTGTTTTTTGGCAAGGGTCACGAGGGATTCTTGAGCCTGATAGATGGCCCAATTTGCGGCCAAAATACCAGCATCTTTGGCTGAATCCGAGTAACCGATCATCACCTCTTGTCTGTTTTCGAAAGCTTTCACGTAAGCTTTGTGGCCCAACAGTTCACTCATGGTTTGGTGAGCACCATTTAAATCGGATAGGGTTTCAAACAAAGGGGCAATGGGCAAAAGCTTTGGAACCTTCACCAGCTTTTGAAGCGCTAACACATTTAGTACGTCCTCTTTGCTGGTCGCCATGGAGATCACATAGGAGCCAAAGCTTTTTTCCGGCTGGGCGGCAATCATTTCAAAGGTCTTAAAGACTTCAAGGCTCATGTCACTTAAGCGGCCTTTATCCACATCGAAGTGATGGTCATGAAAACATAATGCGTCAAGCCAACCCGCTTTATCTTCAAAAGCAGGGTCCATGTCGAAAAGCTCATCCATCAGGGCCTGATGGGCTGAGGACTCTTGTCGCACATCCAAGCGGACTAAACTGAGACCAAAGCAATGCACTCGTCGAATGACATCGCTCAACGGCCCTTTGGCGACTTGGTGGGCGCCAGTGGTCATAAGAGAGCGATGACAAAGTTCAAGGGGCCTTAAAAGCTGATCGCAGTGCACAAGCACGTCTACGTTTGGCAATGGTTTGGAACTCATCGCGCAGTCAAGCCACTCACGGGTATCTTTTAATAACTGAATCACAGGTGCAAGCAACGCTCGATAAGGCTCTTTGGCCCCCGGTACTTTATCCTGCAACTCATTCGATGCGAACGCCATGGAAAGTGAGCCGCTGATACGCTCAAACTCTTTTAGGTAGAGCGTGCAAGCATGGAGCCGCGCACTCATGATGACTTGTTCGGTGATGTCATGAGTGACAAAAGGATTACCATCTCGATCCCCTCCCATCCATGAGCCAAATCGAATGGGGGTGGCTTCCAAGGGTAATGGCTCCCCGGTGTGGGCGACCAAGACGCGATCAAATTCCCTTAAATACAGTGGAATGGCATCCCAAAGGCTTGATTCGATGATATTAAAGCCCCAGTTGGCTTCATCGAGTGGAGATGGCTTGGTTCTTCTTATCTCATCGGTGAGCCACGTGGATTCCACTTCTCGTTTAAGATTATCCGTGTAATGCTCAACTTCTTGGGGAGTTAAGGTTGGATCATCAAGCTCATGCAACGCATTTCTGATTTTGTTGAATTTTTGAATCAGGGTGCGTCTTAGGATATCCGTTGGGTGCGCTGTGAGCACTAATTCCAACTTGCACGACAAGGCCGCTTCTCTCATTTGTTGAGATGAATGCCCTTGGCTTTTGAGTTGGTCAAAAATCCACTTCAAGGAGCCGCGCTGAGGGCTGTCTGGAGATTGAAGTTTGTGCCAACGAGTTCGTCGAATTCGATGATGCGCTTCAGCGATGTTGGCCATGTTCAAAAAATGAGAGAACGCTCTAACCACGCCCAAGATATCTTCGCTAGAAAGATTTTTCACCTCTTGGATCAGTTGCTCGTGTTTCATGGGATCGGTATGCGCTTGAATCGATAAAGAGCGAATGTACTCGACCTTTTGGTACAGGGAATCACCCACTTGAGTTTTAAGCGTATCTCCTAAAACTTGACCAAGTAAACGAACATCTTCTTGCAATGGCGCATTGGGATCTGACACAAACTATCCTTGATTGACCGGTAGGAAATAAGTATAGACTCAATTGTCAACGAGTAAAACTGGTGAAGTTGAAGCGCTGACCCATTAGCGAAAAATCCAAATACCGTGTATATTAAAAGTGCGTTCAAGACGTGCTAAGGATAAGCTTATGAATGATAAAATTAAAAAACGCCCTCCTACTCCATCCATCAATGATTCGTTGATGGCTCATGAGTCATGGAAGATATTTCAAGTCATGGCCGAGTTTGTGGAAGGGTACGAACGCCTTGTGCACATACGACCCAGTGTGTCCATTTTTGGCTCAGCTCGAACAAGTCCGAGCAATCCAGTTTACGAACTAACCCACGACATTGCTAATCTTCTTTCCAATAATGGGTTTTCCGTTGTCTCGGGTGGTGGCCCTGGTGTGATGGAAGCAGCCAATAAAGGGGCTGTTAAAGGGAAATCGGTCAGTGTAGGACTTAACATCGTATTGCCGAATGAAGAGTGCTCCAATGAATATCAAGACATATCACTTCGCTTTAGACATTTCTTTACTCGTAAGGTCATGTTCGTTAAATACGCCTCGGCGTATGTGGTGATGCCTGGCGGTTTTGGTACCCTCGATGAGTTATGCGAAATTTTAGCTTTAATTCAAACTGAGAAAACTCGCCAAATCCCCGTCGTGCTTGTGGGCAAAGAATTCTGGGGTGGTCTTTTAGAGTGGTTTAAAGACAAACTCATCTCCGAAGGGATGATTAGTGCATCGGATGTTGACTTATACGCTTTGGTCGACACCCCTGAAGAGGTGCTTGATGTGATTAAGGACTTCTATAAAGATCGCTCTTATGAGCCCTCTCCAAAAGAGCAGGCCTTAATGTCTGATCTTTAATCGTTAAAAGCAGAGCCTTGCTCTGCTTCCCCTCCCCCTTTCCACTATCATCACGATGACATGCAATAGAAAAATGGGTTGGAATCCTGTAATTTAGCGCTCTTGTTTTTCATCAATTTACACTCATATGAAATCTTTGCATTTAAAAGCCATTATCATGTCTTTTAGCCTCAGTTTTCCTTTTATCACTTGTGCAGAGCCTTTTGCAGGGTATGATTATGGCCCCTCCGCTTATGGAAATGGGGTTCACATGGCGCAAGTTGGCTACCTGTTTAAAACCAATGAGAAACTTAAATTTGGCCTTCAATCTGGCCTTTACACGACTTTTAAGCCATTTTCTGGCGTTAATGTCGAAACTCTATCAGAGGTTAGCGTTCATTATCGCGGACTTAGATTGCATGGAGTTGCTCGATATCAGCTGTTCAAGCACTTTTCTGCATCGATATTAACTGGCCTCAATGTGTCTTTTCATGATTACCACTATGAATACAGTGTACCAGAAGACATTGTATTTCAAGCAGGCGCAGCGGTGGACTTTGGGTTTAGTTTAGAGCTGAGTACACCAACCCCCTTATATGTAAATTACCAGTTATTTTATACCCCAGGTCAAGGAGACATAGACCATTCGACTCACGGATACCTAGGGGTACGTTACTACTTTAATGTCTAAATGGATGGAGTAAAGTCAAAGGCATTCATTACCCTTAGAGTCTTTATACGAACAAATTCTAATCGTTATTTACTTTGATACTTGGACACGAAAAGGGAATGTTTACTTTTGTCATCACTTTACTGAAAGTAAGTGACGTTTTTTCATCTAATTTTTTTTTTATGAGACATGATTTCTTAATTTTTCCTACTTAGACTCATCATTTTTGGCCTTACCCCAAAAATCTTCGAGCTCGTCTAAAGTGAAGGCATCCCAAGGTTTAAGGGAGTCTTGAACATACTTTTCGACTTGATTAAACCGTCTCTCAAACTTGGAAGTCGCAAGACGAAGCAATTGCTCGGCATCAACCTTAAGCCATCTGGCAAGATTGGTGCAGGCAAACATTAAGTCACCAAGCTCTTCTTGGGCTTTTTCAGGATCATCAAGTTCTTGTTTGAGCTCTTCAACCTCTTCACAAATCTTATCAAACACTTGATGAGGGTGTTCCCAATCAAAACCCACATTGGCAGCCCTTTTTTGGATTTTTTGAGCTCTGGAGAGTGCCGGAAGGTTTAAGGGAACATCAGATAAAACACTGGCCCCCTGGCGCTCATCGGCTTTAATTTTCTCCCAAAGGATACTTTGTTCATCAGCATTTCGTACGCTTGCATCTGAGAAAATATGAGGGTGTCTGGCTTTCATTTTTTCGCACAGTTTTTTTACTACCTCCTCAAAACCATAACCATAGTTTTCTTTGGCAATTTGGCAGTAAAACACTACCTGGAACAACAAATCACCCAGTTCTGAGACGATGTGTTCATTGTCCTTATTCTCAATGGCATCCACAAGTTCGTACGCCTCTTCAAGCGTGTGAGGGGCGATTGTATCCATCGTCTGCTCTAAATCCCAAGGACAACCCTTTTGAGGGTCTCTCAAGGTAGCCATGATGGAAAGTAACTCATCCATGTTCATTTTTTTCTACCTTCTGAGACTCGACTGGCATCAATCACATTGGGGATTTGAAGCACTTTGTTTAAAATCTTACCTAATGTGGCCAAATCTTCGACCTGCAAATTTAACACAATGCGGGCTTCGTTCGTTTTCGTGTCTGTGCTTGATCGAGTGCCGGTGATCCGTATTTTCTCAGAGGTGAGCACGCTCATGATATCTCTGAGTAAGCCTTGACGGTCAAACCCATAGATTTCTATGTCCACGGGGAATAAGTCCTCGTTTTGCTCTCCCCAATTGACTTGGATTTGCCGTTCTGGTGCAAACTCTTGCATCACGTGGATGCAGTCCGAGCGATGAATGATGATGCCTCGCCCAACCGAGATAAACCCTATGATGGGATCAAAGGGAATAGGCTTACAACACTTGGCGAACGAGTATTTAAGATTCCCTATGCCTTGAATGCTAATCGC
This sequence comes from uncultured Francisellaceae bacterium, assembly GCA_964397555.1. GTDB lineage: Bacteria > Pseudomonadota > Gammaproteobacteria > Berkiellales > Berkiellaceae > CAYNJF01. The sequence continues at coordinate 44,934 of CAYNJF010000012.1, forward strand.
ATTTTTCTTGATCGGCTGAATCTCAGGTTTGGTTTGTGGCACCTCTTCTTTAACAGGGCGCTCAATTTCGTGGATCTTGTTAAGCACTTGCGCAAGACGTAAATCCCCGACCCCAAGGGCGGCATACATATCATCCGTTTTTTTGTACTTAAGACTCTGGGCAAGTTTGCTGATCGATTGATTGTTCAAATGCAGGCGCTTAAATTCGCGCTCGATGGTATCGCGTCCCTGCTCAATGTTTTGATCACGCTCTTGTTTTTTGAACCAAACATTGATTTTTTGTCTGGATTTCGAACTTTTGATGTACCCCAAATGAGGGTTGAGCCAGTCTCGTGATGGCCCGCCTTCTTTGATGGTCAACACCTCGACTTGATCGCCGGACTTAAGCTGATACGTTAAGGGCACGATTGAACCATTAATTTTGGCCCCACGACAACGATAGCCAAGCTCGGTGTGGATCTGAAATGCAAAGTCTAATGGGGTGGACCCTGTGGGTAGGTCCATCACATCACCATGAGGAGAGAAGACATAGACTCGGTCATCGCCCAACTCGGTTTGCAAATATTCCTCAGACTCTTTGTCTGAATCAAGCGTCTCACTTTCGTGAAGAAGATTACGAATCGCATTGAGTTTAGCTTGATAGCTTGCATCTTGAGCAGACCCCTCTTTGTACATCCAGTGAGCAGCCACCCCTAGCTCGGCCTCCTGATGCATGTCAAGCGTTCGAATCTGTATCTCAACCGTTTTCCCTTGCGGTCCAATCACGGCCGTATGCAGGGAACGATACCCATTCTCTTTCGGCGTGGCGATGTAATCATCAAACTCTTGTGGGATGTGTTGCCATAACGAATGAACCACCCCTAGGGCGGCGTAACAATCACGCAACTGATTAACAATGACTCGAATGGCTCGAACGTCGTAGATTTCAGAAAAGTCGAGGTTCTTACGTTTCATCTTACGCCAAATGCTGTAAATATGTTTGACGCGCCCGTATACTTGCGCCTCAATGCCCTCTTCTTTGAGGTTGTCTGAGATAAGGGTAATCACATCTTGGATGTACTCTTCTCGATCCAAACGTTTTTCAGCCAACGATTTGGCAATTTGTTTGTACGAGGTTGGCTCTAAATAACGAAAAGATAGATCTTCAATTTCCCATTTGATTTGACCAATCCCTAAACGGTTTGCCAATGGGGCGAACACTTCGTGGGCTTCTTTTGCAATGGAGGATTTGACCGAACCTTCTAAATGCGAGCACGCTCTTAAAGCCGCTACCCGTTCGGCCAACTTGATTAACACCACTCGAATGTCTTCAACCACAGCCAATAGCATCCGTCTTAGATTATCAGGACTGGAGGCGGTCAAAGGATAATTACGTCTTTGTTGGTTCTCCGATTGCTTTTGATGCGTGGAATCAACGTGCATCAACCCTTTGAGAAGTTTTACGACTTCTAATCCGAAGTGCTTTTCAATCTCCTCGATGGTGCACGCCTCGTAATAAAGGCTATGATAAAGAATCGCACTGATGAAGGTGGGTAAGTCGGGCTCAAGAGATTTGAGCACCTCAGCGATGGCAAGGCCATAGCGAAAGCAAGAGTCATCATAAGGCGTCATGATGGTTGCTCCCTTATCGAGAGCAAATTCAGCGGCTTTGACGAGCTTATCCTGATTGAGATCAGGACGCTCATAGCAAATTCTAGACGTCCATGCCGCTAAATCAATCGTTCCTTGGTTAGTTTGTGGTAAGTCATCCCGAACTTTAACCATAGTTCACCTTATGTCTTAAATAATGCCATGGATTCAACATGGGCGGTATGAGGAAACATGTCCATCACTTGCAGTGACTCAAACGTATACCCGAGCTCATTGACCAGCACTCCAGCATCCCTTGCAAGCGTGGATGGATTGCATGACACGTACACAATGGTTTTAGCGCCAAGCTTTTTAATGTCTTCAAGGACATTGGCCGCCCCTGAGCGTGGTGGATCTAACAACACTTTCTCAAACGTTTTATTCGCCCATTCGGCTTTGTCATCGCTTTGGAAAAGATCATCCACATAAAATTCAACGTTCTCTAAACCATTGGCTTTAGCATTGTATTGAGCTCGCTCGATGGCCGTATCTGATCCTTCAACGCCAACGACGTGCTTGGCTTTTTGAGCAAGTGGCAACGTAAAATTACCAATGCCACAAAAGAGATCAAGCACCGTGTCTTCGTCACCAAGCTCGAGTAAGTCAATGGCCTTGGTAATCATATTCTGATTAATATGGGTATTGACCTGAGTAAAATCAAGGGGATGGAACGCAAATTTAAGCCCTTGCTCTTTGAGCGAGTAATGCAAAAAGAACTTACCATCCTCAGGATAGATTTTTTTGACCGAATCGTACCCTTTCGATTGCGAATAAAGACTTAACCCATATTCTTTGCAAAACGCACTCACTTGGGTCAAATCATCGCCCTCTAGAGGCTTAAGATGGCGCACAATGATGGCTTTTTGATCTTCGCCAATGGCAACCTCGATTTGTGGCAGTTCGGCTTTAATCGACAGATTCGACACAAGGGTCTTTAACTGAGGCAAAAGTTTCCCCACACTGGGATCTAAGACCTCACACGAATCGATGTCAGCCACTTTCGATGAGAACGGCTCACGAAAACCCACAAGTGCCCCGCCTTTTTTGGGCACATAACGAACACCCAAGCGTGCTTTGGTGCGATATTGTTCGGTAGGACCGACCATAGGCTCTAAGATTTGATTCGGCATGGCATTCGCAGCTTTCATCATCTCCACGACAGAAGCTTGCTTATGAGCAAGCTGAGCGCTCACATCCATATGCTGCAGTGAGCACCCACCACAGGTTAGTGTATGAGGACATACCGGCTCTACGCGATCTTTGGATGGGTTTTCAATGGCAAGGGCCTGGCCTTCGGCAAATTGCTTTCGAACATACTGATATTTAAAGTCAACTGTCTCACCAACTAATGCTTGGCGAATAAAGACTTTTTTGCCCTCGATGTCCGCGATGCCTCGTCCTTCATGGGATAATGCGTGAATGGTTGCTTGAAATTCGCCTTGAGGGATTTTATTACGTCTTTTTTTACTCATTGGAACGCCATTGATTCAGAAATTCAGTCAAGTGGGGCTTATTTTGCTCTTCCAGATGCGCCGCCAACAGATCACATTCGTCCGTGTATTCATCGTCACTCAGTTTACCACGGATTTCCTCAAATCGTAAGTAAACTAAATAAGTGTTTAGTACGTCGGTTTCGCAGTAATTTCGAACGGAGTCCAAATCGCCATCGCGCACTGCAGGCCATACTTTTGAGCCGTCCATGCCCATTTTTCCCGGAAACCCTAGCATGCTCGCGATTTGATCAAGAGGCGCATAAGCTTTCGCCTGATAGCACGCCAAAGTATCCATCAAATCTAAGTGACGGTTGTGGTAACGGTTCAGATAGTTGTTCCAGCGGAAGTTCGAATCAAAGTCCCCTGTCTCCCAATAGACTTGGCTTTTTACTCGGTGCAAAAGCGCACGATAATGAATAACAGGCAAATCAAAGCCGGTCCCATTCCAGCTGACCAAAGTGGGCATAAATTTACCCAGCCCATCAAAGAATCGTTCAATGAGTTCTTTCTCGCTGGATTCTTTTTCGCCTAAAGACCACACTTTGACGCTGTCAGAGTGCCGAAACACGCAAGATATCGCACAAATTTTTTGGGCGTGCAATTTGATGAAGGCATTTCCTGACTTCTCGACTTGAGCCAGCTCCATGGCTTGTACCACTTGCTGATCGTCCAAATCATGCAAATTCAAAAGCTTTCTGCCAAGCTCTACGTCAGGAATGGTCTCAATATCAAAGACAAAGATATTCATCTAGCACGCTCATGGTTGGGATTTGGCCCATACTATCATATTCAGTGTGAGCAGTTAAAAACCCAAGGGCGTGTCGGTTGAGCGGAGTTTACTTTTAGAAAAACTCAATGACTTTGAGTTTGGTGGGCAAGTATTGTTGCCAATTGGTGCCCCCTGTGGCTTTGATGGCCTCTGGTTTTTTGTCAAGGTGATGAACCGCCGCCTTCATGTGCTGTCTTGGCCACTCTTTATTCGCAATGGTGTCCAATTGAGCAAACCAATCATTGAGTTCGTCGCAGGCCTTGAGCTCATCGCTCATGGCTTCTTTTAGGGCGCATAAATTGTTGTCCACTCGCGAGATAGCCAGCTGCAACAACTCATCGTCGTAGCGTTGTTCAAATTGGGTGAGTGAAAGCGTCTTCTCCCCCGTCGATAACGAGCGATTGGATTTTTTCCAATAGATGTCTTGATATAGGCTCAACACATCGCCAGAGGGCTTTTCGTCGGTGCATAAGTTTTTAAGATGCGTGCAAGAGAGTTCGATTTTACGAAATTGCACCGACTGAAAACCAGACGATGGCAGCAAACTCATCCGAAACTTTAAAAACTCTTCTTTATCCATGCCTTGTGACATAACCTGAAAGCTTTGAATCAAGCACTCAAAATAACGCACCATACGACTCAGTGGCTTAATCCACCCTTCCTTGGTTGAGGGGGGATGATTGCATGTGGCGTTGAGCTCATGAAGAATCAGATTAAAATACAATTCGGTGATTTGATGATACACAATAAAGATTTTCTCATCATGAAAATCGGTGCGCGTATTTTGGATGCTCAACAAGGTATCTAAGTGAATGTAGTCCCAATAGGTCAATGAGTTGGAATAGATCAGGCCATCTAAGTACGACTGCATGTCCTGACCACCGGATTGGTATTTTCGCTCAAGTTTTTCGATGCGTTCAAGTATCGCCTTGTCTAAAGACATCCAAGCTCCCTTGCAATCTGATTGATGTGGTGACATACATCATGGATTTGCTCAAACGTGTTGTATAAGGGGTTGGGGGCAAATCGGAACATGTTGGGTTCACGATAGTCACCAAGCACCCCTTTTGCTTTAAGCGCCTCATGCAGCGCTTTGGTCTTCTCGCCCAGGCTGATTGACCATTGAGCACCCCGCTCTTTGGGGGTAATGATGTGTATGTTTTTATCCAAGCACCGAGCCGCGTAAGCAGTCATCGCATGAGAGACTTCACTGAAGGTCTCCATGCCCACTTGCTCATAAATACTCAACGAGCATAAAAGCGGCATCATCGAAAGCATCGGAGGACAACTTTGTTGCCATCCTTGGGCACTTTTCATCGGCTTGAAGGTTTTGCCCATGCTAAATTCAGATTCCAAATCATGGCCCCACCAACCGGCCAGTCTTGGAAGGCTCTGATCGCTTACGTATTTTTCATGGATGAAGAATCCAGCCACGCATCCAGGCCCACCATTGAGGTATTTATAATGGCACCAAACGGCAAAATCGATGCCCCAATCATGAAGGGATAAGGGAACGTTCCCGATCGCATGGGCACAATCCACACCGATGGGAATGCCATAGTCGCATGCCTTTGCCGCGATGCTTTGAATGTCGAGGAGTTGACCGCTGACGTATTGAACAGCGGGCAACAAAATAAGTGCAAGCTTGTCTTTGTGAGCTTCAATGGCCTTAAGGATGGCTTCGGTGGTGTAAAGATGATCCTCATCTTCAAGCTCGATCAAACCGTTATCGATGCCATGAAGTTGTTGTTGAGCTTGGACAGCGTAGCGATCCGTCGGAAAAGCATGAGACTCCATGAGGATTGCGTACTTGTCTTGGGTTGGGCGGTAGAACGTGGTCAAACACGCATGAAGGTTTGAGGTCAATGAGCCCATGATCCCCACTTCATCAAAGGAGGCCCCCACAAGCTTAGCCAGTGGCGCAATCGCTTGTTTGTAAAGACCAAGCCAAGCATCACTCCCGTCAAAATACGCATCAACCCCTAAGGATTGCCACTGCTCTAACAAGGCTTCGATTCGCTCAGGCACCGTTTTAGGCATCACCCCGAGTGAGTGTCCACAAAAATAATGATCAATGTCTTGAGGCACCACAAAGGTCTCATGAGCATTCGCTAGGGGCGAACGCTCATCAAGGCGTCGTGCAAACTCAACACCGTCGTCAAAATCATGTTCAATGAGCGCAAAAAGAGTTTGGCTCATCGGATGGGGGTTGGACTATCGGGTAAATCTGGAATATCCGACAACTCATCGATGGGCTCAACAAGCTCATCTTGACTGGTATCTCTTAAACCATGAGCCACATCGTCGCCAACGTAGTCAGGCGAATCCACGTTAAAGGTCGGCTCAGGTTCTAGAGTCTTTGGTTGAGGCTGTATGCGGCTTCGAAAATCATCGTTCCAACGACAACCGACCACGACAAGGCAGATACCTAAACAAGTAACAATGCCAGCGACTTTGATGTTCATTTTTATGCCCTCTTATGGCTATACGTTGAATATAGCAAGCAAATAATTAGTTGGATTAATGACCATTCATCGAAAGCGACTTTAAACCACTATTTTTAAGGTTTCTTATGTGACATCGCCACACAAGCCTGTATATAAAGTCTGTCTTGTGGAATAATTTTCTTTTTGTCTGGTTTGGTAGTTCCCACCTTGTTCAAAAAGATAGTAAGAAAGCAAGCTTTTTTTGTCTGCCTTGTCTGGATGATGGCCCCTGCTTTGTATGCAGTGGATACCGTTGTGTTGGTGGCTAACAGTTCTCACTTTAGCTTGTTGCACCGAATCGAAACGGCGATTTACTCTCAGCCTGGCCCAAGACCGCAGGTCATGCGCTTAGAGGCTGGCGAGCTGGTGGCTTCCAATCAATTTCAAATTGGTTGCACGGATAATTGTCGATTGATAGTGGCCGTGGGTCTTCAGGCTACTCGAGCGGTGGTGGAAACCAAGACGACCGCACCGATTCTTTCAATTTTGATAAGAAAGCATGCCTACGAAGAGCTTCGTGAGCAATTTGTCGAAGAATTTGAATCCTCGATGAAGATATCGGCTATCTACATTGACCAACCGTTTGGTCGACAGTTGGCGCTCATTGAATCGATGATGCAAAACACGGATGAGGTCAACAGCATTGGGGTTTTGGTTGGCCCCAATTCCATCCGTTCGCAACAAAATCTTGAAAAGAGCGTCATACGTACCAACAACATTTTGAATGTCATTCGGGTCAACAACCGTGATTATGCGATAGCGGCTTTGGATGTGTTGCTGGAAGATGTCAACGTGATTTTAGCCCTTCCGGACTCGACCATTTATAACTCGCGCACGGCAAGAGGTTTGTTGCTGAGTGCTTATCGCAAGCAAGTTCCCATTGTGGGGTTCTCAAGAACTTACGTAAATAACGGTGCGCTGGCTGCGGTTTACTCTTCGCCAAAGCAAATAGCGGCTCAAACCGCTCAAGTCATCAAATGGATCATTCAAACCGATAATTTAGTCCTCCCACCAGAAACCTATCCGGATACGTTTTCGGTTGCGGTTAATTATCAAGTAGCTCGTTCACTCGGGTTGGATATTGAGTCTGAGGCAGTGCTGCATTATCAAGTCATCCAAAACGAATCGAAAAAGATGGCCTGCCATCAAAATGAAACACATAAACCATTAAAAGGCTGAGGTACGGACTGTGAATGAATGGGGCATCAAAAGTCGAGTATTGTTCCTAACCCTGGTTCCAACCATCATCATCTCGCTCTTATTGAGCGCCTACTTTACGTCCACCCGATTGCAAGATTTGGAGACGGCGCTTAAAGATCGCGGCTACGCCATCGCCTTGCAGCTGGCTCCAGCCAGTGAGTATGGTGTCTTTTCAGGCAACATGCACACTCTGCAACGCATTGCGAACGATGCAATGAGTGAGCCTGAGGTACGAAGCGTTTCTATTTTTAACAAAGACGGACAATTGCTCGCTCATGCCGGTCACGAGCACAAGACCCCTTCGGTCATCTTGTCCGTGACCAACCAAGCCAATGGGATCACTATGGCCGATACTGGCAACTCTTTACTTTTTACCGTGCCAGTGACCATTCGAGATGTGATTATTGAAGATTTCCCCTACACGGACAACATCAGCAACAACATTCATCATGATAATGTGATTGGGTGGATTTCCATTGAGCTTGGTCGCATGACCACGACCCTACGCCAATATCAAGTCTTGTTTGCGTGCTCCATCATTGTGTTGATTGGTCTGGCCATTTCAGGCGTCTTTGCCTTTCGTATGGGGCGAGACGTCACCCGCCCCATTCAGCAAATGGCTTTTGCCGTAGAAAAGATTAAAAACGGGAACTTTGATACTCGCGTTTACACGAATGCACGGGGCGAGCTAAGGCACTTAGAAGCTGGCATTAACACCATGGCTGCCTCGTTAAAATCTGCGCATGAAGAAATGCAGCAATCGGTGGAGCAAGCCACCGCCGATTTGCGCCAAACTTTAGAGACGATTGAAATCCAGAACATTGAGCTTGAAATGGCTCGAAAAGAAGCCGAAGCGGCTGCCCGAGTCAAATCCGAGTTCTTGGCCAACATGAGCCATGAAATCAGAACGCCTCTGAATGGCGTGATTGGGTTTATCAACTTATTGATGAAGACACCACTGAACTCTCGTCAAAAAGACTACCTTCAAACGATTCATAAATCGGCGACCAGTCTTCTCTCCATTATTAATGACATCTTGGACTTTTCTAAAATTGAGGCGGGTAAATTGCGGCTTGACCCCTCGCCTATGGACATCCGTGAGTGCATTGAGGATGCCCTCACTTTATTAGCTCCCAGTGCGCATGATAAGGCGCTTGAGCTGGTGCCTCTGGTCTACTCGGATGTGCCTGAGAAAATTATTGGCGATCATCTACGGTTGCGTCAAATTATTACCAACCTGGTTAATAATGCGATTAAATTCACAGAAAGTGGCAGCGTAGTGGTACGCGTCAGCCTTGAAAAGGAAAGCGATCAAAACGTGGTTGTTTGTGTTCAGGTCAGCGACTCAGGCATTGGACTTAGCACGGAAGAGCAGAAAAGTTTGTTCCAGGCCTTTAAGCAAGCAGACTCCACAACCACCCGTAAATTTGGCGGCACCGGGCTTGGGCTTGTCATTTCAAAACGACTGGTCCAACAAATGGGTGGTGAGATTGGCGTAGAGAGTGTTGAAAGCCAAGGTTCAACTTTCTGGTTTACCTTCTTAGCCGATAAAGTGGATGAGATTGAAGACATGCCTTCGCATCCTAAGCTTGCAGGTAAGAATGTTTTGATTTTTGAACAACATGAAACCTCTCGATTAGCCCTGTCGCACTTTTTGCAGAGCATGAACATGACGGTGGAGACCATCGACAACCGCGATGACATTGAGCCCTTCTTATTGAATGCAGAGCGCACGAACAAGCTCTTTGACATGGTGCTTGTGGGGATCAATCAACCCGACCCCAATGGGGACTATGTGGAATCGATGATACGATTGGTCACAGGCACCTATCACGTGCCCATTGGCGTTTTAGCCAACACCACCTCACAGATTATCTACGATGATATTTTAAACGCAGGTGCCAAACTCTGTTTATCCAAACCCTTTCGACGCAAAAAGCTTCATGATGGGTTGGTTGAGGCCCTACTCAATGAACATGTGGAGGATGATTCCACCTACCTTGCGAACATGAATCAGGTAGTAAACTCTGGGAACATACATCTGCTCGCTGTGGATGATTACCCTGCTAACTTGAAGCTGGTCTCAGCGTTGTTGGAAGACATGGGAGTACCTGTCTCTGTCGCCGAGTCCGGCCAACAAGCACTCGAGCTGGTTGAAAAGCATCGATTTGATTTAATTTTGATGGACATTCAAATGCCTGGTATGGATGGCATTGAAGCCACCAACCACATTCGTGAGCTTGAACCGCCTGGCCAGCATACACCCATCATCGCTCTGACAGCTCATGCCCTGCTCTCTGAACGAGAAGCACTTCTCAATGCTGGTATGGATGATTATTTGACCAAGCCCATCGGTGAGAAAGATCTAAAACGCGTCATTGAAAAATGGAGTAAGAATCATGCCTTCTCTTCTGATAAGAAGAAAGTTCAATTAGAAGTCAAAGGCACTAAAGATGCCGTGAACTGGAAGCTTTGCATGAAGCTTGCGAACAATAAAACCGAATTGGCTCATGAGATGTTAAGAGAGTTAGTAAATTCGTTGAGAAAAGATCAATCGAAGATCAACGATGCCTTCGCTCAAAACGACTTAGCCTTAACTCGCGAGCTGGTCCATCGCCTGCATGGGGCATGTTGTTACTCTGGGGTCCCCTTCTTAAAGCGTGCCACAGCCGCCCTAGAAAAGGTCATCTCGGAGAATCATGTCGATAAAATCCAACACCACATGGTGATTTTTAACAAAGAGGTGACCAATGTGCTGGATTTTGTAAAAAAACATCCCGAATATACGCATCCAACTGAGAAACAAATCGCATCATAATATTTTCTTTGGTCCAGCCTTGGCTGGACCATGCCTTACTGTCACAACTTTTTCCAATGAATTCAACCCATTAGCTATGAAAGCTGCCTTAACGCTCATGGTTGTACATACAGCTTTTTGAACTCTTTATCCACTTTTTAGTCTTATTATGAGTTGATGTAAGAAGTTGGATTTAACATGTCAGAATCTAGCCCTCCCCCATCCTCTGCAGAGGAAGTCATGATTCAAGGCCATCTTGATAGAATTACAGAAACTCGTTCCAAAATTGGACTCTTACACCCTACTCACTGCAATGTTGATTTAACTAAAAATCAAGTAAAGGTTCACTTTGATACAGACAACGAAACTGAAATCAAACAGTTTATTCAAGAGGTCTATGGTTTAGATTGTCGGATAGAGAGTGGGCAATCTTCCATGACTGCCATTTTGAACTCAGAAGAAGTAATCAATGAGCTCAAAGTAAAACATAATAAGGAGCGTGACATAAGACGTGCAAACTACCTTAATTATCATAGCGGCGAGGTTCGACTTCCCAATCAATTATCCTATTTAAGAAAAAAAGAAATGGATAAGGAGCAAGAAACGAGACTTAAAACAGCCATTAAACGATTAAACAAAAAAGAAAAACGGCATAATCAGGTGGATACTTCAGGATTTAGTGAAGAACAAATGGCCGCTCATCAAGATGAAAAACGGCGCCTTAAACAAAGAAAGAGTCAGCTTGAAGACAACTATATGCTTTTCCAAGATACTCAACATCAGTTTTCTGAACAAGAAAAGAAAGACCAACAAAATGTTTATGGTAATGCACCTCAAGATCAACTTGAGATAGATAGAGAACGCCTGCGCGAGCAGTTATCTGACTCGAATGTAAGCCAAGAAACCCAAAACCAACAAAGCGTCACAAACAGCCCTGGTTCAAGTAGGCAAACAAACGGAAATCAACAAAGACCAACCGGTCTTCTTTTAGACTCAAGGCAGCTTTTCGAATTAAGAAAAATGCAATTAAAAGCAAAAAGTGCGAACTTTAACTCAGAACACGAGATCAACCTAGAGAATCCCTTTTGCGCCGAGCTGAGTGGTCAAGTCTTAACCGCTGAAAATGCCTCTTTCCTAGAAGGCAGTGACGTCAAAATCCTACTGACGGATGATGGAAATGCCTTTATTTTAAGAGAAGATAAAAAACTTGGTGAGGGAAGTTTTGGCTTGGTGTGTCTTGCTCAAGAAATTGATACCGGGATGTTCGTCGCAGTTAAACAACTTAAGACCCAAAATACTTCCTTTAAAGCTCAACGAGGTGAGTTTGAAATTGAAAATGGGCACCTGGAACAATGTAATCAACTTATTGGCTCAATGATCAACGAAAAAAAAGAGGAGCTTGCCAGCGTACAACCACTTCTCCATGGAGGTGAACTTTTTGAGCATCTTGACAGGATAGAATCTCAAGATGAAGCCTTGGATATTTTTATTCAATGTTTAGAGCAAGGACATGCGCTTCATGAACGTGGGATGATAAACAGAGACATTAAACCAGAAAACATAATCTGGGATAAAGAAGCTCGCACAGCCACAATGATTGACTTTGGCTTAGCCTCACAATGTGAAACTGGCCAAAGCGTGTACGAAAATGCGATGGGCACCATACCGTATATGGATCCTCAAATTTTACAGGCATATGCCGACAGAAGCCCCGCCTCTTACTCCACCGCAACCGATGTGTATGCGCTTGGCGTTGTGGGGCTCGATTTATTTACCGATTGCCCAAGAGTAGGAATGAGTGGCAATTTGGACAGAGAGATTGGTGCAATGCAAATCAATAAGCAACGAATTCGTGGCCATGGCGTCCCCGCGCCTCTAAGCAACTATCAGATGCTCCATGCCGAAAATGAGCACATTATTCCTGAAAATGAAAAGGCCATTCAACTCATCATTAACTCAATGATTGACATCGATCGAGAAAGACGGATGGAGCTACCTGTTGCCATAAAATATCTAAAAGAGATCAAATTGTGCAACGAGCAGGAGATAGCTTTTGACAGCACAGAACTCAAATCAACCATCATTGAAGTGCGTAAAAAATCAGAGAAAAGAAAAAAAGACAATGGCATTTGTGACACCATGGAAAAACATCGTGATGAACTTTTTAAACAGAAAAGAAGGCTTGAAAGAAAACTTGAGAAAGGAATTTTCCACTTCAGAAAAAACACCAAAACAAACGATTTAAATCAAATCGATAAAATGATTGAAAAAATTGATCGCTTTCTAGAGCAAAACTCAAAAGAAAACAGGAAAGAAGGCGGCATCTCACTCAAAAGTGTTGAAGAGATGACTGGCAGCCTTATTAAAGATTATCAAGATCAATTTAAAAACAATTATTCATGGAAAATACTTTACAACCGAGATCCGATCAAAAAAGCAACCAAAGCCATGAGCGAAGACTTAAAAGAACTCAGTGAGCGAATGAATCCCAACAAAAAACAGTCGAGAGCTGGCCGCTATGCCATTCGAAGAGCCCGATAACAAGTCATAAGAGATTCATTATAAGCAAACTACTCGACGATGAAAAGAAAATAAGCCAACATCTTGATGAAGTCGTCGATGCCTGAAAGGCTAATCATAAACCCTGCCCTTGTGGGTATACCATTGACTGCTCAAAAGGAGTAATAACTGTGGACTTTGAAGGAGTGTGTGGAGCTGAAGTGAGATCCTTTATGCAGGATACTGGCGCAACGAATCAGACAACGCATCGGGGCAAGGATAAATCTTATAAAATAAGCTGTCCCACCTGTCCAATGCTCGAGCATATTGAGGTTAAGTCTAAACGCTCAAAATTTAAAAGATGAACGACATACCAGGATAGCGTTTATCCATGGGTAATGATGGCAAATGCTAAGGCATGCTCTTTTTCATCACTAAGACTGATGTGTATTTTATCCAATTGATTAGTCGCTAAATAAGCGCCTAGGGTCTCTGAAGTTTTGACAATCGGAGCCCCCTTCTCATCATTCAAAATGCTTACGTCTTGAAAACTGCATACATCCCCAATACCGGTCCCAAGGGCTTTGCTGATTGCCTCTTTGGCGGCAAATCGTTTGGCCAAATAGTGGGCCTGATTGGGGTGTCTGTCAAAAATACTAAGCTCTTGCTCGGTAAGGATGCGTTTTGGGAAGGATTGGGCATGCTTCTCCAGCATGCGTTCAATCCGCTCCACAAGAACCATATCCGTGCCGATGCCAAAAATGCTCATCGAGCGTTGTCCATGATGGCTTTCATTTTAGCCACGGCTTTTTCCATGCCTTCGAACACGGCTTCAGCGATGATGGCATGTCCAATGTTGAGCTCAATAATTTCAGGGATTTGAGCAATGGCGCGAGTATTAGAATAATGCAAACCATGACCTGCGTTCACTTTAAGACCCAACTTATCACCAAGACGAGCTGCCTTTTGGATTAATTCAAGTTCATGTTTTAAAGCCTCAGGGTGAGTCGCATTGGCATAGTCCCCGGTATGAAGCTCGATGGCCTGGGCCCCGGTCTCAAAAGCGCTTTCAATTTGACGCTCATTGGGATCAATAAACAAAGAGACTTCCATGCCTTCATCTTGGCAACGTTGGACGCAAGATTTTACGGCATCAAAGTGAGTCATAACATCTAATCCACCCTCGGTGGTGAGCTCTTCTCTTTTCTCCGGGACAAGGCACACGTAAGGTGGCTTATGTTTCAGCGCAATATCTATCATCGCTGAGGTCACCCCCATTTCAAGGTTGACCGGAAGTAAGCACATTTCCATTAAACGCTCTAAATCGCGTTCATTCACGTGACGTCTGTCTTCACGGATATGAAGAGTGATGCCATCGGCCCCAGCACGCTGAGCTTCTAACGCACCAACCACGGGATCGGGGTATTGAGTACCGCGTGCTTGGCGAAGGGTCGCAATGTGGTCGATGTTGACCCCAAGGAGTAATTGTCCTTT
>CAYNJF010000013.1:0-58126 GCA_964397555.1 uncultured Francisellaceae bacterium
TCTTTTGCATGAGGCGCATGAAGGGTGCGGCTTACATAAGTATGAACTTCTGTATCGCCCAAATAGATTGGAAGCTTGATGTTTTTTCTTGAGCCGGAGCTTGAATAGTTGATGCTCCCTCCCAGAATAATGATTAAGTTATCTAAATCTGCAAAAGTAAACCTCTTTCTTAAATCTATCGTAGAAGAGGAAAACAGGTCTTCATAATCCGCTTGTTTTTTTCTTAAACGGTCTAAAATAGATGGATCTATGTTTTCAAGCTCATCATTCTCTTCCTCGGAAAGTCTTGCGCTTGACCTTCGCTGACAATAAACATGGGTGATTAGAGGGGCTGTCGATGAGTTTAGTTGTATAATCTCTTCTTCAGTTAATAGAGAAGGTTGCGGATGTTGAGTAGATGAAGAGGTGCCAACATCTGAGCAAATCTCTCTATCTGCCATTTCGAGCATGACAGGCACATCTATGGGGCTAGTTGTGCTCGTTACTAAGTGTTCGTCATCCCCAGAGGGGGAAGGCAAATCAGGATGAATGAGTGCTATGACTTCATGTGGCTCAGCATTGAGTTCACGACAATCTTTACCCTTAGCTCCAGCATCTTCTTCAAGTCTCATGGCTTGGAATGACTCTTGGATGACTGCTAAATCATCAGGCATCGCCTCTATGACATCGACCTCATCGCCAACTTCGCTGGACTCCACGCTAGAAAGCTCAGACGTTAAAGCGCATTGTGCTTCAAACTCGCGTTGAGCTTGTAGCATTTTCAATTTGCTTTCTTCCAACATCCTTTTAAATCGAATAAGAGCTTTTTCTAAATACCAAATGTTTAGAATAAACGCCGGATCAAGAATGTCGGTAACCTGTCCTATTTTCTTTGAGGCCTCATCAAGGGTAGAGTGTTGTTGTGAGAGGATTCTAGCCTGGTTCTTTATGTCTGGATTTTCTTGAATGCTTGAATCTAAAAGTCCATAGTCATCAAGAAATTGCTCGTACTTACTGCTTAAGGCATCAAATGGTTTGTCAAAGTTCCTACAGATGCCAACAGAGTCTCTTTCCTTGCGATAGTCAAGCTTAAGCTCCCTGTAAAAAGTCCGAAAATTGATATCTATTTTAACCAACAGCTGAAACAGTATTTCATCGATTGACGTATAGAGCTCGGATTCGGAGTATAGGGATACGTAGTCTCTTCGAATATGTTTGGTACTCGCCTTAAACGCTTTTAGATTCTTCTTTTCCTTTATCTTTTTAAGATCTTTTTCAATGGACTGCTTTTTATTCAGAAGTAGATTGATGGTCAGAGTATGTCTTCCATCATTCGCGATATGCCTAATCCTACACATATACTGCATAAACAAAGCATATTCAAAGGGGTTGGTAAATTGATGAGGGCTTGCTTCAAGCTTGTTGGTATAGGCGCAAAGTGGAGTCAGCGTAAACGCTTTTTGATCCTTTAATAGAATCTCGTTTAAAGCGTTCAAATCATTCAAGTATTGACGCATGATTTCAAGTTCTTGAGAAACGCCATCTATGAAGGTTTCAATAAACACCTCAATACCGACTTTCTTGTAAAGGGTCGTAAGCGATGGGGCAACTTCAAATAAGTATTCTTCAATGGTGTCTAAATCATTCTCTTCATTAAAGATCGCCTGAAGATCTTCATTGAATTTAATTCTTGCTTCCAGCTGTTCAATAGCACCCTTTAAAGGAGTAGCTGGCCCTGTAGCAGACATACGAAAAATACCTAAAACATAATGCGACAGCACAGCCTATCTAAATTAGATAAATAAGCAATTATTTTGTGTCAAACGATAGGATTTTGAGATAATCAGCCTCAAAGTAAGTGAGTTAACTACCAGTATTGGTCAATATGAAGGTAAATCATTACCTTTAAGTGCAGGTGGCGAAAGCTTGCAAGGAAAACGGGCACGCCAAAACAGTCTATAGGTGAAGCACCTTTTTATGAACGGATTAGTTCAACAACTATAAATGTTACATTTGATGAATGAATTCGACCTCGTATGTATCAATGTTGACCCAAACCCTGACATCGGGTGGATCCATGACTACACCTGGACCAATAGCTAATGGATGCATAAAAATGACTTCTTGTTTACTTGTTTTTGTGCGACCAAATTCTGCTGGTTCAACGTTTTCAATATCCCTTTCATAAAGATAAGTTTTTGCTGCTTCTACAATTTTACTGTTGTTGCTCATTATATTAACCATTTAGACAGATGAGGTAATAAAACAAATTTTATTAGTGGCCTATTTTTTGAACGATGATTCTTATTCATCTTTGATGCTTCCATTCCCATCTTTATCAACGACGACGGTTATTTTGCTTTCTGGATCATCGTCATAGAATTCGGAGCTACAAGAGAAACTGCCCGTGGATGCTAGACTTGATTCTGGTATTATATGGGTGATTTCATTAATTGACACACAGTAATACCACTCTTTTTCATCACTTTCAGACATGCCTAATATAGTGCCTACTTTGTTCCAAACTTCTTGATATTCATCATCATGGGATAATACTTTTACCTTTTCAAAAAAATCCAACTTATTCATCTTTGATACTTCCATTCCCATCTTTATCAACGATGACTGTTATTCTGCTGTCTGGGTCATCATCATAAAAGTCTTCACGTTTGGCAAATTCGCCTCGAGATATTAAGTCTTCTTCGGGAACGCTCCAAGATTCTTCAATTCCTTCGATGTTTAGTCCATAATGCCAATCTCCATCACTTCCAGCCATAGCGAGCACTGTCGCATTTCGACCATTTAGTTCTAATAAATCTTTATTATTAGTTTTTATGATAACTTTTTCGTAGAAATCAAACTTGTTCATAAATTTTACCTATGAGTGATTTTGCCTTTAAGAGATACATTTATATGACTTTTCCTTTCATTTATCCAACCTAGCTGTTTCTTTCCTTGATTGGATAGTTGAACATCCCATTCAAAGGGTTCGCCTATCGTTCTTGAGGGGCCTTTAACCCATTCATTATCAAATTTATCATAAAAGCCATTATTCGGCCCTTTATGCAGAGGTTTTGTAGGATGATAATTTCTAGGTGGAAT
Source organism: uncultured Francisellaceae bacterium (assembly GCA_964397555.1). Classification (GTDB taxonomy): domain Bacteria; phylum Pseudomonadota; class Gammaproteobacteria; order Berkiellales; family Berkiellaceae; genus CAYNJF01. Next base: position 3,082 of record CAYNJF010000013.1, read on the forward strand.
ATACCTGATTTTCCCAGTTGTAGGTAGATCTTCCCATTTGGCTCTATTTTTTTTGGTCCATATTGCCGGCTTAATTTTTTTCCTTTTAGCTTCATTAAATAGTAGAGTAATTTCAGCGGTGTTAGAACTTGGAAAACTACTCGTCGAGGCCGATGGCATGTCCTTTTTAGTGTCGCCCGCTATGATATCCCATTCTTTAGGTTTTTCAAAAGTAGGGAGGGCCGGTGTAAATATGATAGGGACAGGAGAGGCCGTTCTGCCTTTTATTGCCAAATCTTGGGGATTTGTCGATTGACTCAAGTCTGGGAACCCTGGGGTAGATTCTATCTGAGGAGGTAGCTCAAATAGATTTCTTTGCGGCTCAATCTTTTCATCATTAGCGGAAAAAGCTATACCTGGATTGGGTAGCGATAAGTTAAGTGCTCTTTTTGGTTGGCTGGAAAATACATCTTGAGTCCCAGTTGATTGGATAGCTTGTCCTAGCGAGACAGTCATTCCTTGTTGCTCTGCTTGTGATTGGGGTTTTTCTCGCTGTTGAGTTATGTCTAGACTTTTGACTTCGCTTAAACTGACTACTTGTGTTTCAACGGTTGGTTGCTCAGCTTGATTTTGAGCGTGGCTAACAGCTTGTGCTTGTGTTGATTCGTAATAACTCTCATCAAAAGTAGGATATGCTGTGAACCGCTCACTATCTGATATTGGTTGTGTATCAACTAGATTGGTATCACTCGTTTTAGGGGCAGGATTGTTTAAACTTAAGAGGGTGTAGGGGACGATACCCAGCATCATCAGTTTCAGATTTACTTCATGTTGATTTTGCGTAACCGTAGTCTGTTGGTTTCCTATTTCATTGTATACATCATCAAGAATAAACTCAGGTATTGAGTCTATGGACTCTGCCCTTGGATCTTGAATAACTTCAAATCCTTCTGGAGTAAGAGTTTTGATTTCTTCCTCTGATCGCTCGTAAGTATAAATATTTCCCTCATCATCTTTGGCGCTAAAGCGAGTAATGATGAACGCACCTGCGGCGGCAAATCCTGATACTGTAGCCGCAGTAAGCTGATAAGCTCGTGCGGCTAAGGCAGGATTCGCTTGAGCGGACGGGATAGGGTTAACCATTCTCCCCAAGGTTTGTATGAAACCATTTGTTTGATTTTGCTCACTGTTATCAAAATTCACTTCATAGGTGGTTTCGAACAATGACTCTAAGGGGCTAATATGACCAGCTTCTGAAGTAGGATCACTACCCTTGACAGAAACAACCTGGGTGCCTTCCTCTAACCCCCAATTAATCATGGGAGCGACACTTGCAGGATCAAACGCATACGATTGTCTTGACAGACTGATGGCACTGTTCTTAGTGTGCTTACCATCTTCATGGTCATCACCATTTTCAAGGTCATTGGTATCAAAAGTGATGCCTTCTTGCTGGTTGGACCTTGGGTGAGGTAGGCTCGGTGGATTCATGTGGGTGGGTTGGTGATGGTTTTGATTTTGGTGACCAATTTGACCCGATAAAACCTTGATCCCCAGTAAAGCCACACCATACTGACCATTAAGATCGACATTTGCACCAACTGGTTTTATAAAATGTTGGGCTTTTTGTAGTTCCCCTAGAGTTCGAATATATATGGACGAGTTTCTCAAGTTCTCGAACTTATGATCATACATACTCATAGAGCGAGTCTCACTGGCATGGGCACCTTGCCAACGGTTTTCACCAAACTCATAGGCTTTTATTTGTAACTGGCGAGCATAGCCTGCGGTTGAGATCCCACCAAGAAGGTTATCATGGTTGGTATGCTTATCAATAAACTCAAAGATCGTATCTTCATATCGGTTGTCGTTACGTGTGCCGATTAAGTCATCAAACAGTAAAATTTGCTCATAGGCACAAACATCGATGCCTGCTTCTTTTAAGTCATCTGCGATTTTATGGACTGCGTAAGAGGCAGCTAATGCTCTAGGCTCGAACTGATTGATGGTTCTTAAGATATCATGACTGAGACTCTTACCCTTATCAAAGTCTTCTATTAAATCTTTGACAGTGTAAAGGGCTAACACTTGCAGCATATGACGATAGATTAAAGAGCCATTTCCTTTCTTATAAGCATTCTTGGTATGAAACCCTAAAAAGTTTTGAATACTTTGTAGCTCATGCTCTGAGAGAGCTAAGTGTGATAGCTGCTCTTGGATAAGCTGAGTCCCGATTTCAGCGACTTTATGGAAGTTATATTGATTGATGTAGGGAAGGGCTTTGTCTTTGAAGTTTTGATAGCTGCATGGACTTAAAGTCTCAGGGCCTCCAAATTCTTCAGTTAGGCTTGCCTGGAAATGAAAACGCATCATTTTAGCAATTGAGGCGTGAGCATTCTTTTTGTCTTTGCTTTGATCGCTCCAATAGTGGCTATTGGTTTGCGTCGCAATTAGATTGAAAGTGGCTTGATAATGGTCGCTATCAATGTATTTAGCTTCAAGCAACAACGTGGTCATAATCTGGGCAACGGTGTGCCCAAGGTTTTGGTTGTGTTGGTTATGAGAGGCATAATCCAATACAACTTGGGTAAAATCATCGGTATCGTGAGCTGGGCTTACGAGTGTGTTTACCAAATGCTTCATACCATCGTTTGGATCCGCATAGGTTGGAAGTCGATAGCTCACATAATAATCGACAAAGCTTTTTAATGAAGCCTTGGACTCATCCGCGTAGTGAAGATTGCCCATAAGCTCATCCATCACTACGTTGATATCATTAGTTTGCTGGAGTCGATGGATGTAATGATAAACCACAACATTCATATCGGCGTACACATGATCGACGGCTTTGGCCATATTTTGAGCGGCCGCATCGCAATGACCATGTTGATTTAATGAATACTCAACTTGTGACTTTAGGGTGTATTTAAGCCCCTCAAGACGACTCTGATAGGCCTCGGGCTCATAGTGAACATGAAGATGTTCTTGTTGGATAATGGCCAATGCAAGAAAATCAGCAATATACTGGACTTTGTCTTGTTGACCCACAGATTGGTGCATCGCGGTTTGAGCCAACCGCTCGGAGCTTAAGCTCAACAAGGGTTTGATTTGGTTTTGAAGCTGCTTCTCAAGTTCATCGGTTAAGTGATTGTCAAGCTCATCCGGCGTCATCGCAAGAAGCGTTAAACTTTCATCAGCATCGTCTCCCTCCAGCCCAGCAATATGCCTTCTTATCCATTGAAGAGATTTGTAGTAACTAGCTCTTGGCTCAATGCCTGTGAGCTCATAGAACCCATCATTGGTTTGTTGGGCAAGGTGGTCGCTGTATTCATCGAGAGTTTTAATATCAAAAGTGCCAGTGGCAATCTTTTCCAAACTATCAACATTGGATTCAAGATAGGGGTAGAGGTACTGCTCACCCAACATTCGATCGCACGCAAAGAAAAGGGCCGAAGCACCTTCCCTATAGTTTAAATAGTGATGAGCACTGGTAAGTCCTAAGGCTGAGCTTATCCCTTGGATGCCCGTTTGAATGGCAGCATTACTGTGCCCTGAAACAAAACTGCCTTGAACTACTTTGCTGGCTACGTAGTGAGGTGTTCGACGATAAAGAGATATGAGCTCGTTGGTCGATTGAGCAATCCGTCTTATCGAGCTTTCATGGTCAAATAAGGTTGAGAACGCTCTAAGGGAGCTTTGTCCCCAATCGACCCAACTTCCTTGGTAATACGTATGTATCCCAGCCAAAGCCGACATCACAAGACTGCCTGTGGCTTTTTGAGAAGCTAATAGGGCACTAGCTGGCGCTTGGTATCTGGCAAGCCATGACAAATTTCGATATGAATTAGTAGAGACCAGCTCATCTTTGAGCACCCCCATGAACCCTTGATAACGACTCGTGCGCTCAATGAGCCCAATGTTATCACTGACTTCATAATACTTTAAAATCTTGGATATTCTGTTGGCTTGATGTTTGACCGATTTTGCCTGCTTTGCTAAAAGGCTTTGATGACTCTTATACGAGGCAATTTTTTGTGTTAAGACTTTCGCATCGTATGAATGATTTTTAGTGCCCTTAGTATTATCGCCACCCTTGTTACCCTCGGTATTCTCTTTACTGATTGAGCTCTTGCTTGTTTTAGTTGAGGTCAGGTCCTGCAGCTGTTTTTGAGATTGTTCAGACAGCGCTTTAATTTTTTTGGATTGCACTCGAAGCTTGGATTGCTTTGTTTTTCGGGCTCTTTCTAGATGTTCTAATGGCGTTGCATGTTTTCTTTGGGCCATGCACAGTTGTGATCGTTGCTGAGCATCCAAAACATGAAGCATACTAAGAACGGCTACTGAGTTTATTGACTCGATCGCCATGTGAAACATGCGGACGGTGCGCGCTCTTACGACTCGCTCATGTTGAGCTTCGATTGTTGGATTGGCGGATGCATCCTTAGCTTTTGGCTTGGTTAATTTGATCGGGGCAATGCTAATGAGCTGATTTAATCGTGCATGATCATGATTTTTTATTGCATGTTCGCATAACTCAAACATATGTTGGGCGACCACGGCTTTCTGAAAAGCGCCTTTTTCAATCAAAAGACAAGCGATATCCATCCGCTTTAATTTTATAGCAAGCTCTAGGGGGGTAAACCCAGACATGTCTTTCTTAGCAAGTGCTTTCCAGTCAGCTTTACTGAAATCGTCAGCCGCTGAACACAAAGTCGCCAGGCTCGCCTTATTTCCCGCTAGGACTGCATGATGTAAGACGTTGCGCTTCAGATTATCAGTCTGCGATACATCCATTAAAATCTTTTCATTCTCATCAAATGGATAAGCGCTTAAGAGTGATGGTGCCCACTCCCCAAGACCTTGTTGGGCGAGGTGGTGAAGAGGGGTCATACCCTGGACATCTTTGATGTCGAGGTTCAAATGACCGACCTTTTTACAATAATTAGATTTTGTTGATAAATGTTGATGTTTGTTCTCAAACCGAGTGATGGCTTTGATGATGTAATCAAACCATGTCTTATCGCCATCAATAATGGCCCCATGAAGTATGGTTAGTTTTGAATAAGGGCTTTGGTTTAGAGGAAGAGGGCTGCGATTGAGGTAAACCCCTGGAATGGTGAAGCCAAATAGATTGAAGTCGTTGATATAGGTTGTTTGCTTGGCTTTTAGCGTCGTAAGATTTTTTCGACTTTGCTGGTATTCGTTTGCCGGAATGATATGACTTAAAGGAATTTTGCTTTGTTGATGAATGTGTAGGTAGGCGGTGAGTCTGTGCCAGTAGGCAGGGTTGGTATGGGCGATTTTGTCATGGATATGTTTAAAAAAGGTCTGACTTGAGTCCATCGCTTTGACTAAAGCCAGGGTGTCCATGTTTTTTAGCTGTTCTTTTAGGACCCCTTTTTGATGGCTGGCTTTGGGTGGGGACTTAATCCCAGCTTTGAGTTGAGAGAACTTGCGTGTATTTGCTCTGTTTTTTTCAGTGGTTTTGATGTCAGTCAAAACTCTTACCTAATAAATCAACCAAAGAGCGCAAATTAAAATCTAAACCACAAACAAATGCAAGAAAATCAACAAAGGTGAGAAAGTTTGCTTAACTTGGTTTCACAACTATATTACAAGGGCGCGAATGCTAGGTAATGACCCATCAGGTGATTGCGATTTAAGTTTGATTAAGAGAGAGGAGTTAATCGAAGGTTAATAGGAAGATAGAGTGCACAACTTGGAGTAATTGTGCACTCTGTAGGCTATTTTAAACGAAGCGACTGCGGCTTTGAGCTAAAACAGCATCCGCTTCGCGTCCGAGCGAATCCGCAACTTCACCCATTTGTCTGACAATCGCCGCTTGACTCTCACCAACTCTTGCTAGGAATTCGGCGTCTTTATTTAGGTCGTCTTCACCCTCAAGAATTAAAGCACTTAACCTAGCAGAAAGGTCAGCGGCGGTCACAGGTTTTGCACCAGGTCTTTCTATTTCCCTAAATTCCTTGATGATTGATTCAACCACTTCATCGCCGTAGTCTTCGAAGTCTTCACGAACATCTGAAAGTACTTTTCCTAAAGAAAGCTCCTCTTCGGTCTTTTTAGTAAGTGCTTTTTTCATCGCTAAATATGTGGATATATCAAGTTCAGCGAGTGTTTCAATGATTGCAGATGGGCCCATAGCTGACATAAGTACCTCAGTGTCAAAAATAATCACCCGATAGTACTTGATTGATCAAAGGTGTCAATTTTTAATGCAGATATTAAGAGATAACTGTTTATTGAATATTTATAAAAAGAGTGCACTATTAATGGAAACCACCTAGTCTTGAAGTATTCTTATGTTAAGGTCTTACGCGACTGAGTTCAGCATTAGCATCTGCTTGATGTTCTAACGAATCCGCAATGCTTTGCATTTGTCTTACAATCGCCGCTTGGGTTTTACCGACTTTTGCTAATGTCGCGGCATCTCTATTAAGATCAGCTTCACCTTCAATAATTAAAGCATCTAACCTGGCTGAAAGGTCAGCGGCAGTGACAGGTCTTGCATCAGGTCTTTCTACTTTGCTAAGCTCAGAAATGAAGAATTCAAGGACATCTGGTTGGTATTCAAAGTCTTCTTCAAGCAGGCGACGTATCTCCGAAAAAGGCTTGTCACTTTCAGGGTTTTTTTCAAGACACCGTTTAAATGATAGTAAGTACTCTTTGTCATCTTCATTTAAGTCGTTAAGATTTTTAATTGGTCCCGAATTGGACATGGTAATTACCTGCTGTAAATGAAAAGAGTATTATATAATCAACACCTAATCCCGACATGATTCCCTCATTTTTATACTATGAAGTGTTTTTTTGATTTTAAGCAGTCGGTGATTAAATAAATGTTCTTATTATGGTTTAAGAAGTAGCTTTGGTGCACAATTATTGTTAATTGTGCACTTCGCTTCTTTTATACGAGTCGACTGGTGCGGCTCTGAACTAATACAGCATCCGCTTCGCGTTCGATAGAATCAGCAACTTCGCCCATTTGTCTGACAATCGCCGCTTGGTTTTCACCAACTCTTGCTAGGAATTCGGCGTCTTTATTTAGGTCGTCTTCACCCTCAAGAATTAAAGCATTTAATCTTGCAGAAAGGTCAGCGGCGGTAACTGGTTTTGCCTCAGGTCTTTGTACTGTGCGTAGTTCATCAATCATTTGTGTTGCTAATTGCTCTTTGCCTTCCGGAAATATTGCTTTAACAAGGTTTTCTGCGGTCTCAAATGAGTACTCCTTTTCAGTCTTTGTTTGCAAAGTATCAGTTAAAAGTTGAAGTGTATGTTGCTGTAAAGGATCCAATGATGATGAGGAAAATGGGCCATGTGCTGACATTTGTTTGTACCTATGTGTAAATGATGCTCCGATTTTACATTCAGCAACTAGTTTGTCAAATGAAACTCATCACTGTTTAGATGGAATGTTTTTATTTGCTGATGAGGTGATTTAACAAGAATAATCCCTTTTAATTACAATGGTTTCGATTGTTGAGTATGCATCATTTAGCATTGGAAAGTTAACCAGTTTACTTGTGACTCATTTAGCAGATATAGTGAATGTAGTGAAGATATATTAGTGTATTTACATTATAGATTTTAGGAAAATTAATGCCTAGTCAAGATGGAAATCAATTTCAAAACAAAGAATCTTTTGGTCATTCAGTTGAGAAAGTACTTATTGGCTTAAATAAGCAGCTATTTCTAGCTAGAGTGATAGCTCCTCTTAAAATAAAGTTAAACGAACTAAATAGACTTTATTCATCATTTCCTGAAAGTGCCCGGCCTTCATTTGAAATGCTCCTGAACAATGCGATAACGGCGACATATAAAAAGTTACCCAATGAGGGTGCAGACGAAGTAATTAGTGCTGATCAATTAAAGAGCCTACTTCTCAGTGAACATTCTAAAAGAAACACTGAGTCGCAGCCACCTTCTGACTCCTCTAAAGATGAACTTACTCAAGCCTCAGCCTCTGAGCCGGAAGGAGCAGCACCGGTGGCTGATGCTGCTGCAGAGGCTGGACCTTCATCGTCAGTCTCTACTTCTTCAGATAGACCCGCACCTCCTCCAATGCCTGGCACTCAGACTCAGTCAATGCAAGGAGAGGGGCAAGCATCAGCGCCACCTCCACCTCCACCTCCGATGCCAGGAGAGGGTGTTGGACCGTCAACGGCTGGTGTTCATTTTGGTGGTGGGCCATCAGCGCCTGATTCATCGTTGATGCAGATCAGTGGTCCTGGTTTGCATAGGTTAAGCGCTGAACAGTACCAAGAGTTTCAAGCGGAATTCATTGGAGAAGGTAAAAATTTCAAAGAACAATTTGCGCAGAAGTTTAAAGAGCTTTCAAAACTGGTGTCAAAAGAGGCCAACCAGCAAGAGACCACCAAATCGCTGGAAACCATCTATGAGCAACTTTTGTTCATGCAAGCAGGCATGCAAAGTTATTTAGAAGAAAATGAGAACTCGGCCCTGAAAGAGCAAGCGATGAAAGACATGAACATGGTTAGAGCGGCAAGCGATATTGTTCGAGCTCAATTGTTTATGCTCGATAGCGCAACTCAATTATCTGGTGATGAGCTCAACCGTGTGGTCGATCGTAAATTTGAAGCAATGCCTGATGTCAAAGATTCAATAGGGCAGATTCTGGGCGATATTAATCAGAACATTGATGCCCCCAATGCCTACGACAGTGTAGACAATCCTTACATAGGGCTTGAACAAATTGATCCTAAGATCTTTAACATCGAAGTCAAAGCCGATGGACACCAGGTCCAAGGCACGGTTTACTTTGATAACGAATCTTTACTAGGCCCGTTTGATGGTACTGAAAACAAAGCTCCCACTGAAGAATCAAAAGCGGCCATGGAGGCCCTTTATCGAAACACCCAGGGCATGGTAACCACCGCGATTCAATGCACGAACAAAGGCAGCCCCGACAATCCATTTGCTCTGCAAGCCAAAGAGCCCCCTTCATATGAGCTGATGTCATGCATTGTCATGGACTTAAAGGAAAAAGCCGTGGCTCAAGGTCGTGAGTTTACGGTTGAAGTACCTCAAGAGTTAATGGCGCACCCAGCTTTTAAAGGCAAAAGTCTGATGACGATTGGTCCAGATACTAATTTATCCGAACAAGAAAAAGCGCTTTTTAATCATTTTGCGAATAAAAAATCGAAGCTTTTAACCAAAGATGGACAAACTTTAGATTCAAGTTCTAAGGCAAGTCATAATGTCTTTTCAAACATGCTCGAGGGGTACAACCCAAGTGTTGAGCCCTCTGAGAATCTACAAAAACACTTAAATAACTATGCCACTAAGTACGAGCAACAATTTGATACCGCGATGAAGCGGGTGGCCCAACCCAAACAAGAGCTCGAGCAGCAATCAGAGCATGAGAGAGTACTTTCGATTGAAGGGGAGCCAACCACTCAAAGAGTAAGTCCGCGATCAAGCCGATGATTTGGGGCCTGGCTTAAATTTACCAAACTCTTTGGAGCGCGATTTTCTTTCGTCGTGCTCGATTCGATCTTTGACTCTTTGCGTCGATGCCTGTTTGCTTTGAAGATACTGGCGATAGGTAGACTCGATCCGGGTTTTCGCCTCTTTGGGGATCTCATTAAGCTTTGAGCCTTGCTCAGCCATGACCATGACTTCTTGCATGCTAAGACCTAGCACCTTAGAGATTTGGGCGATAGAACAAAAGCCAATCATGTACCAGCACAAGACCCATTGACGAAGCTCTGCCAAGTCCCCATCGACGGGGAAATCGGTCAAATCATCAAAAATGGATTCACCGCCTTCACCTTTGCAGTTGAGGCATTCATAGTACTGTCGCTCATCCTGAGCGTCCTCAGGCGAATCAATGACGGTCACGTTGTGAGAGTAACACCTTGGGCATACCACGCCTAGAGGCCATCTGAGGGACTGAATGGTATGAAAAATCTCTTGCTCGCCCAGCATGTCTTGGATTGCAGCTACACGTGAGTCGACATTGGTGCCGCGTGGAAGTTCACGTAGTTTTTTCAGAGCCGACAGTTTATCGCTTGTGTCCATAGTGGGCATTAATGGGCTGATTGAAGTACCCCAATTTAACCACAGATCGGCCCTGGTGAGAAGAATTAGGGCTTGCGAAAGGCCCTTTGGTAGTCGCTCGACTTATTTGGTTGCTCAGGCTGAACAGGGCCTTGCATGGCTTCTCTTTGTTGGCTTAAGGTCTCAAAGACCTCGTGTCTTTTGGCCCGTTCCGCTAACGGTGGATAGCGATAGTTCGTCAACAATGAGTGGGTAATTTGTTGGATCCCCTGATGACGTTGAGCCCAGTAGTTAAGAAACTCTTCCATCGTCAGCTGTTTGCTGACGCGGTCAAATTGACGTTGTAAATCTCTCATCGTTATCCTCTAATTCATAGATCCGCGTTGTTCCCAAGCATTGGGCATGCTTAAGCCTTGGCTTTTCATCCATGAATGCATCTGAGTAGGCGTTACGGTAAGGGCCTGCTCCGGATGCGTTAAGGTATTCATAGCAATCAATAAGTCATTCATTGCTTGCAACTCTTCAAGCTGTTTGATGCGCTCTAGTGTTTTTTTCACAACATCAGCGCTCCAAAGCTTTCCTTTGGGTGGCTTGATTTTAAATTCATTCAACTCAAAGGCCATGTCATCCATCGTCATGCCTTTTTCAAGCATGGCCTCAAGCCGGCCTTTGTGCTCAACTGCGGCTTGGTTAAAATGCACTCGCTCGAGCACCTTTTGAAATTGACTGAGCACCCAAGTTCCACCCTCAGGGGCCTTGAAGCCTTGTTCATTCAAAAGGTTGACCATTTTACGCTGAGTGAACCCTTTTCGTTCATACTCTTGAACGACCGGTTCAAACATCACCGCGAACATGATCGCATTGTCGATCTTGTGTTTGTTGACCCTGGCGATGATATCGTTCGCTTTTGGATTGCCAACATGACCATGATTGGAGCGGGCGATGCCGTTTTTCACTTTCTCAGCGTGATCACGTTTCTTTTGTTTTGAAAAGTCAACTAAAGCCCTTAACGAGGCTCTATTCAAGTAGGGCTGATCAAGACAAAACAGCTCAACGTTCATGCCTTCTGTTTTGTCGACAAATTGCATCAATTGATGATTGAACGAGGCTTGTTGAATAAAATCTTTGGAGTGCGACAACACGAGATGCGCCCCGTGTAAAATGCAATGATCAATAGCTTTCATCAACGCGGACCAACGATTCACAGGTTTAGATGGGTCCGATTGCTCCGTAAAGGTTGCAAAGTGTTCACCCGATTGATGCTCCAAAAACTCATTGAAGCGTCTGGCTTGCTCATCAAGCGCCTCTGTATGAACAAACAACTGATGATGTTCACAAGGAGAAATAAAATAGGCAACGAATTTGCTCATGACCACCTACCAAAAATTACTGCATAGCACAAAGTATAGGTCACGAAAAAATAAAGTGGTCTAGGATTGCCAGTAAGCGCTGAGTTTATCTAAAATCATTGATTTTAAGTGCAAAAGATCATCCTCTAAGGTCATGGCCCGTCCAGTTTGGCGGTTTGAGATCTCAAAGATGTCCTCAACTCGTTGGCCAAGGGTGTTGATTTTGGCACTGTGGACAAAGACATCGCAAGCAATGAAAGCCTCCCCAAGCCTGGCTAAAAGACCGGGAAAGTCGGGGGCATGCACCGTTAAAAGATTGCGTGTACCCTCGGCATTGAGTTCGACGCTGACGTGAGCCTGATCTTTAAAAAAGCGCAATTGGCGATTCACATGATGGCGCACCAAAGGGATTTGCGTCATTGATTCATCTTTGAGGGCGGGTCCTAGAAGTTTGTTTAATTCACCTTCAAGAAAGGCAGCACGAGTTTGACCCTTGACCTCAGTTCCATCGGCTTCAAGTAAAACAAAAGTATTGAGGCCATGGCCATCCTTGGTGGTCATGATCCGAGCCTGTGCCACAGACAATTGAAGCTTATCCAGCATGGCCGCACTCAAGGCAAACAAATGGATGCGATCTTGGGCGAACACAAATAATTGTAAGCCACCGGCTTGGGGTTCAAGCTTGAAGGCAATTATCGGTAAGTCAGATCGCTCGAGCAGCAAGTGAGTATGCCAAGCGATGTCTTCCGGGCGCTCACTTTGAAAATACGACTCCACTAATCGATGCCAGACCGTCTTGACGGCCGCGCCATCGTAACCTTGCTCGAGCAATAGTTTCATGGCCTGATCTTGGTGCGTGGTAACCGTCGAGACATCCCAATCCTCGCCTTTTTCTAAAAATCGTGAGGCCTGATGATACAGGTTACTAAGCAAAGCCATTTGCCAGGTGCTGAGCAATGAAGGATTGGTTGCCTTGATGTCGCATAAGGTTAAAAAGCAAAGATAATTGAGTTTATCGCTATGATTGACATGCTCACAAAAATCACCAATGACGCTGAGTTGGCTTAAATCTTTGGTTCGAGCCGTATCCGACATGAGTAAATGATGGGCCACAAGCCACTCGATCATATCCGCTTGAGAGGGGTCGATGGCATGGGTCTCACAAAAGCGTTTAACCATGGTCGCACCCAACTTGCTATGACAGCCTCCAAGTCCTTTGGCGATGTCATGAAACAAGGCGGCCAAATAAATAATGCGAGGGTTGAGCCCGGCTTTGAAACAAAGCCCTACCAAGGTAGGTTGCTCATTTGGTTTTTCATACACCTGAGCGATGGTGCCCAAAAGAGTTAAGGTGTGCGCATCCACCGTATAGATGTGATACAAATCATACTGCATCTGCCCAATGGTTGGCTTAAATTCAGGGAGATATTGCGACAAGATGCCCAGCCTTGCCATCATGGTAAGTGCCCGAGCACACCCTTTGGGGTGATTGAGTATCTTCAAAAACAAAGGTCTTGAGGATTCATTTTGTTCCAAAGGCTGCCTTTTATACAAATCTCGTAAAAACCGAGTGGTCGTCGAGACAAACCCTCGGCACTCGTGTTTTGCAAACGCCTCCATGATCTCCAAAATCAGAACCGGGTTTGATTCGAGCGTTTGCTTTTCAGTCACCTCAATGACGTCATCTTTGAGCTGGCAGTATGGGGTAAGCTGTAATATAAGATTGTGGTTTTGATCGTGATAACGTTCTCTAAAATGTTGGACCAAAACGGATGTGAGTTCACGAAGCTCACCAATGGCGCGATAATAGTGTTGCATGAAGCTTGAAATCGCGGCATTGGCATCACCGGTAAAGCCGAATCGAGTGGCCAGGGTTTGTTGGTGGTCAAGATACAAACGATCTTCACGTTTTTTTGTCTCTAGGTGAAGCGCATAACGTATTTGGTTGAGCACTAGCTCGCTGGCTCTTAACGCCTGCTTTTCCTGTGAGGTGATGATGTGCATCTTTTCGAGTATGTTAGGATCATGGGTGCCAAACTCTCGTTTAATCAAAAGCCCAAGCAAATGTAAATCTCGCAAACCGCCAGGGCTTTCTTTCAAATTGGGCTCTAAGGTGTATTCATTATGCTCAAATTTGTTGTAGCGTCGGTCTCGCTCAAGCAGTTTGTCTTTAAAAAAATCCGCGTAAGGTTTGCGCTCTTTGGCTTCAATGAACATAAACTGCGACAGATGCTCAAACGATGAGGTTGAGCCACAAATGTAACGCAAATCCAAAAGATTCGAGAAAACAGTCGTATCCTCGAGGGCCATGGCTTTGCATTCGTCCAAGGTGCGAATACTATGCCCTAAGTGCAAGGCGCAATCCCAGACAAAAGCGATGAAGGCTTCAATTTGTTGAGAGGCTTGCTCGCTGAGATTGGAGGGGGTAATAATCAAGCAATCGATGTCAGAGCCTGGGTGAAGGGTAGAGCGGCCATAGCCGCCGACCGCTACGAGGCTAAGCTTTAGGGGGCTAAGCTCAAACCAATCCCACCCGAAACGTAAAAGCTCATCGACCAGCAAGGCGCGTTGACGAAGGCAATCACGAACGATGGCTCCTTGCCAAAAGGCCTTATCAATGTCATGAAAGGCCTCCAAAAGCTGCGCTTTGATGCGCTTAGTCATCGAAGAGGAGGGTTCATCCTTGAGAGCGTCCAACCTCGGGCTTAATCGAACCCGAGGACATGACTTAGTGGCTTCCTGCCCTAATTGGATCATGCCAAATCATCTTCCTCGTCTCGTCGAGTCAACACCTCAAAGCCTGTATCGGTGACTAACACCGTGTGCTCCCATTGGGCTGAGAGTTTGCGATCTTTGGTGATCACCGTCCATTCATCAGGCAATAAGCGTACATGACGTTTGCCTGCGTTGATCATAGGCTCAATCGTGAAGATCATGCCAGCTTCCAAAGGCATGCCAGTGCCGGCTTCTCCGTAGTGCAAGACTTGAGGCTCTTCATGAAACTTGGCGCCGATGCCATGGCCACAATACTCACGTACCACGCTGTAACGATGTTTGTGCGCATGCTCAGCAATGACGGCACCAATATCTCCAAGCTGAGCTCCGGGTTTAACCTGCTGGATACCGAGCATCATGCATTCACGAGTGACACGGATTAAGCGCTCAGCCTGGGTGCCGACTTTGCCCACCACAAACATTTTTGAAGTATCCCCGTGATAGCCATCCAAAATGACCGTGACATCGATATTGATAATGTCTCCGTCTTTAAGCTTTTTGGGGCCTGGAATGCCATGACAAACCTGATGATTGATGGATGTACATATCGATTTAGGAAAGCCCTTGTAGTTCAATGGGGCAGGGATGCCTTTCATCTCATTGATGATGAACTCATGACAAATGCGGTCCAACTCTTCGGTGGTCACACCTGGGACCACATGAGACTCTATCATCTCTAAGGTTCGAGCAGCCGCTTTTCCAGCCGCACGCATCTTCTCAATTTCTTCAGGGGTCTTAATGGTGACCAAGGCTTAACTCCTATATATACGTCTATCTTTATCGCCAACGGGCCTATGTTAGCGACTTTCACCACTTATGTAAAAATATAGGTGGTAATTCACGGGTGAAACATTGTTGTCCATCAGCACATATGGTATAAAGCGCACTTAGTTTGTACTCGTACAGCTATTTAGTTAGTTTACTACACACATGCATCGACACAACAACTTGGGTGCCAAATGGGTTAAGTGGTTGGGATGTATGGAGGTTTAACCCTATATTAGGAGGCCACATGGCTGATTTATCTATGCGTAACCTGCTTGAAGCAGGCGTCCATTTTGGGCATCACACACGTTACTGGAATCCGAAAATGTCTGAATTCATTTTCGGTGCTCGCAACAAGGTTCATATCATCAACCTTGATAAAACCCTTCCTATGTTCCAGCACAGCTTGAACTACATCTCTCGCACAGCGGCACGCGGCGGTAAAGTGATGTTTGTTGGTACCAAATTCCAAGCCAGTAAAGTGATCCGTGAGCAAGCGCAACGTTGTGGCATGCCTTACGTTGATTTCCGTTGGTTAGGTGGTATGTTAACCAACTTTAAAACGGTTAAGCAATCCATCAAGCGTTTGAAAGATTTAGAAGCGATGAGAGACGATGGTTCTTTCAACAAGCTTGTCAAAAAAGAAGCGTTGATGCGTACGCGTGAGCTTGAAAAGCTTGATCGCAGCTTAGGCGGAATCAAGGACATGGGTTCTTTGCCTGATGTCATCTTCGTCATTGACGTAGGTAACGAGCGCATTGCCATTCAAGAAGCCAACAAGCTTGGTATTCCTGTCGTAGGTGTTGTTGACACCAACAACAACCCAGCTGGCGTTGATTACGTAATTCCTGGGAACGACGATGCATTGCGTTCCATCGAGCTATACGCCTCTAAAGTGGCTGATGCCATCATCGAAGCGAAAAACGCTCAACAAACCGCGGTCTCTACTCAAGAGAGCGAATACGTTGAAGTCGAAGACAACAACGAGAGCGGTGAGTAATCACCCAACGGTTTAAGCCTTAACACAAAGGGGGCTTTAGCCCCCTTATTTTTAACTTTAGGAAGAATGAGCATGGCAATATCTGCAAGTGACGTAAAAGCGTTAAGAGAAGAAACTGGTGCGGGCATGATGGACTGTAAGAATGCCTTAGTGGAAGCTGAAGGCGACATGGATAAAGCCCGTGGCATTCTAGAAAAGAAAGGCCAACGTAAAGTACAAAAAGCAGCATCAAGAACCGCTGCTGAAGGCCGCATCATGGCTGCTATTTCAGGCGACGGTCAATCAGGCGCGTTGATTGAAATCAACTGTGAAACAGATTTCGTAGGCCGCGACGAAGGTTTCTTAGCTTTTTGTGAAAAAGCGTCTCAAGCCATTTTGGATGCCGGTGAGTCCAACATCGATGAAATCAATGCATTGCCTTATGGTGATGGCAATACCATCGAAGAAGCTCGTCAAGCATTGGTCACTAAAATTGGTGAAAACATCAAAATCCGTCGTGCTCAAACCATCACCGCTAATGGTGATCTTCTAGGTGCGTACGTGCATGATGGACGTATTGGCGCGATTGCTCGCATTAAAGGCGGTGACGCTGCATTAGCTAAAGATTTAGCGATGCATATGGCTGCGATGAATCCACAATACATCACTTTGGATGAAGTCCCGGCTGATGTGGTAGCCAAAGAAAAAGAAAATGCTACAGAGCGCTTCAGTGAGTCTGGAAAGCCTGCAAACGTCATTGAAAAAATGATTGAAGGTCAGGTTAACAAATACTTAGGTGAAATCTGCTTCATGGGTCAAGCCTTCATTAAAGAGCCAAAGAAAACCGTCTCAACTTTGTTGACAGAAAACAAAGCAGAGCTTGTTAGCATCGAGCGTTTCGAAGTCGGTGAAGGCATCGAAGTGTCCAAGAAGAGCTTCCAAGAAGAAGTGATGGAACAAGCACGAGGAGAGTAATCCATGGCCGTTAAATATAAAAGGATTTTAGTTAAGTTAAGCGGCGAGGCATTACAAGGAGATCAAGGCTTTGGGATATCCCCCAAAGTCTTGGATCGCATGGCACTGGAAATCGGGGAGCTGATTAACCAGTCTGTGCAAGTGGGCATGGTGATTGGAGGAGGCAACCTCTTTCGGGGGGAGGCTTTGTCCAAAGCCGGGTTAGGTCGGATCAGTGCCGATCACATGGGCATGTTAGCCACTGTGATGAATGCCATTGCCATGCGCGATGCATTGGAGAGAGCCGGATTTTCTACCCGAGCCATGTCTGCTATCCCTATGACGGGGGTGATTGATCACTACGATCGTCGCAAAGCCGTCCACCATCTAGCTCAAGGTCGAATTGTGATATTTTCTGCAGGAACGGGTAATCCTTTGTTTACCACGGATTCTGCGGCAAGTTTGCGTGCCATTGAGATCGATGCTGATATTTTGCTTAAAGGGACGAACGTCGATGGGGTATACAGCGCCGATCCGGCTAAAGATCCTCAAGCGACTCGATTTGAGCGCATTACGTTCTCCAAAGTGTTAGAAAAACAATTAGGTGTGATGGATTTGACCGCATTTTCACAATGTCGTGACCATCGCATGCCCATTCGTGTGTTCAACATGAACCATCCTGGAGCCTTATTAAGAATCTGTCAGGGTGAAAACGAGGGCACTCTAGTCGAAGAAGGTTAAGACTATGATCAAAGACATTCAAAAAGACGCGGAATCGCGCATGAACAAATCCATCAACGCGCTTGAAGACGACTTAGCCAAACTTCGTGCTGGTCGTGCTCATCCGTCGTTGTTAGATCCCATCATGGTCTCTTATTACGGCACCCCAACACCCCTAAGCCAAGTGGCTTCTGTGAGTGTGGAAGGGGCGTTGATGTTGTCGGTCAAGCCGTGGGAAAAAGGCCTCACGCAAGACATTGAAAAAGCTATCCGCACCTCCGATTTAGGACTCAATCCTGCCAGCGCGGGTGATGTGATTCGTGTGCCACTGCCTCCTTTGAGTGAAGAACGTCGTAAAGAGCTTATCAAGCACGTTAAATCTGAAGGTGAGCAAGCCAAGGTTGCCATTCGAAACATTCGTCGTGATGCCAACTCATCCGTCAAAGATTTGCTGAAAGAAAAAGAAATCAGCGAAGACGAAGAGCGCAAGAGCGAAGACGTGATTCAAAAAATGACCGATCGCTTTGTCAAAAAGATCGACGAGATCTTAGCGGTCAAAGAGAAAGACTTGCTAGCGATTTAATCCGTGAAACGAGTCCAGCTTAAGACACATCCTGGTGAGATGGCCGGCCAAAAAGTCCCATCTCACTTGGCAATCATCATGGATGGGAATGGTCGATGGGCCAAGTCGCATCACATGCCTAGACTTTCCGGTCACAAACAGGGTAAACAATCCGTCAAAGCCGTGATAAAAGGGTGCCTGGAAAAGGGCGTTCACGTTTTAACCTTGTTTGCTTTTGGTCAAGAAAATTGGAAGCGCCCAGCCAAAGAGGTGCGCAACCTTTTTCGCCTGCTCTTTTTGACGCTCAAGCGAGACATTCACGAGCTCAATGAAAAAGGGATCCGAATTCGTATTTTAGGGTCCAAAGAAGGGCTTAATCCCAACCTCATCAAAGCCATTCATGAAGCAGAGCGCTTAACTGCCCATAACGACAAGTTGGCGTTGAACCTTATGATCAACTATTCCGGTCGTTGGGACATTCTTCAAGCCGCCAAAGCGGCCCAAGGGGCTAGTGAGGAGGCATTTGAGTCTGAATTTGAGCGCCATTTGATGTTGGCCGACTTTGAAGCCCCCGATTTGTTGATCCGCACCGCAGGCGTTCAACGCCTTAGTAATTTTCTGATGTGGGATTTGGCTTATACCGAGCTTTATTTCACTCAAAAATATTGGCCTCAGTTTGGCGAGCAAGAGCTCGATGAGGCCATCAATCATTTTGCATCTCAAGAGCGCCGGTTTGGGCTCATCAGTGAGCAGGTAAAAGCGTATGCTTAAAGCAAGAATCTTAACCGGTCTTATTTTAATCTTTTTGGTCCTCATGGCCATGTTCCAGCTGCCCTTATCGTATTTTGGGTTGTTGTTGTTACTCTTAAGCGCGGGTTGCGCTTACGAGCTTTGCGCCATGCTCCGTTTGGGGATGATTTCCCGAGTGGCTTACATGTCCTTGGTAACCACCTTGATGTTTGTTGCCTCTTACATGCAAGCACGGTGGGTTGGCACCGTAGCCTTAGGTTTTTGGTTGATGGCCACTACCGGGGTATTGCTCTATCGAGGTAAATCAGCCCCAGAAAATCCTTTGGGATATTTATGGGTCGGATTGCTGATGATCGTCCCATTTTGGTACGCCACCGTAAAAGTTGTTGGCCATTCACCGTGGTTGATGCTGAGCTTATTCTTGATGGTATGGGGATGCGATACGGGGGCCTACTTTGGGGGCAAACTCTTTGGAAAACATAAATGCATTCCCCATGTCAGCCCAAACAAGACCCTAGAAGGCTTCTTTTTTGGGATGTTAGCAACTTTGGGGACCGCCGCGCTGATATTTTATGCGTTCCCGCAATGGATATACCCCCTTCAAGACGTCACCATCCAGTATTGGTTGATGGGTGCGTTTGTCGTGTATTGGGCTTCGGTGTTCGGAGATTTGTTTGAGTCTTTAATTAAACGCATCCAAGGGGTGAAAGACTCAGGGAATATCTTACCCGGTCACGGTGGCTTATTGGATAGATTAGATTCATTACTGGCAGCAACGCCGCTGTTTATGTTGATATGTGAGGCAAGGATTTATGGCTAAACAACTTTGTGTACTGGGCGCCACAGGCTCCATTGGTGACTCGACCTTGGATTTGATTGAGCAACACCCACAAAGTTTCGAGCTTTATGCCTTCTCCGCTCACACCAACGTCGACAAAGCCCTTAGCATCATCGAGCGATTTGCTCCAAAGCTATGCGTTATGGTGGATGAGAATCAAGCCAAAGCCCTCAAAGCGCAAAGCGAAGCCAAAGGCTTTCCCACTGAAATTTTAGATGGCGCAAAAGCCTTAGATATGATCAGTGGCTTGGACGAAGTCGACTTAGTCGTTGGTGCCATTGTCGGGGCAGCCGGTCTTAGCTCCTTGATGAGTGCGGTCGATAAAGGCAAAACCATTGCCCTTGCCAACAAAGAAGCCCTTGTCATGACTGGGCCTTTGTTTATGGAACGAGCCAGAAAAACTGGGGCAAGCATCTTACCCATTGATTCAGAGCACAACGCCTTATTTCAATGCATGCCAGGTGGGTATCAAACAGGCTCACGCCCATCCCAAGTCAAAAAAATTATCTTAACGGCCAGTGGCGGACCCTTTTTTAAAACCCCTCAGTCTGAATTTGAATCCATTACGGTTGAGCAAGCCGTTGCCCACCCTAAGTGGGACATGGGCGCCAAAATCTCCATCGACAGTGCCACGTTGATGAACAAAGGCCTCGAAGTCATTGAGGCGGCCTTGTTGTTTGACATGAAACCTGAGGACATCGAGGTCATCATTCACCCTCAAAGCATCATTCACTCGATGGTTTGTTATGAGGATGGCTCCCATTTGGCTCAATTGGGAACGCCAGACATGCGGATCCCCATAAGCGCCTGTCTTAACTGGCCCAAGCGGGTCCCTAACAACGCGAAGGTGCTCGATTTTAGCGAGTGCTCCACCCTTGAGTTTCATCAGCCCGATTATCAAAAATTTCCTTGCCTTAAGTATGCCTTTGAGGCCCTCAAGGCCGGTGATTTGATGCCTTGTCTGTTGAATGGCGCCAATGAAATAGCGGTTGCCTCTTTTCGTGACAAGAAGATTAAGTTTAGCGATATCCCAGTCGTGGTCGAAAAGGTGATGAACCAACTTAAAAATGAGCGCATTGAATCCATTGAGCATGTGCTTAAAGTGGATGCTCACGTGCGACAAACGGCCACCCAAATCGTTCAACATTTGAGGTAAGCATGATCGATATCATCATCGCTGTGGCCGCGTTTTTAGTGGCTTTTGGTTTATTGGTGGCCTTTCATGAATTTGGACACTTTTGGGTGGCCAGACGACTTGGGGTAAAAGTCTTACGCTTTTCAATTGGGATTGGAAAACCCTTATTTAAATACAAACGCAAAAACGATGATTGCGAGTATGTCCTTTCAGCCATCCCGCTCGGTGGCTACGTTAAGATGCTGGGGGAAAACGAGGGACCCCAACCCAAAGCCCTGCAAGCTCAATCTTTTGACAATAAACCCATCTGGGTAAGAAATGCCATCTTGGCTGCCGGTCCCATGGCCAATTTTATCTTTGCCGTGTTTGCCTTTTGGATCATGTACATGGTCGGCATCTTAGGCATGGCTCCCATCATCGGTGAAGTCCAACCTGGCTCGATTGCCTCCAATCATCAGCTTAGGCCCATGATGGAGTTCATCGAGGTTGAGGGTAACCCGGTTTATACTTGGCAACAGACCATCAATGAAATGCTGCCATCGCTTGGGGATGATCAAATGCGGATCACCTTAAAGCAAGATGATGTGATCGTCGACAAAACCTTAGACTTAAGCGCATGGGAGTTTGACCGCAGCAGTCAAGACTTGTTGGCCACCTTTGGGATCACCCCATTTAGACCCAAGTTTGAACCCATCATTGGGGAAGTGGTGGAAGGCAAAGCGGCCTCAAAAGCAGGTCTGCAATCAAAAGATAGAATTATCCTGATTGACGACACCCCCATTGAGCACTGGGGCCAATTGGTTCAATACATCCAAAAACGCCCGAACCAATCCGTGACCATGGTGGTTGAACGAGCAGGGCAAGCTCAAACGTTTGAGTTTATGACCGAATCCATGGAGCACCAAGGCAAAACCTACGGTCACCTTGGGATCATGATGACCCAAGACGATTTGCCCAAGGACTGGATAAGAGCTGAGCGCTATGGGGTAGTGGAGTCGTTTACCAAAGCCTGCTCTCAAACTTGGCATTACATCAGCCTGACCTTTCAATTTATTTGGAAGATGATCACGGGTAAATTGGGAACAGAAACCCTATCCGGTCCCATTGCCATTGCCGAAGGGGCGGGGAATACCGCCAAGCTTGGGGTCGCTTATTATTTGAGTTTTGTAGCGCTCATCAGCGTCTCTTTAGGGGTGATTAATCTTTTGCCTATTCCCATGCTGGATGGGGGCCATTTACTGTTCAACACCATTGAGTTTATCCGAGGTAAACGCATGAGCGAAAAAGCCATGCAGCGAAGCTTTATGATAGGCCAACTGGTCATCGCCACGTTGATGTTCTTTGCCTTCTACAACGATATCTTTCGTCTATTCCACGCATAACCCATCGTTGCCCTGAAAGCTGTATATGCCACATAGCGCTTTCAGGGATTTTATCTTCGCTTCAATTAAATCTTCGACCTATAACCGCATCGCTCACCTTAGGTCGAATAAGTGTGTTGTTGGTAGAAACATCGCATGATATTTTGTAAGTTCTAAAACAAACTTATAAAGAGGGTCTTATGTTCGCAAAAATCATGGCATGCGGTGTTGCGGCGGCCTGTTTGACCTTAAGCGGATGTGCAGGGCATGCGGATCATGGTCATCACCATCATCACCATAAGAAATTTTATTCGCGTGATTATGTGCCTCATAAACATCATCATGGTCATCATCAGCACATTTACAAGCGCACTTATTATTACAACAATTACTATGGCAAGCGAGTTCACTACCCGTATAGTTATTACGGGACTCGCCATGCCGCGCATGTTCGAATGAGCAACCAGAGCATCTATGGTGAAGGCTATGAAGCGGGGTGTCGTACCGCATGGACGGGTGGCATGTATAAGAACCCCAAATTGATGTCGAATTCACAGTCGTATCAGATGGGCTGGGAAACCGGGTTCAAAAAGTGCCAATACGATCGCTCACATGCCAAATCAGAAAAACCCAAATACTCGTATATCCCTTATTAATTAAGGTTACCTGAGTATCATTCCATCTTTTTTTGATGAGCCATCCGCTCGTCAAAACCTTTCTTTGTTTTGTCTAAAATGTATTGACCCTCACAGTTAGAGGTTTTACTATTCCCCATCGCAACAGGTTGCGTTCATTGTAGGTTCACGTAAGCCACAGGTTTACACCACAAGGGAGGTCCTTTGGTTGGAAAAGCTCGGTACTCACAAATACAATCTTATTGGCATGGGGGCACTCCTGATGTGGGCCGTCGAACCCTTGCTTGTGTCCGAGATTACCTCACTTCCAATCTTTGAGCTTTTAACCCTAGTCTTTGCCAGCTCTTTTTTATTCACAGGTGTGCGAGTCACTAAGAAAAAGGCGTGGAAAAGCATGACAGGCCACAATCCCATGGTCTATCTGATTGGGATGTTAGGGGTGTGTTTTCCTGATTTTGCCTACATCTACGGGGCCAAGCTGGCTCCGATTGCTCATGTTGATTTGATTGACTACTTGTGGCCCTGTTTTGTTATTTTATTTGTTTCATTGCTGCCCAATGAAACCTTTAAAGCGAAATACATCATTGGAGCCTTCATCTGCTTTGCGGGTATTTATCTTCTGATTTCCACTGAAGTCCATGAGCATGGATTTAACCCAGATTATTTTTGGGGGTATTTTTGGGCATTGGTTGGCGCAGGGATTTGGGGTGCCTATTCCGCTTTTTCACGGTTCTTCAAGCAATTGCCAACTGAGATGATCGGCATGTACTGCGGGTGCGCGGCCGTCATTTGTCTTTTGATGCATCTTGTCTTTGAAACCTTTGTCATGCCCTCAGGGTATGTGTTGTGCATGGCGGTGTTGACGGGGATTTCTGGCGCGGGGATTGCCTATCAACTGTGGGATGTTGGCGTCAAAAAAGGCAACGTGTACTTTTTGGGGATGATGACCTATTTATCACGAGTGTTAGGCATGGTGCTTTTGGTGATCTTTGGCAAAGAGCCTTTTACCATGGAGCTGATGTATTCGTGCCTGCTTTGTTTCGCCGGGGTTTTAATCACCAGCTTTAACTTGAAGATCATTCGCTCCTCGTACAACCGTCTCAAAGAGCTGCTTTTGATTGCCTTTATGATGACCGAGTTAGAGCCTCCCAGACGTCCCCCCGAGGAGTCTATGGAGGTTGTTACTAATTCCAGCGGTCAAAGGGCCAGCACCTAAGTTATCAAACTTGGCATTGTTCTTGTAATAATCTTGGTAAGATTTTATAGGAGCCACGACGGTGCTATCAAATACACAGCTTGATCTTACATCCCCCATCAATCTAAAAGCGACTCAAGTCGTTGATGATCTTGAAAAAAAATTAGATGTCGAACTCAACTTCGATGAGCTTATCCAAAATAATCTCGATGAATTGAATCTGGATCCGGCAAAACTCAAGCAATTGCCGGAAGCCGTTGGGCAATGGATTGCCCAAATCGATGAGTCCACCATCGATTTGAGCAGCGTAGAGGCCACGCTTCAACAGACGAAAAACCTTCAATCCGATATGATCGAAGTCGAGTTGGATGATGTGTTGCCCCCCAGCATTCAAGAAGCCTTAAATGAAATCAATGGCCAGACCCAAGCTTTACCCGATGAGCTTAGACAGTTGCTTGGTTTGCAAGCGCAGTCCACTCTTGAAACCCCACAAGGGACTGAGGAAATCTTAAGCGAAGAGCCCGATCCGCTCACGGCGCCATTTTTACATGTCAGTGAGGCCTCCCAAGCCCCCATTGTCTCAAACCCCATCCAAGTCGGCGTGGCCAAGCCTCAGCCAACACAAGTAAACAGCAAAACTCAACCAACCCTACAGATGAATCCAGCCACGCAGGGGGACGTTGAACCTGCTCAAGCCAACGTGGCCGATTTGGATAAACCGATTGAAAAGTCCACGCCCACCTTAGCGAACCAATCTTCTATTGCGGTAAAAGACGATGGCCTTAAACTTTCTGAAAAGTTAGCGCAGCTGGATATCTCCAAAGACTTTTTTGAACAGCATGCGAGCAAAACGAAGTTTTTAGAGACTCAAACGAATTCAGGGAACAACCAACAACAATCGTTCCAGCAAATGCCTCAAGATGGACGCTTGTTTGGACTGCAAGCCAGCCCCCAACAAGCCAACCCAAGCATTCACTCGACCAGTTTTAATCAATTGTTGAGTGGCGCAAAAGAAGCTCCAGTCACGGGCGCCGATACCCCCATTCATGTCCATCAACAAAATTGGGGTAAAGTGCTCTCTGAGCGTTTAGTGATGATGGCACAACGAGGCTCCCAACAAGCCTACATTCAAATCGACCCAGCCGAACTAGGGCCCATTGAAGTCAGCATCCGCATTGATAGCGATGGTGCAAACATGCATTTTACCTCTCAGCATGGACAAATTCGTGATTTGATTGAAAATCAAATGAATCAATTGAGGCAAGACTTTCAAGCCGAAGGGATGAACTTAGTCGATGTGTCTGTGTCCGATCAAAGAGCCGATGCGCAAGATCACCCGTTATCGCAACAAGCCAATCGCCCTGAATTACCAGAGCTCTCCCAACCTTCGCAACGCCCGAACAACGATAACTTGCTCGATATCTTCGTATAAAAAAACCAATGCATATCAAGAGCTTAAGTCATTGACTTAGGCTTTTTTTTGCGTGCATCTCGCCTCGATAGTCAAAAACCTGCCAACCCGAAGCTGCCTTAAAAAGAGGTGCCAAGATAATGACACTACGAGAATCAACATCACAAACGAGGGTGTCAAGTCTATGACGCTTTCCATAAACCTAATTTAAATTGATGATTTTATTCAAAAAATAGTTGGTACGCAGATTGCATCACCTGCGATAAGTCACACTTAGGAGATGAACATGGCAGACGACGACAAAGACAAAAAAGAGAATGAGGCCACTGAGGCCAAAAAAGAAGACAGCAAAGATGAAAAATCGCCAGCCAGTGAAGATGGTGGCGCCTCCTCGGGTAAGTCGTCCAAAAAGGTTTTGCTATTAAGTGTGGTCGCAGGTTTATTAGTCGTGGGTCTTTCCGTGACCACCACGTTGTTGCTCGTGGGGGGCTCGAACAGCCCTGAGCCCCAAGCCAACGCTGAACAAGCTGAGGGTGAGGGCGAAGATGTCGCCGCCAACGAGGAAGAGGAAGAAGTGGCCGATGCTGGAGAAGGCGCAGATGCCGAAGCTGGGGGCGAGCCGCATTTCTATAAATTCTTACCCGCCTTTGTAGTTAATATTCCAAGCGAAGGTCGCATTCGTTTCTTGCAAATTGAGGTCGAAGTCATGTCACGAAGCGAAGACGTGATTGAAGACGTAGAAGCCTATGCGCCTCTTTTGAAAAACGAGCTGGTCACTTTGTTTTCTTCACAGCGGTATGAGGAAGTAGTGACGGCCCAAGGTCGAGATGCGCTTAGAACCGAGGCGTTGAAACGCGTCCAAAAAATAATGACCGAACAGGCTGGGGTCGATGGGGTCGAACAGGTGTTGTTCACAAGCTTTGTGACCCAATAAGGAAAATCATGAGTGATGATCAAGCCGTAGATAAAGACGAAGAGGTCCTGAAAAAGGATGAAATCGATGCCTTGCTCAGCGATGACGAGCAAGGCGGCGCCAGTGATGGCTCACCACGAGCATTTGATTTTACCTCGCAGGATAAAATCATTCGTGGCCGTATGCCCACGCTGGAAATGGTGCATGAGCGATTTATTGCTAATTTCAAGACTTCTTATTATCAAAGTTTGAGAAAAACCATTGAGCTTAACCCAAAGCCATTAAACATCACCAAATTTTCTGAATTTTTGTCGACGCTTTCCAGCCCTTCGGCGTACCACACCATCCAAATTCAGCCATTAAAAGGTTCGGCGTTGCTTGTCATGGATGGTGATTTGGTTTTTTCGCTGGTGGAAAGCTACTTTGGTGGCGACGGCAAGTCCCAAAAGCAAACTCAAGAACGTGAATTTACTCAATCAGAAATGCGCATTGGGGACAAATTCATGAGCATGATGCTTGAGGAGTTGCAAGGCGCTTGGAAACCCATCTTGCCGGTTGAGTTTTCTTATGTGAGCACAGAAGTCAACGCGGGCATGTTAAAAATCATCAAGCCTATTGATTTGGTCTTGGTTTGCCAATTCTCCATGGAGTTGGATGCGGGGATGGGAGAGTGCTACCTGGTCATGCCTTACTCGATGATAGAACCTATCAAAGACACGCTCGATGCTGGAACAACCGGTGATTCTGGTGCCCAAGATGAAACATGGGCCTCCTCCATTCGCCAACAAGTGATGTACGCTGATGTCGAGCTTCGATGCGTGCTTGCAAACATTCCATTGACCTTGAAAAAAGTCACCAAGATGAAAGAGGGTGACATCATCTATTTTGATATGCCAGAGACGACCACTTTATATGCGGATAAGACTCCTTTGTTTCATGCTAAGTTTGGAGTCCATGATGAAAAGTATGCCGTTAAGATTTTAAGCCAGTACGACCGAGAGGGAAAATCATGAGTGATGCCGAGCAAAGCGCAGCAGACCCACAAGGGGCGGCGCAAAACCCTGAGTTTGAAAACCTTCAAAACGAAGGTCAAAAGCTCATCCAAGACAACCCAGATTTGGCCGTCATCTTGGACATCCCAGTGCGTGTCTCACTGGAGGTAGGACGAACCAATCTAAGCATTCGTAATCTATTGCAATTGAATCAAGGTTCAGTGATTGAGCTGGATCGTTACGCGGGCGAGCCTTTGGATGTATTAATCAATGGAACGCTCATTGCCCACGCTGAGGTTGTGGTCGTCAATGATAAGTTTGGGATCCGCCTGACCGATGTGGTTTCAGCGCAAGAGCGGTTATCTAATCTTACGTCGGAAGAAAACACATGAGTGCGCAATTGCTCCATGTGGCGTTGATGTTGGTCCTTACCTTAGGCCTTTTTGTGGGTCTGATGTATTTTGTCAAGCGCATCAAAACCATGGGGCCAGGATGGAATAATTCCATTGAAATCTTGGGTGGAGCCTCAATTTCCCACAAAGGGAAAGTCATTCTCATCAAATCGGAAGATAAAAAGATTTTGTTGGGCGTGACCGATCAAAGCATTTCTAAACTTCATGTGTTTGAAAACAGTGAGTTTAGTCAAGCCCTTGATGCCATCAAGGAGGAACATCGTGATTAAATGGGTATTGATTCTGAGTGCATTGCTGCTCTCACCACAAACGTTTGCTCAAGAGTTTTCGATGCAAGCGCTTCAAGTCTCCTCCGATGGTCAAGGCGGTCAAACCTACTCGGTGAGCTTGCAAATCTTAGCCCTCATGACGATGCTGACCTTGCTGCCAGCCATTGTCTTAATGATGACATCATTCACTCGAATCATGATCGTTTTGTCCATCCTTCGTCAAGCCCTTGGGATGCCGACTACGCCCTCGAATCAAATCATCATTGGTTTATCTTTATTCTTATCGTTTTTTATCATGGCGCCTATTTTTGAACAAGTGTACGACCAGTCACTGGTCCCCTACATGAACGAAGAAATTAATATGCAACAGGCCCTTGAAAAGGGCGCAACTCCGATGAAAGAATTTATGTACTCCCAAACTCGAGTTGAGGATTTAGCCTTATTCTCAGATTTGGCGGGTAAGGCTGAGCCACTTGATGCCAAATCGGCTTCGATGTCTGTGTTGGTGCCTTCTTTCATAACCTCGGAGCTAAAAACCGCTTTTCAGATTGGGTTTATTATCTTTATCCCATTTTTGGTCATTGATTTGGTGGTGGCTTCGGTGTTGATGGCCATGGGTATGATGATGCTCTCGCCACTCATTATTTCCTTACCGTTTAAAATCATGTTGTTCGTGCTTGTCGATGGCTGGTCGCTGTTGATGGGAACCTTGGCCGCAAGCTTTGGAGTGGGGTGATGGAAACATTAGAGATCATTGACTTATTCCGTGATGCCATCTTTTTAGTCATCTTGCTTGTGAGCATCCTTGTCATTCCAGGCTTAATCCTGGGTTTGTTCGTCAGTGTGTTTCAAGCGGCCACCCAGATTAATGAGCAATCGTTGAGTTTTGTCCCAAGATTATTAATTACCTTTTTAACGCTTTTGGTCACGGCACCTCTTTTGATTCGGCTGGTAACCGACTTTACGTTCCGATTGTTTGAAATATTGCCCTCCTTGGTGAACTAAATGAGCATAGCCCTGGAAACGGTAGAACAACTTGTCCCCGTTTACATGTATCCCGGTCTTCGGATTTCAGGGCTTATCACCACCATGCCTCTAATTGGGACTCGTATGGTCCCCTCAAGAATTAAATTAGTCTTAGTGGTTGCCATCACGATGGTGGTTGCGCCCATGGTCGAGCCACCTGAGGTGGACATCATTAGCTTGAATGGCTTTTTGGTCGGCATCAATCAGATCTTAATTGGGATCATCATAGGCGTCATTCTTCAAATTATTATCCAATTGTTTTTGATGGTCGGACAACTGGTCTCCCAGCAAATGGGGCTTGGCTTTGCCATGATGAATGATCCAAGCAACGGCGTGAATGTCCCGGTAATGGGTCAGTTTTATATGATGATGGCTTTGTTTTTATTTGTCACCGTCAATGGCCACTTACTTGCTATTCAAGCCTTGGTCATGAGTTTTCAAACCATCCCTGTCGGTCTGCACTTTGTGAGTTTTCCCTCAGGTGCTGAACTCATTTACTGGGGAGGTTGGTTGTTTATTAATTCCCTTCAAATTGCACTGCCAGCGATCACGGCTTTGTTCTTGGTTAATATGTCGTTTGGTATCATGACCAAGGCGGCTCCACAATTGAATATCTTCTCGATAGGTTTCCCGGTCACCATGATTGTAGGTATTGTTGTCCTTTGGTTGGCCATGTCTACCATATTGCCAGGGTTCGAATTAATCTTCGAACAAGTGTTTGACCTGGTGCATACTTTGTTGGGGGTCGGCGATGGCTGAAGACGACTCTCAAGAACGGACCGAAGAGGCCACCCCCAAACGAAAAGAGGATATGAAGAAAAAGGGGTCGGTCCTTCGCTCTAAAGAACTCAATAATCTTGTTATCCTCTGGACCGCTGCGGCAAGTTTTCTGATTTTTGGCGGTCAGCTTGCCCGAGTCTTAGCCGACATTATGTATCGGATGTTCTCGGTGTCTCGAGACACCATTTTCAATGAAGAAGCCATGGAAGAAATTTTGGTTCAAACCATCGTAGACTGTTTGACGGCGGTTGCCCCCATGCTTTTGCTCTTAATCTTAGCGGTTCTGCTGGGACCATTAATGCTGGGTGGATGGACCATGGCCCCATCTAATTTTATTCCCAAATTAGAGCGCCTAGACCCCATCAAAGGTCTTCAAAAGATTTTTTCCCTCAAAGCCATTGCAGAGCTTATCAAATCAGCGTTGAAAATCGTGCTGATTATTGGTTTGGGTAGTTTTCTGATGTGGGTCTTTTTTGATGAGTTTTTAATGCTTGCCAATAAACCTTTGATCCAAGCCATGGGAGACTCTCTTTATTGGCTGGTTTTTTTGTTTTTTTGCATCTCTTCAACGCTTGCAGTGGTAACAGCTGTGGACATTCCGTTTCAGGTGCATGAGTTTACCAAAGAGTCGAAGATGACCAAGCAAGAAGTCAAAGATGAATTCAAAGAAACGGAAGGGCGTCCTGAGGTTAAAAGTCAAATTCAAAAAATGCAACGTCAGATGTCTCGCCAGCGTATGATGCAAGCTCTTGAAGAAGCCGATGTCATCATCACCAACCCGACCCACTTTGCTGTGGCGCTTAAATACAACGCTGGCATGAGCGCACCTAAGCTGGTGGCAAAAGGGCAAGACTTAATGGCTCACAAAATTCGTGATAAAGGGAAAGAGCTCTCCATTCCGATCGTGGAGCTCCCGCCATTAGCAAGGGCCTTGTATTTCAGTACAGAGCTCGATGAAGAAATTCCTTATGGCTTGTATAAGGCCGTGGCAAAAGTGTTGGCGTACATCCATCAGTTGGCTATGTATCGTCGTGGTCGCGCAACTCGACCTAAAGACATGAAAGACAACGATGTCGATATACCGACCGAATATGAGAGGTAACCTATGGCAGAAATGACCATGAAAGATATATCCAGGGTTGGGTTTGGTGTCCCAATCCTAGTGATCATTCTCCTGGCGATGATGATTTTGCCGTTGCCTCCTTTTATTCTGGATTTTTTGTTCACGTTTAACATTACGCTCTCTTTACTTGTGTTATTAGGCGGGATTTATACCCTGAAACCACTCGAGTTCAGTGTTTTCCCAACAGTCCTTTTAATCGCGACCCTCTTGCGACTCGGTCTAAACATTGCCTCGACTCGAGTGGTCTTGCTCTATGGGCATACGGGGACGGATGCCGCAGGTTCCGTCATTCAATCGTTTGGTGAGGTGGTCATTGGTGGCTCCTATGCAGTCGGTCTTGTGGTCTTTGCCATTTTGGTCATCATTAACTTTGTGGTCGTCACTAAAGGTGCCGGTCGTGTCTCGGAAGTAAGCGCACGATTCACCTTGGATTCGATGCCAGGGAAACAAATGGCCATTGATGCGGATTTAAACGCAGGCATCATCACTCAAGATGAAGCCAAAGGCCGTCGTGAAGAAATTGCTCGTGAATCGGACTTTTATGGATCCATGGATGGTGCGAGTAAATTTGTTCGAGGGGATGCCATTGCGGGTATCTTAATCTTATTCATTAACATCATTGGTGGCTTGGCCATTGGAATACTCCAGCATGACTTGCCCTTTATGGATGCCATGCGAGTCTACGCATTGCTGACCATTGGTGATGGCCTGGTCGCTCAAATCCCATCCTTGTTGCTCTCGACAGCTGCGGCCATTATGGTCACTCGAGTCTCCTCTGAAAAAGACATGAGTGAGCAAGTCAAACAACAGTTGTTTGATTCTGATAAGCCCATGTACATCAGTGCGGCTATTTTAGCCATCATGGGACTTATTCCAGGGATGCCACACTTTGCTTTTCTTTCTTTGGCGGCCGTGGTGGCTGGGATTGGTTACTGGATCAATGAGACCAAGCGCAAAGCGCTTCTGGTCGAGCCCGAAGAGGCAGTGGTTGAAGAAAAACCTCAAGAGCAAGCTTCGCAAAAAGAGTTGTCCTGGGATGATGTGCCTATGATTGATCCCATAGGTCTTGAAGTAGGGTTTAAATTGATCTCCTTGGTCGATGAGAAAGTCAACGGCGAACTGATGCAGAAAATCAAAGGGGTTCGTAAGAAGCTTTCGCAAGAGCTTGGCTTTTTATTGCCCTCCATTCATATACGTGACAATTTAAACTTAGTACCTAACTTTTATAAGGTTTCAATCAATGGCGTCGTCATGGGAGAGAGCGAGATCTTTCCAGATAAGTCCATGGCCATCAACCCAGGGACGGTCTTTGGAAACATTGACGGCATTGATACGAAGGATCCGGCCTTTGGGTTGGAGGCAAAGTGGATAGACGAGTCCCAAAAAGAGCACGCTCAAACGTTGGGGTATACGGTTGTTGACGCTTCTACCGTCATTGCAACGCACATCAGTCAGATTATACAAACTCAAGCTCATGAGCTCTTAGGTCATGATGAGGTGCAAAAACTTCTTGATCTGATTGGTCAGCAATCGCCTAAACTCGTTGAGACCTTGGTCCCAGATACGTTGAATTTGACGGCCGTGGTGAAAGTCATGCAGAACCTTCTTCGTGAAAATGTACCCATCCGAGATGCTCGGACCATCATTGAGACACTGTCAGAATACGGTCCAAAGAGTCAAGATCCTGGCGTTTTAACCGAGGCTGTGCGGTCTAATTTGTCTGGCATGATTGTCCAACAAATCAATGGAACCGAGAGAGAGCTTAGCGTGATGACGTTAGGCCCACAATTGGAACAGTTATTGCAACAATCCATACAAACGCTTGGTGACGAAGGAATTGGGTTGGAGCCCACGATGGCAGAGACGATTCAAAAATCTCTGATCGAGTTTGCTCAAACTCAAGAAGCGAAGGGTGAGTCGGCAGTGCTTTTGGTCTCACCTAAACTACGTCGCATGCTTTCGAAACTGGTTCAGATGTGTGCCGCTCAAGTATTTGTGCTGGCCTACAATGAGATCCCAGATCAAAAGCAAGTGAAAATCATTCAAACATTAGGTCAAGGTAACTAATATGGAAGTCAAGCGATTCATAGCCCCAAACATGAGAGAAGGCTTGAAGCAGGTCAAAGAATCTCTCGGTGATGATGCCATCATCGTCTCCAAAAGACCTCTTGATAAAGGCGTGGAGATCATCGCAGGCCTATCCATTGAACCTCATTTATCCCATTTGTCGAAAAATGCTCAAGTGTTGATTCAAGCACAATCAAAGAATCGTTATGACGAGTTTTTGGATACTTACAAAAAATATCAAGTGGATCCTCAAACAAGCGATAATCGCTCATCGTTCGTAGCCGATGACTCAAATGAGCAAAAAGCCATTGAGGCGCCTGAGCCGGCTCCTAAGCCTGAACCCAAAAAAGCGAAGAAAAAAGCTCCCAAAGTTCGCATTGAAGATGTCTACTCCAGTGATGATGTTTTGAACACCGTCCATAACGAGCTGTCGGCCATTAAAACCATTTTAAGCTCTCAAGCCTCTGATTTGGTTTGGCAACATTTTGGCTTATCCAACCCCTATCACATCCAAGTCATCAAACAAATGATTGCCCATGGGTTTGAGCAGCAGGTAGCCCAACAGTTGGTTGAGGACAAAGAGCTACCTTCCGATTTAGCTTCAAGCTCGGCAAAAGCCATCGAGTGGATCATCGATAAGACCCTTGAACAAGTGAATCCCGTCTCTTTTGAAGGGAAACGACTTGCCATTGTTGGGGTAGGCGGGGCAGGGAAGACCAAATCCTTAACGAAGCTTATCCCTTTGGTGCTTCAAAACGTTGAGCAGACCAAGATTGGTTTGATCGCCATGGATGAAAACCGGCTTGGCCAGTTTGATGAGTTGATGGTTTTAGGCCATGTATTTGGGATCGAAACTCTATGCGCA
Organism: uncultured Francisellaceae bacterium; assembly: GCA_964397555.1. Classification (GTDB taxonomy): domain Bacteria; phylum Pseudomonadota; class Gammaproteobacteria; order Berkiellales; family Berkiellaceae; genus CAYNJF01. The sequence continues at coordinate 36,976 of CAYNJF010000013.1, forward strand.
CATGACTTCGCCACGATGGATGCCTGCCTTGCTCGTTTTGAAGACAAAGACTGCATTCTCATGGACATCACAACCTGTGATCTAGATTCACTCCAGAATACACTCAAAGTGCTAAAAGCATTGCCTTATCAAATCGAGCCGATTGGATGTCTTTCGGCCACCATGGAGCAACCATCGCTCGACAACATCATAGAAATTTTAAAAAGCTACGAGATTAACCAGACTATGTTCACCAAAGCGGATGAAACCAGTCTGCGCGCAAAAATATTCAATCAAATTATAAAACATGACCTTTCATTGAATTACCTGTTTGACTCCCCTTTAATGACTCAGGTAGCTCAATCGGTCGACGCTCAACAATTAAATCAGTATCTAAGAGGGCTCTATGACACAACCGAATAAACACATTCGCACCATCGCGATCACCGGTGGTAAAGGCGGCGTAGGCAAAACCCATACCGCCATCAACTTATCTTGCGCCATGGCAAGACAGGGGCACTCCGTTTTGCTGATGGATGCTGATTTGGGGCTTTCGAATGTGGATATTCTATTAGGGCTTCAACCCAAACGAGATCTCTCCGATGTTTTGTATCGAGGAGCCGATCTTGAAGAGGTGCTCATTGACTCGGAGTCTGGATTTAAAATTTTACCCGGTGCCTCTGGGCTTCAAAACATGGCTCAATTAGATGCATTGCAGATTGGGGGGCTTATTCAAGGCTTTAGCTCCCTGTCTAATACGATAGACACCCTTATTGTTGATTCGGCGGCGGGGATCCAAGACACCAACCTACGTTTTGCGCAATCTTGCCAAGAAGTGCTGGTCGTTGTTTGTAACGAACCAACCTCATTAACCGACGCTTACGCCCTCATCAAAATTTTATCCACCCAATACGGCGTCAAACGCTTTCGTGTCGTCTCCAATATGGTGCAAAGCAATAAAGAGGGTCGAGAATTATTTGCTAAGCTTAGTAGCGTAACTAATAACTTTTTACGGGTGCCTTTACACTATTTAGGCTCGATACCAGAAGATGCGTACGTTAAGAAAGCCATCAGGGCTCAAAAGCTGTTGATGGATATGTATCCTGGGAGTAAATGTGCACAGGCATTCCAAGCGCTCGCAGTACAGCTTGATAAGCTGCCGGTTGTTCAATCAGCCAGTGGCCAAATGGAATTTTTCATTGAGCAGTTCACTCGAGTGCATGAGGCTGGAGTTGGTCCATGACCAAAGCGTCTGCATATAAGCAGTTTGATGAAGACGATGATTTTATACGGGAATACGCACCTTTGGTGAAACGTATTGCTCATCATTTGTTGGCGAGATTGCCACAAAGTGTGATCGTAGAAGATTTAATCCAAGCGGGGATGATAGGCCTGATTGAAGCTCATCGTAATTACGATGAGACCAAGGGGGCCAGTTTTACCACGTATGCGGGGATCCGGATACGAGGCTCGATGTTGGATGAAATCCGAAAAGGGGATTGGGCGCCACGCTCTGTGCACCGTAACTCGCGCATGGTCTCCGAGGCGATTCATGAGCTTGAAAATTCGTTAGGTCGTGATGCCAAGCCTGCGGAAGTGGCTAAAATCTTAGGGATCACGATTGACGAGTATTTTCGTATTCTAAAAGATTCCAATGGGGCAAAGATTTTTGCCTTTGATGATTTAGGGGTAAGTGAAGATGCGTTTACCCATGGAGCATCCTCGGCGCAAAGTCCTTTAGAAAGGCTGCAAAAGACTCACTTTAAAGAGTTTTTAGCTGAAGAAGTTTCAAAGTTACCGGAGCGTGAGAAATTAGTGCTCGCGCTTTATTACGACGAAGAGTTGAATTTAAGAGAGGTGGGTGAAGTGCTTGGAGTGAGTGAGTCGAGAGTCTCACAAATACATTCTCAAGCGATGCATCGACTTCAAGCTCGAATGAAAGCCTGGAAGCCTGACACCAAAACATAAAGAGTGCACGGTATGGATACGTTGACCTTGGTAGGGATATTAGTCGCAGTTTCAGCCATCTTGGTGGGCCAACACCTTGAGGGTGGTCACATTGAGACTCTGATAAATCTGCCGGCGCTTATCATTGTTTTAGGTGGCACGTTCGGTGCGGTCATGGTTGAAACCCCAATCCACATTATGAAGCGTTCCATGCAAATCCTTTGGTGGACCTTTTTCCCTCCTAAACATGACAAACAAAAAACCATCGAAGAAGTATTATTTTGGTCCCACGTGGCCAGAAAAGAAGGTTTTTTAGGCCTTGAAACTTTGATGTACGATCTAACCAACCCCCTTGCTCAAAAAGGGGTGCAGATGTTAATCGATGGCTCTCAAGCCGAGACCATCAAAGACGTCTTAAGCGTGGATGTTGAAAGCAAAGAAAATCGAGATTTAAATGCCGCTAACGTGTTTGAAAGCATGGGAGGCTATTGCCCCACCATTGGTATTTTAGGGGCCGTGTTGGGACTGATTCAAGTCTTAGGTTCGTTAGGAGAGCCTGAAACGCTAGGCTCTGGGATTGCCGTTGCCTTTGTCGCCACTATTTATGGGGTGGGCTTTGCCAACTTAGTCTTTTTGCCCATGGCCAACAAAATGAAAAACTTGGTTTATGAGCGCTCTCATTACGATGAACTTATCATTGAAGGCTTATGCGCCATCTCCCGTGGGGAAAACCCAAGAGCCATTGAGGCACGTTTGCAAAGCTACGTGGAAAACCAATGAGACGTCGTACCCGGGCTCGAAATCAAAAAGTGAGCCATGATCGTTGGATCCTATCTTACGCCGACTTTATCACATTATTGTTTGCTTTTTTTGTGGTCATGTATGCCATCTCATCGGTCAACGAGGGTAAGTATAAAGTCTATGCGGCTCACCTTGGCGCCTCCTTTTCATCCACAGCTAAAGCTTTGCTACCTATCCAATTTGGACCCACACCGGCCTCGTTTGTTCCCATTGAGCCAGTCAATGACTTAACCACCCAAGGTCCTTTCACTCAAGCCTCGAACATTTACATCGATGAGGATTACGTTGAGGTTGCATCCGAGCTAAAAACCTCATTAAAAGGGTTGGTTGAAGATGAAAAAGTTTTATTTAAAGAGACGGATAATTGGATTGAAATTGAACTTAACAATCGTGTCTTGTTTGAGTCGGGCTCAGCGATTTTAATCCAACAGGCCGACTTGGTTTTAAAACCCATTGCTGATGCGGTCAAGCCCTACAACAATCCTATTCAAGTGGAGGGGTTTACCGATAACGTTCCCATAAAAAATGAGCTGTTTGCTTCAAACTGGGAGCTGTCCAGCGTTCGAAGTGCCTCCGTGGTTCGAAGACTGATTGAGCTTGATGTTGCAAGAGAGCGATTGTCCTCGGTGGGCTATGGGGATAATTTTCCCATCGCTAGCAATGCAACTCCAACCGGGCAAGCCCAAAACAGAAGGGTTGTGGTGCTGATTGCCAAACAACCTCGTCGACAACGCCTGTTGATGCAGCAACAAGAGCGCTTTCGTAACCCGCCTATCGTTGAGCAACAACAACGAGAATCAAGGCCGGTTGTCGCTCCAGGTCAACGAGAGTTTGAATCGCTTCGCGATGGCTTAGATAGCATCGAAGTGACGGCCACCCCTGAACAATTGCAGCAATTGGTTCCAAGAACGAACCCTGATGGGTCTATTATTTTCTCATCGGTGCCAGGTAGAGGCGCGATTAATCAAGAAAATGATCAAGAAAGTGGGCAAAACGCTAATTAGTTGCTATATGTATGATATACACATGACTTATGCGGTTGAAGTTTAAATTAAAACCATAAAGGCAACGCAAGGGATTAATCGTGAATGATGTAACGCAACAATGGCTGGTCTTTTCCGCTGACCAATACGCATTCGCATATTCAACGGACGATGTCATTGAAATCGTTCGAGTCACTGATTTGCAGCCATGTACTGAGCCTATGCCTTCGGTGAAGGGGTGGGTGAATGTTCGAGGCGAAGTCATGCCCGTTGTGGACTTGGTGGAGCACTACTACAGCAAGAAAACGGAATATCCGTACCATGAAATTGTGGTTGTGCGTACCAAAGAACAGTCCATCGGGTGTTTGACAGAAAAGATACTGGCGGTCACAGCACAAGGACAAGAGCAAAAGCTAGACCACTGTTTGTCTCCAGAGTATGTTCATTTAATGAAAGATTTGAAGTACATCAATAGAGATCAATTAGTGATTAAAAGGCAATAGCTATGGAAATCATCCAACAAGTCTACGTTCTCTGCCTAGCAGGCCTGAGTGCCTTGGCAGGGGGCATTGCGGTGTATGTCCTTCACAAGCTCTCAAAGACTCGACAATCGGTTGAGTCGCTTCAGTCGCAATTGAATAAATCCAAAAAAGACCTCAAAGGTCGCCTTTCTAATTTGGAACAGATTCAAGTGCAAATGGGGCAGACATTACACTCGTTGGATGAAAAAGTTGATGATTGGACGCCAAGAATTGACCGCTTGGAAATTCGTGATTCAAGCTACGCCCCTTATCACCATGCCGCTAAAATGGTTGAATTAGGTGCAAATGCATCTGAGCTATCAACCTCATGTGGGTTATCTCGAGCTGAAGCGGATCTAGTGCTTTGGGTAAACCAAAACACCACAATGAAAAAAGTAGATCCTCGAAATGATGATACTGATGAGAGTGGCTCAAACGTCGTCAAGCTTTAAACCACCATATTTAATAAGTATATAATATTTTGTCAGATAACTAATTTTTGGCTAAGCATATCCATATAGGTTGAGTTTTATTCAGCCAAATCTTGGTTCATTGTCTAATTTGTGCATACTTACTAATCTATGTCTTGACTCCAACTAAGTCCTATTTAAACTACCTACTTATTTGTTTACGGAGTTTGATATGACGGATAGACAAAATTGGTTTCAGCACGGTATTGAAACAATAGTTGAGGCAAAACTCGACTCTGTGACTATGCACCAGAGAGTGCCAGCTTATAACCTCAGGGGTTTCAATTACGCTTATCAAACCCGTGTAGAGAGTTTTGGTAATGATTTAATTTATTACTATGGTCTTTTAAGACTTGCTGGTTTTCAAATTAGAGTCAATGATCCTTTTAAATCATTGACTTCACGATACTTTACCGTTGAGTTATCCAATGCCATCGATTTTGATGAACAAGAAGATAAAACGGCCTATGCGGCGGCCTTACTTAAAGAGCTTTGCAGTGACCGTGGTTCAGTGGAAAAAATCAATGACCTTGAGATAAGGCGTGTGCCCCAGCCAAGAAACTTTGAAGGGGAGTCGTGCACCCAAGAAGCATTGATATTTTATCATCAGTGTTTACAAAGTTTTCAGAAAACCTATGAACATTTTGATTTAACCCAAAGAAACGTTAAGCTTAATAATCGAGACTATGTCATATGCAAGAAAAAAGAAACCAAGCTTTGTGATGTGTTATCGAAACAAGGCATGGCCCTACCTTTTCAATCACTGATTCGTCTTTGGGTATTAAGACAAATATCTTTGCATGCAAAAGACCTTAATTTAGCTCATCCTTTTTTTCAAAGGATTTCCAGAGAAAAGCTCGATTCCCTACTATTGTCTTGGCAGAAAATAACCTATGCGGGATTGGCTCATCTAGCTAGAATGACGCCAGCTGAACGAATTGCCGTAGCGAACAATCATACCCACGAAAATCCTCACCGTCTTGACGTGAATACGTATCGGCTCGCTCAAGACTGGCCTATCGGCCGGCTTATCTATGGACATGCTAAGCAGGATAGGGCGGTATCTTACAACCATCCGAAGAACACCCTTTCCCGCCTTAAGCATTCGGCCTATCAACTCTTGAATGGTTATACGATTTCTACCCTCGGGAAGATGGTTTTTGACAGAGTTAAAGTATCTAAAAACCGTATCAAAGCACTTGTTCGAATCCAAGAGAAGACTAGTCTAAAACAAAAGTTAATATCCTTTGTGAAAGAATGCTTTAATGTAAGTGTGATAAGCATTTCATTGCTCTTAATGCCGGCATTAATCATCGTTTCTCTTGCCCAAGGGATAACGTCTTTACCTTTATACGGATTTAAAAAATTAACGGGCATTAAACCCGGTTATTCATTGGATAAACGTCTAAGCCTATTAGAGTCAATCAAAGATCTTGTGCTTATAAGCTGGATGGGGTATCAATCTCTATTGCTATTGTCCTCGCTTGAATCGTTAGCGATGGCATTAGCTCCCTCAGCCCTCAACACGATGGGTTGGGTATCCCTTTTACCGATTGTTGGTGTCCAAATAGTGATAGCGGGCATTGTTGGTATTGCAGGTACAGCTGTGGCTGGGGCCGTGTATTTTATTCACCCCAAAGAAGCGGTTTCTATTTTGAGTGGAGTGTTCGAGCCTCTCGCAGAATTTTTTAAGGCAGATCAAAAGCTGATAAATGCGATCCCTTTGCTTGGCATGGTAGGTTTGGTGATTACTTCATCAAGCATTGCCACATTGGCGACCGCGGCCTATTACCAATTAAAAACCATGTCCCAGAAAGTAATCAGAAAAATTGATCATTTTAATTGGCATGCTCGAAACCTAAATCATAGTCCTGAGATGAGAAAACTGCTTGGTAAGCTTGCGCTCAAACAAGACAATGGCGAGTCATTTACCAAAGAGCAAGCAGAGGTTGTCGATCTTCTTTTAACATGCGAGTTCAACAAGGATGAGCTTGCTCAATTGAAACAACGCATCGACAGATTGAAGTCTGATGCTAAGGGTGACGATAAATTAGTTTTTATAAAAGCAAAACAAGCGATCACGAGAGCGCCTTATTTGCCGTCCTATGATATGGTGAACGCATTAAAAGGTAAACTCGATGGGCAAGGCTTAAAAGCGATAAAGGATAAGCTTGATCGAGTGTCATCGGCCTATGAGTCGAAGGCCTTTACTTTGGAACTTAACTAGGCCTATTAAGTGTTTTAACCATTGTGCGAGTTTACCAAAACATGAGTTAGACTCGCTCTTTTGATGAAGTTTAAACGTATCGTGATGGTTCAATGAGATTTAGTCAACAATCCTTGAGGTCTCTACGAATAGAAGCCTCAAGGATAATTGTGCTGTGATGATGATTGATATGTAACGGTCATGATTTGATTCTGATTCAATTAAATCACGCAGTTATTCATCTTGTCTTACAAACCCAATATCGGTGATCTCCAGGGCTTATCATCCACTTCGTTTGATGGTGACGGTTGCTCTGATGTGGCCTGGTTAGCCTGATAGGCAAAAGTGATGGCTTTGGAGTCACTGAAGGGTATTTCAGCCGCTTCATCATTCATCGTTGTCTTGGTTTTACGGCTTTGATTCTCAGATTTTATAGAAGACTTAGACAAGCTTCGCTTGAGTACATGCTGGCCAGCATACATCATACCCAAGACGCCAGCGCCAACCACAAGGCAAGTCAAAGGGGTGAACGACATCGCACTTAATATTGCTGCCATAGCGCCACTTAATCCAAATGAAATCAAAGAGAACCTTGAAGCTTTGCCACCACTCATATGGAATTTCATTTTATAACTGGATGTCATTTCAATGTAGTGGTTAAGCGCGGCTAAGGTTTGTATTCTCTGTGGAAAATAAGCTTTTTCAATGGCATCAATGCTGTGAGATAAAAAAGTGCCTGGCACCAGACGGCCTTGGCATTGGTTTTCATAACCATGATCGGCTCCTTTTTCCCTTTCTGATTCGAGCCATTTTGAGACATCATTAATCCCTTGCGCACTATCCACGTATACAATGACCTTATTTTCCTTTATTTCTTTTGGAAGGGTCTCAAATAAGTGCTTTTCATTCTTTGCGCCACTTTTGTTTAAACGACCAGTGGGTTTGCATACGATGATTGCATCAATGCCATCATGTTCATCGGCAAATTCATTGATGGTCGAGATAAGGTTTGAATAGGTCGAACTAAAGGCATCAAATCCTTTAATTTGAAGAATATGCGTATGATGAGACTCTTTCTTCAGTACGTTATTGTCGCGGCCCAATGAATCCTTAAAGGGCTGTTTCATATCATCTTTTTTGACTGAATTATGAAATAAGGCGTTCGAGACTTTATGGGCTACACTTGAATCAAAATCAATGATAATGACGCTTATTGGGTTTTGTGATTTATTTTCGGTCATGGTGATACCTATATTTGGGTTAAGGCCGTGAATACTAGCATAAAGGCCCACCCAATTTTTTTGAAGGCTTTGGGATGCTGATGATGCGCGATTGAACTGGAAGTAAATTAGGTGATATTCGTTTAACAATTAAGTATTAGTACGTAAAACCTTTCAAGAATCTATGATCTTTTTATTAACGTTCGAGAATGATGGTTGAGGGTATGTTTGGGGCCTGAAAGTGAGGTGATGGAAAGGACTCTTTTTACAATGGTTTTCTTGATTAAGGCGTTGACTAATCCCCTTAATAAGAAAGAGCCTTCAACGGTTTAGAAATGCATTCGATGACACCCATTCAATTATTTGCTTATAAGGAGTTAGTACTTATTCGTAATTTAAAAGAATAACCACAACAAAGCTATTCGGCTCACTTATCTTGGTTTGTAGTCAATATTCCTTATACGTAGGATCTTGATAATTTAATGAATTGGATATGGCAAAGTGCAGTGATACGAGTAAATGGTTTTTTGTTGATATAAAGTGTTAATTCAAGCTAATGGACCTCGAGAGTCCATTAGCTTGGTTTGCAGACGGTTAGTTTTAACTTATCACTTGTTTTTTGGTGGCGAGTTTTGTCAATACATCAGAAAGCTTCTCGCTGATGTAGCCCAGTCCGCCAGCAAGACGTTCTTTTAAGTCTTGTTTGACGATGTAATCAACCTCAAAAATACGCTTATGGGGATGTTGCTCTAGCAAGTAGTCATCCGAGGTCATCAGTTTATCGACCAATTTATACTGAAATGAATCAATGGCGTGCCAATATTCGCCGGTCGCCACTTCGTCAAGATTAACTTGGGGTCGGTGCTGCTCGATGAAGTTTTTAAACAAAACATGCGTTTGCTCTAAATCTTCAATAAACTTCTTTCTTGCCTTATCCGTGTTTTTCCCAAAAGTGGTTAGTGTGCGTTTGTATTCGCCAGCATGGTGTTGTTCATACTCAATGTGATTACGAGTTAAAAGCTTATGAAAGTTTGGTAGTTGTCCAATCACACCAATGGAGCCAATGATGGCAAAGGGAGCGGCAATAATTTCATCAGCAACACAAGCCATTAAATAGCCACCGCTGGCAGCCACTCGATCAACAGCCACGGTTAAATGGATATTGGCATCCTTAAAGCGTTGGAGCTGTGAGGCCGCTAACCCGTACTCATGAACGTAGCCACCACCGCTTTCTAATATGCACAGCACTTTATCACCGGGTTTATGGCAGCTGATGATGGCGCTTACGCATTCTCTTAATTCAACGTTTTCTGATGCGCTGATGTCCCCATCAAAGCGGATGACATACAAACGCTCTTCGTCCTTATCTGATTCTTTCTTTTTAGCCTTGGCTTCCTTTTTACGCGTTTTGGCCAGTTTCTTGCGCTCTGATTTGTCTAAGGTTGCTTGCTCAAAGCTATCTCTAGTCTCATCTAAGTCTTCATTGACATCAGTGATTTCAAACGAGCCAGGTTGCTGCTTGGAGCGTGCGACGGCAGAAGCAATAAATCCCATAGTAAAGACGATTGCGACTACCAATGTTAGTGTTTTAGCTAAGAAGAGGCCGTATTGGGCCAGAAATTCGTACATAAATTAACTCCAAGTTGCAATTTTGTCATTCTAGGTGCATCCAAGCGTGGTTGCAATGCGGTCTTTTCAGTAATGCATAAACCTGGTGAGCTAGCATCCAAATATGATAATCTTGCACAAAAAATAGCATAGGATTTCATCGTTGGTTGGCTGTCAGGATCTCGAGTTTCGTTACGATCAAAAACCTATATTAAAAGACATTAGTTTCGAAGCCCGTAAAGGTCAGATTTGGACCATATATGGGGATAATGGGGTCGGAAAAACGACCTTGCTACGTTGCTTAGCCGGGTTGCACCAACCAACTCATGGCAAGGTGTTTATTGAAGAAGATAAGGGGTTCGATCACAAAATCGCTTATCTGTCCGTGAAGCTTGGATTAAAAACAGCTCTAAGCCCAATCCTCAATGCGAACACCATCCTATCCTTATACGGCAAATCTTATGATCATGCGATTCCCTTCTTAACTAAGCTCGGTGTCGATAAAGCCTTACAAGATAAACCCTTATCGTGCTTATCCTCTGGCCAACAAAAAAAAGTGGCCCTTGCCATTATGTGCGCAAAAAATGCACATTCATGGTTGTTGGATGAACCTTTTATTACGCTTGATGACCATGCTCGCACAGCCTTTATGAAACTGATGAATGAGCATGTCTGGTCGGGCGGGATTGTGCTTCTAACGGGGCATGCCAGGCCTGATTTTGGCTTGGGTTTTAAGCTAGAGCCAAGGAAGCTAAGCTGATGGGGGTGATGTTAAGAGAGTGGTATCTAGTCAAGGCTAAAAAAGGGCAGTGGGCTCAAGGCTTAGTCTTTTATTCTCTCGTTGCGTTTTTGGTGCCTTTAGTTCACCAGCAAGGGTTTTCTACCGATCCAGTTTTAGGAGCCTTGCTGGTTTGGACAGCGCTTTTGCTCGCTTCTATGTTGACTATGGACGCTTCGCTCTCCCATGACTTTGAAGACGGAAGTTTTGATCATTGGATGTTGTCCCCCAAACCTCTTTGGGTGTTAATGGGGCTAAAATCCCTCAGCCATTGGCTGTTTTGGATCTTGCCCATGGTTTTAATCAGCCCGTTGGTTGCTCTTATGATGGGGTTGAGTGTTCAAGAATCACTCAATTTGTTGGTTTCCATGATGGTAGGCACTCCGGTCTTGAGCTTTTTGGGGCTTGGTTGTGCTTGTCTGACTTCAAGCTTACAAAGCGGGGTATTGTTATCGTTGATGGTGATCCCTTTGGTATTACCTGTACTTTTGATGGGCTGTCTTAGTGTGGCTCAGCCAGAACAGGCGAACGCTTATTATGCCTTAGCGGGCGCGATGAGTATTTTTTGTGTGACTGGGCTCCCCCATGTGGCCGCATTTGGGGTAAGGATGAATAGTTGATGTTTAAGTATTTACGTTTTTTTAATCCACTGATTTATCCAGAGGGTTTTTATAAGCTTTCTCAAAAGATACTCTTGCCTCTACTTGTTGTATGGCTTGGACTGCAATCATACGGTTTGTGGGGGGCCTTGGTGATCTCACCGCCGGACTACCAACAAGGGGAAGCTGTTCGTATTCTTTATGTGCACGTACCTGCGGCCATGTTATCGATGGCTATCTTTGGCTTTATGGCCGCAAGCTCAGCCATCTTTCTGATCTTTAAAATTAAAATGTATGACATTTTTGCCCGACAAGCAGCGCCTATTGGTATGGTTTTTACCATGCTTGCCTTGGCTACGGGAAGCATTTGGGGCAAACCCATGTGGGGGACTTGGTGGGTATGGGACGCTCGGTTAACAGCTGAATTAATCCTTTTGTTTATCTACCTAGCCTATATCATGCTTTCAATGAATTTACCATCCAATCAATTGGCCTCCAAGGCGTGTGCGGTGTTTGCCATCATTGGTGCCATTGATTTACCCATCATTCACTACTCAGTGAAGTGGTGGCAGACATTGCATCAAGGCTCAAGCTTATCGGTGACCAAATCAGCCATCGAATGGAGCATGCTAAAGCCATTGCTCGTGATGATAATAAGTTTTAGTTTATTTTTTGTATGGGTTTGGATTATTCGAGTTCGAACGAATCTGTGGGCTTACTATGGTCATCAAAAATGGGCCACGCAAATTGAGGGCAGGTAAATGACTTTTGAATGGTTTGGACAGTACAGTACCCATGTGTTTGCTTCATATGGCTTGTGTGCTTTTGTTATGGGCTTTTTAGCAGTAAAATCGTGGTTTGATTATAAGCGAGTAAAACAACCTTGATCTTAAGTGCGACTCAAAAAAAGCGACTAACCTTGGTCATGAGCTTGATAATGGGACTCTCCTTGTGTTTGGGGCTTATTTTATACGCGCTTTCACAAAACATTAATCTGTTTTACACGCCGACAGAGATTGCCTCAGATATGGCTCCCATGGACAAAACCATCCGAGTAGGTGGCATGGTGGTTGACGGCAGTTTTACTCGTGGTGATAAGCTTAACGTAGAATTCACATTAACGGATTTTGAAAACACCTTGGTGGTTCAATACAACGGGATACTTCCAGATTTGTTTAGAGAGGGGCAGGGGATCGTAGCTCAGGGGGTCCTAAACGCCAATGGACATTTTGAAGCCAAGCAAGTGCTTGCCAAGCATGATGAAAACTATATGCCTCCTGAAATTGCAAAGTTGAAACAAGCATGACACCTGAAATTGGCCATTACAGCTTATGCGTCGCATTTCTTATCGCTTTACTTGGCGCTGTTGCTTTGTACCTGCGCCCCTTATCCAGCGTCAAAACCATCGAATGTCTTTCCGATGGATTCTCTTTTTTGGTGGCAATCTCCTTTGCCTGTTTATGGGTAGGCTTTGTCAGTGATGACTTCTCCATCGCGTATGTTGCCTCTCACTCTAATACAGGGTTGCCTTGGTTTTACAAGGTGTGTGCGGTTTGGGGCTCCCATGAGGGGTCGATGTTGCTGTGGTTGTTGATTTTTGCTGGATGGGGCAGTTATTTAAGAGCGAAGACTCTCAATACTGATTTAAAGCGTACGGCCCTGGGTTTGATGCTTTTGATGGGGGCTGGGATGACGTTGTTTATCCTTGCAACCTCGAATCCATTCCATCGATATCTTCCAAACCCACCCATTGAAGGGGGAGATTTAAACCCCTTATTGCAAGATGCGGCCTTTGCGATCCATCCCCCCATTCTTTATATGGGCTATGTAGGCATGTGCATTCCCTTTGTTTTGGCAATGGCTTGTTTGATTCATCGAAAAGAACCCTTGGAGGTGATCAACCCACTGAAGAAAAGCACCTTGGTGGCTTGGTCCTTTCTTACCTTTGGTATCACGTTGGGTAGTTGGTGGGCTTATTATGAGCTTGGATGGGGGGGATGGTGGTTCTGGGATCCCGTCGAGAACGCATCGCTGATGCCTTGGCTAGCAAGCTGTGCACTGCTTCATGCCATTATCGCCTACGAAAGGGTTGGTTCATCAAAAAATATGATGGTCTTTTTGGCGCTCCTTGGGTTTTCTTTATCCTTACTTGGCACGTTTTTAGTTCGCTCAGGGGTTATCACCTCTGTGCATGCCTTTGCCTCAGATCCCTCACGAGGCGTATACATACTGATTTATCTGGGGGTTGTGATCACCTTTGCCAGTGCCTTGTTTGCTTTGCGCTCGAATATTGAATTAAAACCAATCCAATTGATATCGAAAGAAAGTGGTCTTTTAGCTCAGGTGCTATTAATGTTGCTTATCTGTGCGACCACTTTATTAGGTACTTTGTATCCGCTTATTATCGATGCTCTGACTGGGGACAAACTCTCCGTAGGGCCACCATTTTTTAATGCGATTGTGGGGCCAATGTTCATTCTGGTGATTGTTTTCATGACGATTACCCCTCACTTAAAATACAAACGTGATAGCATTCGTTTGAGCAAAAGCATGATTGGGGTGGCTTTATTGCTTGCTCTTTTCAGTATCTTCCTTACGTCCATCATGGGCTGGTTGTCTTCTTTTGTGTTGATGCTTTGTCTGGCGAGTTTTTTATATTCGGCTAGAAAAGTATTGAGTCGAGGTTTTTTCAAGTTAAGACCTTACATGTTGGCCCACTTAGGCGTTTTAGTGGCGACTATTGGTGTTGTCATGACCACAGCTTTTGATGTTGAAAAAGATCTGGCTTTAGTCAATGGTGAAATTGCTCAAGTCGGTGACTATCAATTTAAAGTCATCCATATTGTTGAGGGGAGGGGGTCTAACTGGGAAGGCGTCCAAGCTAAAATCGATGTGTACAAACATAACAGATATTTAAAAACCATGTATCCTGAGAAGCGATACTATCCAGCTCGGGAAATGGCATTGTCTGAAACGGCAATTTCAGCTGGATTGTTTATGGATTTATATGTTGCGATGGGAGAGCCCTTGGACGAAGGTTGGTCGTATCGCATTTATTTAAAACCGTTTGTCAGATGGTTATGGTTAGGTGGGCTGTTGATGAGCATTGCAGGTTTTTGGTCGGCTTGGCAAATAGGTCGTGCAAGAAGGGTGAACACCGTTCAAGGGAAAGTAGTACATGGATAAACGTTGGATTAAATTTGCACCTTTGGTCGTAGTGCTTGGGGTGATGGTGTTGTTTTTTCGGGCTCTTTCCTTGAATCCCAATGAGCTTGCCTTAGAAAAGCAAGGAGAGCTTTTGCCAGAATTTGCGCTTGAAGAACTCTATACCGAAAAAGTCATTACTCGAGAGGACTTACGTGGCAAACCTATTTTGCTTCATGTATGGGCTTCTTGGTGCGGTGTTTGCAAAAGAGAGCAGCCTACCTTAGTCAAGCTTAAAGAGCGGGGGGTTCCCATCATTGGGGTTAACTATCGCGATGATCCGGATTCTGCGAAACGATTTTTAGATCAATACGGCAACCCTTTTAAACTTAACCTTGTTGATATGTCGGGAAAATTTGGCTTGGACTTAGGCGTGTATGGCACCCCTGAAACCTACGTCATTGATGGCGAGGGTCGGATGTTCTATCGTCATGTAGGTCCTTTGGATATGAAAACCTTTGAGACTGACATAAAGCCACTTCTGAAATACACGGAGAAATTGAAAGCCCATGGCTAGGTTTGCCTATCTTTTGCTTTTATGGCCGCTTTTGGGGGTTGCTGACTTATCACCAGCTCAACAACAACGGTATGAGCAAATCATCCATCAGACTCGATGTGTGACGTGCCAAAATCAATCCATAGCTGACTCTTATGCCAACGTCGCCAAAGCGATGCGCGAGAGCATTTATGAGCAAGTCGAGCAAGGCCAATCCGATGAGCAAATCCAGTTGTATTTATTGGAACGTTATGGGGATTACGTAAGTTACAAGCCCGCCTTGAAACCAAGCACATGGATGCTTTGGCTTACGCCTTTTCTTTTATTTATATTGGCAGTGGGCTTTTTCGCCAAAATGACAAGAGGTCAACGACGATGACGATAGGGTTAACCATCTTTAGTGCCTTTGTCTTGTTGTTTATCTTGTTTAAAAAAGGGGCTGACTGTTCGTGGCTTACCTCGATGATTACCTCGCTCGTGTTAAGTCTTGGTGGTTTTGGTTTGTATTCAGTGTGGGGTTCTTTGCACCTGGTAAACACACAAAAGTCGTATGAATATTTGATGCAGACCTTAGCCGATCTAAAAGACATGCCGGAGCTGACTGAAAAGGATGTATCTGAGGCTTTGGCCAAAGCTGAACAATCGATCGAACCTCACCCCATGCTTTGGGAAAAAATGGGTCAAATTTATCAAAGCCTTAGCTGGCATGATAAGTCCGTCGAGTCTTTAGAGAAAGCCTATGATTTGAATCCGAATGATGTCGATTTGATGCGCCAGCTTGCCTATGCCCGCTCTATGTTAAATCGAGGCAAGATTGAAGAAAATGATTTGATGCTCATCACAAAAATCTTAAGCTTAAACCCAGACGATGCGCCAACCTTAAACCTTCTTGCGATGAACGCCTTTCAAAGGGGCCAATACGAGGCCGCCTTAGATTTTTGGGAAGACATACAAGCTCGAACAGACGCCAAAGGGATCGGCAATGAGGCTTTGAACCGAGCCATTTATCAATCAAGGCTTAAGCTTGGGTTAGTCCAGCCGGTTGAAATCAAAGCCGACATTCAGATCTTAGATGGGGTCGATACCAGTGAATTAAGCCAAGATACACCCGTGTTTGTGGCCGTCAAGTCACCTGAGGGCGGTCCACCCCTGGCTGTAAAAAAACTGACTTTACAGGCTTTGCCCACCACTATAACCTTAGATGGGTCAGACACCATGATGGGGGCCCAGCTTGAACAGGGGACTCAAGTGGTGATCTTAGCTCGCATAGCGCGCTCTATGGACCCTATCGCTCGCCCAGGGGATATTGAGGGGGTATCTGAGCCAATCGTTCTTGATACGCTCAACGATGCGCAGATTGTGATACAAACCATTAGGAAAGGAGAAAGCCATGGCTGAAAATAACAACAATGAAGATGATAAAGTCGACGCCAAAATCATCGTCATTGTCTTACTTGCTGCCGTCAGTGCCGCCGTTTACTGGCTATCATCGATGCCTGCCTGACCAAAGAGGGTTCTCCTCTTTGGTTTTTATATGAGTTAAATAGCTTGTTGCTCTTGAATTCATTGACATGAGCCTCATTCATTGTATGTTGGTCGTCTAGTTGATGATGCTTGTTGAGGTTTCATGCCGTCTTCTGTACCAAAATCTCCATTTGCTGGTTTAAACCACGCTCAGATCATAAAGTTAATCAAAAGTTTAGAGAAGGATGCGAATGACACACCTGTCGAAAGAGGGCGGGTTAAGGTGTTATTCCCCAAGCAAGGAAAACGTCTAAGTTATTATGAATGGGCTTGCCTAGAGGGACGCGTGGAGCTTGTCCGATTTTTTCATCAAAAAGATATCCTTCCCAAAGATAAAGGTCAGCTAGGATTTTTTATTGCGTGTTCTTCGGGGCATGAGCAGGTTGTTTTTGATCAAATCGCGTATGGCGTTAATCCTCTAGCCAATCATCAAATGGCGCTGTATTTTGCTTGCGGTTCGGGCAACCTCACCCTTGTCAAAGCCTTGTTGGTCATGGATGTGGGCTTTCATGTTCGTATGAATCAGGATCAATGTCTGAAAATCGCGATGAGTGAGGGGCATGCATCCATCGTTGATTATTTACAATCAATTGCACAAGCCGATCCCATTGAACTGACACGAGCGGTGCTTTTCCGATTAACTCGCCTAAAACAAGTGTCGGGTGTCAGAGCCATCGCTGAGATGCTTAACCGAGATCATGGACGAGAAGGGGGGCCTTTGGTAACTCCCGATTTATTTGAATATGCTTTGTGTCACTGCCCAAAAATAGCAAGGTATTTTTTGAAAATTGAGCCATCACTGGATCAATACCCTAAACTTGAATCGTTGATCCAAGCTTTAGATGCACAAGTTCGCACCGATATTGCTTGTTATGAGACGAACACAAGGTTGTTAAGTCAATGGGGGTTGTCCAATGAGTTGACAAGAAAGATATGCTTTATGCATACCAAGACTCTCCTTACTCGTGAAGAATCGTACGCACACCTTCGCCAAGCAGAGCGTTTAATGACGCAAAGTGAGATCGCAGATTCTGAGTCAATAAGCGAGCTTGAATCTCTGTGCGATGCTTTTAGGGCTTTGTCGATTAGTTAACGCCCTAATCGCTCATGTTTTGGTTGAGTGTTGGATAGGTCAGGGCCTGATTTCACTTTTTTAGCCGCTGCAGGAGACGATGGATCTGACAGCGGTTGCTTAAAGGTTAACGAGCCATTCTTATGCAAGCCATCAATTTTATTTAAAAGAACCTCACCATCGGCGCTTTTCCAACTAAAGTAGCTGGTGGTTTTTTTCAAAGGGGCGGCTTTATCGGGCTTCATCAAGGCATCAAACCTTTGCTCGTTTTGAGCGATTAATGCGTAAGCCATGTCAAGCGTCCAGTCGTACTTGCTCTTTTGAGTCACTTCAGTTGCGGTGCCTTTCTCTGAGAGGTAGTCCCCTCGTTTTCGTTTGGCGTACTCGAGGCATTCTTGAATGGCTTTGTACTGAGCTAACTCGTTTTGGGTTAAGTTGAGCTCGTCACGATGCTGCATCGATACACAAATAGCCAAGGCCAGATCAAAAGCCTCGTGGATATCTTTCTCATTGTGACTGGTTTTGACCGCATCTAATGCCTGTTGCATACTCATGCGCTGCTCACGTACGGCTTGACTCATGTCTTTGGGTTCAATAAGGACTTCAGGTTCGATGTGGAAGCACGTCATGATTTTATCGACAAACAAACTTGGAGATAGCTTCGCCGGGGGCTCAACCGATGCAGAACCCGCAACACTGGCCGTTTTGAGTGTCATTTGAAATTCGCTGGTTTCGACATACTCCATGGCACCGGCTAGGGTATCGTCTTCGCTTAACAGACGTAAAAGCGTTTCAATTTTACGCATGGGCCCTATCATGTGCACTTGATGATGTTCATGCAAAGCCTGTAAATAGCTTAAGCATTCATGTTTAGCCTGCAGTTGGGTCAATGCATCCGGCTCAAGACCATCCTTCTCTGATTTTGCAATTTGATGATGAATTTCTCTGACGACCATAAGAAGCTTATTGATTGCTTCTAAGCTTAGCCCACGCTCATCCTCCATGTCATCGATGGTTGAGTCCATCAGGGCTTGAAGACGTCGGATTCGCTCCGCAGGGGTCTGTTTGAGATAGTCGGTCAACAAGTCATGGTGACCATATTCATTCAAGAAGGATTGTTCGATGGCACCCGGGTTATTCTCATAGGCTTTAACGTTGGCTTTTTTCTCAATTAAATCTTTCAAATCTGAGCGTTGTAAGCAGGCCCTTTGTAAGTCATTGAGTCCATCAGCGCGCACGGTTTGTAAATCAAAGTGTTTGTTCACATCGTCGATTTGCTCAAGAATCTTACGAGCATTTGGGTTGTGAAGAATCAAGTGCATAAACGGGCTTTTTCCTTCATGATCAACAATGGAAAGTTTGTATGCGCCAGCAAAGTAAGTGTTTTGTGTCAACCTCATGATGGAATCAGCATGGGTTGCGTGTTGGCATAAGTAGTGAAGCACATTTCTGCCGGAGGTGTCCACTTCGGAACGACTGACGATTTTATAGCCGACGGCGCTCATGCGTGGAGCCGTTTTGAACAATTCATCCACAACACGCACATGGCCTTTTTGTCCAGCGACTAAAACCGCAGAGGGAAGGCTGGTCGGGCCTGCTTTGTCCACTTCTAAGTCTAGAGAAAAATCATTTCGATTTCTAAGAATGCATACCAAGCCATGGTTGCCTTGCTCACAAGCTCGATAAAGATAGCTTTTGCCTTGCACGCGAGTCTCTAAATAGTCAACAATGAGCGCGTAGTTGGCCCGATCCTCAAACGCCTTTGTCCCCAAGGCCTTGATAAGAGGATTTAGCTGTGGGTTCACCAGAGCCCTTTCAAAAAGACAAGGTCCAATGTTTGAGTCGGTGGTCAGCATCATCAAACATTCTTCTGGGCTCATTGTGTTTACAAGCCTTTGTAGTTCTGCGGGCTTGAGTCGAACCTTGGCAAACCGTTGCTGTAACATAGACGCTCGTTCTATCTTGGTTTGATAGGCATCCTCTTTGGCGGTTGCTTGTTGTTCAAGCTCGGCTCTTTGCTCCTTGGTAAATGCATCGATTCGACATAACTGCGCATCAAGCTGAGAATTTGTCTCACAGCCTACGTGTTGACAATGCTTGCCTTTGGCGTTCACAAGACTAGGGTTAAAAAGGTGCTCTCTTAACGCGCCATGAGTCGGATCAAGCAACGCCGCTTTTAGAGGATCCGTGCCATGCCTCAGTATATACATACCAAGCGTTAATTGAGCCGGACCATAACGGTAGTCTGCCATGTCTTTGCTTTCTTGTGGATCTAACATCATTTGGCTAAGCAGATGGATGGCAAGTTCATGATGACTGTTGTCAATGAGTTGCTCAATCGCTGATTTACCTTGACTGTTTTTTGTGAGCGGGGATAGGTGCAGCTCTCTTAGGACGCCAAACATGGGCAGTGGATCGTCATTGTGAGCGGCATGGACATAAAGACTGGTAAGAATATCCGCATCTCTTATTAAGTTTTCAAAGAGAATGTTTTTATCTCGTCCTTGCTGAGCTAACATTAAAGCGTTATTTTGTAGACATCGTAAAATTTTATCCATAGATTTTGCATCACCAACTCTTGCCATCAGACAAAGAGGGTTATCAGGCCCTGAATGATAACGGACCATGTTGACGTTTTGACTTAAGCGAGCGGCAAAGAATCGTGCTGCTTTCTCAGGTGACTCATCCAAGTATTTTATGTAATGCTCGTAGGCGTTTTGTGGGTTGATGTAGGCCGATATCTTTTGCTCATGCGCTTTGATGGCCTTTTGCTCGGCTCTGAATCGTTCCCCCGCGCGCTCATAGGCCTGTTCGATTAAAACATCCATTTTTTCACTAATACCAGCCCTTTTTCGTAAATCCTTTTCCGTTTGTTGGAATGCATGGGCGTAATATTTGACGGCTTGCAACTCGTGCGCTTCCAAGTGATTATACTCGGTGCTGTGCAAACGAATGAACGCTTCTTTTTGAATGCGATACAACGTCTCGGAAAAAAAATCGATGATGGCCTCACTTTGAGATTCGGGAGTGACATCCGGTCCGTAGAGTAGGTTATTATCCAGTCGATAATGAAAGGCCCCGTCCCACGTGTGACTCGGGTGACGGAACTTTTTATGCCAATTGATCCAAGCGAGACGTCCGGACTCTTTGATCAAACGAAGTTTTCTATCTGAGGCATCAAATTCAAGCGTTGAGATCCCCTCACAATATAATTGGACGGTTTCTTGATGCCAAATCCGCTCTTTAAGTTTTGAGTCCTCTGGCCCTATCATGGTTCCTAGCTTGTTGTTGATAATCCCTTTGGCAATATCAAGCCAATGATGGGTAAGTTCATCAGGGTCTTTATCGTCGTCTAAAGCAGTATCATCAGGGGTTGAAAACAGCCATGGGCTGATGGAAGAGGTCACCGCACCCAACCCAGTGCCAAGGTATCCCATGTAGGTGACTTGCTCGGCTTTTTCTTTGTCTTTAATTCTCTGTTGCTCTACGAGTTGAATCAACCGCGGCGTAAACGGGGTTTTCTCAGGATCTAATTTGTGAAGTTTTGTGATTAAGCTTAACCCAACGGCAACCGGGTTTACTGCATAACTATGACCCTCAATCATTCTCGATTGCATGGGATAATTCGGATGCACATAGGCATCTTTGACCGTTTCATCAATAGGTAGATTGTTCGCCATCCCTCCGTCCGCATAAATCCCATGCAACCTTAACTCGCCATCGATGCACTCGTAGACCGGCCA
>CAYNJF010000014.1:0-57583 GCA_964397555.1 uncultured Francisellaceae bacterium
CATCCTCGTTTTTTGACTCCAAAATTGTCTCGACTAAAGGCATAATGAGTTGTTCACGCATTTTATGAAACACACTTTGCGCAGATAGTTCTCTTGCCTCAGGCGAGTGTGTGATTGGATTGGCTTTCGCCGACTGGAAAATACGTCGATCGATACCAAGATTGCAAGTAGGTTTGTCACCTTCCCCATCATCATACTCCGCTCCAAAAGCATCAGAACGGTCCCAATTATGAGCACGTCCCATGTAAGCAACTTCTAGCACATAGTCTTCTTTGGAAGATTGTAAGGTAAAGCCATGGCTAGGTTCCATACTGGGATCACTGGCCGCCAACCAAAAATAGGCGATGTTCTCAAAGTGTTCATCCCGAATATCGCTCGTACCCCCCTCAGGGGTACGATTCACATGCTCGGCATTCTCCGACATGAGTCTATTTGGATCACAAAACAGATACCGCCATGCCGTATGATAAGGGTTTTGATACAGATCACCCCTCGCTTCATCGTCAAGTCGAGCTGCCCAAGCTGGGCTTATGTAAAGAGGCACCACATCCCCATCCATGCGTACCGGGTTTTGTTCATATTGCTCACCAATAAACGTCTGGATCTCCTCTAGAATGGCAATTAATCCTTTGGCTTCAAATTCATCATAATAGTGGTGCTTAATTTGGCTCAAAATCCCTTGCTCTTGCGCATCAAACCTTTGCATGGCTCCTTCTCGATTACCAGCCAAGTGATTTAAGCCTAGCTCACCATCCCCTAAGCCTGAGTTCCAATCCTCGTTGTTCCATGCATTCAAAAACCCATCCCCCCACGGGAGATAAACCGCCGGCTCTTGAGGTTGTAACTCCACAATGGGGGGTAAAATAGCTCGCTGGTCTTCACTGAGACCATCCGTCAGTAATTGAATCAGCTCGGCATTGCCGTTCGCGTAAGAAAAGACACTTCGAAACTCACTGTCTCGCTGTTGAAGAAGATTGACTCTTTGTTCGATAGTGATCTGATTTAATAAAAAAGTGATTAATTGTGCGCTGTTTGCCTCTAAGGCATACATGAGGCTGCTTTTATTATGCTCGTCGGTATACCCCAAACACTCATACTTATGGACCGGTTCAAATTCAAGCATCAAAGCCACCACCGTGGCCAACCCCTTATCCATGGCAAGCATAATGGGTGACTGACCTTGCTCGTTTCTTTGAGATAAAAGGACTCTGCGTGTTGGGAGATCGACAGCTTGGCTTATGGTCATGCAAATGGCCGCACTCACTCGATGTTTTATGGCAAAAAAGAGTGCGTTTTCTTCTTCGTGATTAGAGGTTGACATGACTCTAAATTTTTCATCAATCGATAACCCATCCAGCATCAAGCTAATCATTTCATCGCGACAATGGTGGGCCGCATACATAAACGATGAAAGACCAAACGAGCTTCGATGGGTGATAAGATTCAACTTGTCTTGGGCAGATAAGTCTTGCAAAAGCACTTGGACCACTCTTAAAGGCGAAATCTCATTTGATAACGCATAAAACAATGACGTGTAATCATGATCATCTTGAGTAATCAAAAGCTCTATTTTTTGGGCAGTGGTTAAAGGCGCCAGTAAAGCGGCAACACAGGCTGGTGTTTTTTTTACAAGAGCATGCATGAAGACCGTCTCATCGTCTTCATCTTGAGTCATATTCAATGTCTCGACGAGGACGTCGTCTCGAACGCCATGCAAAAGACGCTCAATCTGATCGGGTGTATCTGCTTGTCGAATATCTTCAGATAAAACAGGACTGTCTAACATATCCACTCCTTGGATTCATGTTATCTTTTACTCTAGCACGCTCTTTATCATATAAAATCAGGTCAATCACTCATATACTTATGAGTCATTTGACCTTAATTTGAACATCACTATGGAGGAGAAATTAGGAAGCCTTCGTACGTCGCAAAAAAAAGGCCTCACCCTTGGGGCGAGACCTTTGATGTGATGTAACGTAGAGGCATCAAACGCTAAGCTGCATTCTCTTGTTCGATTCGACTTCTTTTGATAACGTTTCTTTTCTAGTCTGAGTTGTATCGTACATAAGCGTAAGATTTGACATTCTCTCAGACAGCGTTGACTCTTGTAGCTCTGCCGATTTATTCAAAACAAGCACGAAACCCTGCACTTTATGAAAAATATGCGCCCGGCGTTGAATGTGTTCTAAATAATGTGGCTTCAAGGATTGATTCATGGTTTCATCTTGTGATGCTTGATCTAAAACCCCAAGGTAGCGTCGACATAGCATGGGGAGTCCCCCATGCGTACAAATCGAGGTTTTTTGATCATCATCTTTCATGATGATATCCAAAACATCAGGACCAGCAAAAGCCATTCGAGCCAAATGATTCGCTCTCAGATTTTTGGTTAGCTTTTTCGAGCTTAGGACTCGCGTTGCAACCTCAGGATGGCGATAACTGATCTGATCAATTTGATTGGGGTTCAATTGGCTA
Source organism: uncultured Francisellaceae bacterium (assembly GCA_964397555.1). Taxonomy (GTDB): domain Bacteria; phylum Pseudomonadota; class Gammaproteobacteria; order Berkiellales; family Berkiellaceae; genus CAYNJF01. The sequence continues at coordinate 2,479 of CAYNJF010000014.1, forward strand.
GAGAGCGAGCTATCATCCAAGATTCGTTTGGCTAATGAACTGTGGTTTTCTGCCAATGCGCAAAGGTGTTTCAAGCGGAGCTTGGTTGCAAAAGGTTCTAATTTGTCAACGTGGGCAGCATTAAACAGCATGGTGGCAAAATTTGGCTTCCCCTTGGCCATCTGGACAAGACAGTCCCCGTTCAATTGACCTCGATACGATGCACATTCTCTGGAGGTCACTAATTGTTTTAAAAACTCACCATGACGTTTCGCAAGTTCCACCCAACCTAAAGGGCCCATGGTCTGCATCAATGAAGGGCTTTTTAATAATTCAAGCGCACACTCTTCATCATTGCGACCAAGGAGATGAACATTGTATCCTTTCAGTTGTTCTTTAATTTGAGCCACTCTGGGTCGAAATTTCTCTGGCGTATCTTTAAGGCTCATGCTAGCTTTTTGAATCAAATCCAGTGCAATCTCTTTATGATGTTGAGCGATGATAAGCAGCTCATCACCATCAATGATAGGCCTTTTAATCACTAATGTCTTTGGTTCACCATTGACCTCATAGTCAACCTCAATCTCTTTTTGACGAAATAAAAAACCCACCCGATAAAGACCAACCGCAAGCGCTGAGTTATTTTTTGTAAAATCAGCCAGAGCTAACCCATCAAATTGATCGATAATCTCACCTTTTGATTGCAGCCACTGTTGAGTGGACTGAAATTCAGCAGCAAGCTGGGCGCAGTGTCGGAAATTAAGCTTTTCAAAAAGTTCAGGCGTGTTAAATACATGTAGGGTTATCTCCTCATTGCCCTGAGCCATTTCCTTAATGTCGAGACTGTTTAATTTGTCTCGCATGGTCTCATCATCAAGCACTCTTTTTGCCAACGAGGGATGCTGCTGAACTAAAAGGGATAAATCTTTTCCGTCCAAGAGAGCGATGGTTTCAGGATCGCTCAACATCATATCCGCAAGCTCGAGATGGTGACCGGCAATACGCAGCATCTCAAGGTAGGAAATCTGATTGACTAGACGCGGATTGTTAAAGAGCTTTTGAGCCCAATGAAGATCTTTACGAGATAAGCGCAATAACTGAGTTTGAGCTGAGGTTCGAGTGGTCAAGTCAATCATAATCGCTCCGTGATCATGGATTTAATTCTAATGTAGTCACCTCGAACCCCAAAAGTAAACCAAAAATATCTCATTTTTACAGAATATTTGTCATTTTTTAACTTTGAGTCGCAAGTTTGCAAACCCCATTCCAAGATCATTAAGCGATCTCTTAAACCCCTTTAAGAGATAAAGAACTTTGCTTTAAGCCTTTTGATTAGGCGAGGATTTGACTAGAATTAACTCAGATAGCAGTATTGGTGAATCGATGAACACTTACATCCAACCTATATTTAAAGACAGCGCCACGATGGACTATGCGGCTTTGATTGATATCTTGGGGGGATCTCCGGGGTACAACCAATCCGATGAGCCCAATATGTTATTGGCCAACTCCGATGGAGAGGCCATCAAAACCTTTTTACTCGATTACAAAGACTCAAAACAGACCTATCGTTCATATCTAAAAGAAATTGAACGCTTGGTATTGTGGTGCATTCACATCCCCAAAATCAGCATCTCGGATTTAAAGCGTGAGCACTTATTGGAGTATCGTGCTTTTATTCAAGAGCCTACGCCACACGAAGTATGGTGCGGCCCCAAGCGAGCCAAATTGACCAAATCAGGTGAGTTCAATCCCAACTGGCGCCCTTTTGTTGGAGGTCTGTCTGCGCCCACGGCAAGAAAAACCGTCTCCATTTTAGATAGCTTTTTTAATTACTTGGTGCAAAATAATTATCTAGCTGGTAACCCTTTGGCCGTGGACAAGCGCAGAAAAGGTAAAAAATCAAACAGCACCGACCGGTGGCTGGAGCGCGATGAAATCAGCGCCACCCTTTGTGCGCTTAACGACTTTTTAGAGCACAACCCCCACATGGAATATGAGGTTGCTCGAGCCAAGTACATTATTTTAACGCTTTTTTATACCGGGCTTCGCTTGGCTGAGTTGGCCAACCATACGATGGGTAACTTTACTTTAATTGAAGATGAATGGTACCTAGAAGTCATAGGGAAAGGAGAAAAGCCAAGAAAAATCGTTGTGGTCGATGAGTATCTGGATGTCCTCGTGCACTTTCGCCACATGACAGGCTTGCCAACCCAACTCCCCTCCTATCAAGAAAGCACGCCCTTAGTGCCGGCCTTGAACAAAAAGTCTTCCATCACGGATAACCGGATAAGCCAAGTGTTACGCTGGGCATTTGACTTAGGGGGCCAATACATGGACACCCTGTTGGCTGAATCGGATGAGCAGCGCATGAAACATCAACATAAAGCCTCCAAGCTTCGCAAGGCCTCGGCTCACTGGCTAAGACACTCTTATGGCACCTATTTAGTCAAATCTGGGTGTGCCATTGAAAAAGTCAAAGAGCTGATGGGACACTCTGACATCTCAACGACCATGATTTATGTCCATATCGCCAAAAATGATTTGCATACCTCAGCACGCAACTTATCATTGAGCGAAAACGATGATGAAATAAAAGATTGACCGGCCAGGTTTTTCTGGTAGACTCCCCGCTTTGGTTCATCAAATTAGCTCCAAAGCTAAATAAAGAGGCCTTATGTTCAAACAACTCTTGACCGCATGCTTAATTCTAGCCGCCCCACTCGCACACGCTGAAATCGAACAAACCCTATCCATTATCAAACCAAATGCTGTTCGCGATAATAATGTTGGGAATATTTTGTCTCGTCTTGAGCAACACGATTTGAACATCATTGCTATCAAAAAGGTTCATCTAACGAAAGAACAAGCCGGCTCTTTTTATCATGTTCACAAAGACAAGCCTTTTTTCAACGACACCACCGACTTCATGTCCTCCGGTCCTATTTATGTGACCGTGCTCGAAGGCGATAACGCCATTTCACGTTACCGTGAACTCATGGGCCCAACCGATCCGAAAAAAGCCCCTGAGGGGACTCTCAGAGCTGACTTTGCCACGTTTATCGGTGAGAACGCTGTGCACGGATCAGATGCCCCTGAAACCGCCAAAGAAGAAATAGCCTTCTTTTTCAGCACACTTGAGCTGCATGCTTAGTCACTAAAAACTTCTCAAAGCCCGGGATACCAGGGCTTTTTTTTGCCTGCAAAAAATCCCACACAAAGCTCTAAAACCTGCCGCTCTTGCGTAATCATGAGGATCGATTGATCCGTCTTTAAACCAAATGAATTAGTTAAAACACTTACCAATTATTTTTTTTATTTTTTTTCTAAATGGGGGTTGATTGTGAACGATTGCTCACATATGATTTGTCTTGTGAGTGAGCAGTTACTCACATAATATCCAACAATGAAGGAGAGCCTCATGAAAACTCTATCTCAAGAACAAGTAAACGACGTGAACGGCGGCGCTTATGCATCTGTGCTTACCTTTGCAGCGGTAGGGGGTCTTGTCGCCCAAGCAGTGGCCAGAGACGAAGACACAAACCCCACCAATCGAGGCTTGAATGCCCTCAACGGTGCCCTCATCGGCGGCCTATTAGGTTTGTTAGTACTCTCTTAAAGCCTTGTTTGCCAATTGATGGTCTCGACTTAGTCGTTGAATCAGAGGTTCAGTTGAGACCACGAGGCTCACTAGAGTCTATGGCCATTTTTAAAACGAAAGCGATAAGTCATGGTGCAAAAGAGTTGTGCGTGAGTGTTTATTCACATATAATTTCCTCGAAATCAAACGAGATTAACCTCTCTGGATAACGCAGGTTCAACGATGCATCAAATAGACATAAAAAGTGCGCAAAGGGTCCATGGTGGCGATGCTTTGCTTGCCAACACGGTATACGGAGCCATCATTGGCGCCGCAAGTTTTGGAGGGCTTAATTGGGCTTTAGCCAAAACAGTGACTGGCACGTCCCCGACCAGTACAACCTTGAACTATGCAGTATCAATGGGTGGAGGCTCTTTTGTTGGTGCTCTTTGTGCTTACATCATGACCAACAGTTTGGATTACGTCTTTCGCCCTTGATGGCTCGCCTAACGGCTTAACGGTGGCATCTATTTTGCGATTCATCGCTTTTTTGAGGACCAAGGCTTGATGATAAAAGCCTTGGGATTCATCTTGGCTAAGTGGGTTATGATCAATCGAAACAATGGTTGATGTTGGGCACCACTGACGAACAAGCTTAAGCGCTTTGACTTTTCGTTCATGATCTAATGCACTGGTAGCCTCATCCATAAATAGAAGCGAAGGCTTTTTAAGCAAGGCGCCAATCAGCGTAAACGCTTGTTGTTCTCCCCCACTAAAAGCATCGAGCACATTTTCTTTTTTGTGCAATGAAGGAAAATGGTGCGCCAGCCCTAGTTTGACCATCGCCTGTTTTATCTTCGTTAAATCCTTTTTGCTCACGTTTTGCTTTGGAAAACATATGGCCTGGGCTAAAGTGCACCCTTGAGGGAAATAAGGTTTTTGAGGAATAAACACAAATCTACGCGAAGGAAGACTTGACTCTCCTTCGATGAAGGGCCAAAGACCTGCTAAAGCCTTTAAATAGGTTGATTTACCCAGCCCGGAAGCGCCTTGGATAAGGGTCCTTGTGCCAGGCTTGATTGTGAAATTTAGATCTTGAAAAATCAATGCACCATCAGGGGTGCGAATCGAGACATCACGGGCCTCCAATGACCCGTCTCTTTTCACATGAGACGTTTTATCCATGGTGTGCCAACGCTCCAGCAGTGCATTTAACTGATCCAGGCGAGACAGTTGCGATTCAAGAGAGATCATCGATTCCATGTTGGATACAGGCCAAGTGATCCCACTGACCACCCCTGAGAAATAATTAGCAACGCTGAATACCCCAGTAGCTTTCATGGTTTTATCAAACACAGAAGGCACACACAAGATGATGGCCATCATAAAGGACATGTTATCATGGAGGCTATTTAAAAAAGAGCTCACTGAGCTGACAAATCGATAACGACCTAATGTTTGTTTCGAGGACGCAAATAAGCGATTTAGGGCTTGATGCTCATGTTTGGCCCCTTTTTTGAGAGCCAACGCATCCGCACGTTCTTGAATGTGATGAAACATCGAAGATTGCGTATCCCGCTTTGCACTTAGGTCATCGTTGATGTGCTTTAAGCGCCTCGAATAGTAGTACATCCCCGTCGCGTAGATGACGCCATAGGCGAAGGCGGTTAATGGCATGAATGGTAAGGCTAGACTAAGGCCCGCCATTTCAAAAGACACCATGGTAGTCTGCAACCACAAATAACGTGCCGACGTGGCAAACATCATGGCTTTGGTCGAAAAATCAGAAAATAAATAGACGGTGGTGGACACAAGCTGGCGAATGTCGTTGGCAATCACATTCGCCCCGTTGAGTGGCTCAGGGGTGTGAGCGGATAATAACTTTATCCCATAATAGCCATCGTCTTTTATCCATTTTTCCAGGGTATCCTTGGTTAATCGATGAGTGAGCACATCGGTTAACCAGTTTTGACACACCTCTTGGAACACATAGGCACTGACTAACACCATCAGGGATGTCGTCAAGCTCAATAGATTCGTGTACAACGCACTGTAAGTCAGAGCTTGCGAGCCCAACAAGTCAAGCAGTGCCTCAAACCCCTCGTTGAGCGCCACATCAAAAGAAGTGATCATGAGCGAGGTGACTAAAATCGCCACCACACCGGCCACCGTTTTAATGTTCTTTACCTTGACGCTAAAGTAAGGGCCCAGGTGGGTGTAGACACTGGCTAACACAAGGTCTATCTCGTTGGTCTGATTGGGTTAAGATCGGCTTGAAAGAGCTCTTCCTCGGTCAATGGGATGTCAAACGCCTGCGCCACAGCTCTACTGATGCCCTCTTCAAAAGGTTCATCACGCAACAACTGTTCGCGTGCTGCCGGAATTTTGGTGATTTCATGAGAATAAAAGAGAGCCGGCTTTGTTAAGATCGCTTTTTCGACGATATCAAGCATGTGATTCCCGGTCTCTACCGTGCCATAGTAGCCTTTAGCTATTTCTAATCCGTACTGAAGATCGATTTTTCTCATGAGGGTTTGGATGGTGTCTTTACAAGGGGCCTGTATGCCAAAAGCCGATAAAATACCAGGCATATGAGAAGACGTAACGGCCTTAAATACTTTACCCTTAGAATGGATGTCCACGCTAGCCTCGGTGCGGCCAAACAACACATCCAAGAACTTCGGAAACGCATACGAGCCAGCGATGACCCCACCTAAAGAGATAGCCATCAACGTCGGTACAACACTGGTAACCCCGAAGTATGCCAGCGCAGACAAGCCAAGGGATGCCCCTGCAAAAAAGAATAAACTTGCTACTAATTTGTGGGTCATGGGGAAAGATTGATCAAGATAGGCATTGAGTCGTTTAATCATGGTCGCCTCTAAGTGGATTAACTTAGTCGCACTATACCGATGGGCCTAAAAGGTGACAAGAAAAGTGACCAAATATGAGTTGGTTAGCTTGTAAAAGATGGAGCCTTGGGCCCTTTCGGGCCCAGGATGCCCTTAAGATTCGTCTAAAAGCGCGTTTAAGCCGTAACCAAGAGCGCCGCCAACAGCCGCCGAGCCAACGAAACCGCCTACGGTTTTACCAAGAATCCCACCGAGACCTGCGTCTGCACTGATGCTGGGGTACGTGAAGTTCCATAGCGTCCAGCCTAAGCCAAACGTCCCCCCAACTAAGGAGCCAACCACCACTGATTGAAAGGTGCAAGAGCCCCCTGACACCATTTGAGTTTCATTGTTAGCCATTTCTCTCATCATCATTTCCTTATGGTTTATGTGTCTAGTATCGACTCACCACAATGCTCGGAAATTGCTTCTTTGGCCTTCAATGAAAGCGCTGCCACCTCCTTAAAGTCGTGACTCGACGGTTTTAGTTTACTGCAAAAGGTGACGCGTACAACACCTGGATGTAACAACATCGAGGTGCCCGTAAAGATACGACGAGAGCCTTTGATGGCCACGGGACAAACTGGGGTTTGGGTATCGACCGCGACTTTAAAGGCCCCTAATTTAAAACTTAACAACCCAGGTTTTGAGGTAAACGTGCCCTCCGGAAAAATCATCAACGATTGTCCCTTTCGAACATACTCTGATATTTTATGCGAATCACTCAAGTTTTTTGAAAAGTCTTGTCTATCCACGCTTAACATCTTTAATTTTTTAGCGATCGTTGAGACAAAAGGCCACGAGCGAAGCTCTTTTTTACCCACCATAGACACATTGGTTGGAAGCAGCGCCAGCATGACAATGGCGTCGATGTAACTGGCGTGATTGGCGACAAAAACACAAGGTTTACTCAAGTCCATTGGGGATTCAAACGAAGTCTCAACTGGCATGCCTAAAATAAATAATGAGGCTTTGGAGGCTTTTTTCGCATAGCTTCTTGCCACTTTAGCTGGCATAAAAAACATCAATAACCACGACAATATGATGATAGACCACGCCAACGTAAACACATAAACCGAATACACCACTCTTGCCAATAACGTCAGTGCTTTTACCCCTTTGGTCCAAAGTGCTTTTAAGCCCAGCTTGGCCACTTGCAAAGGAACAGGAAGGCGACTTTTTTTCAGGGTACGCCGCTCGTAATAGAGCTTGCAGCGAGAGCGCTGAAGTTTACCCGAGGAGGTTTTAGGAATGGTGCCAGGTTTGATAAGCACAACTTCGTCGGGTGGGATCCCTAAAGCATTATCGACCCTCGAGGTAATCTCTTGGATGATGCTCTCTTTGTTGGTATCGTCTTTGGTTTCGGCAACAATGACTAACTTTTCTGTTGACCACTTTCGATCAACACTGCCAAAGGCGACGATGCAACCCTTTCGCGTCCCAGGCACATCCGAGACAATTTGCTCAATTTCTTCAGGGTAAAAATTGCGACCCGCTTTAATGATGATGTCTTTTCGTCGACCCGTAATGTATATGTCTTTGCCCACACGATAAGCGTAATCACCACTGTCTAAGTAGTCTCCAACCATGGCCTTAAGGGTCGCATCAGGGTTTCGATAATACCCTTGCATGCGAGAAGGCCCTTGGAAAACCAGTCGACCCACCATGCGTTCACCCACCTCATTGCCCTGTTCATCCACAATTTTTACCTCATGATTAGGGATTGGACGCCCTACTGAGACAAACTTTTGCACATGAGCTGTTTTTGACGTCGCTTGCTTGGCCACTTGTTTGGTCTCAAGCTCATCTTTATCAACCGCATCAATGATGGGTTCGACGCCAGGCTCTGGAAGTACTAAGGCAACGGAGCTTTCTGCCAACCCATAAGCGGGATAAAGGACCGTCTTTTTGAGCCCATAGGCTTTAAAGGTATCGTAAAAACCCGCAAGGGTTCTAGGGTTAATCGCCTCAGCCCCATTAAAGGTCAAACGCCAAGACGATAAATCTAAGCCTTCAATGTTAACCGGATTGATTTTCTTGATGCATAATTCGTAAGCGAAATTGGGAGCCGCCGATACCGTGCCTTGATGATAATGAATGGCCCACAGCCAACGCTCCGGGCGCGTTAAAAACGTCAATGGGGACATGATGACAACCGGATTGGCGTTATAAAAGCTTGTTAGCCAAACACCAATCAAGCCCATGTCATGATAAAGGGGTAACCAGCTTACCCCAACGTCACTAGGCTTTAAATCAATGACGTTGATGATGGCACGAACATTAGCCAACAGGTTGGCGTGATTCAAAAGCACCCCTTTTGGATCTGAAGTTGACCCACTGGTGTATTGAATGAACGCCGCTGTTTCATGTTTAACCCCTGTGGAAGGCACTTTCTTCGTATCCCATTTAAGCTCATCTACTGTAAGCACATGCATCAGCGTGGGAATAAAGACTTTCAACAACGAGGCAAGCTTTTCGGCACGATCAAAAGTCACCATCATGCGCACTTGCGCATTCTTTAGAATGACCGACTCGCGCAAGGCGTACTCTTCGATTTTATCAGGCCTTAAAGGCGGATAAATGGGGACCGCTATCACCCCTGCCAACAATGCCCCCATAAAGGTATAAAAAAAGTCAGGACAGGTCGGCAACATAATCGCAACGGTATCACCTGGCATCATACCGCGCTCTTTTAGGCCCGCCGCCACTTTTGTGGCCTCACTGAGCAGTTGCCCATAAGTGATGGGGTGTTCTTGACCTTGTTCGTCTTGAAAATAAATATGAATTCGACTCGGCTCTTTGATGCCCCGGTTGATCAATACATCAACAAGAGAACTCGCTTGAGCTGGATCATAAACAGCATGACCTTGAGTATGCTCAACTGCCTGCAAGGTCAACGACTTGGTTAAGTCACTGTGATTAAGCTCATAGGCGATGTCCGCTAACGATTGGGCTTGAACAAGAAGATGCTCTGGCAAATAAACTTGAAAACTTTCCTCAATCTGATGAAAAAGTTCAACACGGCCTAAACTATCGATGCCAAGATGCTTACTTAAATCAGAGTCTAAGGTCAAAATGGCTAAGGCTTTTTTCTTCCCAAGTGAGTCCAAAAAATCACGAGTGACTGCAAGGAGTTGGTCCTCTACATTATGCTCTTGGTCTTGATTTTTTGGCATTTAACTTGATCCAGTGATAGCAAAACGTTAGTTTACACTATCCGCTTTGAACTTGAACACCATCAACGCAAATGCGATGCAATCTTGATTGCGGTTCCTACCCCAGGTTTAACCTCATCTAGCAACCCCAAAGCGCCTTCATTTGCATGCTCAAATAAAGGCGTGAACGTATCATAGCGTGATTGTAATTGGTTATTCTTTTTTTTATGCTCGGATGAAGTAGGTCCAAGTAATGAATTCGCAAGAAAATCTTGGCGAAAAAACGTATCTTCGATCACGTTACGTAGTGCATTGACTAAGTACCCAGCAAGACCGCCTAATATCATGGCGCAGGTGACCGCAAGGAGTCCATACCCCATGACGAGTGCTACCATCGCCCCTAAAGATCCACCGATGATTATAAACGTCAAAGCTAGATAACGATTTTTAGCTTTTTTATGCAGCAGGTGGGCATTTTCCGCAAACAGTCGACTCTCATCTTCAAGATCTTCCGTTTTATCTTTTAACTGCTCAAGCTTTTCGCCCCTAAGAAGTAATTTGTCGATGTTGTTGAGCATAATCGACTTAACTTCTAGCACCCTTTCCTGGATTTTTTTGATTTCCATGAGAACTTCCCAGCCTTAAAGAATCACACATTTTCCGGGTTTACAACCGCGCCCTGATGAAGGATTATCTTCAGACGAAGGCGGCTCAATGGCATCTAATTCAATCTGTTCTTGACTTACGTCATAAAAGGAGCAAAAACTTACAACACTATCATCGGTGGTGGCAAGATTTTTCTCCAGCATCGTTCGAATGGTTACTTGATTGTCATAGAGTTGTTCGAGTTGTGATTTAACCTCTCCCTTTTTTTGTTTGTCAATAACCCCTCGAAGTTGAGCGATGTAGTGGTCGGCTGTATGTAGGTCGCGATTAATTTTTACTTTTTTTAACGAATATTGCTTAACAAAACTTATAAACGCTTCTTTGGTTGGTATCCTTGGCTCATCCGCTGAAAGAGCACCGCTTACGCCGGCTCCTTCCTCACCATGCAACCGATAATCATTCATACCATTTGAAATGCTAATTACTTGCTTGCAAAGAGGCTCTGACTCTTCTAGTATGCCTTTTAGAAGGTTTTGTATTTTCTGTGTAATCTGACCAAGGGTCATGGTTACCACATCATCCGGTTGCTCACTTAATGCTTGACCGAAACTTTCAATGGTTCCCACATCATCCGATTGTTCACTTGATGCTTGACCGAAACTTTCCATGTTTGCCATATCTTATCTCCTATCGATACTTAGGTCGCTGAGAACAACTTCCCCCTGCCTCAAGATGTTCTTTTAACGATTCAAAGCTAGCTTCATCTGTTGCACTTAGGGGGCACAAAGGGTGGTATGTATTCAAAAACTCCTCAAATTCACCGGCATTAAAGAGATCTGATATCAATCTTTTTGAGTCGCTCGATATGAAGTCCCAAGCAGTTTTTGAGCTCAACTTCTTTCCATAGACACCTTGGCTTAGCAGTGCCACTTTGCCCTCACTCAGATCATGGAGAACAAAATTTCGGTCGATGACTCGAGCTTTGTAAATCGCTAGGATTTGCTCTATTTGTTGTTTTAATGAAGACCCAATCCCCAAAGCCCCCATGACCAAACTCGCACCAGGAAGATAACTTGCTGCCCATGAACCGGTTGCGACAAACTGGGTAAGCTCTTTCTCGACCCAATCGCATAAATCGTAAAAACCCACACGATCCCTTTGGTAGTTTTTTTCGTATAAGGCACTTTTCATGGTTTTAGCCTGCTCGCACCAAGACGACTCAACCTCTTTGTTTTTGTCTATGTATGACTTTAAAATGCCAATCACCGATTTTTTTAGCAATCGAAACGTGTCGTCCCAACAGGAAGTAACATGGACGAGGGCATCATCGTGTGAGTACGGACCAGTAGCTGCCATGGCGTCTTTAAAATGGTTGAGGGTATGAGTAAAGACTAATTCATTGACTTAAAGCTATCAAGACAACCGTCGATAACCCACGAACTTTTCTTATGAAGGTGTACTCCTAACAAAGATTATAAATTAGTTAGGAGTTTACCTATGATAGGTCGATCCATAAAACCACTCTTTTTAGGGTTTGCCCTTTTGTTCGTGTGTTCTTTTTCCGTGATGGCCGCCAACAAAGGGATTTACATAAGCCAGGCCACCGCTGAAAACCCTGGCAGGATATCCAGCCTTATTAAACAATCCAAAGCAGTAGGCATTAATACCTTTGTCGTTGATTTGACACGAGCCGGCCCAACCTATGCGAATAACATTCGCCGGATCAAAGACTCAGGGTTAAAGTTTGTGGCCAGGATTGTTATTTTCCCTAATGGAGCTAACCGTGCTCAAATGCACAACAAAGCGATATGGGAGCAGCGTTGGACCTTAGTGAAAAAGGCGATTGACTTAGGGGCCGATGAAATTCAGCTTGATTATATCCGATATAACACCAAGCAACGCCCTCTCAATCAAAACGCTCAAGATGTTTTAAAAGTCATTCAATTTTTTAAAAAACGAGTGGCCAAGTACGATGTACCGCTTCAGATCGATGTCTTTGGCGAAACGCTTCATTACCCTTCAAAGCGCATAGGCCAAAACCTAAAAGTCTTTGCCGGGCATGTCGATACAATCTGTCCAATGACTTACCCATCGCATTACGAGCCCTTCAGACAGCATGCAAAAACGCCCTATAGAACAGTAAATAACTCCCTAACGGCATTAAAGCAACAATTTGGCAACAAAGTCCCTTTTAATGTGATTACCTACATTGAGCTTTACAACTATCGCTATAAGTTGTCTCGTTCAGAGCGCATCAATTACATTAATGCTCAAATTAAAGCCGTGAAAGATTCAGGGTTTGATGGGTGGTATGCCTGGAGTCCAAACAATCAGTATTCGATCTTGTTTGAAGCTCTAAGAGAGAAACAGCGTATTAATGCTGCCCGTTAATGGTTTAACCGTGACATGGATGTCAAAAGGCCAATAACTTGAGCCCATAAGTGATCCCAAAATAGCAAAGCACAAGCCCAGAGCCGACCGTAATCCACTTAAGCAAACGAGGATTGATCACTCGTCCTGTCATATCGCAGACAAGGCTTAAAAGCGCCCCCCACAACAAAACGCCCAAAATGATTTGGAGATTGAGAAGAAAATGGCTCACACTCACTGAGGTTCCAGGTTCCACTGAGTTAGCGAATATGGATAACCAAAAGACGATCCCAACCGGATTAAAGACCGCCAACATAAAGCCAAGCCCTAGACTTTGATAAAAGGCATTGCCCTTTACAGAGTCAGTCTCGTCTAAATTAATGTGGATTTTTTTGAAGCCTTTGATGATGGTCGTCACGCCCATATAGCAAAGCAAAGCGCTACCAGCGAGCCCTAGGGACAATAAGAGCCATTGCTGAGATTGCAAGGCGGAGAGCCCAAAGAACGCGCCAATAAGGCAAATGGTGTTACCAATCGCCCCACCCAGACGAATATTGAAGGCAGACCAAAACCCATGGCGCAGACCACGTTTGATCATTTCAACACTGACAGGCCCAATAGGTGCAGCCAAAGTGATGCCTAATATTATCTTTTGTACGCTAATCATAAAGGGGTTTGAATTTAGATATGTTACACCCATTAAGCATACCGGTTAGTCGCTCACATCACAAGAGATTTCCGATAAATGCGTATTTCTAGGCAAATCAACGTTGGCTTGGCCCATCTAGCACGGCCTCTTTTCTTGCTTGCATAACCTTAGCAACGCCGTTGTGATGCTTGTTAAGAAGATTGTCAAAAGTCCTCGGGTAATGCTTAAACATTGGCAAAAAAGAAGCGATGTGAAGCTGTAATTCAGGGGGAGGTTCAATCGAGACATCAACTTCCTGTTTTTCTTTTTTTATGGTTTTGAATATCTGCGTGGTTTGAAGCAAAAACTCTGCAAACGCACAACCTTCACGCATTAAAGTATCAGCCATAGCCCTCAAATTAGGTAAATCTTCCGTCATTTCTATGAAATCATGCGAATTAAGAAAATAACCTGCCACATAGATGCGCCCTGAGGCTGGATTCAGGGTCGTAGCTTCTAATCGGCTCGCAATGACCTCTGGAGTTAGCTCCTCGTCTTCTCCCAAAAGACGCTGAACTGCTGGGTGAGTTTTTATGACGACTAACGCACCTAAGGCATGTTTTTCTTCACATAGGCTTATATACCGCTGAACATCATCGGCCATTACTTGAGCGTAAGCTGGAATATCCAACACGCAATTAAGCGCCTGATAAAAATTAGAGCGGACAGCCTTTTCCAAAACGGTCTTAACAAGGAAACGGATTGGTCGGTGCCCTTGAGGTCTATCTGACGATAAAAAGGCATGACAGAGCGCTTTTATCACCGGTGTAACTTTATTTTCGACCAAATGGTTTAGTTTAGGGTCAAGACTGGTTGTGAGCGTCTTAACAAACGATGGTAAGCCTACAAGTAAAGTGGCGATTTGATAGTGTTTGCACTCAATCGCAAGAGCATAAAGGTGGCTTGGGACGTTTTTGTAATTGAGGTACGCTCCAAAAACAGGAGAGTCCAACATGGTTTGAACGGCTTTTTTGTGGTTATGCTTGATGGCCCATTTGAAGATCTCATGACACTGGTTTAAAGTGGCCTTATCCATACCCAAGAGCGCGTCTACCACAGCTTTTTCATTCAAAAGTGAGGACAGGCTCCCACCTTGTTGAATCGCAACAATCAGTCCACGAACCTCATAAGCTTGCTTTACAATCACTTCATACTCATCTTTGAGTTCAGGATCGATACTCAGAGACTTATTGCCATCAAAAAGAGCATTATAAGCAGTTAACATGCATATTCACTGATTGGTTATGGATGTACTAAGTTAACATTCAAATTGACCACGTTCTAGTGAATTCTGATTAGTGAGATCAGATATCCGATGAGCGCAAAAAAACCCATCTAGGGTACCTAGATGGGGTGAAAAACGACATGGAGAAAATTAAATGCGAGAGTCGAGCGCCTCAATGAAGTCCTCTAAGCCTGGGTAAGCCTGGCCGCAATAATAGATGTACTGGGAGTGATCACGAACTAAAGAGCGCGATGCTTGTCGAACAAACAATGAATCCACGGGTCTACGATCGATGTCAATTAATGTGGTTTCAATCGCCCCCCTAAAGAATAAACATTGGTCAAACACGCGATCACGTTCTCGCAAAAACAATGAATCCCCGACCCGCTCATCCACGTTTTCATAGCGCTTGATGCGTGCTTCTTGCATCCTATCAAGCTCTTGCAAGGCTTTGACCTCCCCCTTTCGAAGAGGCTCTACCGACGTGGTTTGTTTGGCGGCATCGTACTCATAAACGTGCATGTCCTGACAAGATTCAATGGGTTTGTCTTGCATGATGGTCATGCCATCTTGTACGCAAACGTAGAGTTTAATGTCTGCCATCACTGGCATCGTCATGCATAATATAAGGGCTGTAAAAAGAGTTTTCATCACGACCTACCTCGAAGCATACGCTTAAGTCATGACTCATCCTACTACACAGTTATTATGCTAACAACATGTATTGTTTTCAGTACTCGGGCAAAAAAAAGGCCGCATGGTGCGGCCCCTAGGTTGGTATTCGTTTATCCGCCTGGGCTGTCCCAATTGATGGACTCAATATGCGTGAAGTCCATGGTCGAGCCATCTTCGAAGGTCAAAGAACCTCGAGCAGCACCATCGAATAATTGGGTCGCTAAATCGAAGTTTTGATTGGCGGTCATCTCAATGTTGCCCTCTTGGGTATGGATGGTCCAACTATGTTCATTGTTTTGAGTGACATCTGTCACATTGAAACCCAGACTGATGGAGTCGGTCCAATCGCCTCCGCCACCATGAACAAAGTCATGACCCGAGTTAGCGCTAAAGATAAACTCATCGTTACCTGCACCACCTATCATGCGATCATCACCTAAACCACCCATCATAGTGTCATCACCATGGCCACCGTGGAGACGATCATCCCCCTCTCCGCCCATGAGCGTATCATCACCTTGACCGCCGCTGAGCCGGTCGTTTCCTTCACCGCCCATTAAGGTGTCATCGCCCTGGCCACCGCCGAGACGGTCATCACCAGCGCCACCATCAAGAGTGTCGTTGCCGTGATGGCCTGACATTCGGTCATTCCCGGCGCCACCGAACATGATGTCATCTCCCGTGCCTGCGTTCATACGGTCATCACCAGCGCCACCATCAAGAGTGTCGTTACCGGAGCCACCATTCATACGGTCATTGCCAACACCACCATACATGGCATCGTTGCCAGAACCCCCTGAAAGTCTATCGTTACCGGCACCCCCCATCATCGTATCGTTACCGTCTTGGCCGCTTAATCTGTCATCGCCTTCGCCGCCATCTAAAATATCTGCACCAATGCCTCCGGCAATGGCATCCATTCCCATGCCACCTAATAAGGTGTCATTGCCAAGGCCACCGCTGAGGCGATCATCATCATCACCTCCTGATAGTGTATCGTTGCCGTCTCCGCCTTGAAGCACATCACGGCCCTCTCCCCCTTCCATGTTGTCATCGCCGGCCCCTCCATTGAGTCTGTCATTGCCAGCGCCGCCGGACATGGTGTCATTACCATCTTGACCCCAAAGCCTGTCATTGCCAGATCCGCCTTCCATGGAGTCATTGCCATCGCCCCCATGCATGCGATCATTCCCAGCATCACCATAAAGGGTATCGTTTCCTTGACCACCACTCATGCGATCATTTCCGTCTCCACCCATAAGAATATCTTCACCGGCATCGCCTTGAAGGCTATCATTACCGTCACCACCCATCATGGTGTCATTGCCATCACCGCCGACTAGGCGATCATTCCCTTCGCCGCCCATCATGGTGTCAGTACCATCACCGCCGACTAGGCGATCATTCCCTTCGCCACCCATCATGGTGTCATTGCCATCGCCGCCGACTAGACGATCATTCCCTTCGCCGCCCATCATGGTGTCATTGCCATCGCCGCCGTCTAGGCGATCATTCCCTTCGCCACCCATCATAGTGTCATTGCCATCACCACCATATAGGCGATCATTGCCTGCGCCGCCATCGAGGGTATCTTGACCTTCACCACCGCTTAAGTGGTCACGGCCATCTTCACCCATCAGCGTATCGTTGCCAGCATCCCCTTGAAGGCGATCATTACCATCCCCCCCTCTGAGTGTGTCATTATCATCGCCACCGTATAGGCGGTCATTGCCTTGGCCACCATCGAGGGTATCTTGACCTTCATTGCCGTACAAGCGGTCGTTGCCTTGTTCTCCGTAGATAGTATCGTGGCCATCATTACCGTAGACGCGATCATGACCATCTCCGGCTCGTACTTCGTCATTCGCCTCTGTGCCTTCGATACGATCTCGCCCATCTGTACCAACCATCGTGTTCGTCGGTGTGGTATCAACACTCTGCGATTGGCTAGAGTCAGCATTGACTTGATCCGCCTTTTGCGTGACGGCCTCATTCGAAGCATTGGCTTGTTCGGATTTTAATTGATTGAATTCACCCTCGGTAAAACCGACTGAAGGTTGCTCGCTTAATGATTCTGGCTGACCAGGCTCGGTGGATTCAAATTGAGGAGATTGGCTTTGATTGAGGTTTTGTTCAACCGCAGGCTGGCTTGAATTAAAGCCATCTTGAGACAGTGTTTGAGCGTTTACTTCAACTGCATCTTGAGGATCCTGATTGAGCTCGCCTTGTCGAAGCTCAACTTCAATCCCACGTTGAGAAGCTTCACCACTCAACGGACTGGTCTGTCCCTCAGTGTTGATTTGGGAGCTAGTTAAGTTGTCAAAAGCACTGATGGATGAATCAAAGTGCGCTGACTGATTCTCAGTGTGTGACTGTGAATTTTGTATCGAAGAGAGTCCATCCAAATTTTGAGGGGCTGTCATTTGGCCATCTTCTTGCACAAAATGATCACCCATTTTAATCTGAACGTGATCGTTGCCCATTAATAATTCAGCCACATCCTTATTTTGAGCTTGTGGTTGAACTTTGATTTGGTCCAAATTCAATTGTGATGCCATGATTAACCCTCTTTGAGCTTCTCTTCCTGAGCTAGATGTAAGCTCAGGTAATTAGGTAATGTCCTTCTCGGAGTACTCCCTTATGACTTCACTATCGGCACTTGGTTGCGCCTTTGAATATTTGTCAACAACCATTCGTCGACCTACTTACTGGTTAAAAATGGAGAATGCTTTTCAGGTTGAGTCAGCTTTGTTAGGATATTTGAAAAACGAGTGATTCTATTATGTTGAGCCAATTAAGTTACGAACTTGATCTTTTTCTCAGCCAAAGTCAGCAACACATCGGCCTTTGGTTAGGGGTCATCGCATGTTTGTGGGCGTTTAACATCATCAACTGGTTCCTTGGTGCACCATTCAATCGTCTAGGGATCATTCCTCGAACCCCATTAGGGCTTATTGGCATCGCTTTTTCGCCTTTTCTTCACGGCAATTTCAATCATTTGTTTTTCAACACCATCCCCTTGTTTATCCTCGGCCTATTCATTCTTGGAGACGGTCTGCAAGTATTTGCCTTCATCACCGTCTTTATCGCATTTTTCCAAGGCATCCTAGTCTGGGGCTTTGGGCGCAGGGGGAACCACATCGGCGCATCTGGGGTGATTGCTGGCTATTTCGGGTATGTACTGGCCACGGCCTATCAATCCCCGACCTTCACCACCATCGCTTTATGCTTAGTGGCGCTTTACTATTTTGGTGGCATTTTGTTCAGCATTTTCCCAACCGATGAAAAAGTCTCTTTCGAGGGGCACTTATTTGGGTTGCTGGTCGGGATCAGCTCTCGATATGCTTTGACCATGCTGTAAAGGGCATAATCCCAGTAGACCAAAGTCCAATATCAACAAGCATACATCCTTGATAATCTGGTTTTTTCATCGATGAGCAGTACCCATGAAAAAAAACCAGTTCTTAGCGATTCCCAGCGCAAAACGCATTCTAGCCATTTTAACGATTGGTGTATCAATCATCGCCCTAGCTGGTTTAGTCTCCCCTAACAAAGAGCTCAAGACCGATGAGATTATGCATGGGATCCCTTTTTATCAGGTCATAAAAGAACATGATCCCGCGTTGTTTCATAAAATCAAAGACGACATTGACATCGCGGTGAAAAATGAAGAAGACGTGATGGTGCTCAAAGCTCGCGTTCGAAGCTATCTTGACCAGGTATTGATTTCACGCATTCCTTTAACATCGAATGAGGCCATGGTTGCCTACGTTCGCGTCACGTTAAAAGAAATGCAGGCGTTAAACGAACGCGGGTATGGTTTATGTTATCGATTTATATACCCTAAAAACCAGCCATTGGATATTTCCAAATACGTCAGTCAAGAAACTTTGCAAGAAGACATGACCGCCTTAACGGAAGTGGTTCGATCCTCGTATGAAAACCCTGGGGCCATCCCGAATGTCGAAAAGGTAAGTGAGAATCTAAGCACCATTTATGTCAACCTCACCCAAGTCAATCAAGATGCCATTACGATTTTAAGTAACCCGCAAAGCCCAAGGATCAATAAAGATCGCGTGTGTGAAATGACCATCGCGCTGTATGAGAAAATCTTAGAGCTTCCCGCCGATGAAAGCGGCGACATCCTCAGATTTATGGCCATTCAGAATGCTCGCATGCAAAACCAATAGAGAACTCAAATTAAATTAAGTTGGCATTACGAAGATGAACTCATGTAGTATGCACGGTTATTTTTACGTATAAAGTCCTCAAATGCCAAATAGTTCAAGATCAGAGCCTACACCAAGAACACAGTCAATCACTGTGACCAGAGACGGCAAAAAAACAACCACCGAGATTACAGGCGATAAACCACCGCTGGCGCCAAAGTCCAAAACGCATAGGTTGCGACAGTTAGTGCGCCGAAGTTCTCGAAGATCATTGAAATCCGAGGGAAAATATCAACCAAGTTTAGAACCTTTGGTTGAGGCGTCAAATGAAGCATTGGACGGCGAAATCAGTTTAATGCTTGGTGATCACGCATCCACCTACGATGACCCAGCCTTGCCTCCAGTGATGTCGCACAGACCAGACACCCCTGACACCACTGAAACAGAGCCAAGCTCAACATCGCAAAGAGAATCGAGTGCGCATCTCCCATCCATTACTTTAACCTTAGTTGAAGATGGGCACCAAGCTGATGAGCCCCAAGCTCGAGTAGTGCGCTCCCCCATCGCACGCCAGCAAATCCTTGATCCAAGCCTTGCCCAAACAGATCCCACCAAGCATGCCAACGCCTTAAGAGAGTTGAAAGAAAAATATAAAAAAGTAAAAAAACAACTAAAAAAAGAAAAGCAAGATCATAATAAGACTCAAAAAGCGCTTCTCAAAGCTCAACAAGAAATTGAAGCTCTTAAGAAAACCAATCAAGACCTTCTAAATCAGATCAAAGGAGAGCGTGAACGGGGTGACTATTACTGTGTTGAATACTCAACGTATTTGGGAAGAGTGGTAGAATTGGAGCAAAAACTAGAACAGTTTGATAGAAAACTAGACAAGCTTGATAGAACGTCGAGCTTTCATCGCGCTGTAGGCGTCTATGCGCCACAAAGAAGAGCTGCGGTTCCACCTACTTCTGAGGATATCGCCAGAAGAAGGGCTTCATCAGAAAGAGAATCTGAATTGCGCTCTCTTAAAGCAAAGTTTCAAGCCATGGACCTAGAGCATCATGCCTCATCCGATCCCAGACCTAGAAGTAGCGCTGAAACAAAAGATCGGCTGAGCTTTGAAGAGCGAGAAAAAATGCTAGAGAGCTTTGAAGCACAAGTTAGTGCTTTAGAAGAAAAAAGAGGTTGGGGTAAGGTAAAATCCTCTCGATATACGCCTGGTTACTCACAAGGCACTAGAGATTTATCCCGTCATATGGGTAGCACCCGAAAACGAAACACCTCAGTAGTCTCTGCGGATCCGGCCTTGCGTGATCCAAAATATCAACCTACCCCACCCCAGAGGACAGCCTCAAGATTAAAACACCTTGCAAGAAGAAGGGGATGAATCATCCCCTTCTTTTTAAGGCCTAACCATAACTAAACGAGCCCATCAAACTTAGTCTATTTTCAATCAATGGTTTGGTTTCTTGATAAGCCTCTAGCCATGCTTGTCTTGTATGCATTAGTATGGGTGTTTTTTGAGAGATAAATTAATGCCAAAAGATGGACAAAAGCGGCCACCCACACCGAGCCAAAGACGTTTAAGGCGAGAGAGAGCCTCATTTCACCTCCCCGCTTTAGCTGAAGTCACCGAGGATAAGCAACAACGCTTAGAACCCACCACCAGGGGTTTAGGCCAAGCCCGTGGAGAGCACCCTTCATCAGTATTCCAAGGGGCCTTCAGAGGTTTAGGCCAAGCCCGTGGAGAGGCCCCTACTTCAGTATACCAACGGGCCTTAGGAAGAAACACAAGACGAGTCACCAGTCATCCTGGGCCAGGAAAATTGCCTAGTGTGTATGAATTTGAAGCGAGTCGTGAAACTGGCTCTGCACCTCCGTATCACACCAGACCGAGCAGTCGACTTGGGGACAGGCCTACCCATGTCGATCCGTATGCCGAGATAAGACCTAGACGAGCGCAAGATATTCGTGATGATGAATTAAACGAGCTGGGGGCTCAAAATCGAAGAGTCATTGAACAGCTTCAGCAAGCTCGAGCACGCAATCAATTGCTTGAAGGGCAACTGCTTTCAAAAGATAAAGAGTTACTTCGGTTAAAACAAGAAGTGATCAATTTACGAGCCAACCAAGAGGCTGACGGGGTCCAACACGGCACACGCGTTACCCCAGATCCGAATACCCCTTTGTTTGAAAGAGCACGAAGGACGCAAACGAAACCAGGATATCGAACACAATTGGCGCCTTTGGATCCCGCTTTATTGGTGAGCCTTCCAAGGGGAACAGGCACTCCTCAAAACACACCAAGGCCACCTGAGACACAAGGCTTACCACTTCCCTCGTTTGAGGCGCAAAGACGTTTAGCAGCCATGAGCCTCGATAGAGGCAGGGGGTCTGGTAGTACAAGAGCTAAAGACAAATCTAAAAGTCGACATCGACCTTAAATTTTCTTGGCAAGGTACATGCCAATCAGCATGGAGGCCACAAACACGCCAGTTTGTGGCATGCCATACACGATTGAGGCAATGGCAGGGCCCGGACAATAACCGACAAGGCCCCAACCGACCCCAAAAATAGTCGCCCCTAGGATAAGGCGAGCATCAATGTGTTTTTTAATAGGAAACTCAAAGCGTTCAAAATAAAAAGGTTTGTCGATTTGTTTGGATAAATGCACCCCTGTTGCGGTTACGATAAGGGCGACCCCCATGGTCAGAGCCAGAGAGGGATCCCACTCCCCAGTAATGTTCAAAAAATTTTGTACTTTTTGGGGGTTGAGCATCGAGGCAACGCTTAATCCTAAGCCAAACAGCCAACCGGAAAATAAGGCAATGAATCGGCTCATCTTAGACTCCCAAGCGATACACAGTCATCATGGCGGCCCCCATGAACAATACCGTGGCAACGATGGATCGTACTGATAAGCGAGCGACACCACATATCCCATGCCCAGAGGTACAGCCCGAGCCTAAGACCGCGCCAAACCCAACCAACAACCCTGAAAAAGCCACCATGGGCAGTGGCTCATTGATGCTCAGTGCGCGAGGCCCAAGATTGGCATAAAACCCTGAAAACCCACCTAACATCAACCCCATCAAAAAAACCAGACGCCACTTTTCAAATGATTTAACGGCCATCGATTGTGAAATCATGCCAGAAATGCCAGCGATACGACCAAGGTAAAGTAAAATAAACGTGGCGGATAAGCCAATCAAAGCCCCACCTAATGCGGCAGGTATTGGTGTAAAATCGATGATTGTCATCCTTGTTCCTTACTGTGCAATGGTGGCGATTTTCAACCCAAGGGCGACCAAGGCGGTGCCCATAATCTTTTCTATCCATGTTTGCGCCTTGGATAGCACACTTCTCGTGGTTTCAAGGTTTAATACCAAGCTTAAAAAGCAAAACCAAATTAAGCCGATCAAAACACACTCAAGCCCCAAAGACCACTGAACCCAAATGGGCATGCCTGGATCAATCACTTGAGTAAACACGCTCAAGAAGAATAATGCACATTTGGGATTAAGTACATTAACCAAAACACCACGCCGATACCCTTCCCAAGCCGTTCGCGCTGTATCAGTGCTTTTCTCAACCGAAGATAACCAAGAGGGGCCTTGTTTGGCGATTAAAGCTTTGACGCCAAGGTAAATTAAAAAAGCCGCACCCAAATATTTGATGAGATTAAAGATGAAGACTGACTGGGCTATGATGAACCCAATGCCTAACAAACAGTAGCTTACGTGAAATAGCACACCTGTGGCGATGCCAAGCGCCGTCATGCAGCCATGCTTGGCCCCATGGTTCAAAGAGGACTGAGCAACTAAGATAAAATCAGGGCCAGGCGCGGCCGCACCCAACCAGTTGAGCAGCGCTAATAGAATAAATTCGTCAACATACTCCATGACATCCCATGGCCTTATTCTTTGGGCAAAACGAGGTCATCATCAGCATTGACATCAGACATTTGGTTGACCCTTACTTCATCGCCAGCACGTTCGACCTTGACGTCTAAATCGGTCACCACCTGATTCTCATTTCGAGTTTGCTCAACCTCTGTGGCCGTAGAGCCGGCCATTTCGACTTCAGATTCAGGCTGACAGGCCACCAACGTAAATAAACTTATCCCGAACATGACTAGAGTAGAAAGTCGCTTCATTGAGCCCCTCCTGGGTTTAGAGTATGGTGCAACCATGGCATCCACGATTAGTTCTTGCATAGCGTCCTAGTCTACCAGCTGGGACCCCCACTGGAGAAGACACTTCTTGAGATATCATTCGTGGACTTGCTTGGTCTTGGCGAGCCTGTTGAAAATAAACGCCTTGTGCCTGTCTTTGCAAAGATAAAGCGCTATCAGAGGGAGGTGGAACATTTGAGCCCCCTTCTGCTCTCATACTGTGACTAGCCTGTTGACTCAAACTCATTGATCCGGATTGAGCAACGTAGGCGCCACTCCCCACCACTGAAGATACCTCACCTACACCTTCCAAAGGTTGAACGACTGAATGAAGCCCACCAGAGGGCCTAACGCCAACGTCTTTGAGAGATTGTTGTCCTCGAACATACGAGCCAGACCTTGAGCTAATATGTCCTGGTTGAGCCAAATTATACAATCCGGTAAGAACTGCTGGCTTGTCTGCGGGTTGTTTTTCTCCAAATTCTACAATCTGGCCCAAGCTTTGGTTTAGCTCTTCTGCCCCATCTTGCGGTTGCTGATCTCTTGGATGCAGTTGCTCCATGCCCGCCATACCTTCATTTATGTGATTGAATTGAGCTAAGGTTGCTGTTTTAAATCCTGTTTTGGGGGTCTGTTCGACTTCAAAGGCCCCCCAGCTCTGACTGGATAAGGATGACGTAGACGACAAAGGGAATATATCAGACATTGATTCTGACAGTTCATACACTAAACGAGCCTCATCATCACGGGCTTTGGCTTGGCGCACAAGAATAGTTTTTGGATGGGACGTTGGTTGCAATGACTTTTCTTCTTTGCCCTTATCAAGGCCTAAGTGCGTGCTCGAGCCTTGGACGACGGCATCACGACGACCAAGACGGCCAGACTCTCGCCCAGGCTCTTTGATAAGATCATTTAGAAAGGGGCCATATTGGCCGATGATCGCATCCATGGAATAATAAGTATGACCTTTGTTAGAGGTTGGTTTGTCAATAAACGCGTGAATAACGCTGGCCACATCTTCCACGTAGGCTTGGCCATGATGTTTGAACATGGCATCCATGCCTCTTTTGAGCATGGTCGCATCGATGCTGTCATCTTTTAATGTATGGGGATACAAAAGCGAATAGTCGTTACTTTGTTGAAGGTAGAGCTCGCAAGCGAGCGTCCACATCATACTGTCCATGATAAACACATGATCTCGAGTCAAACACATATGGATCTCATGGGTTGGTCGAGGGTTTTGAGAAGACACTGAGTCATCGTCAGAACAAGAGCTTTCAAACTCATCGAAAATATCGACCACAAAGAAAAGCGCTGGTTTATAGGCCTTTTTTTCATTCCCTTGCACAAACATTTGAACGCACTCGATATTTAAAACATCCGAGCGTCTCAAATCGTGCTCAACGAGGTATTCCTCTAAGCCTGTTTGGAACATCCCTAATAACTTTCTCATCTCAACCGAAAGGAATAACTCAGCACGAGTCTTAGGGGCTCTGGGAGCGGTCAACAACTCATAGCCATCAAAGCCTTGGAGTAGCCCATTAAACGAACGAATCAAGGATAAAAAGCTGGGTCTTTTTAGCTTACGATAAGAAATTTCTACATATTGAGAGTTTCTGTTAAGCGCATTTTCAAAATTTATGTCGAGCACGGTACCTTCTCTTGTCATCCTTGACGAAATAATAGTGGCTGATTTTTATTGCAGTTACAACAAAACCAGCAATAGTATGGTTATTTGTATGACTTTAGTGTGGTCTATACATAGGGTAAGGCTGTGGAGTTAAGCCTCGCCTACATAATAATAAATACTTATATAAATCAAAAGGATAAACAGACGAATGGTGGTGATACGCCCCTTGAATGCGTAGTGTTAACCCCCATATTGTGGTACATTAGAGTCAGAAAAATTTTATTTAAGAGGTATCGCCATGCCAGTACCCCAAACTTTCAAAGGGTTTGAAGCTTTTTTAGGCCAAATCGCCGACAAAGCATACGAATTAATACAAAAAAAAAATGAAAACCCAAATTTAGACATCAAGACACCACTAAAGAATTTTATAGCATCATCCACTGAATCGTTTGCTAGAAAACACAATCTCGTCATTGACGACTCTCAGTCAGATTTTGATCTTGAAATCGCTGAGGGACTTCTTGATGACGTGCGTGCCCAGCAGAGACCAAGCTTGCGACCAAGCGTGGATATGAACATGAATCGACAGTTGGAGCAAGAAAACAGGCCAACAAGTTCATCCTTTAAAGAGCATAAAAAATTAAATGCTGAAGGCGCCAGATCGAGATTAGACAACATCCGTTCTAATAGGGATCAAAGTCCGGATAACGATGGCATACTTCCTACTTTTGCTGCTGATAGGCAAAGTTCTGATAACCAAGCTCGAAATGAATTCAAGAAGAGAATGGCCCCTAAAATTGCCCCCAAATTTGAGAAACGATTCTCTCCTCGCCCACAAGGGATGTAATCAAGGCAGCTTTGCTGCCTTCACCCGAGCACAAGGATTAGGTTGCTATGTCACTTTCAGATGACATCATTAACGACAAAGATGCTAAGGCCATTGCGGCCATTGAAAGTGGCATGAACATCAATTACATCGATGAATATGGCTTCACCCCTCTTATTCAAGCTGCGCTTTGCAACAAACCCAAAATCGCCATGCTGCTTTTACAACATGGCGCTCAAGTGGATGCGGTCGACATCTCAGGACAAACCGCCTTGCACTGGGCCATCGATAATAATAATTACGAGCTTACTCAGGCGCTTCTTGATTATAAGGCAAGCCCAAACAGTTATACCTCCCATGGCCAACCGGCTTTATTCAACCCCATCTTGCGCAATAAAGGTGATTTAAAAAATCTGTTACTGAGTCATGGGGCGGATATGAACTTTGCGCAAGACTACATCAACGCAAAGCTCATCGGCCACCGCTTTGAACTTCAAGGCTTATCCGATATCGTGAATCCCGACGGGGTCTTTTTACCCATCGACTTGGAAGGCTTTTTTCTTGAGTTTACGGTGGGTCTTATCCGAGAATCCTTAGAGCAGTTTAAAAACAGCTTTGTGGCCAATCGTCTAGCCCTTCCCACTCAAGAGCTTAATCTCATTTCATCGATGATGAACAACGCATTTGAGCTTCGCAAATACAAGCACTATAACATCGATGTTGAACAGCATCTTGATGAAATCAGAGCGCGTTTAAATCATGAACTTCTTTTATTGCCCGTCTCTTTTGAAGGGCATGCCATCACCTTTGCCAAACACAAAAACATGTTTGCCAAATGCGATCGCGGCGTCTCTAAAATGACCGCCCCGATTGTGATTCATCGGTCAAAGCAGCTTCAAGCCTTTGATTTTGATTTTTACAAATATCTACTCTACGACAAAAAATCCAGAGCTGAAATCGAGCAAGGACTGCCCTTGCGTCTTGCGCTTCGCCCCATGGTCAAAATCCCCATTCGCCATCAAATTACTGGGAACTGTTCTTGGGCCAATGTGGAGGCCTCGGTCCCTACCATGCTCTTTATGTTGTTAACTCACGATGAGCCAACGCAAGCGACGGTCAAGCAAACCATCCGAGAGGTGATGAAGTTTTACGTGGTCTGGAAAGAATGGGACAAAGATCGAGCCCTTGAAAATTGCATGCGTGGGTTTGATGACATGAACCCTAAGCGTCGCAAAGCCAAAGCATCCCTGTTAGGGGCTGTGCTGTTCCAGGCATGCAACTTTACCAAAACGCGTGACGTCAAACGCGCGCGCAAAATCATGGACATCCTCATCCGCCCTGAATATCACTTCGTGCTTCGAAGCTATGTGACCGTCTTTTTAAAAAGCGGTAAAGGCAAAGGGCGAGCCAGAGCATTCCATAAACTGCTGGACGCTCTGGGAGTCCCTATATCCACGTTTGGTTAGTCGGTCAGCGGCACCGTCAGGACGTCACACTTAGCACCATTGAGGACACTTGAGGCGGTAGAGCCTAAAAGCGCGGCAAAGCCCTTGGCCCCGTGGGTGCCAAGAACAATCAAGTCGGCTTTGATGGACGTAGCTAACTCTAGAATTTCATCTTTGGTGTGGCCTTGAATCAAATGCACTTTATCCGAATCCACCCCTAAGCGCATCGCCATGTTATTGAGACCGGTTGTGGCTTGGTTTTTAATCTCTTCGTTGAGATCGCCAAG
This sequence comes from uncultured Francisellaceae bacterium, assembly GCA_964397555.1. Classification (GTDB taxonomy): domain Bacteria; phylum Pseudomonadota; class Gammaproteobacteria; order Berkiellales; family Berkiellaceae; genus CAYNJF01. Next base: position 30,176 of record CAYNJF010000014.1, read on the forward strand.
ATAATAAAGGCCACCGCCGTAAGCCCCAACGGGTTCTACCACATGAACGCAGTGCAACGCGGCTCCATGCATGTTGGCCAAACTCTTGGCTTTTTCACCAATGATTGAGCTTTGCTCAGTTAAATCACTTGCAAACAATACTGTGCTGTACATAACGACTCCTTAGGCGGACCATGCTATGATTGATAACTAACGAGTTAGCAATCGATAAAACCAATGCTTGAGTTCTTTCAAACGAATACGTTATATCTACTCATTTTTTTCGTTGCATTAGCGTTCATATTTATTCCCTGGCTTTTGGCTCAAAAAGTTCGTCCTTTCTTTGGTCGAAAGGCCTTAGCTCGATGGTTGAACAACCAAAAGTCATCCCATCATATCAAAAAAGGGGTAGAATTAATCGATGGGCTTTACATGGATGTGAATCCATTTCGTATTGCTAAAACCCATCGAGAGGCCAACCATTTGCATGCCGATCACTTCTTGTATGGCGAAATGGACTTAATCACCCTTTCCAAACTACTGAAAGCCATGGACTTTAAATCAGGTCTTCATTTTTGTGATTTGGGTTCTGGGGCCGGACGCTCTGTGCTGATGGTTGAGCACTTGTATAAGACCCCCTCAACGGGGATAGAATTGGTGCCTCCGCTTTATGAGTTGGCCACCCATAAACTGGATACTTACGTTAAGCTGAAACGAGAAGCCAAGCCAACCTACCTGTGCAAAGCATCGTTTATCCATGGCGACTTTTTAGAACAAGATCTAAGTCAATACGACGTTATTATGGCCAACGCGACGGCTTTTAAAGGGCCGCTGTGGGACCACTTAAAACCCAAATTATCGAAGCTCAAAATCGGCACCAAATTAATATTGACCACCCTTGAGCTGAATGATGATGCTTACCAATGCATCTATCACGAGCATGATTTAATGAGCTGGGGCTTTTGCACCACTCGCATTTACGAAAAGGTCCGCTAATGGAACAATTAACCACGATTCAACTGATTGCTGTTTGGGCTTTGCCCGTTATCTTTGGGATCACTGTCCACGAGGTTGCCCATGGTTGGGTGGCAAAAAAATACGGAGACAACACCGCCTATCAACAGGGCAGACTAACCCTAAACCCATTGGTTCATATCGACCTTGTTGGCACCATCGTCGTGCCACTCTTACTATTGGTGACCACAGGCTTTGTGTTTGGTTGGGCCAAACCGGTGCCTGTTAATCAACGTAATTTGTTTAACCCGAAACGAGACATGGCCATCGTGGCCGCAGCTGGCCCAATTTCAAACTTCTTGATGGCCGTTGGATGGGCCCTTGTGACGTGGCTAGGGGTCATTGTCGCAGACAGAGGGCTTGAAGCTGGCATTGCCCTAGTTTACATGGGACAAGCGGGCATTTTGATTAACCTTCTGCTTGGGATATTAAATCTCTTTCCGATCCCCCCCCTCGATGGCTCTCGCATTGTCTCGAGCGTGTTACCAACAAGAGCCTATATCGCTTACAACCGATTTGAGCCTTATGGCTTTTTCTTATTGGTGGGCCTCATGCTCGCGGGATTTTTGCAAAAAGTGCTCATCCCGCCAGTCATGTTTTTCTTTAACGCTTTTATCAGTGCGATAAGCTTGATCAGTTAAGCGCAGTCCTGCCTAAGTCTTGGGGCAACACCAGGTTCAATACGACCCCGGCGATGCCGCCAAGCCCAATGCCGTTTAAAGCAAAATCACCGTAACCCACACTTAAGCCACCCAGAGGAATGATAAGAATGATCCCTGCGATGGTCATTGAGCGAGGGTTCATTAAATCTTGCTTGGACTCGACTAATATACTCATGCCTGTGACGGCAATGGCGCCGAACAATAAAACCAAAATGCCCCCCATCACTGGCGTAGGGATGGCCTGTAGGACCGCCCCTAGTTTGCCCATGAACGCCAGAATGATGGCTGTGATGCATGACCAAGTCATCACCCCTGGGTTGTAGATTTTAGTCAAAGCCACACCCGCGGTGACTTCTGAGTAGGTTGTGTTGGGGGGGCCACCCAGAAAAGAGGCCCAACAGGTAGCGAGCCCATCGCCACTGAGTGAACGGTGCACACCCGGGTATTGAAAATAGTTACGTTTGGTCACCGCACCAATGGCTGCAATGTCACCAATGTGCTCAATGGCTGAGATAATCGCAATCGGCAGGATTAAAATCACGGCGTGCAGATTCCATTCAGGGCGAACAAACTCAGGCACACGCAACCAACTGCTCTCATGAAAACCGGTAAAATCAACCATATCAAACACAAACGATACGGCAAAGCCTGCACACACTCCGACCAAAATGGGGACTAAACGCAATCGTCCTTTTGCAAACAATCGAGTTAACATGCAAGCACACAGAGCCGTGAAAGCCACCACCAAGGCCGGTCCTTCATCAAACAATTGCATTGAGCCATCGGAAGTCTTGCCCATCGCCATATTAATTGACACAGGCGCTAAGATGAGTCCGATGCAAATGATGACCGGGCCTGTGACGATGGGAGGGAGTAGTCGCTCTATCACCCCTTGACCTTTGACTCGAATCACTAAAGCAACCAACAAATAAAATAAGCCGCCAACGGATAAGCCACTTAAGGTCGCAGGTAAACCCCAGGTGTCAATCCCGTAAATGGTTGCTGGGACAAACGCAAACGAAGAGCCTAAAAAGGCAGGAATTTGTCCTTTGGTTAGCCATTGAAATAAAAGTGTGCCTGTACCGGCGGTAAAGAGTGCAACAGCCGGATCCATGCCTGTCAGTAATGGAACAAGTACCAACGCACCGATGGCGATGAACAAAGTTTGAGCACCAAGTAAACAATCTTTAAATCGAAATGAATAGTCAGAAGGACGTGGACTGGAAGTTGACATGCGGGTTCCTTTTCACAGCGGTGACAGGATCCTAGCGCATTTCAACCATCGTGCCAATCAAGTCAAAAACAAAACTTACTCAAGCAATTAATTTCTATCTCTTAAGATACTGCTGTTGCTGGGATGATTCGATTGAGGTTTTTGATCGCTTTCATAAACGGGGTAGCACTTTTTGATGAACATTTGTCCGTTATGATGATAGGTCCCACCACAGTCAAGGGTACGACTAGGAAAATCGTCCGCCCCACCGCGACCAGGAAACCCTTTGAACATTTTATCTGCAACCGCAGACGAAGCCATACCAATGCCCAGACAAAGAACAACCAGTGTAGATAAACGCTTCATAGACACACCCTCCTTTTCTTTTTCGACCACCTCATGAGAGAAAAGATTGCATGGAATGTCTATTTTTTAAGGATGACAAGAAAAATCAATAACTTGAGAGTCATCTGTATATCTGTCTTTAAATAAAGGTAAATTTGTCACGATAACGTTCTAAAATCGCTTGTAGGGGTTCTCCAAGATACCCAATCACGGCCATGGAGTGCTTTGTCGATATGGGAACCAACTTCCCTTGAAGTTGCTCACCTTTGAAGTCCATGACGTTACGGGCTTTGACGTTGGGCATCACAAAGACGGTCACAGGCCCTTTTTCACCCTCAATGACCATATGAGCGACAAGCTCCCCTTTAATAAAGCACCGCTTGATGAAACGCACATCTTCAATTGGTTGATTGGCATCCACACCAACGCTGGCAAAGGTCGCTTTGACATCAGCTGGTTGATAATCCATCACGGTTGTCAGAGCAAAGGGCTCTTTTTCAATATGGGTTAAAAGCACGTTGGATAATGGAGGTGGGGACTGAACGGTAGTAAAAAAATAAATAGCGAAAAGCGTTAAAAGAGATGCCATCGCGGCGTACCCGATGGTCATCATCCCCTGTTTTCGTTTTACCAGTGGAGTATCTTCAAGGTGATCGTGGAGTGAGGCTGGTACGGGGACCTGCATAGCGTCAATAAGACTTGTATCAAGCACCACAAGCTCTGCCGTAAATTCTTGACAGATCCGACAAGATTGTTCATGCGCTTTAACGTCAGCATCCTCAAAGTCCGGATCTGACATCTTTGTGCGTTGATACTCATCGCAATTCATGGTTTTTTCCTCTTAGGCTTGGGCCCATCGTAGTCATCATCATCTTCGACCATGATTTCTCGAAGTTGTTTACGCGCCCGATACAACCGAGTCATCACAGCCTCAGGAGTTAGATCGAGCATACTGCCTATTTCCTTACATGAATACCCACAAAGAATTTGCAACAGCAAAGGCTCGCGGTACTCATCCGTAATCTTTTCCAACGCTTGGCGCAATACAAACGCTTCCGCGCTGTTATCTATTTTGTCAAACGCGACAGGATTCTCAATGGTATCAACATCTCTGTCAACTTGTTTTAAACGTTTTCGTTCAAAACGACGAGCATTTTCGCGACGCAAAATAGTAATGAGCCAACTTTTGATGGCTTCGGGTTTTTGTAATTTGTCGATGCCGCGCCAAGCCCTAAGAAAGGTTTCTTGGACTAAATCTTGAGCCACGTGAGCGTCACCTGACAGCCAGTAGGCGTATCGGTAAAGCATCCCGGTGTGCTCGTTGACTAATTTTGAGAACGCAGCTTTTTCACGACTCATTTAATGAGACCTTAATTCACTTATGATACTTACGAACCCTTAGGGTGTGTACATACACACAGCGTTGTAGGCATTGACCTATAAATATGACAGACTACATTCTTTATTATAAATCATTAGCACTGCAGCGATTCACATGGAATGGATTTTCTTACCCGAAGCTTGGTTAGCCCTAGTGACACTCACAGCCCTTGAAATCGTGCTGGGGATCGACAACATTATTTTCATCAGTATCTTGGTTAGTAAATTACCCAAAGAGCAACAAGACAAGGCTCGCATTGTGGGCCTCTCTTTGGCCATGGGGACTCGGATTCTCTTATTGGTATTCATAACCTGGATTATGGGTTTGACGGCCACCCTAGTTGAGGTGGGTGACTTTGCCTTGACCGGACGTGATGTCATCTTACTGGGGGGTGGTTTATTTCTTATTACCAAATCGACAAAAGAAATCCATCATGCATTAGAGGGGCAAGCCGAAGCCTCGAGTGTATCGAAGTCGACGTGGACATCTGTGCTCATCCAAATCGCCCTGATTGATATTGTCTTTTCTTTTGATTCGGTAATCACAGGCGTCATGATTTGCGCGGTGATAATCTCCATCATTGTCATGATGTTTGCCTCAAAATCCATCATGGAATTTATTGACGATCATCCCACCATGAAAATGCTTGCACTTAGCTTTTTAATCCTCATTGGCGTGGCTTTAATTGGCGAGGGTTTTCATATGCATATCCCGAAAGGGTACATTTATTTTGCGATGTTTTATGCGGTGTGTGTTGAGTTGATTAACATGCGCATGAGAAAAGCTAAGGCCCTTAAACTTAGAAAGAAAAATATGACCTAGTCTCTTTTTAAAAGAGAGGCCCTATCCTCGTCATCCAATGCTAAGCTCGAACTTTCACTCGGGCTTTGTGCCTTATTGAACGCTTTGATGATGCAATCGTAGAGAATTTCTCCAGCAATGCCGCCCAGTATTAAGGATGTTTGAGAGCACGCGGTTGGGTCGTCATCAAAATCAATGACGTAATCAGACAGGCCATTTATAGAGATACACAAGCATCCGCCTTTAAGCGCCCCTTTTAAACTGGCACTCATAAGCTCATTAACATCGATATTTAGTTCGGCTTCATGGATGTTTTTGTTGAAAAGATTGGCAACCACAGAACGTATGGCGCCAAGTATGGCCGAGGCCCCAAGGCCATGTCTTAACCCCACCGTTGCGCACCATTGCATCACCACATTGATGATGCCTGAAAGCATGATCTCATCATGTTTTTCAGTCAAAAAGCTATCCACGAAAGTATAATCAGCCTGCTCAGGTGGGTTAAGCACCATGCGTGTGATGGTACGAGTGAAATAAAAGCCCCAAGTACGAGCCACAACCGCTGAACCACAGATAAATTCAATCCCTGCCATTTGCGTGACAAAACTTGAAATACCTTTGAGGTAACCTGCAATCTTCATGGACATCATTGGGCTTAAAATACGTTGTCGATAAAATCTCATATTAAATAATAGAGCGCGAGCTAAAGAAGACCAAAGGGCTTATCCCCAGATGGATGTCACATAGACTAACGATTAACTTAGGTTGAATTACCTGAGTCGTTCAAATCATTAGCGTGCATCTGCTAGTTTTTTATTCAGCATGAAGACTCTGTTGTTGGCATGATGTCATCGAACAAAAAGATCTCAGAGGAAATCGTCATAGCTGGCTGCCTGAAAATAAGAATCATATTGGAGATAGGGATAGGTGGAAATGAAATCTTTGGTACCTTTTGCTTTTCATTTTCGCTTATGTTTTTGTACGTCAAGGACGTTTTCAGAGCACGGTGGCCAAAGGATGGCTGAGGTGATCCCAGCTTTTTCAAACATACCGCGTATAAGTTTAACCGTAGTAGAAGAAGCATGTTTTTCAGACTTCAAACCCTTTGCATGAGTGGCATGGATGGTCTGACGCACGGTTGACACCATGTCTAATCGATGTGACTTCAAGGTAATCTTAATACGAGACCCTGCTTTCGATCCATCAACCGTGCCCCCTGCATCTATTACAAACTTTGTCAATTCACGTAAGGTAAACGCTTTACTGATGTTTTTCGAAAACAGCTTAGCAAACTTGTCTTTATTCTTACTCAACTTTTGACGTATTTCATCATAATCGTTGTCTTTGTCATGACTCGTTTGACTCTTTTGAGACGAGTAAATGGCTTGACTGGGCGAGCTTGTCAAAACAGGCTTTGGTCGCGTTTGTATGCTTTGCTCTTCACCCTCTAAACAAGTGGTATTGAACGAGGCACAAGCCTCAGTAAGTTTTATTTTAACCGTATCTGCTTTTCTTAATAGGGCGCAGTCCGATTGGTCCAAAGCCATAGAGTCATTATCATCTTGTTTTTTGGTTTTTGACTCTTTAATGGCAATAGGGTCATCCTTTGTCGCTTTTGGAGCCTTTTTTGATTTTTCTTTGACTGGAAAGTGTTTAATGATTTGATTCAAAAGCTCTCTGGGATCATCCTCGACAGCTGGAGGAACCGGCTCACTTAAAATAGAAGACTCAAATGGCTCCTTGTGATCTTTCGTGGCAGACCGAGTTGCATTGGGCTCAACTGCTTTATTAGATGTTTGGTGGAGTTTATTAGATTGAGCTTTTTGGGCTGCTAAAAGAACATCGAATTCATCGTTTTTAAGGGTTATGGTTTCTAAAACCCCGTCAAGAAACACTGTGAACGCCCATACATCTAAGACGTAACTTGGCACCATAGGCGATACTTGGTTTATAAACCTTTGCGCAGATTTTACAAGTATCCGAATATGGTATTTTACCTCGTTCATACCCTCTTCCAACCCTTTAGCAAACTCTGGGTTGAGACGTTTAATCTTGCCATACTTATCGAGCAGCTTTTTTGCCAAAGCATAACATTTTTTATAGTGAGGGCCTTTGGTAAGCCTAGTTTGCAATGACCATTGATTTGACTCTAAATCATATTCAATATTGATAGAGGCATTAACTCGCTTAAAAAGAGGCTCTACTTCAAGAAGAAACCTTTCTAACAGGTTTTGAATCGTATAAAACAAATCGCTTTCGGTAAATAAAATCTTTGATTCATACTTGTAATGCTTGGTCTCTTTTTTAAAGTCCTTTTTTTGCTTTTTAGTTTTTAATTCATCAATAGTCTTTTTCCAAATCTTATACAACGCATGATCACTGACTGGCTGGTGCCCCTCATAATAAGCGTTTTGCGACTTTAAATAACAATGAAGATGCATAGCCAAAGTTTCAGCGTTCTTAAATTTTTCTCTTTCCTTTTCTGCGCAGTACTTTTTTGTTGTCCTTGCTTCATACTCAAAGGGAAACGTTGGGTTGGCAAAGGCCACCTTGATAGCAACCAGATCGTATTTCATCTCTCTTAAAAGATCTAAGTCTTTTTTCAAGGCTGCACTGTAGTCTTTCGACAAGAAATTTGTATCTGACTCAACGCAAAGTCTAGATAAGGAGGGGGCAATTTCTGCAAAATACTCATTATTCTCTTCTTTGGTTTGCCCCTCCATGATGGTGGAAATATCATTGCAATAGGCTATACGAGCATTGATGCAATCAATGGCTTCATTCACAAATACTATGGGGCCTGAGACAGACATATCATACACTCGTTTAATACTGTTTTTTGCCTAAACCACTTCTCATCAAATGATCTAAAGAAAGTGCGTTTTTAAAAAAAAGGAAAGGAACTACTTTAACCAATAAAAAAACGCAGGACCTTTTTATGTCCTGCGCTTTATTCGGTTTATTTAAGCTTTAATTTGGTTTGGTTTTCTGATGGCTTCTTATAATCTTTCCATGAGAGATTCGCAGCATCGCCATCGAAACTTGATATGAGCGTTGATTCATTTGGATTCATCAGGTGTTTTCTTGCTGCAAAGGCCAAAAGCTTAGGTGTATTCATGGGTATCTCATCATGTTTTACATAGCAGGATGCAACTAGCTTGACACCTTTACCCAATGTCATGACTCCATCTTCTTCACTTGTGCGTTCAAAGGGATTTAAACTGAGCTTGAATTCAGGACATTTAGCCATGAGTTGGTTTAAAGCAGATAACACATGAAGCTCATTGGCATGAGAGTAGATAGTCACATCTTCACCGGATTCAAGAATGCTTCTGAATGTGCTCACATCTTTATCTGTGACATCAATCATGCTATTCCAAGCATGCTCCATAAGCTGGATCCGTGGCTCGATGTCCTCTGCTTGATAGTCAACCCCTGGGCTTGTGCTGTAGAACACACTTGGGCTGCTTTTTTTGTCATGTAAAAAATGATTACTTCGCTTAAGGCCTTCCTCTGTGATGAAATCGAAAATATTACCTAAGCCTCTTAAGAAATCCAAGGAACTTGAGTGGCTAGACTTATAGGAAGGAATGAGTGTTCCTGGAACAACTCCATGCCTTAAATACTTTGCTTCAACCCAGGCTTGGTTATAAGAGCTTGATAAAAAATTAGGGCAAGGGCAGCGGTAACGAGATGGGAATTCGTCACAAAGCTTTACAAAGCTCTCTTTTACTTGAGATGCGTTACGAAGATGAAAAAATGAATTTAGATTAACAACAATTGTCATTTTATGCCCCTCTTATAATGTTTGGGACATTATAAGAGGGGTTTAAATGAATACAAGGGGGAAATTAGCCGCACTAGTCAGATGACTTAAAATTGGTGAATCACAGAGGTCACAACTCCCCAAATATGAAACTCCATTTCAGGCTTTATTTCGATGGGCTTGAATGCCTCATTGGCCGGCATCAAATACACCTTATCACCCTGCTTTTTAAGTCGCTTCACCGTTAGCTCACCATTTAAGGCAGCGATAACAATCTTACCATTAGTCGCTTCAACCGCTCTATCGACGATGAGAATATCATCGGGACGAATACCGGCTCCCAACATCGACTCTCCAGTCACCCTTAGATAAAAAGTAGCCGCTGGGTGCTGGATTAAGTACTCATTTAAGTCCAAGCTGGACTCAATGTGATCATCCGCAGGCGATGGAAAACCGGCCGCAACTTTATTGGTAAACATAGGGATGGCGGTTTTAGACTGCGGCGAAGGACTCCAAATGGTTTCAACCTCGCACAAATTCACAGAAGCTTTCTCTTCTTTTTTCCGTTTCAGCAAGGCCTGAATAGGACCGACCCACTTCGTCGGTACCCGAATAGCTGTCGTTGGCTCACCGTATTTACCAGTACCCTTTGGACGCCCCGCTCCAACACGCTTACCGCCGTGGCTAGCTGTTTTAGCTTTATGACTTGCTGTGTTAATTGGAGTGACATTCGTTTTTTTAGTAGTCATAACTGGTCCTAAAGTTGTACTAATTTTGAACATAGGATGAAACAAGTACGAATATTGAAATATTACGCGTCAATGCACCAAATATCAACTTCAGTGATATTGCTCCGCAGTGAGTTGTTTAACTTTTCATAAAACCGATGAACGGTCATTTAAGCCCCTTCAATGGTTGTGAATTAAGGTGAGGGTATGGTTTTGTTTGAGATATTGTTTTTTATAACTTGATGCAAACAAAACTTATGAAAACTTTAAGAGTTTTTATCTGAAATCATTTTCTTGATTAGTTCAATAGAAACTGGTTTACTTTGCTGCGATTCAAGTAAGTATAAACTCTTACATAACAATAACTAAATCAATGAGGTTTTTCATGCGTGAATTAAGCATTTCTCAAGCGAATGAAGTTTCCGGTGCTGGCGTGATCTATGACTTTGCTCTGAAGCCAGGTGTTGAAGTCATCGGTATGGAGGCAGTCATCGTCGGTTACGACTACACAACCACCGAAGTAAGAGGTTTGTGGGAAACGACAATCTATGAAACCAAAACCCCTATCTTCGAATATTACCCTATTTACGCCGAAACTTTTGAAACCATTACTTACTATTAATGGTTTAGCTGATCGCTTCTAAAACTACCTAAGCTACCGGTTGGTATTTTAGGTAGTAACCTTGCTCGAGCAACGTTGTTAATGACCCACCATAAATGGGGGGTAAGCCGCCCTTGCAATCTCAAACAAATCTCACCGCCTATGTCATCACCGTATGGCTTAAATAGATCAACGGCTCATTTCAAGGTTTCATCGCTTCCAATAAAACAGCAAACAACGGGTTATTCGGTTTATAGGAAGACTCGGGAGGCAAGTTATGAGATTCAATGGCCTGCCAATAGGCCCAACCAGCATTCTTGGTGCCAAGCTCATAATCCATATCATCCCAAGTATCTTCTCTGAATGAATAAAAAGCCCAGTGCCAATCGTTTTCATTGAATATGTTGGTTAAATCCGCCAAATATTGCTCCGCTCCAGGGCTTCTTCGGCTAACCCCAAACTCCCCAACAAGTATTTGTCTAGAACTGATGCTGTGCTTTTCCTGCCATTGAGTGACTTTGCTAAAAAAAGCGTTCAGAGCGTCAAACTCCCAAAATTGCTCTTGATTGTTATACGTGATGAGGCCTGGATACACATATTGTTGTTGATTGAGCTTTTTATTTGTATAGCTGAAAGGCTCATACATATGAAATGAATATAAGATCCCATTCATATCGATGGGTTTTAAATATTCAATCGCCCAGGGAGTAGCGTATAAGCCTGTATCCAAAATGATGGGGGTATCTGGATCAACTTTTCTAATGGCTAGAGCCAGTTTTTCGTAAAAGGCATTTAAATCTGCTGGTGTGTTTTGTACCTTATCCTGCCAATTCGTAAAATCTATATCATTGTACTCTTGTTTTGTGAACACGCGCTCAGGATGCGGCTCATTCAAAAGGTTATACCCGACAACCGCAGGATGATTTTTAAGATGAAGGGCAATTTGCGACCAATAGTCAATGGCCTTATCCCAGCATTCATAACTTTCCCACAGCCTGACATCATCTTTGCCACCGTTATTTTGCAACCATCTTGAGCAAGGTAAGCTTAATGTCGTGATGATGACCTTCATATTGGCATTTTCAGCCATATCTAAAGTAGCACTCAATCTTTGCAGATCGGCATCATCTATTTTATTAAACTCATCGACATCGCCTAACAAAAAATCTCTTGAATCTGAGTGCCACTTATCGGGAGACAGCCTCACAAACTCAATGCCGTAGGCCTTAGCTTTATCAAAGCGCTCTTGAACTTCCGTTTCGTTAAAAAAATTAGTCCCTTTACGCTGGGTGTCAGACCAGTAATGTGCGGATAATGCTGAGGTATAGAAAAAAGAAAGAAGAGTATAAAAAGTAATGTTCTTGTACATGGTTATCAAGTCATCTCAAAACCAACAAAGTTGGGTATGTTATTCAATAACACCTTTATGCACAAGCACGAATACTTGGACCATTTGCGTTGGCAATTATAAACTTTTTTCAAACACCGTTTATTCACTTATTGGATTGAAAAGGCTGCTTGTTAGAAATACGATTGAGCATGAGGGGATGCCCCGTCGTTTATCACGGGGCAAATGGTTAAGCCAAAATACCGAAGTAAAGCACGCCCATACAAGCGCCAAGCACGAAAAGGGTTTTTAACAGTGGCTTTATCAGAGGAATGGGGCTTCCCTGAATACGATGCATTTTGTCTTTTAAGAACGTATCTTTTGGGTTTTGCTTGATGGCTTTTTCGTAATACTCAACGGCTTTTCCTGAATTGCCTCGCTCATAGTACAAATCACCCAAGCACAAATTAGCAAAATACGTATTATTGGAATGCTTTAACCCTTCTTCGAATAGGCTTTGTGCTTTTTCCTTGTTCCCCAACTCCATGTAAAATCGACCTAACAATGAAAAGACATCGTTGTAAGTTTGATAATGGTATAGATTGTCTTCAACTTTCTTAAGGACGATCATCAAATCCGAGACCATGGAAGGCGTCATTTTGGGGTAATCATAGGCGAGCCTGTCGTGAACATGAAAATACACGTCAGGATCATAATGGCTCATCCGCAAAAAGGATAAAATACCGCGAAGGCTATAACGACTGTGGTTGTCGGCAAAATCATCCGTCATGAAGCAAAACTCATCCGCTCCAAAGCTTTCAATCTCATTATTGAAATAATTAACGGTCTGCGGCATATCCTCAAACGAGCCCTGGGTATGAAAGAGACATATTTTGAATGAGCTGGCGTTATCGGTCATCAAGGAGTCACCCCCCTCCCACTCAACGTATCGTTTAATGGCATCAAAGTTAAGCGAAAACGCAAAGCAACCATCAAAGGTGTAAATGGACTTCATGTCTAAATTCCCCAGATGATCGTACTGGGCTATCCCTTTATCGCCTATGATCATAATGGCTTCTTTACCGTGGCTTCGACATAAATCAATAAAATGAAACGCGCCTTTAGGCAGCAAGAAATAGCCTTGATCGTTAGGAAATTCATCCCGATAGGAGGCTAAAACTCGATTGGCTTTTTCATCCTCATAATAGGTCTGAGTGTCCATCGGATGAAAAGTCCCATACATTTTAAGCTCACGAAGGTTTTTAGGCTTTTCGCGATCAAAGCTTTGATAACGCGACTTAAGCTCTACTTTGACTTCCTGAAGCGAACCACCCTCGAAAGTAAAAGCATCCTGCTCGATGCAATCAAACACATAATTGCATATGTAAATCACGGGATAGTCGGTTTGAATCTCAGAGAACGCTTTATCTGCAAGCACTAACTTAAAATCTTTGTCTCGCGAACAATCCAACTGAGCAAAATCAAGGTGCCCGGAGCGAACGAGTTCATCAAAACTTGTGTTCTCTCGGCAAAAATTCAGATTTTTAAGAGCCACATCCGTCAATACGTACTTAAACTCGACAGAGCCCATGTCTAAATCATTGAGAGCTTTTAAAAGAGCCTTGATAAAATAAAAGCTAAACTTACCCGTGCCTGCGCCAGTCTCAACCAAATAGATTGGGCCTTGCTTTTTATCATCATGCATATCCAAAATCATGTTGGCAACGAGCTGAGCGTAGCGAGCACATATAAAGGCGTTGGAGGATATGTAAAAAGGGATCTCATTTTTCCATGCTGACACCCCTCGATGATTGAAATAATTTCTCTGAATATCCCATAGTTGAGACTTGGATAAACGAGTGGGTGACTCAATCAGATAATCTTGATTGCTCATGCTGTCCTCTAGCTTGTTGTTCTTCGAGCCCATGAAAGTCCCAAAGACTTTTGTCCATCAAATGACTTGGATTCACGCTTTGTAATGATTTTAACATGTTTGATGGGATTTTAGGGTTAATCGCCGTCCACGACTTAAGTGCGTCTTTGACTTGCTGTCTCATCAGGTTTGGTTGAGAACCACACAGCGTGCACGGAATGATGGGCAATTGCTTCCAGGTTGAGTATTGTTCAATATCAGCCTCTTGGACAAAGCACAGAGGTCTTATCACAATGTGCTCTTTCGTATCCGATAAGAGTTTGGGCGGCATGCTTTGAATTCGTCCATTGAACATCATCGACATCATGACGGTGTGGATTAAATCATCCCGGTGATGGCCTAACGCAATTTTATTGAACCCATGCTCTCTTGCGTATTGATAAATATTTCCGCGACGCAACCTTGAGCATAAGCTGCAGTAGGTTTTATCTTCTGGGATTTTATCAGTAACCACTTTATAGGTGTTTTTTTGCAATATGACATAATCCATGTCATGAGATTCATAAAAGGTCCTCAACTTACCATCGTCCCAACCTGGCTGCATCTGATCCAGCGTAAACATCACAAGCTCAAACTTTCGGTGCTGTCGAACTTGGAGCTTTTTAAGCATCAAAGCCATGGTTAGTGAATCTTTACCGCCACTTACGCAGCACAGCACCTTATCGCCGGGCTGAATCATTTGATACTCTTGAATCCCTTTGACGGTGTAATGAAAGAGCTTCTTTTCCATTCGCTCTATGCGCTTTAATGAGATTGGCTGAGACACAATCGATAGGGCCTGGGTCGACATCTGCAAACGAACCTTAAAGTTAGACGGTTAAGTTAATGAGTAAACTACCAGACCATAGGTTACTCTTTTTTGTCTTTTTTCGTAATGTTTGCAAACAAGGATTTTGCTTTAGAAAAGACACCGCTGTCGGAGTCATCGTCCTCTTGAGTCGTAGCAGGGTTTGATGACTCTTTATCGGCTGACTCATTGATTGCTGACTCTTCAGGTTCTGACGATGGGCTGACAGGTGAGCTAGGGGTGGAATCAACGGATTCATCCCTTGATTCACTTATATCAGCCTCTGGGGCTTGCGTTTGAGGCGCATGGGTCTGTGGAGCCGGTTCGGTGGGTTCCGAAGATTGAGAGGGCTCGGACTCATCAGGTTGCTCCGCAGTCGACTCCAGCACAGGCTCAGAGCCCCCATCATGGGCTTCGCTTTGATCAGAGTGTTTGTCATCTGAATCGACAGGGATTGAACCACTGAGAAGAAACCCAGCTGCACCCAATTCTTCTTTGGAAACGGGTGGCTTAGGTTCAGGCTCAGGCTCAACAACTGGCTCGGGTTTGGGACGATGCTTGAGTTCTTCTTCGTAGGCTTGCTCATCAAAGTCAATGGCAGGGCTTATCCCCTCATCTTCCTCTTCGATAAGATCTCTTGGCGCAAGCTCCATGGTGATGAACTTATCGCGCAGGGACGAAAGGTGAGATTCTTGCTCAGCTTGAGCCGCAAGTTCTTCTTTTTTCGCCCTTTTCTGTTGTTCCGGGTCTTTCTCAGTCATAGCGCCCACATGGATGGAAAATGGCACCTCAATTAAAAGTGTAGACCTAGGCTGACCGTTCGGCCTGACCTTTTGAGTATATACACAAAATTTATTATTTGCTTTCCATGACCGATTTGCAAGGCTGGCTACTCCCCTCCATGCTTGACATAAGTTGTTGAGCAACCAGACTTAGTCCACCCGTCGCGATCGCCCCCAAGATGGAGACACCCTCTTTGACGACCCCATCGGGGCGAAAATTGATGTTGGGTTTGGTTAAGGTCCCTTTGATGACGACATACTTGTCAAAATCGCCCAACTTGAGGTCGATGCCTCGCTTTTCTGTTACGGCGACATTAATGTCTAAAGCCTCATTGTTTAGATTGATGGTGCCTGAGCCCATGACGTTTAAATCTGAAGTCTCTAAACCAATGCGATTTTGAGCCTGAACGACGCCATTGGATATGGGCGCTTTTAGGACAAAACATTCCAATGGGGTTTGTTTGTTTTGTTTCCTAGGTTGCAAAAAGCCAAAGAAGAATTGTCCAAAATCATTGTCTACACGACGATGGTACAAACGAGCTTTTTTTAAATGTGTCAACACATGCCCATTCCAAGCCCCAAACACTTGTTGCAAATCGTCTCCTCGTCCTTGGCCTTTCAAGATAAAGTCCAACTTACCGTCGGGTGCTTTACCGCTTTGAGGTTTGACAATTTGATTCAACAGTAAATCATCGGCTTTCAAATCAACTCGAACCGTCTTCGATTGAGGTGTGAGTGCAACCGAGCCTGATAGTTGGCCTCCAAGGACTTGGGCTTTGAACTCTTCAAGTCTTAATGTGCGGCCATCACTACGAACATTGGCCACAATGTTTTGCGCCCTATTATCCACCGCATTGATGCTTAGGCTTACATCCAGCTGTCTTTGCTCAATGAGTTCAAACGGGATAATCCATTTGGGGATTAGCCGCTCACTCATCTCTACTTTAGACAAACTCTTATCTTTGATTGTCCCAATTTCAATGGACCCTGAGACACTTGGCGTTGTTTTGTTGGGCTCAAGGATAAGATCCATCGCAACTTTGTCCACGGCTTTAGATTGATAAGATCCTTTAAGGGTTATCTGGCCTTGGTTGTCCTTCAATGGATTAATGAGGGCTGAGCCTTTGAACTTATCCTCTTTGTTCGTGACTTGAATCGGATCTAGATGGACTTTACCCTCTTTTGAAAACACATGGGTTTTTATGTTTTGATAAGACTTCCCTTGATGCATGAGTTCTGCCACACCAAGCTGAAAATCAATGGTCCCTTTTCCAAACCAACCAAAAGGAAAAGCCGGGGTCTGGGAAGCGCTTTCGCCCCTGGTCCATAAACCCACATCAAGTTTGTCAACGTTAAGTTTTCCCAAGAAATGGGGCTTATCAAGATCCAAATCAAAATGACCTTTGAACGTGGAACCTTTTGCTTTGAGAATAAATTTTGAGCTTTTCAAACCACAGCAAGTGCTTTTGAAATTACCATTCAACATATCAATGGTCCATGGCTTATTATCACCCAGTTGCAAAGTCACCCCTTGAGCTAACAGATCATTGATCGCAAAGTCCGAGCTAAACAACACGCTAAAGCCTACATTTAGCTGCAAGTCTTTGGCTGCAATGCTATAAGGCGTGCCCTTTTCTGTGACGCGTGAGACGCTAAATTGTTGGACGTGGATCCGTGGCCAAGGCCATAACTTAAAATCGATGGGGCCAGCAATGTTGACCTGACCTTCAATGGCGGCGTCTAATTTAGAAACAATTTGCCCTTTATACTGATTAGGATCTGAGGTGGCTAAAAAAATGATGACACCAGCCAGGCTCATCAATAGCAACCCACCCACTAAAACCCCAAACCCTTTGACCACTGAAACTATTTTCATGACGTGCACTCTTTTTTGCGTATCTTTAATTCTAGTGGGTCGATTTTTGTTCGCCAACTTATTCTTGAAAACCGCTGGTTTCATTCTAAGATTAAGGTGCGCTAAGTTAATTTACTGGTTTACTATGCATCAAGCAATCAAAGGTTTATGTCTTGTCGGGATACTGGTTGTAAAGCCCGTTTACGCGTTAGAGATCATCTTTAATGACATTGGGGGGGCTGAGCCTGGCTCATTGGCCTGGGAAGGGTTTGATGAGGCCGCTTCGCTTTGGGAGTCCCACTTTGATGATCCCATTGAAGTTTATGTGGATATTGGCTTTAGAGACTTGGGCCCTGGGATCTTAGGGCAAGCTCGCTCTTTTGACATTGGAACGTCTTACCAAAACGTCAGAGATAGTCTTATTAATGATATTACGACCGACACGGATGTCACCGTAGCCGCCAATCTACCCATTTCAGACACGTTGACGTTTTTGACCAATGGACCAGATGGGGTCCCTTTTATCGATGATAATGGGACTCGCAATAATGCCGTATTGGCGGTCAATCGCGCCAACCTCAAAGCCCTAGATTTGTTGGATTCCACGGCTCGAGATGGTGAAATCCAGTTTTCCACCAATTTTTCTTACGATTTTGATCCAAGCGATGGGGTTGATCCGGGCCTTTTTGACTTTGTTGGCATTGCTGCCCATGAAATTGGCCACGTGCTGGGTTACGTCAGTGGTGTGGATTATGTGGATTTTTTCTCAGGCGATGGCCCAGCCACTGGGCTGCTTTCCTCGTTTGAAAACCGAGACATCTACAGCGTCTTAGATTTGTTTCGTTTTTCGGATAGATCCTTAGCTGAAGGCGAGACCTTAAGGGATTTAGCCGTGGGTGATGTGGACCCTTTCTTTTCCATCGATGGCGGGGAAACCCGGCTCGCCCAGTTATCATCGGGCAGCTATAATGGGAATGGACGCCAAGCCAGTCATTGGGACGATACGGGATTCATCGGTTTGATGCAGCCCACCATCTCAAGCGGTCAGGTTGGAAGATTAACGCAAACCGACTTATTGGCCTTTGATGCCATCGGCTTTAACTTGGTTGAGTCCCCCATAGCAGTTGATGCCCCGCACAGCCTTGGTCTTCATGGATTAGGACTGCTGATGTTAGGTTGGGTGCTCCAAAGAACGAGAAAAAGGAAACATCAAGTTCATGAACGACATC
The DNA here is from genome assembly GCA_964397555.1 of uncultured Francisellaceae bacterium. Taxonomy (GTDB): domain Bacteria; phylum Pseudomonadota; class Gammaproteobacteria; order Berkiellales; family Berkiellaceae; genus CAYNJF01. The sequence continues at coordinate 48,579 of CAYNJF010000014.1, forward strand.
ACCGAGCTCTACCAAAAATCTAAAAATCTACCCTATCGAATTTACATTGAGAAATTTTCCCTGTTTCGGATGGCCGGCTCTTTAGTGGGAAAACGCGTTTTAGACTTAGCGTGCGGTGATGGGGTCTACACCCGTGAAGCGGCTAACCGTAAGGCAAGCTATGTGCTAGGGGTGGACATGAATGAGTCTGTCATTGAGCAAGCCAAAGAGCACACTGGTGTAGGCTTACCTGTGGAGTACAAAGTTGCGGATGTGGCCAGCTTGGAAGCCATGGGAGGCTTCGATTTGGTCCTAGGATCTTATTTATTGTCCCATGCCAAAACTCGTGAAGAGCTTGTGCAATTTGCCAAAGTGATCAAAGCCAATTTAAAACCCGGTGGCAAGTTTATCGGGATTAACGATAATCCAGGCAATGCGCCTGAGTTTTATAAGAAATATAAAAAATATGGGTTTTTAAAAGAGGTTGATAAACCAAGGATTGAGGGCTCCCCCATTACCTATACCTTTTTTAATCCCGATGGGACTACCTTCCAGCTTGAAAATTACTATCTGACCCTGGAAACCTATGAGCAAGCCTTTTTAGAAGCAGGGTTTGAATCGTTTCATTTTAAAACCCTTCAAATCTCTGAAAAATGCAAAGAAGATTTCAACTTGGAGTTTTGGCGGACTTTCTTAAACCACCCGCCCATAATTGGAATAGTTGCTTACTAAATGATTGGCTCAGATGAACCCAAATGCCTGTGGTATAATTGAGCCAATAAGTCGGACGCAGATTTTCTATGAGTGAGCAGATTTTAGACAAAATTGGTTATCAACCTTTTAAGCCCATGCCTGTTTTTTCTTCAGGCCGCTTGCAGACCATGTTAACCAAAATCTATCCAACGTATTTTGATGTCAAAGAAACCTCCAAGCATATTTTGACCCTGCCCGATCAAGATAAGCTTGTCGTCTTTGAATATCGACCCAAATCATGGCGCACCGGGGACAGGATCATTGTCTTGGTCCATGGCTTAACCGGATCCCACGAATCCAAATACATGATACGGATGACTAAAATCTGGAATCGACAAGGGTATTTGGTGGTCCGTGTGAACCTTCGAGGGTGTGGTCCAGGTCAAGGCCTTGCCCGCCATCCTTATCATTCAGGGCGCTCAGAAGACACTCGATTCATCTTAAGCTGGCTGTTTTCTCGCTATCCGAGCTCCCCTGTCACGCAATGTGGTTTCTCTTTGGGGGGCAACATCACCTTAAAAATGGCTGGTGAGGATGGTGCGACGCCAACGGCCAACTTAGACAGCATCATCGCGGTTTCCCCTCCGGTTGACTTGCATGCCTGCTCCGCTCTGTTGCACAAACAAGAAAATCAAATTTTTGAGCGTCATTTTGTTGAGGCCTTAATTGAAGATGTTGCCACCCGCAAAGCTCATTTCCCAGACATTCCAGATGTCGACTTGTGCCCTCACATGTCATTGCTTGAATTTGATAACGCCTACACTGCCCCTTTTACAGGCTACAAAGATGCCATTGATTATTATACCCAATGCTCATCCGGTCAATTTTTAGATAAGATTACCGTGCCCGCTTTTGTGCTTTATGCCAAAGATGATCCCTTCATCACCATCGAGCGCTTTTTGCATAAAATGGAGGCACCCAACTTTGACTGCCTGATGACGGAAACGGGTGGTCATGTCGCCTGGTATGGAAACCCCCTCACCTCCCCACACCAATGGATGGACGGCGCACTCGAACGTTGGATGTCATGGTTTGTCGAACACCGAATCGAGGGGCGTGCGTATGGAACCTAAGGCATTTGGAACCATGGTGGACGGTTATCGAATGATCTTTTCCAAAGGGTTTAGACGATACGCACTCATCCCAATCTTGATCAATCTCATCCTTTTTGTCGGCTTATACAGCTACGGGCTTATCGCCACCCATCATGCCCTGTCCGGCCTTGAGTTTAGCCTACCATCTTGGTTGTCTTTTTTAGCGCCCATCGTTGAACCCATTCAAGCCGTTTTGGTATGGCTTGCTGTGATTGCAGTCTTTGTCATCCAGTGGTTTGTTTTAGGCGCGGCTTCAACCTTATTGACCGGCATCATTGCCTCGCCCTTTAATGCCTTTTTGTGTGAAAAGATCCTAAAAGCCAATGGCATCGATTTACCCAACGTGAGCATGGCTCAAATGACCCAAGAAGCGCTGGTGCGACAAGTAAAAAAAATGATGTACTATCTGCCCAGAGCGGCACTCGTCTTTATTTTTGCCTTCATTTGCATGTTTATCCCAGTGCTGCAGCTCGCCTCCTCTGTGGCTGTGTTTTTGTTTGGTGCATGGATGCTTTCCATCGAATATCTCGACTATCCCCAAGAATCGATGAATATCAGCTTTAACCAAACCAAAATGGATGCAAAAAAGAATCGACGGGTCTTTTATAGTTTTGGCGCCGCCTCTCTTCTCATCACCTCAATCCCTGTTGTTAATTTTTTAGTGGTGCCAGCGAGCGTGGCTGGAGCGACCAAACTTTGGTTGAAGATAAACCCAACACTGAATGCTTTGCCAGCTGAAAGAAAAACACAAACTTGACCTTATCAGTTGGGTAAATCCGCCGATACACTCATTGATAGTCAATGAGGTAGACCATGATTGAACCTGAACATCCAGACAATGAATACGAGCGCTTGCGTATGTTGCGCTCGATAGAGCTCCTGGATACCCCACCTGAAGAACGCTATGACCGAATCACACGCCTGGCAAAACACTTGTTTGATGTTCCCATTGCCCTGGTCTCAATCGTGGATGAAGACAGACAATGGTTCAAATCCATCCAGGGTCTACCTGTCAGTGAGACGCCTCGTAACATCTCTTTTTGTGGCCACACCATTTTAACCGATGATCCTTTGATTGTGCCCAACGCCAAGCAAGACATTCGATTTGCAACCAACCCACTGGTGGAAGATGACCCAAGCATTCGCTTTTATGCCGGCTACCCCTTGTCTTTCAAAGATGGGGTAAAAGTCGGTACGCTGTGCATCATTGACTCCGAACCTCGTGACTTTACCAAAGAAGACGAAAAGGCACTTGCCGACTTAGCAAAGACCGTAGAAAGCGAAATCCGACGTGCCCACTTACACACCCTGGATGAACTGACTCACTTTGCCAATGCGAGTGGATTTTTACGGATTGGAAGACATACCCTGGACGCCGCCAAACGCATGAATCACCCCATGGCGTTGTTTAAGTTCACGATGACGAATTTAAAAGAAATCGAACACGATCTGAACAAAGAGTCGGCCCAAGAAGCCATCAAACGTTTTGCAGATGCCCTTTGTGAAAACTGTCGTGCAAAAGATATCTTGTCGTGCACCGAGCAACGGGTCTTTTATGCCTTATGCCCGAATGCCGACGAAAAGCAGCTCAAGAAGTTTGAAAAAGAACTCAAGAAAACCGTCCACCAAATGAACAAACAAAACGTGTCTCAAACCCCTATCGAATGGTCCATCCAATCGATACACGACACCCCTGCATCGTTTGAGTCCTTTGAAGCCATGCTTGATCACGTTGAAAGTCAAAATCACCGAAGTGGTCAACCAACGTCTTTTTGGCCGTGGCGCTGAACGCCTTTGGAGTGATGTTCAAGGACGTTCACAAAATCATCCAAGGCGGACTGAACTTTATCTGGATCATCAAGCCAAGGAAAGTGGCCCACGTTGTCTAAACATTGATGAATGATATGATCGCGCTCAAAAGCTTCTCCCTGAAAACTATCCCACGGTGTCATAGCGTCTTGTTTCGCGCTGAGCACTAACGTTGGGACTTGCGGGACCCACTGATGTTCGTAGGTTGGATGAAACGCCTCAAGCCCCCAAAGATAAGCATGCACGTTATATTCAATACCCTCAAAACATGAACGCACCCGGCGAACCCCCTCCGGGGTCGCATAATAATCGACAGAGGCCATCATGTACGTTTTAAGCGCCATGTCACTGGGCGCTTTGACCATTTGAGTTCGAAGCCTTGAGGTGTTCGGTAGTCCGTTCAGCTTTGCTCGCTGAACAAAGGTATCAAACCATTGGTGATTTGGAGATGAACAAAGAAGCACCACACCTTTGACCTTAGTGGCAAGCTGTGGGGTAGAAAGCACTAACATGCCACCAAAGGAATGGCCAACCAAGATAACATTCGAAAATCCATCGACAAAATCCAACAAGCTTTGTTGAATCAGCTCTAGCGAATAATCCTCTTTGCTGGCCAGTCTTGGTACATCAAATATATGCAAATAACCTGGAAGGTTGATCGATTCGATAAGCTGTTTTAGCGAGCTTGAGCCAAGGCCTGGGCCACCGGGAATAAAGACCCAGTGGCACTGATTCATCGATGAATTTTCCATCAATCGTTGGTCAGTTTCACGTCGTCAAAACTGAAACGAAAATACATGACTTTTCTCACCCACTGCTCATCAAACTGAATTGGAGCCGGTGCAGCTTCATCGGCGCTTGCACGCATGGCCATGGCTTTGGGGGCTCCGCTGTACTGACGAAACGGGGTTGGCGAGTCGGGTCTAAGTTCGCTTATCTCTTCGATTTCAAGGTTTTTGATTTGGCCGGGCTCAAACATGGCCAATAACTTGCCTTTGGCATCTTTAAGCGCCAAGTTTAGTGCTTTACTTTCAAGTTGGTGACGACGGATATGAGAGACACCCGGGTTTGGATTGGACATGCTCACGCTGGTAACTTGCTTTTCAATGTAGTTTTTTGGTGTGCTCTCAAATTCAGCAAACACTTTCTTTTGAATGGCATCAAACGTTGCTTCAAAGCCCTCAACCTTTTGAGTGCGATAGGTTATGCGATGATTCTTTTGGTAGGTGTTTTTGCAATAAACTTGATTGTTGCGATAGCTTTGATAACCCGAGGTATACCCTCCGGTTGCTACCACACGGTTGTAAAAATCTTTGCTGTCCAACGTGGTGTTTAGATAATCCACAATCTTTCGTGCCGCGTTATCATTAGCGGTGCGAGCTTCCTCAGGCGAGTTATAGCATACCGAGCTTACGTTGATGGAAAGCGTGACAAAATCTGGATCACTCAGTACCTGCCCTTGACCCGAGATCAGGGCTTCTCCAGCTAACGCTGAACTGGCCATCATCATGCTTAAAGGGATAGCCCAACTCAATTGTTTCATCACAGTTCTCCATTATCTTAAACACCATAAGTCATGATGCATGAACATTTACCCAGCCAAATACACTTTGAAAATTGGCTTACCTACGCTGTTATTCGAGTATAGCGCGATCAATGCCCTCTCGTCTGCACTAGGATAGAGAGCTTTGCTCAATGGCTTCCAAGGATTGACGAGCCTGAGTAAAGTCTGGATGTTTAGCCACCACCATTTCTAATATCGCGTGCGCCCTGGATGGCTCTTTATCTTTTAGACACCATGCTAAATTGTTAAGGAGAATGGGATTATCCGGCAACTGTTCTCTTAAATCTTCGTACACGATGGCCGCCTCTTCCCACCTCGACTCTCTCATCAAGTAATCCCCCAGCAGTAGGCCCACTTTTGAGTTGGGTTGTTGATCGTAGTAGCTATGTAAGCTTGAAATCGCTTTCTCGAATTCATTAAGCTTGGCGCTGGCAACCGCATAAGCCAGGACCCAGTTTTCATGATGACTTAATGCCATCAGGGCTTGAGCATGGGTAGCAGCCATGGTCCAATCGTGATGATGTTGACTCAGAACAAGGCCAAGCTCATGATAAAGTTGATGTTGCCCGTCGCTAATGGCTCTGAATTGACGGTCGGCTAAAATGGGTTGATTTTGAGCCATGTAAACCAGTCCCTTGGTCGCATAATAGTCTTCATGCACTTGCAAGTTATCAGGCACGCGATTCAAAATCAGTAACGATTTATCAGGGCGAGATGAAAGCGTCATTTTCGCCAGGTTTAAATAAGCATTAAGTTCATAAGGATCGTACTCAATCGCTTTGCCTAAATAATACTTTGTTTTGTCATCGCCGAACTTGGCTAGGGTAGAAAGTTGAGCCAATTTCATCCATGTACCCGTATGGGGGTACGCTTCAACGATTCGCTCGTAGTGCGATTGAGCTTGACGATACTCTTGTCGTAGCATAGCCATGGCGGCTAGCGCGTTATGCGCATTGGGATCATGCCCATCCTTCTCAAGAGCGTTATCATACCAGTTCATGGCCCCTGGGATGTTTCCTTGAGCATGCGCACACATGGCCATTAAGTTGTAGCCAAGAGGCTCACTCGGCTTGGCTTGTATGATCTGCTGAGCAAACGTACGAGCTTTGTCCATGTCATTGGCTTTATATTCAACGATAAACGCCATTAAAAGGGCTTGTTGGTGATCGGGGTGGGATTCTAAGACTTGATCAAAAGCCCAACGCGCACCTTGCTCATCCCCCATCTCCAGCTGGGCCACCCCTAAATTAAAGTGATGTTGTTGACTCGGCATCAACGACACGGTTTTTTGAAACACTTCAGACGCTTTAAAGACATCCCCTTCTTTGACATAGATTTCACCTAACCATTGATAAAGCTGAGCATCATTCGAGTGTTTTTTTATCTCGTTTATCAACCGTGATTTTGCTCTTGAGAGTTCATTTAGTTTGATTTCAATCAAGGCCATCAGTTTCTGAGAGGAGGCATTTGTGTCATCATATTGATGAAAAACCGTCAAATATTCACGGGCCGTGTTGTAATTTTGATGAAGAAAATAACTTAGACCAAGAAAATAATTGGCATAAACAAGGGTATTATCTACTCGTACGTTTTTTTGGAACGCATCAATCGCCTTTTGATAATCATGAGTGGATAAGGCAATTAATCCTCGAAGGTACTCGCTTACGTTTAACCCTGGCTTATGTTTATCGAGCCAATGTAAATCTTCTTGGGCCCCCTTGATGTTCTTTTGATACAAGCGTACCAAAGAACGATAGACACGATAGTTGACTTGGTCTCGAACGTGCGTGGCATACTCTAAGGCTTTTGAATAAGCAAGCTCGCTTTGAGAGGAGTTGTTTAAAAAACGAAACAAATCCGCTTGGAGCCCCCATACAAGAGGATGCTGGGGAACAAGTGCCAACATGTCATCCACCCAAGCCTGAGCTTTGTCCAGCTTTTTTTGATGCATGAACCACAAGGTTTGAGCAATCATCAACGACGGATGCTCATCGGCGACTTCAAACCCCTGGTTTAGCACTAATTTGGCTTTATCAAAATCCCCTTGCCCCATGTGGGCTTGAGCTTTAAGCGCATACAACTCGGCTACCCTTTGAGAGGTGGTCTTGGCCACTTGATCAAACTCAAGCTCTAAAACCGCTCGATATTGGCGTTGATCAAGATGACACTGAGCCAAGTCCACAATAAGCTCATCGGCTTGATTTCCAAGGCGTTGTGCACGATTAAGCTGCTCAACACAAGCCACAGGCTCTCCGAGGGCTAGCCAAGTGCGCCCCAACAGAGCCCGATATGCCGAGTGCTCAGGGTCTAATTTGACACTCATTTTTAGTTCGAGAAGAGCTTTTTGATACTCTTGTTGTTCATAATGACTTTGAGCTAACTCAAAGTATTCCTCAGCACTTTGATTGGGTTGACACCCTGTCAATACTAAGCCCACAGAAAGCCCCAAAAGACCAAACAAGCGCATCATGACGACTCCATTTAGTTCATGTGCGTGTAGTGTATCGCAAAGCACCACGGTGAGAAAACAAACCTGGATACAAGCCTGACCTAGTGCCTTTATAGGTCATGAGTCAAAGGATCTAAGGGAGCCACTCACTCAATGGATGCATCAACTTGGTTTTACTTCGAACTTACCCCAAATCAACCCATCTAATGGGAATCATTGAAGTAAAAGGCACGAATCCATGTTTTATGAGAGAGTTTTGAGAGATTTCTACAAACAAAACGAAGGTTTTGAGGAATTTCGACCCATGCTCGAGCAGTACATTAAATGGGGGCAACAGCTATCTGCGCAGGGGATACAACCAACCTCAGCGCAAGCTAAGGAGTTCATCCAGGAATTGACGAATGGTCAATTTTCAACTCTACAGAGTTTTTTGGACAGCGCTTATCAATACCGTGATAACTTTAGCAATACAGCCCATCGAGTCTATGACAGTAAAAGCGACAACCCAGACTTAGATCATCACACGCCAGCTTTTACCGAATACTGCAATCTATGTACCTTGCTTGATTTGAAAATCGAGTGCTTTAAGCAACCTGAGTCCTTGATGGAATCAGAGGCCATGCCTTCTTTGCAAGGAGTCACGTTGAATGAAGCCTATCAGGGTAAAGGCAAAGAGGATAAAGAGCCTGACTCCCCTGTCGATGAGCCTGGCGATTTAAAACCCCAAAAAACCGATCCAAAAAAAACCAACCAATCTTTACAAGAAATGGCACATTTTCTCAACGGCCAGTATCACTATGAGACCTTAGCCAAACGTTTAGCTCTATACGCCAACGCAGAAGGTGCTAAGCACCCACCTAAGCCACCCGTTCAATATCTGGTGGCCAAAGGGGGTGGCGCCAAAGGAGCCGGCTATGATGGGACTGGATTGGGTGCAAGGCAAACTGGCGCAGAGCAACAAATAGAAACCGTCTTTGGTGCTTCAGCAGGGGCTATCAATGCCTCTTTAATTGGGGTCGGCATGAATGCCGAACAAATAAGCCAGTACTCAAGTTGGAATGATTTTACGGACTTCAATGATTATGTCCCCTCTTATACCGGTGCCATTGCGGCTAATTACATGTGGAGTGGTCATAATTTTTATGACATGGCTCGAGGGATGTTAGAGCTAACGACTGGAAACCCTGACATCACTTTTGCTGAATTCGAAGCCTTAGCAAAAACCAATCCAGCCCTTAAGAATATGGTGTTTAAGGGCTTTTTATACAAAGACGGCAAAACCAACAAACGTGGGGAAACCACCTTTTCTGCCAACGATACCCCGAATGTGCGGATCTGTGATGCACTGAGGGCCTCC
>CAYNJF010000015.1:0-26920 GCA_964397555.1 uncultured Francisellaceae bacterium
CGTCTGGGGGATAGGCTGACCATTGATTGGGATTTTGACAAAATCCCGCAAGATGCGACGATCCCAATGTTGACCATGCAACCTCTGATGGAGAATGCTATTTATCATGGCATCCAACCTTTGCCAGAGGGCGGGGTGATCAAAGTATCAGGTGAGCTCAAAGGCAATGAGGTTATGATTGTGATAGAGAATCCGATGGCTAAATCGGGCTCTTACATTAAGAAAGGTCATGGCATTGCACTGCAAAACATTCGCCATAGACTAAACTTATTATTTGGAAAGCATGCAAATTTAGAGACTGAACAAATTGACGGTTTTTATCGGGCAACCATCCGATTTCCTTACGTCAAGGTCAGTGAGGCCCAGCAAAATGGTTAAGGACAGGATATGCGAGTATTAGTCGTTGATGATGAAGATTTAGCAAGAGCGCGGATTAAACGCTTTTTTGACGATATCGAAGATCATGAAATCGTGGGAGAGGCCTCCAACGGTAAAATGGCTCTTGAGAAGATTGAAGAGCATAAGCCTGATGTGATTCTTTTGGACATTCGCATGCCTGGCATGGATGGGCTTGAAGTGGCACGCCACTTGGTTGACATGGATGATGCCCCTTCCATCATCTTTACCACCGCCTATGATGAGTATGCGCTTGAAGCGTTTCGAGTGAACGCTGTCGATTATCTTTTAAAGCCCGTTCGTCTCGAGCGTCTTGAGGATGCCCTAGGGAAAGTAAAAAAACCCAACAAGTCGCAGTGGATGGCCTTGAACCAGGATGAAGAGGGTCAACCCAAGGCACGAACCCACATCAGCTCCCGCTCTCGCCATGGCATACAATTAGTGCCCATCGAAGAGGTTTTGTATTTTAGAGCTGAGCACAAGTACGTCACCGTTCGTTATGGCGATGGTGAGGTTTTGATTGAGGATCCACTCAAAGACTTAGAGGCAGAGTTTGGCGACGATTTTTTCCGCATTCATCGTAATTGCTTGGTTCGAGTGAGCTCGTTGGCGGCCCTTGAGAAAAATGAGGAAGGGCAGAGCTGTGTCCGTCTTCGTGGCATCGACGATTTGCTGGTTGTCTCTCGCCGTCACTTGCCTTCTGTGCGTAAACTCATGGGTGGTTAAGCCAGCTTTTCATCTGATAGAATAGAGCCCACCATAAAAGTAAGGGCTCTTTCCAAATGAAGTCAATTCGGATCGCCACTAGAAGCTCAACCTTGGCGATGGTCCAGGCCCACTGGGTCCAATCCAAGCTTATCGAGCTCTACCCTGATATAACCATTGATATCATTCCCTTTAAAACCCAAGGTGACATTCAACTTAGTCAGCCATTAGCTAAGATTGGTGGCAAAGGTTTATTTGTCAAAGAGCTGCAACAAGCGCTCTTGGAAGACCGTGCTGATTTGGCCGTCCACTGCGTCAAAGATATGCCTTATCGTTGTGCAAAAGGGCTTTCGATCGCAGGGATTATGAAGCGTGAAGATCCAAGTGATGCCTTTGTCAGTGAACAGTGGGAAAGTCTTGAGAGCTTGCCAAAAGGGGCAGTGATCGGGACCTCCTCTTTGCGTCGCATGATGCATGTTAAACGTTTTAATCCTCATCTTGAGTGTCGTCCTTTGCGTGGCAACGTTCAAACTCGATTAAAAAAACTTCAAGAGGGTCAATACGATGCGATTTTGTTGGCATCCGCTGGACTCAATCGATTGGGATTAAGTGAGAGGATTCGTGAACGCTTATCGCTTGAGCGATTCATTCCAGCCGTAGGCCAAGGCGCGCTGGGCCTTGAAATAAGAGAATCGGATCAAACGCTTCATGATTTACTTATACCATTATCATGTCAGCGTGCCTCGGTTTGTGTTAACGCTGAGCGTGTGATGAACGAAGTGCTTGAGGGTAGTTGTTCGGTGTCCATTTCAGGCTTTGCTCACCTAGAGGGGCAAACGCTGTCATTATCAGGCATGGTTGGTTTGCCAAATGGGGAGCGAGTGATTGAAGCCCAGGCGAGCATGAGCGTGAATGAGGCGAGGGCTTTAGGCCAAAAAGTTGCCAATGCGTTGATTCAACAAGATGCACGGAGCATATTTGAACAATGCAAACAATACGTCTAGACGGGCTTCATGTTCTTTTAACTCGCCCTACCACTAAAATAGAGCAAAGTGAGGCTTATTTTAAGCAACTTGGGGCAATCACTTATGCATGCCCAGCATTTAGCATCGAGACAAAGAGTGTTGATCAAAATGAGCTAACGGCTTCTATAGAAACCTGTGATCTCATTGTGGTGACAAGCAGTCACTGTGTGCCAACTTTAAAAAGATTGGATGATAAATTTCTCAAACATCAATCCTTTTTAGGCATTGGACCTGCAACGGGCCGGGCGTTGTTACGAGAAGGCATGGCAGGCGAACATTTAAGCAGCGGAGCTAAATCTGAAGAACTCTTCCAGGCGATAAAAAAGAGCAAGCCATCAAAAGTCGTTCTTCTTAAGGGAGTCGGGGGGCGTGATTACCTGATAAACCATTTAATCGAGGCTGGTATCCAAGTCCATGCGTTTGATGTTTATAAAAGGGTTCCAAATATGGACATGGACTTAAGTATCTATGAGCGTTGGTCAAAGCAAGAGCGGGCTGTGATGATGGTAACCTCGTTTGAGTCGCTGGAAGTTTTTACTAAGTTGCTCAGCTTGAATCCATTGTGCAAACCCATTTTAGTGCCCAGTGAAAGAGTGGCCGCTTTAGCAAAAAACTTAGGAGCGACAAGGGTTTTTATTGCCGAATCGGCTCAAGATCCGCACATGGCAGACCTCCTTTACAATCTTGAATATGTTGCTAAACTGGATATTGATGGATCACACTGAGGAAATTAACTTCATGGAACGTACTTTATTAAGCCTTTTGGCTGCAGCAATCGTTGTTATGCCTTTTCAGACGCATGCTTTAGAGTCGGATTGGTATTTTAAGCCTTACATCGGCGCCGATGTTGGGGTTCAGCATTTAGATTTTAAAGAAAACTTTGGAGGATCCCACTTCAAAGAAAACTATGCAGTAACCAACTTCAATCTTGGTGTTAATCTTCATGATTACGTTGCCATTGAACTCGGTTATGAGTCCATGCATGAGCGTGAGCAAACTCGTTACTACCCAAATGGTTCAGCTTCCATTCTTGGTTACACCGGGTTTTCCACACCGGGTAATGGTGGCCAGCTAACCATGAACAAAGTTGATGGTGGTGGCTTTAATGCATCCCTTGTTTTGAAATACCCGATCTGTCCTAAAACAGAAGTCATGGCGTTCGTTGGCGCGGCATGGAATCGCTTAGCGTATCAAACGGCTTTAGTTTCTGATGATGGTATTGTGGTTCCTAATGTACTTGTATCTTGGGAGAGCGATAGAGAAGCGGTTGGCCGCTTTGGTGTGGGCATCAAGCAGATGTTGACCGATAAGCTTGGAGGTCGCTTAGTCTACATGTACGAAAGCAACACCAGCTTAGATGCGACCGTATTTCCTGGAAGCATTGCCTTCAACCAAAACGGAAGAGTCGGCGTTGCTGGTAACCCACCTGATGAGTTCACCGCAAAACCAGATGGTTCCCACATGTTTATGGCAGGCCTCTTCTATCAAGCCGATTGGTATTGAGTTAAGCCCAAAAAAAAGCCAGACAACATGTCTGGCTTTTTTAATGGGAGCAAGAGTTATGATTAAACTCTTACTGAGGGTCCAGAGCGAGCTTTTTCCGCTGCAACTATCTCCATGGCTTCACCTAAAGCACCTTGCATAAGAACTAGGGTGTTTCCGTATTGGCTTTTTGCAACCCCAGCCTCTTTACGCATATTTTGAAGTTGCTGTGTTGTCAAAGAGTCAAATCCATGAAGCCACATGTATTTGCAAAGCCCTTCAACGACGGTTGCAGGATCAGTGATTTCAATTTTCCACTCATGCAAGTTGAGTTGAACTTGCAATCGAGCATTGTCCTCAGATGCACCAGCTAATGTGCTCAAAGACGCATCGATAAGAGTTCTGAACGCTGATTTCATGCCCGGTTCGACGTTCGGGTTAGCTTCTAAATCAGCAAGCAATTGCTCTTTCTCAGTTGTGAGCTCATCAATAATGCGTCGACGCTCAGCTAAGGCTTCGGCAGTGATACCATAGCTTGAAAGCTCAGTCGCTTTAACAGTAAACTCAGTGACAAGCTTTGCAACTTCAGCTTGATCGAGTTTCGCAGCGCCTCGAGCGCTTGGATTTACACCATCAGCGAAGTACTGTAATCGCGCATCAGCTCTGGCATCAAGAGCGGCCAATCGATCTAATTGGCTTTCTGCGTCAAACCAAATCTCTCGATGCCCATTGATTTCATCAAAATCGCTATCTACTTCTGCTGCAAGAGTGCTTGTGGATCCTTCATTACCCGCAGAAGCTTCAAGGGCGATACGAGCTTTCTTTGCTTTCAACACGAGCTTCTGCCATTCAGGCTTATCATCAGCTTTAGCTTCAGGTTGTGGCAAAGCAGGTGCTTTTCCTTTGGCTCTTGCAAACGCAGGAGTGGTTCCATTGCTTGCACCAGGCATAGCAGGACCGGCCTGTGAGCTTGAAGACGCTGTTGAAGATCTTGTGCTTTTGGCAAATGCTGAGAAATTAAGATCATCATTATTGCCAGCCCAGTTAAGGTTTGGAAGCTTATCTTGTAACATCCCAAGCAAGCTATGGTATTGTGTTTCGAGTCCGTCTACCCTTAAAAAGGTTTCGTCGTCGAACATGACAAACATATTCATAGGTACATTCTCGTCACGAACCAAGTAACCTGATAAAACTTGGGCCATAATCTCAGGTGAAAACCCTTTAGGATCATACAGTGGGTTTCCGCCTTTGGTTTTATCGTTGATGTCGCCATTCAAAAACATCTTCATTCGATCAGCAGCTTGTTTAGGGTTCTCTAGCTTGAACCATTCTGCACATTGCTGTTGAATCACAGGCTGCTCGAATAGCATCGTTAAAAAGCGTGAAGCATCTTCAGATAATTCGGCTGATGACTTAATATCATTGCCACCTTGTATCGACTTAACTTCTGCGTCAAAGGCTTTGAGATTGGCTTTGTGGGCATCATCCATAAGGCGCAACAAGGCCTGGGTCTCATCAAGACCTCTAGAAAGCGCTCTTGCATCGTTTTGTGGGTCTGCAAATTTACCTTCTAATGCATCAATTTCAGCTTGAAGCGTGGCATTCTCTGCTATCTTTTGGGCTTCAATGGCATCATTTCCTTGCCCAAGCACAGGTATGCCTGAGAATAAATCGTTGGTTCTACTTGACTCAATAGCAGCTAAGGCACGCTCATTGGCACGTATTTGTGCGGTTTTGCCACTACGCTCTTCAGCCGTTCTTTCATTAAGTTCGGTAACAAGAGACTTCATCACACGAACAAAACGGTATGAAAACGTTTTTGTTGCTTCTAGTTGAGATTTGGTTAAATCGGTTGAAGCCACGGTAAGGTTACCGTTATTGTCAAGCGCAAAAACACCTAAGTCTAGTAAGTGTTGAATTTCCTTGTCTAATTCAACATAAGCTTTAGTGTTTGGCTGATCACCAATCATGCCTAATTCATGTTGAGCGAACATAGCCAAAGCATCATTTGCTTTTTGTGCTAATAGCTCAGAATCAAACTCTACTCGAAGCTCATCAGCGTCGCCAAAGCCAGACCTTACATCAGCGATGGCGCCCATGAGCTCAGCTAAACGTGGAGCTAATGCACTACGCTCAGCAGCATCGCTGGCGTTTCTTAATTGGTCAATAAGCAGACGCAACTCATCTGCTTGTTGTTGAATGGCGCTTGCCATGAAGGTACCCATGTCTTCAAATTGAACACGTAAGTCAGCAGGTAGCTCTGATGCTTCTTTCTTTTTCATAGGTGCCGGTGGTGGTGGCGGTGGAGGTGGTGGTCCACCAGCAGGTCCTGGAACAGGATTGTTTGTTGTGTCAGGTCCGTTGTTACTCATAAGATTACCCTCGTTTTTATATCAAAAAATTGATTCGTCATAGTCGAATATTTACCTATGCAGTTATCTTACACATTAAGTAGTCATACAACAAACTATCACATCTGCCTGTCATGACAGTTCATCGGAAAAACCCTATCTTTTGGGGAGTGGCAGGTTGGGGGGTATTTTTTGACTGATAAACGGCTCAGTGGTTTACGGTTTTTCTTTTGGAATCAATGGGGTTGGGTGCGTTTTTCGTCGCCGAAACACGCGGTTTGGGTTATGATATGATTTGCTTGCAATATCAATTGGATGGATGAAAGCATGGCCAATCAAAATGGTGGCTCTGATAAAGACTTAAAGAATAAGGTCATTGTCAGCTCAAAGCCTAAAAAACCCAAAACTCCAGAAGAGGCCTTAAAGCCTCAGCCTGAGCACGAAGTGATGACTTCGCCGGTGGATGATCCCTCGCTTTCCATTGATATTCCGCAAGACCCGACTTCTCGCCTTACTCAGCCCAAGGAGCCCAACATGACAGAACCAACAGGGACACCAGTCCCTCAAAAGCCATCGATGTTTCCCTCGTTGTTATCGGTTGTTGCCCTAGGCGCTGTTTTGGTGCTGGGTTGGTTTGTGTATACGTTTCATGAGAGTGTTAAACAAGACAAGCTGGCGCTTGAGGCCAACACCCAGGCCATCCAGCAATTGGTGGCCAGACTCGACAATGCCCCGGATGTTGGTGCGCAGTTGGCTAAAACCACGTCCGAGATACAAAGCCAAAGCAAATTATTTAAAGACCAACTTGACGCGCAAAACCTTCGCCTAAGTCAGATGGGTCAAAATCAAAACTGGATGGCATTCGAAGCTCGATATCTAATTCAGCTGGCCGAGCAGCGCTTGGCAGCGTTTCAAGATGTCACCACCGCCAAGGTCCTTTTAGAGGCCTCTGATCAAAGACTCAAAACGCTCTCTTCATCGCAAGCAATGAATGCTCGTGAGGCAATCATGAAAGATTTAAGCGCGCTCGGTGCTTTTGAGCAACAAGACGTGGTTGGGTTGTGGGCACAACTAGGTGCTCTTGAAGAGGGGATTGGTCGTCTTAAATTCCATACTCAAGCTTACACCCTTGCCAAACATACCGAAGAGCCACTCGCTCAAGAGGAGCAAGAGGGCTGGCGAGCCTCGCTTTCGAACTCCTTGACGGAGCTAAAAGGCTTGGTAAAGGTGCATGATTTATCCGACGCAAAAGAAAATGCTGTCTTAAGTGGGACGCAACAATTTAATTTGACGCACGGAGTCTTACTGATGGTTGAGCAGGCACGTTGGGCAGTCATCAACCAAAACCAAGCTCTCTACGAGGCTTCTTTGGAGCGCGTTGGGTTATGGTTGAGTGAGTATTATGAAATGGGAGATGCTTTATCGAGCACGCTCAATCAAGTGGATGAGCTCAAAGCCATTAATTTAGACGTAGAGGTACCAAACTTATCACGTTCGGTTGCGGCGATTGATGCCTACTTAGCACAAGAGGTGCGCTCATGATTCGCCTCATTGCCTTAATTGTCATCACAGGTCTAGGGGTATGGGCGGGCATGAGCCTATCCCAAGAGCCTGGTCGCATTTTCATTGAGTTTGGCTCAAAAGCCATTGAGATGAGTGTATGGGTTGGGGCTGCTCTTTTGGTTGGAGCGGTCGTTTTGCTTTATTTCGGGGTTAGACTCGTCGCAGGCTTTATTGGGCTTCCAACCTGGTTTAAAGGCGTGCTAAGACGCCAGCGCCAGAAAAAAGCGCAACAAAAAACCAACATTGGTCTGTTGGAATTAGCTGAAGGGCATTGGCGCCAGGCGGAGAAAAACCTCATTTATGGGGCCAAGGATGCGGAAGTGCCACTGCTTAACTATTTGGCCGCCGCTCGAGCCGCTCAAGAGCAAAACGATGATCAGAAACGGGATGAGTATTTAGCTCTTGCTCATGATGCGACCAACAACACCGACATGGCGGTTGGGCTTACCCAGGCTGAGTTGCAATACACGCATGGTCAGTACGAGCAATCATTGGCCACCTTAAAGCAACTTCGAGACATTGCTCCAAGGCATCCTTCCATTTTGAAGCTTTTAAAGAATATTTATTTGCAGTTGAGTGATTGGGAAAATCTGTTGGCGCTTCTTCCATTATTGAAAAAGCAAGATGTACTCGATCATGAGCAAGCAAGTCATTTAGAGCAGATGGCCTTTGAGCGACTCATCGCTCAGGTTGATGCCAAAGCGCAGTTGGATGAGTTGTGGGATAGGATGCCCAAAAATCTTCGTTTGAATGCGGAGGTGGCAGGGCTTTGTGCCCATGCCTGGATTCGATTTGAGGACTATGAGAAAGCCGACACCACCCTCAAAGCAGCGATTAAAAAGACTTGGTCTGAACCTCTGGTTGAGCTTTTAGGGAACTTTAAGAACCCTAATCCAGCAAAAAGCTTGGCGATGGCACAAGGGTGGCTCAAAGAGCACCCAAAAAGCTGTGCTCTTTACCTTACCTGTGCTAGGCTTGCCGCCCAAGATGAAAAGTGGGAGCAAGCGCAAAAGTACTTGGAGACTTGCATCAGCATCGAGCCTAGAGCGGATGCTTATGCCGTGCTTGGTCTCATTTATGAGAAGTTAGATAAACCGGTATTGAGTGCTCAGTGCTTTAGAAAAGGGATGCTAAAATCGGCCATGCCACTCAATCAACCGCTGTTATCCCACGAGGAAAAAGATGAGCATGTGGATTGAAGGGACCGTCGTTGAAAATCAACAATGGACCGATTCGTTGTATTCCATCAAAATCGAAGCCCCCATTGCCCCTTTTACGGCAGGTCAGTTTTGTCGTATTGGGCTAGACATCGAGGGTAAAAAAGTATCAAGGCCTTACTCGTTTGTGAACCCACCGTCGCAATCGGTCCATGAGTTTTATTACATCCACCTTGAGGAGGGTGCGTTAACGCCTCGTCTTGTTGCGCTCAAAGCCGGGGATCCGATTTTCGTCGCGAAAAAAGGCGCAGGTCTTTTTACCTTGAAGCAAGTCGAGCCTAAAGAGACCTTATGGTGTATGTCGACCGGCACAGCGCTAGGGGTGTTTCTTTCGATTCTTCGCACAACCCAGCCATGGGAGACGTTTAAACACATTGTGCTTGTTCATGGGGTTCGCACGAATGATGAGCTTAATTATCAAGAGACCATTGAGCAACTCAAAGCTGAGCACGACAACTTTACGTTTGTCTCGTGCGTCTCTCGAGAGCCCAATCCAAGTGGTTTGGACAAACGGATTACCACGGCCATTCATGATGGCAGCCTAGAAGCACTGACAAACCTTGAGCTCAATGAAGCTAAAGCCAGTGTCATGCTTTGTGGAAATCCAGCTATGGTTGGTGAGGTCACGCAGATTTTAAAAGACAGGGGCTTAAGTGAGTCTCACCCCACCAAGCCAGGTCAAATCACGTGTGAGAACTACTGGAAAGACTGACTATCCCATGTCGGAATAAAAGTGACTCATCTCAAAGCCATGATCTTTGAGGTGGGTCTTGAAAGTGTGGATCATGGGGTAGGGACCACAAGCATAAACTCGAGCATCCATGAGATCGGGATGGCTATTTAGGACATGTTCATGAACTAAGCCACGCGAGCCATCCCAAGCCTGATCTCCTGACAAGACAATAACTACATTAACCCCACGGCTCTCAATGTCTTTGAGCCAAGCATCGAGATAGATATCTTCAAGGGAACTAACCCCCCAGTAAAGGGTGATTGGGGCTTGCAAACGCATTTCAAGGGCTTGGTCTATCAGCGCTTTGAAAGGAGATATTCCGGTACCGCCTGCAACAAACACGTAGGGCTTGCTGTCGTCTTGCAACGTGCACAGCCCTTTAGGCACACTTGCATGGCAAGTTTTTGTTTTCAATAAAGCGTTTATAAACCGTGAAGCCAATGGATGATTGGCACCTGAGCGTAAGTGAAACTCCAAGGGGTGAGTGGTGGAAGCAATCGAGCAAAGCATGTTGATGCCGTCTACCTCAAGCTCAAGGTATTGGCCGGGCAGAAAATCAAAAGGCTCTGGAGAGTCGAGCACGAATCGGGCGATTTGGGCGCCTACGACTTCGTGCTCGATGAGATCATACTTCCTTTTCGTGGTCATGGAGCTGGGTTTAACCTCGCTTCATGGCCTCGAAGAACTCTTCATTGGTCTTCGTGTTCTTCAAACGTTCAAGCAGGAATTCATTGGCCGCCAATTCATCCATAGGATGAAGCAGTTTGCGCAAAATCCAGACTTTTTGTAGTTCATCCGCCGGGATAAGTTTCTCTTCACGGCGCGTACCAGAACGATTAAGGTTAATAGCTGGGTACACGCGTTTTTCAGCGATACGGCGATCTAAGTGAAGCTCCATGTTACCCGTGCCTTTGAACTCCTCGTAGATGACTTCATCCATCTTCGAGCCAGTATCAACCAGTGCGGTAGCAATGATGGTCAAGCTGCCCCCTTCTTCGACATTACGAGCCGCACCGAAGAAGCGCTTCGGACGTTGCAAGGCGGCGGCATCCACACCACCGGTTAACACTTTACCGGAGTGAGGCATGGACGTGTTGTAGGCTCTCGCTAAGCGGGTAATGGAATCAAGCAAGATAACCACATCTTTTTTGTGCTCGACCAGACGCTTAGCTTTTTCAATCACCATTTCAGCCACTTGAATATGGCGATTAGCCGGCTCATCAAAGGTTGAGGCAATGACCTCACCTTGTACTGAACGCTCCATTTCCGTCACTTCCTCAGGACGCTCATCAATCAACAACACCATCAAGACACAATCAGGGTTGTTCGATGAAATAGAGTGAGCAATGTTTTGAAGCATCATTGTCTTACCCGCTTTCGGTGGAGAAACCACCAAGCCACGCTGACCTTTACCAATCGGTGACACTAAGTCAATCACACGAGCGGTTAAATCTTCAGTGGAACCGTTCCCAAGCTCAAGCTTGAGCTGGCTTTCGGCGTGAAGAGGAGTCAGATTTTCGAAGAGGATTTTATTGCGAGCAGATTCAGGATTATCAAAATTAATTTCTTTGACTTTGAGCAGTGCAAAGTAACGTTCACCATCTTTCGGTGGGCGAATGTTACCGGCAACTGTATCACCGGTTCGAAGCCCAAATCGTCTAATTTGGGAAGGCGAGACGTAAATGTCATCCGGGCCTGGCAAATAAGAAGACTTGGCCGATCGTAAGAACCCATACCCATCTTGCAACAGTTCTAAGACGCCATCACCATAAATGTCTTCACCGTTGCGAGCGTGCCCTTTGAGAATGGCAAACACCAGCTCTTGCTTTCGCATTCGAGCGAAATTTTCGATCCCCATGTCTTCAGCGATTTTATTCAATTGAGTGATCGAGTGGTTTTTTAATTCGGAAAGATTCATAAGCGTTGATTATCTTCGTTGTTAGAATAATGTGTAAAAGGATGGGTGTTGGATTGGTTCTTTCGGTCGCTTGACCCTGTGCAAGATGCGTTCAATATAGCACAGGGTTTCAACAAGCGTCCAGTCATGGTTCGGGGAGCTTACTCTAAATTGGTGTCTAAGAAGGCGGCCAATTGGGACTTGGAAATGGCACCTACTTTGGTGGCCTCTAGCTCGCCGTTTTTGAACAACATCAACGTTGGGATGCCGCGAACGCCATATTTTTGAGGCGTGTTGGTATTATCATCAATGTTAATTTTCGCGATTTTGACGTTGTCGTATTGTTCGGCAATTTCACTCAAAATCGGAGCAATCATTTTACATGGCCCACACCACTCGGCCCAAAAATCCAAGAGCACTGGGGTATTGGAATTGAGAACGTCTTGTTCAAACGAATCGTCAGTGACGACGGCAATTTTATCGCTCATGGATAAAGCTCCTCGGTCATGAGTATGTGCAAATATGGGTGAGATTCAATATGTGTGCTTTTTGAGTATAGCAGCCGTATTTAACTCTCTTTTAGGGGCAAATGCAAGGCCTCTATATATAGCAACAGCCTTGGCTAAATCCTAGGATCCTAAATACCACCAGCCGCCCTAATTTAGAGGCATCAAAACGTACTTGCATCGCCTGCTAAATCAATAAGATCCAAAGAAAAATCCAAGTTTTTGTGCATAAACGCGCCAAGATTGGACGTTGGCAAACTTTAAAAAGTGTATCACCACTAAGATGGATGCCTCAACATGGTTCAAATAGGATTTGCTAGTCTTTTACTCCAAAAGATAAGTTTTCTAACTAATTGTTCGTGGAGAGAATGAATAGATACATTAAGTTAAGTCTGAGTAAGCCTTAAACGTATTGCTAAAGCTCATAAAGGTGGGCCTTTTATTCAAGCGGCCTAGGGGGCCGCTTAAATAAGAAAGGCACCGCGGTCTATTTCTCGTTTTTTGCAAGAGAAAAGGCAACGGCGCCAGCGTTAAATGTACTCAAAAAAGAGCACAGAAGACCGGCCCCAGACCCAATGCCACAGGCAAGCCATGGATCAAGGCTCCCTTCTAAGTCAACCGAAAAGCCGGTTATTGCTCCGGCAATCGTGAACGCGACCGCGTTCAAGACTTGGTTGTACTTCATAAAATCGCCGAGGGTTAGATTAGACGAGACTCCGCCAGATACGAAGTTAAGATCTTTGTTTGATAAGGTTCTCATAAAGGCCTCTGCTTAAAATTAATCTGTGAATTCAGTCGATAATAGAGTATTGATTCGATCGGATAACATAAAAATATGACAGGCATTCAAAAGACCTATTTGTGCGCATAAGAAGCCCACTCCAGCGCCAAGCCCCATAGCGCACTCGATGTTAGCATTGGCGGCGTAGCCAATCATCGCGCCAGACAAAGCCCCGCCGAACAAAAAGGTGCCGATATTCCAGGCATGGTTAGAAAGTATATAGTTACCAGCATCGAGTGGAAGATATGATGTTCCACCTGATATCAAGAGGTGCTCATTGTTGGCTAAGGTTCTCATAAAAATAGCTCCAGTTTTCTCAAAAGTGATTAGTTGCTCACCTTAGCATAGATTGTTCAGATTTCTACGGGTGTTTTTACGGCTTTTTATCAACACTGATTGTCTTGTGGGGTTTTAGGGAGTGAGGTGATGGATAGACTCGAAAATCAAAACCCTGTAAAGCCACTTAAATCGTTGGCCTTTGAGCCGTGATAAAGTGAGCGTTACGAACAGGGTGAGTGGGTTGGGGAGCCCTTCTGCCCATTGGGCAGAAGGATGATTGTTATCGAGAGACCCGGACTTTCACAGGCTCCATGGTTCTCCAACCGAGTTGCCAATCTTTGTGACTGTTGATATGGAACTGATAATTATCGTCACTTGAGAAAGATTGACAGAGTTGATCCAATGCAAGTCTATCTTTTTTATAGTGTTCTAGGACTTGGATCCGGAGCAGATGACTGGGTTGAGTGTTGATAAGATTTTGAACCTTACTGCTAATCATTCGCTTGTTCAGAGGTCTTGTGCAGTCGGCTTGGATTCGGTTGATCAAATCGACCGCCAACTTCTTTTCTGCGTAACTAGCTAAATGCTCTTGATAGACATAGTGCAAACTGACCATAATCAGACCAAACGTCACCATTGTGGCAAGGATCTCAATGGTTGGGTCGGCTGGTAGGATGTTCATACTTATCAGAGCAAACGCCGTGGGCAGAACAACTAAGACGCCTGAAACAAAAGCTTTAATGACTAAGGGGTTCAGCTTATTTAATTGTTTTGAGTTTTTCATAGTATCCACCATTCTTTTCGTTATAGCCTGCGAGCGCAGGATGTTGAAAATGAGGTGACTAAACTCCTCACAACAGAGTCACCCAGCTTATGTGTTTCAAAACAGCATGAAAACATAAGAACTGCGCCTACATTACAGCAGCCAAGATCGCACTCTTACAATGGCTCTCTTCTGAAACTTATGAGCAACATTCCCAATCAGATTAAGCCAAACGCTTAGACGAGCGACAAAGCCAAGCATTTTGTTTAAAATCTAGGGGAAAGAACGCATAAGGTTTTGCAATGCATCAGTGGTTAGTGAGTTTTGAAGGCATCATCCGCCTTGTTTTCTTCATCGGCTTGTTTTCTTTGTTCCATCTATGGGAAACGGCCAAACCTTGGCGTCAACATCTGGGCTCAAAACGGACTCGACTCATCAACCACTTCACACTAACCGTGGTCTCCACCTGTTTGATCCGAGCCATTTTTCCAGCGTTGATGGTGGAGATGGCCGTTCAAACTCAAGCCAGTGATATATCCAGCTTGCTTAAGCTTGAAGAGTTTCAAGGTTTGCCCATTTGGACTCATTATCTTATCGGCTTTGCGCTTCTTGATTTGCTGCTGTATTTACAGCACCGTTGGTTTCATCGAGTTCCATGGCTTTGGCGCCTGCATTTGACTCATCATACGGATCCCATGTTGGATGTCACGACCGGGATACGCTTTCACCCGTTGGAGTATTTGTTTTCCATAGCGCTAAAACTGTTTGGCATTCTTTTGATTGCCCCGCCGGCTCTGGTTGTACTCATTTTTGAAGTCGTGCTGAATGGCGCCTCTTTATTTACCCACTTAAATGTCCAGCTCCCGAAGAAGTGGGAGCCAATCATTCGCTGGTTTATTGTGACGCCAGAAATGCACCGTATCCACCACTCTGATTTGCCCGGTGAGCGAAATTGTAACTTTGGATTCTTTCTCTCTTGCTGGGACAGAATGTTTGGCACCTACTTAGCTAAGTCCTCGTTGCGTCAAGATAAGATCATCCTTGGCGTTCAAGGCTATCCTATCTATGAGGAGCAGACGGTGATGGACATGCTTAAACAACCTTTTTATCGACGTCAAAAAAAGCGTCGCTCGTTAAAAGCGCCAAAATTCATGCATGAGTCGGATAACAACACCATTCAGGTGCGAAACAAGGAACAATCGTGAAACTCATTCTTAAAATTGCAACCACAGCCTTATTGATGGGGCTTATTCTTGCGTCAGGCTTTTTATTAAGAGAGCACTTTGAGATCGAAAAACTGCATGCTTTT
This sequence comes from uncultured Francisellaceae bacterium, assembly GCA_964397555.1. GTDB lineage: Bacteria > Pseudomonadota > Gammaproteobacteria > Berkiellales > Berkiellaceae > CAYNJF01. Next base: position 15,008 of record CAYNJF010000015.1, read on the forward strand.
TTCAAAGACTTAGGGATATGGGCCCCAATTATGTTTATTGGGGTATACACCATGGCCACCGTGTTGTTTTTACCAGGGTCGGTTCTCACCTTAGCGGGAGGGTTTATCTTTGGCCCCTATCTTGGGTACGCCTACAGCATGTCTGGCGCCATGATAGGCTGCATGCTAGCGTTCGGCTTGTCACGCTGGGTTGCGCATGATTTTGTGACCAAAAAGGTTGGGGGCAAACTTAAGGTACTCAATGATGGGGTGGCTAAAGAAGGGTGGAAGTTTGTGGCGGTCATGCGCTTGATCCCAGCCTTGCCCTTCAATTTGCTCAATTACGCGTTGGGCTTGACCAAGGTATCCTTTACTGGGTATGCACTTGCCTCTCTAATCTTTATGTCCCCAGGGTGCTTTGCTTATACCTATTTGGGTTACCTTGGCATGGAAGCCATTGAGGGAGAGCCTGCCGACATCATTCGTAAAGCCTTTATCGGTTTAAGTCTAATCGTCGTGGTGGCCATATTGCCGTGGCTTGTCAAAACGTTGCGCAAAGGAGATGCTGATGAGTAAGCAAGATGTCGTCATCATTGGAGGGGGCGTTGGGGGTTTAGTCACCGCCAGTGTGGTTGCGCAAATGGGCATGAGCGTCACCTTGATTGAAAAAAGCGATAAGCTTGGGGGAGATTGTCTGCACTATGGCTGCGTCCCAAGTAAAACGTTCATTCATGCGGCTAAAGTTGCTCAGACCATGGCCAGCGCTGATCATTGCGGCCTTGATGCAATTAGGCAAGAGGCTGATTTGTCTAAAGTGAATGCGTATGTGAAAAGTGTGGTGGATCACATTCAAGTGCATGATGATCCAAAGCGATTTGAGTCTTACGGATGTCGAGTCTTATTTGGGCCGGCAACGTTTGTCTCCAAAAAAGCGGTCGAATGCCAAGGTGAGATCATCGAAGGCCATCGAATCGTCATCGCCACCGGCTCATCTCCGAACATTCCTCCCATTGATGGCATCGATGCGGTTGAGTATTGGACCAACGAAACGATTTTTTCAAAAACCACCTTGCCCAAGAGCATGATCATGCTAGGAGCTGGGGTGATTGGTATTGAGCTGGCTCAATCGCTTTCAAGATTTGGCACAAAAATGACGGTGGTTGATATGGCGTCGCGCATCTTACCTCCGATTGACGAGCAAGCGGCCAAGGTTGTCCAATATCAGTTGGTGCAAGAGGGCATGGAGTTTGTGCTCTCGGCTCGCACCACGAAAATAGAAAAAGTGGATGAACGAGTACGCGTTGTCGTTGAAGTCGACGGCAAAGAGCAAGTGCTTGAAGCCGATGAGCTATTCGTGGCCACCGGTCGAAAGCCCAACGTCCATGGCTTGGAATTAGAGACGGCTGGGGTAAAATATTCCAACTACGGCATTGCCGTTAATAAAAAACTTCGCACATCCAATCGACGGATCTTAGCCTTAGGCGATGTGGTCGAGTGTCCTTACAAATTTACCCATTTAGCGGAGCATCATGCCGGGGTGGCCATTGCGCAATTGGTGTTTCATGTGCCCTCTAAAGCAAATCTTGAAGTGCTTCCGAGTGCCGTTTTTTGTGATCCCGAGGTGGCACAAGTCGGGAAAACGCAAAAAGAGTTGGACGATAAAGGGGTTACCTATGAGACCCTTAAAGTTGAATTTTCTGGGAATGATCGGGCCATTGCCCAATCACAAACTCAAGGTTTTGTGAAATTATTTGTGCGCAAGAATCGGATTATTGGCGCCGTAGTGGTCGGGCCTAATGCCTCCGAGTTGATTTCCGAAATTGCACTTGCGATCAAAGCAAAGCTCAAGCTTGGAGTGATAAGCGCGACGATTCATGCGTATCCGACGTTGTCGCAAATCACCATGCGCACGGTTAATTCGAAATTTGCCCCTAAGTTGTATGCCAACAGTACCAAGCGTCTTGCTCGAATACTGCGCACACTTTTACCCTAAGGAGAATGTATGAAACGGGTTGCTGTGATCTTATCAGGATGTGGAGTTCAAGACGGGAGTGAGATTCAAGAGGCGGTTCTTACGCTGCTGTACCTTGATCAACAAGGCGCCAACGTGCAATGTTTTGCCCCTGACATCACTCAAGCGCATGTCATCAACCATACCAGCGGTCAGACCATGGATGAGTCACGAGATGTGCTTGTCGAGTCAGCGAGGATTTGCCGAGGTGAGATCAAGGGCATGCATGAGGCAAACGCCGATGATTTCGATGCCGCGATTTTACCTGGAGGGTATGGGGCGGCTAAAAATTTATGCAATTATGCCTTTGATCAAGAAGCCATCGCCGTTGAACCTGGTTTAATGAAATTCATTCAGGCGATGGCCAAAGCCTCGAAGCCTGTCGCTTTTTTGTGCATTTCACCAGTCATGATTCATAAACTTTATCCCCAAGGGGTCAAGGCAACCTTAGGAGACGATGATAAGATGGCCACGTGGATGACTCAAAAGGGTCATGCCCACACACCGGCGACCCCACGAGAGTGCGTCATCGACACTGACCATAAGGTCATCACCACCCCCGCGTACATCAGCGCCCAATCCATTTCAGAAGCTGGCGAGGGCATTGAAAAGGCCGTGAAAGCGCTTATCGATTTGGCCTAAAAAAAGCCGCTAAGCGGCTTTCAAGGATCATGGCGCGGCTGGGGCTGCGCCTTGTTGTACTGGTGCAGCCGGTGCCGGTGGTTGAGCACCGCCCGTGATGACGGTAACAGTATTCCCAGCCCCTGCACCCGGAACATTGATGGTATTGTTATTCGTGTTGGTGTTGTGGCCATTAGTGGCGGCCACTCGTTGTGATGAAAACAAATAGGTGACACAACGGTTGGCTTTTTGAAGCAGAAAATGGCCTGCATACCCGGTCACGGTTAGGGTGGTGCCAGCGATAGCCGCGTAGCAAAGAACAGGGTGTATCCCGGTAACGTTTGAAGTCCACTCTGCCGCTGACCAGCATGAATGATGGCTCAAGCGAGCAAAATCCGCTGAGTGTTGAGCGTATCGGGTCACCACAGGGCCAAGCTCTTCGGCCTTTGAGACTCCGCGATACATTTGATCAAATCCCCATTCCATCCAATCAGCGCATTTTTGTCCATACTCATACGCTTGTGGAGCCCCATACTCTGCGGCTGTTTTAGGGTAGTACCATTGGTTGTATCCTTTAAATGGAAGACCAACGGTCCATTCCGTTAAAAAGCGAACCGAGCTACCGATCCAATTGATCGGGGTTCCGATGATTCGAGGTAACCACCATGGATTATCACCCGGTATGAAATCAGAAAAGCTTAAGCCGGCTCCACCCAAAAAGTTTTTGACGTGCGGAGCAAAACGCTCCATAAAAGGCCTTAAAAAAGCGGTCACTGCAGGTTGGGCCCAATCTAAAAGATGAGCTCTTGCCAGGGGCTTAATCACTCCGTGGCTGACAATTTGAGGGGCCGCCCATTTGCCGATACTCCGTGCGGTTGATCCAACTGCGCCTAAAGGATTGTTCCACAAATTACGAAGCCCACGAACGGGTGCGGTTACGGTGTCGGTGACTTTGTCTAAGCCCCACTCAAACCAGCCATAATTATCTGGAGCCGCATTGGCGTTATCACGGCTGTTCCAAACATAAGTGGCCGCATAACCAAGGCCAGTTGCACCGGCTTGTATGGCCATTTCGTAAGCGGTTTCGGCCATCCAAATAGCATTCGATTCTGTTGTGCTTCTTAAAAAAGAAGTGGCAAAACGTCCCCAATAAGACATAGGTACCTCAAAGATATGGTTTCAATGGCGGCCATCATAGGCCAAGCCCATGCAAGTTACTAGTTAACTGGCTTAAAAGTGGCCAAATGGTTTGGCTCGCCAGATAAACGGTGTTGTCCTAGATGAGGGGTAAGTTGAGCAACTCATTCATTGTGATAGGTCAGTGCCCAGTGAGCGTGTTTTGACACGTAAATGGTTGTTTAAAGCCTTGAAAAGGCAGGTATCGTACCCATATATATATTGTTGAGTGATTTTGTTAGGCATTTATGGGTTGTCGGGTCTTTATTATATGGACCCAAAAAAATAGGGTCCCCCACCAATAAGTGCTTATGCACTTATTTTTTTATCTGGAAAAAACGCTGAAAAATCATGACCAACTTGATCTTATAGGGTGTGATCGCTAAGATCAGGTCAGTAAAAAAGCGGTTGAGGAAACGTGTATGAGCCACGAATTACAACTAGTTTCCGGCTTACCAAGTTTGGGGAGCATTGAGTCCTACTGCGCCTCTGTGAATGCCCTCCCATTATTAAGCCAGGAAGAAGAGCAAGAACTTGCGATTCGTTTTAGAGACGAAGGTGATCTTGTGGCCGCTCAAAAACTCGTTTTATCCCAGCTTCGATATGTGGTGCGCATTGCCAAAGGATTCATGGGCTACGGTCTTGGGTTTGCCGATTTGGTCCAAGAGGGTACCGTGGGTCTCATGAAGGCGGTGAAGCGCTTTGATCCCACGGTTGGTGTGCGCTTGGTGACGTTCGCGGTGCATTGGATTAAATCTGAAATCCATGAATTTGTGATTAAGAACTGGCGCATTGTTAAAGTGGCGACTACGAAAGCTCAGCGTAAACTCTTTTTCAATCTTCGTCGCAACAAAGGCCGTCTAGGCTGGTTCACCCAAGAAGAAATTGCGTCGGTCGCTGAAGACCTAGGGGTCAGCACCAAAGATGTGCTCGAGATGGAGCAACGCCTTAGTGCCCATGACGCCACGTTTGATAGAACGTCTTCAGAAGATGATGATGGGGTGTATGCGCCTTCGGATTATCTTGAATCCAGCGATGGGTGTCCGTCTCTTTTGATTGGCCAGGCAAAACAGGCTGATGATAATCAACAAAAGCTTGTCTTGGCGCTTGATCAACTAGATCCTCGTTCCAAAGACATCGTGATGAAGCGTTGGTTGGCGGATAAAAAAACGACGCTGAAGAAACTCGCTGAAGAATACGGAGTATCCATCGAGCGAGTTCGTCAAATTGAGCAGTCGGCTTTCGAGAAAATGCGAGCGCTGGTTGAAGCCTAGCGGTTCAACAGCACCAGCCCCTTCAATAAATTTAAAGCCTCATTAAGCTGATAATCACGAGCAGCCAATGACTCATCGTCGTCATTGGTTTGAGCGCTTGGCTTATTGCCATTTTCAATATGACCCTGCAAGTCTTTTTCTTTGAGCTGCACCGCTTGGTTCTGTTGTTCTTTCACGCTCATGTTTTTAATCTCGATGTCAGGTGCAATCCCTGTGGCTTGAATAGAACGTCCTTTAGGCGTGTAATAAAGCGCTGTAGTCAGCTTCAATCCGTGGTTGTCTTTAAGTGGCAACACGGTTTGTACCGAACCTTTACCGAAGGTTGCGTCCCCAACGACCAAGGCGCGTTTATGATCTTGAAGCGCTCCGGCAACAATCTCTGAGGCAGACGCTGAGCCACCGTTGACTAAGACAACCATCGGAATACCATTAATTAAATCCGACGAGCGAGCTATCTCACGAATCTTTGAGCCAGGGAGTCGGCCTTCGGTGTAGACAATCAGCTTATCGTGCTCTAAATCTTTGGCATCTAAAAAGGCATCAGAGACCTTTACAGAGGCTTCTAATATCCCGCCAGGATTATTCCTTAAATCCAGAATCATCCCCTTCATGTCGCCATTGGTTTCTTTTTTCAGCGCATTAATCGACTTGATCAAATCATCCGAGGTGCGGGTCTGAAATTGAGAAATTCGAATGTAACCATAATGCTTATCAAGCACTTCACTTTTAACGCTTTGCACGCGAATAATGTCCCGAGTCACCGTCAAAATCACAGGCTCAGCCTGACCTTTACGAAGGATCGTTAATCGGATATCCGTACCACGCTCACCGCGCATGATTTGAACCGCATCTCTTAGGCTAAGGCCTTTGACGCTGGTGTCATCAAGCTTGATGATCATATCCTCAGGCAACACTCCCGCTTTGGCAGCCGGAGTTCCATCAATAGGACTAATCACTTTGACCAGCCCTTCCTCCATGGTCACTTCTATCCCTAGCCCACCAAAGCGCCCCGAGGTGCTTACCTTCAAGTCACTAAATTCCTCAGGAGGCAAATACGCGGAGTGCGGATCTAAACCCGCCAACATGCCTTTGATGGCATCTTCAAAGAGTTGTTCGTCTTGGGCGGGGGATACGTAATAATTTTTGATGTGCTCAACCACCGTTGTAAAGCGTTGTAAGTCGCTTAAGGGTAGGGGGCGGGCTTGTTGAGCATGAGCGGTGCCGATAAACGCCGTCGTGAGAATGCTTGCAAGCACAATGTGTCTTGCAGGACGGAAGATCTCCATAATGATTCCTCTTACCTTTGGCTACGCTTTTTCATCAGCAACGCTGTCCACAAAGCACAGGGAAACTCCCTAATGCCCGGTGCTTGCACCTTGAGACAATAAGCGCAATTTAGTTATCTAAGTTAAGCGTAGCACAAGTCTGAGTGATCACATCATCCCTGTTGTACCCATGATTTGGGGTCCAGGGGCTCGCCGTCTTTTCTTAATTCAAAGTATAAGCCGGGTTTTGAAAGTCCGCCGCTCTGGCCGACACTGGCAATTTGCTCACCTTGTCGAACCCAGTCACCTGCGGTTTTGAGAAGAATTTGGTTGTTGCCGTAGAGGCTCATGTAGCCTTGGCCATGATCGATGATAAGCAATAGTCCCACACCGCGAAGCCACTCGGAGAAGACCACTCGCCCATCAAACACGGCTTGAACTTTGGTACCTTCATCCGCGTCCCAAACGGAGCTTCCATCGAATCCTCGATTGGCCAACGGGGAGGGAAGCTTTCCTCGCATGCTGGAAAATTTGGTCTGCGCCGTTGAAGGCACTTGTTGGACAATCGATTGAAGCATCATCGAGAGTTGGTCTTTTTCTTTTAGGGCAACTTGTTGTCGTTTGTTGTGATCACTGATGGATTGATGGATGGATTTGATGACGTCTTTTTGCTTTTCTTTTTCAAGACCAAGTTGAGCCAAGGTGGTAGTAAGGGCTAATTGAAGCTCTTTTTTTTGGCCTTGTTGGCGTTCAATCTCATCTTGCGTATCCATGATAGGCTTGAGTTCTTTCTGGAGGGACTCAATTTTATCTTGGGTGCCTTTGGAAAGGGCCTGCAAGAAAACATGAATGGTTTTGGCCTCACCCACGTTGTCTTGTTTGAGTAAAATTTTCAAAGGATGATTCAGATCCGATTTAAAATGCATGGCGATGATCGACTCCAAGTCCTTTATCGCCTCTTTTTTTTGTTGGTTTAAAATCACCAACTGTTGCTTCAATTGCTCTTCTAATTTGTTTGTCTCGGCCATGGCTTGTTCAAGCGTTTTGACCTCGATCGCTTTTTCGGCGATCTTTTTATCAATGTGCTGCAAAGCCTTTTGTCGCTTTGATAATTTGACTTTATTATCAGTGATGTCTTTTTGTATTGATTGGAGCGTCAGCGTGAGCTCATCAATGCGTTGTTGCACAGCACTTGGTTTTTCGCTGGCAAAGCTTTGGGACATCGAGAGACAAAGACTCATCGAAAGCGCACAAACCATTATTTTTCGCATGTCACTAATACCTTACCAGTCATAACTGAGGGAATTTCGAGATTAAGAAGCGATAACATCGTGGGGGCAATGTCAGTCAAAGTGCCGGTTGGGTGCGTGTAGTGAACACGGGGGCCCACATGAATAAAGGGAACCTGTTGCGTGGTGTGCGCCGTGTGCGGTTGGTTGCTTTTCACGTCTATCATCATTTCAGCATTGCCATGATCTGCTGTGATCAAAAGATGTCCGCCCACACGATGAGTGGCCTGGATGATGGCCCCAAGGGCGACATCAACAGCCTCAATCGCTTCAATGGTCGCCGCCAGATTACCGGTATGACCCACCATGTCGGGGTTGGCAATGTTGGCGATGATGCACTCATAGTGTTTCGATTGTATGGCCTCAACCAGCGATTCACTCAAGGCTTCCACACTCATTTTGGGCGCTAAGTCGTAGGTTGCTACTTGGGGTGATGGGATAAGGGTACGGTCTTCTTTCTCAAAAGGAGGTTCAACACCGCCGTTAAAAAAAAACGTCACATGAGCGTATTTTTCTGTTTCAGCAATGCGTAGCTGGTTCATGCCATGACTGGAGACAACTTCACCGAGTGTGTGCTCGATTTTTTCAGGACGAAACATCACTTGAGCGCCTAAGTCTTTGTGATATTCGGTCAGCGTTAAAAACGCCCCAAGGGCAGGGGTTGTTTCACGAGTAAAGCCCTCAAAGCTAGGCTCGGTCAACGCTTTCGATAACTGTCTGGCTCGATCGGCTCTGAAGTTCATAAACAAAACAACATCCCCATCCTCGATGCAACAAGGCTCACCTACGATGGTCGCTTGAACAAACTCATCCCCCTCATCTCGCTCGTACGCCATGCGCAATGCTTCTATGCTGTTGCTGGCTTGAAAAGGGCTAATGCCCTGTGTGAGCATGCGATATGCTTGTTGCGTTCGGTCGTATTTTTTATCTCGGTCCATCGCGTAGTAACGACCGCAAATTGATTTGATTTGACCTAGACCATGTTGTTGATGAAAGTCTTCGAACTGCTCAAGAGTGCTTTGAGCACATTGGGGAGGCGTATCTCTTCCATCCAAAAAGGCATGCACCACGACATCGTCTAAGCCCATGCGATGAGCCACCTTAAGTACCTGCAAAAAGTGTTCGTGATGCGAGTGGACTCCCCCTTCAGATAAAAGCCCAATAAGATGGCAACGAGACTGATTTTTTTTTGCAACGGCTAGGCCTTCCAACAGAGTCGGGTTCTCATGAAACGACCCATCCTCAATAGCTCGGTTGATGCGCTCAAGGCTTTGGTAGAGAACTCGACCAGCCCCGATGCTCATGTGCCCTACTTCTGAGTTACCCATTTGCCCCTTGGGGACACCAACATCTAATCCACTGGCGCTTAGCAGACAGTGACCTTGTGCAAAGGCTTGGTCATAGTGAGGGGTGTGTGCTGTTGAGATGGCGTTATGGGGTGAAGGGCTTGCATGACCCCACCCATCCAAGACAAGTAGAGTAACTGGCTTGTTAGTCATCGTCGCTCCCTGATTCATTTTTTTGCATTGTGGAGTAGCCTGACTTTGGATTCAAGTCGCCATGACTCAACGAAGTCTGTATACTAAGGCACTTTATTGACAAGTATGCTCACTTATGAATGAAGTAATCACTTTTGCTCTAGATCATTGGATGTTATCAGGCGCCTTTGTTGCCGTTCTGATTTTATTCATTGCCAATGAGATAAAGATAAAACTATCCGGACAGGTAAAACTTTCCAACGCCCAAGTGGTTGAGCTCATCAATCATAAAAATGCTAAAGTACTCGACATTCGAGCACAGGCCGCATTCAGTGAAGGCCACATTGTTGACTCGATGAACCAGTCAACGGTGGATGAAGCATTTATTGATAAGATATCAAACTTAAAGACGAAGCCGCTTGTGGTGGTCTGTGAACAAGGTTTCCAGAGCCCAAGAACCGTTCAAGCACTAAAGAAAGCAGGCTTTGAGCAAGTCTACTATTTGGCCGGTGGCCTAGCAGGCTGGAAGGCGGAAAATTTATTATTAACCAAAGACGATTAATTAGGAGTTAGTATGGCAGATCAAGAACAAGCTCAAGGGCCTGCGTTTACGATTCAAAGAATTTATATCAAGGATGTGTCTTTTGAGGCGCCGAACTCTCCGAAGGTATTTCGTGATGAGTGGAAACCTGAAGTCAACGTTGATCTTCAAACCCGAACTGACAAATTGGAAGATGATATTTATGATGTTGTCTTGCATTTGACCGTGACAGTAAAAATGGGTGAGACTACCGCGTTTTTGTGTGAAGTCCATCAGGCCGGCATTTTCATGCTCAAAGGCTTCCCTGAAGAGCAATTAAACCATGCCCTAGGTAGCATGTGTCCTAACATTCTCTACCCATACGCTCGCGAAGCGATCTCTGACATCGTGACTCGTGGCGGGTTCCCACAATTGTTGTTAGCTCCTGTGAACTTTGATGCGCTTTACATGCAGCATCTAGAGCAACAAAAAGCTGAAACCACAAGCTAATGAATCCCATCGTTGTTTTAGGCGCGGGCTCTTTTGGGACCGCGCTTTCTGTTCAGCTCGCTCAAAACAACCGTCCTGTTCGCTTATGGTCCAATGAAAAGACTCATATTGAAGCGCTTAATCGTGATCGCGAGAATAAGCAATACATGCCGGGCGTTCCACTGAGTGATGCCATTGAATGCTTTTCAGACATTGATCAAGCCTTAGACGTCTCCGGTACCATTGATGTGGTGATGGCAATCCCCTCAAAAGGGTTTGAGTCGGTTTTATCAAAACTTGAGCCCATAGCCCAAAGAGCTCGACTTTTGTGGGTCACCAAGGGGCTGACACAGAACGGGGATCTGCTTGATACCGTTGTGTCTGAGCGTCCCTTTTTGGCACGAGGACTTTTGTCGGGTCCAAGTTTTGCCAATGAAGTGGCTAAAGGCCTCATCACGTGCGTTGTGGTGGCCACAGACTCTGATGCGTTTACCAAAGACATGGTTGAAGCCTTCAGCTCAAGTCATTTTCGAGTGTATAGCTCTGATGACATTGTTGGTGTCGAGCTCGGTGGTGTCTTTAAAAATGTCTTGGCCATTGCTGTTGCCTTGGTGGAAGGGTTGGGTTTTGGCATGAATGCAAGAGCGGCGCTGATGACCCGAGGGCTTGCTGAGCTAAGGCGTCTTGCGATGAGCTTTGGCGCGCACTCCGAAACCGTGATGGGACTCTCAGGGGTTGGTGACATGATTTTAACGTGCTCTGACAATCAATCCCGCAATCGACGCTTTGGGCTTTATTTGGCTGAAGGGCTGACCATTGAGCAGGCACACCAAAAAATTGGTCAAGTCGTTGAGGGGGAGGCGAACGCCTTTGCCTTACTTGAGCTATTCAAGCGGCAAAACCTTGAGGCACCGATTTGTCAGGCTGTTTGTGATGTTTTAGCCAGTAACAAACCACTTGAGCAAGCCGTCGAAGAGCTTCTCACTCGTCCAACAGGTACAGAGTTTTAAAATCTTGATAGGCTGATAGTGCTTGCCTCGTTCACGTTCGTGTCATCGAGGCTGGTGATCGAGTGTCGTCTTGGCCGTATTGGACTTTTTAGTTGTTGGATATGAACTTTCCCTTCTTGGATGCTAGGACCACCTCTTAAGTCCAGAGCATCCAATCTTATCAGCAGTGCCTCCATGCTCTCGAGCTGACTTTTGCTGCGAGCTGGTGTTTCCTTCACTATCTCGATGAGAGGGGTGATGACGGAATGATCAAAAAATTCACCCATCTCAAGACTTTCATACGATCGAAAAAACGTAGGCTCATAATGAAGGGCGGACTGAAGCTTTCTAAGCATGGCTTCTTTTTGATCTTCACTGGTTCCCCCTAGCAACGAGTTCAAAAGCCCTCGAACTTTGGTGTCAGCTCTCTCAGGTTGGGTTTTCATCAAAAACGCACATCGGACCAAAGTGATGAGCTCAACATCGGGCTCTGGGCAGGTTAAGCTCATGCAAAGAATATGCTCATACCAACCGTAATTGGGGGCAGGATTATTCATGGCTTTCAAAGCCACCTTGGCTAAACTCCTGCAGGTTAACGTTAATGATGGATCGGTTAAGACTTGATTGAGTTCATGGAGCTGACCTGCACTAAGATTTTCATGGGGGGTTAATTCAAAAAAGTCTCCCCATAAGGCTGGTTCATAAAAGGCGAGTTGGATCATTAAACTTGGATTAGCAAGACAGTAGTCTTTGAAATCTTCAGAGCGCAAATAGGCTTGATAACAAGCACGGGCAAGCGTACTAAGTGCTTGTAGGCTCAGC
>CAYNJF010000015.1:26930-57175 GCA_964397555.1 uncultured Francisellaceae bacterium
GAACAAAGGATATAAGCCATCGCTTACTTCGAGTTTCTGGCGGCATTCATCATCTTGAATGATAAATTTCCAAACCTCACAAGGCGTGCTCAATTCGACTTTTAGTAAATGACTCAGCTGTTCAAAATGGGCAGGTGACCAATCCTCTTCGAGGCACTGATGGTCTAAATAAAACAATAAGCATTGCTCTTGTGATTTTCTAATCGCCTGTTCAAGCGTCCTGGGATCGCCTTTTGCCATTTGTGAAATGAGGCAACATTCCTCAAGATAGTAGCGAACTCGAATCCTGGCATCAGGAGCATCAAATCCATGAATGAGTACGCTTGCCATGGCATCAGGATAAAGGCGGTGAACCTGTTCTATGACGCCTTGATTGATTAGAATCGGATGGTGGCTTTCAATCAGAGCGTTGATGATCTCATGATCATAGTAACGCTCCTTTGGTGACAAGCCAAGGCTTTGGGCAATGGCCTCAGATACCATAGGTTGGTTGAGCTTGTCTAAGGCCATCATGTTAGCAACAACGTCGTATAAACCTTCCTCGAGAGCAAAACAGATGGCACTGGGGTGGGTGCTCATAAAATTTAAAAAAAGTTTGGACATCAAGGCACGATTGACAAGAGCCACAAGCCAGCTGGTCCCAAGCTTATGAGCCGACGTATGTGCTTGGCGAGTCTTTGCTCCATTTAATAAGACTCCCCACACCAGGGGCATTAAGCGTCCTTGATAAGCTGCAAATACCTGAAGAGTGTTTGCGTTGAGGTGTCTTAGAAAATAGAGCTCCTTGAAAAGATGAACAAGCGCTTGGTTCGAGCCCGCATAAAAGGCACCATACTTGTCGTGCTCAAATGATACGCCGTTTTGGGCACTCGAGTCATAACGACTCAAGTATAAATCGAACGCTTCAGTGACGCCTATATCCCAAAGTCGAATAACCCAATGATTGGGATCATTAATTGGATGGGTTCCGCTATGACCAAGAGCGAAACGCAGGGGTGGGCACTCTTTGAGCAACGCCCTAAATAAACCAATTTTTTGAATACGCTGGGCAGGTGTCATCGATGACCATAGTGCATCCATAAATTGATGCATACGTTTTAATAGCCTGGGGTCATCTTTTTTAAATGGACTTAATTGATGGATTTGATTCGCAAGGGCAATTAAAACAGGCGCGCTCATCAAGAGCTTTAGGTATTCTGGCTCACTAAGACAAGCCTGAAGGAAGTCAAGGTAGCCATGTATTTTTCCAAGTCCAAGGGTTTTCGCAAAATTTCTTAAGTTCGCCCTAGGCGAACGAGCAAATGTTTTTCTGACCAAAGCGGCTTGCCAAATCAGAGAGCCTTTTGCGATAAGCCCATCTTCTAAAAGCTTAGGAGTCTCTAGGATGCGTGTAAGCATGCCTGGTACACGTTTTGCCAACTCATTAAGAGTAAAACCTGTCCACATAAGGCGTCGTCTCGGTTCAATGAGTTCTATGGATACTGGCAAATGACGGATGAGCGCTATTTGTAAGGCCTCAAAGAGTGAGTATGGGCCAACAACAACGCTGGAGTCTTTAAAGTGTAAGATCAGTTTTGGTAAAGAATCATAATCACATTTTGCAATGAAAGCAGGTGAATTAAGCATCACCCATGCGCTTTCCCCATCGTTGTTTTCTCGACATAGATGCGCAAGAGAAGCGGTACTTTGTTTTCTTGTCAACTCGCTTGAGGCTATCACAAGACGCATGAGCTCAGTCCCATTAAGACCAGGGGCTTTGTAACCTTGTAGCAGCAGTTTATAAAGCTGCGTTGAGCTTAGACAGTCACTTAAGACGGGGTGAGTCAATACCAGCTCATACATAGGCTGAGTTTGGATTTCGAGCAACCTTGGTAGAGCCAGTGTGCAAAGTTGTGGGCTGTCTAATCGATGCATCATCTTGAACAATGCTGTGATTGAGGCCGAGTCATCCTGATTTTCATCGCAATATTGCTCTAGGGCGAGAGTGAGCCTCTCATCCACCAACGTATATTGCTCTCGCTCTTCATCGCTTAGCCAGTAGCCTTGAACGCAGTTATTTTCTTCCTCGGATAACTCGATTATCGATTGGCAAGCCTCTCCACTGGTGGTCGCAAATTGAGGAGTAAGGGCAGCAGGAGGGGATTCGTATAGGTCTTGCTCTTCAAACACATCTTCGACGGTGAGTGCAAAAGGGGGGGTAAGGTTGTTAAGCTCAACGCCTAGTGAATCGTCTTCTTCTGGGGCTGAGCCGCTTTCGGGTTGAAGTAACATCCGTGTTCTTCATAAGTTTTCTTTTTAACAATACCGGGATACATGGAGTCAATCAACCAAAGCCTTGTTGTCGCCAAGCGTCATAAGCCACGATGGCAACGCAGTTGGATAAGTTGAGGGATCGTGATCCTGGTTTTTGAGGCAGCTTAACCCGATGCGAGGGCTCGAATTGTTCTAAGACAGGGGCTGGTAAGCCCCTTGACTCTGGGCCAAACATAAAACCATCTCCAGGCTCAAAATCAATGCTGGAGTAGCAAGTGGCCCCTTTGGTCGTCAAAGCAAAAAGACGCTTACACGGAAGGTTCTCCATGAAAGCCTCGTAACTTTGATGGTGGGTAATGTTGGCAAATTCATGATAGTCCAAACCGGCTCGTCTCAAACGCTTATCATCAAAGACGAACCCCATGGGGTGGATAAGATGCAGTTGGGCACCCATGTTGGCACATAGTCTGATGATATTGCCGGTATTGGGTGGTATTTCAGGCTGATACAGAATAATATGGAACATGGCTATCGCTTGTCCTTTGGGAGTAAATCGAAAGCATCTAAGGACGCTCGGCGCCGATCCTGGCACGAATAGATGGCAATAGCAAGATAATCAGCTAAACTAAGTTCCATAGAGAGCTTAGTCTCTAGCAAAGGAACCTAAACGACAACGAGGGATTTTACGATGCGTTCTACCATCACGATTAAAATGTTTTTGTTAACAGTGTCTGTTGGTCTACTGTCTGGCTGCGCCATGTATGATAATTCAGAAGAAGCCTTACAAAGAGCTGACAGAGCTTTGGAACAAGCTGAACTTGCTAACCAAAGAGTTGATCGTTTAGTCGAAGGTTACGGCGGCAAATAAAAAAAAAGGCCAAGTTACCTTGGCCTTTTTCATTTCTTTTCTTAGTTACTTCAAAACGCCTATGGGTTTAGGGTAACCTGCTGCGCGTTTTTTCAGGCTCTTGGCTTCATTCCATTTCACCTGGTAACTTCCAAATCCTCGCTCAACGGCGAGTTCATTGACTTCTTTGTCTAAGTGGAAAGCACGTTGATACGAACCTTCACTTAATGGAAGGTGAGCTTCAAGCATCAAAGTGTTACCAACATACCCCAATTTTTGAGGTTGATGGACCACGCGAACTTGAGTACCAACGCCAACTTGGTAGAAAAGTTTAGAAATGTGCTCTGGCAACATACGTATGCAACCGTGCGATGAGCGCAGGCCCACACCCATTGGCCAAGGCGTTCCATGGATAACAATGTTTTTAAACCCAAGGTTCATTTTGTACTGACCCAATGGATTATCAGGCCCAGGAGGTTGTCTTGGTGGAATTGGTTTACCACGAGCCGCATGCTTTCTTAAGATCGACTCAGGCACAATCCACCATGGATTTTTTTGCTTATTCACAATGGTTGTCGTACCAGTAGGAGTAAGCCAGCCGGCCTGACCGATGCCAATGGGGTATGTGCTGACTTTATTGCCAGAGTGATAATGGTAAAGACGCATCTCAGCCAAGTTAATGACAATCCCCTTGCGTGGCGCATCAGGCAAAACAAACTTGGATGGAATGACGACTTTGGCGCCAGATGGTGGTCTTGTAAAAGACATGCCAGGGTTGGCCTCCATCATCTCGTAGCCACCGATGCCATAACGACGGCCGATGGTATGTAGGCTGTCACCAGCTCGTACAGTAGTGGTTTGAACCTGTCCAACAACGTTGCTGTTTTCAGGTATTGCGAAAGTAAGTGCGTGCGAATTCGCTACTGGCCATAGAGCCATCCCTAGAATTATGAACAACATCCAGTGTTTGCCACAGGCGAATAAGCGAACCGCAGTGGATTGCATATTCATTGGTTACCCCATGGTGCGTTTTGTTTATCGTTCAAACAGATCATCGGCGACTAATTTAATTTCTGTAGCAGTGCAATATAAGCGTGCAACCCCACCAAAAATAGTTAGCTTTCTACTACTATTTAAATAGGATCATAGTAGGGATAATTATTTTGACCTTAGCATCTTGGATAGCCCCCATACGACAAGGCTTCACCCGAGTTCGTCCTCTAGGCGCCATTGGCTTAGGGAAGCATCATTATTATTTAGCGTATGAAGGGGATTGCCCAAAAGTCGAGAGCTGTGAAGACATTCAGCAACTTAAATCCATGGTCACTTCGTCTGGTGTCAAAGATGCGGTTGGGGTGCTTGCCCCTGATTTGTATCAGTGTTTCTTAATGGCAGCCCCTGAAGTCAAAGGCGCGGAGCGTTCCGGAGCCATACGATGGAAAGTTGCCGATCTCATTGACTACCCTATTGAACATGCTTGCGTGGATTATCTTGAATTACCACAAAAAGGCGGCACAGAAGCCCCGATGCTCTATGTGGTGGTCAGTGCTCGTCATGTGATCGAGCAGGCCGTAAGTGTGGCGCACGGGGCCGGTGTTCAGTTGAAGCAGTTAACCATTGCGGATTTGGGCTTGTTGCACATGATGCAAACCCACGGGCACTCTAAATATCTTCGAGCTTTAGTCATGTTTGAAAAAGGGAGTGCGCGGCTTTTGATCATGAATGATCAGCAGGTCCTTCTTATTCGAAAACTTGAATTGACCCTGGATGGGATGGAAGAAAACCCCATGCAGTTCAGCGAACATTTGGGGTTGCAAATTCAGCGCTCACTTGATTATTGCGCATCAACGTTTGGCATGAACGGTTCAGTCCAGATCCATTTACAGCCTTGCTCTGAGCACTCAACAGTGTTGTCGACCTTGGAAAACCAATTTGGTTTGGAAGCGATGGTTTTAACGCAGTCATGCGCTGAGTATGAAGTTGAAAAAGATAATAAGCTGATGAGTTATGCCACCTTAGGTGCCTGGATGGGGAGACAAGGATGAAACAAGACATCGATTTTTTACCGAAGTCGACCGCTAGGAACTTAGATACCGCCATGATGGTGCGCTTGACCGGATTATTCGCTGGTTTACTGGGAGCGATAGCCATTCTCTTAGGGTTAAAGGTGTCCTATCAGGGAGGAGCTATCAGTAGCCTTGAATCCAAAATAAAGGCTGAGTCGGCATCCTTGGCGAGCCCTTTGCCAGAGTCCACGACTCAATTGCAGGCTCAACTCAAAGCGCTTGAACAAGAGATACAAAGTATGGGGGTAATTCAACAGTGGTTCGAGAGCATGGACCAATCCTCATTTTCTGGAGTATTTGAATCTCTTTCTAGTGGTCATCAATCATTCATCCGTATTTTGAATTTAACCATGAGTAATGACCAGGAAAAAATACAAATAGAGGGGATCGCACGAACGCCTGCGGACGTGGTCCAGTGGCTCGATCATCTCAGAGCGACCAAGTCGTTTCAAGGGAAGACCTTAGTGACCTTGGCCATGGAGCAAGAAGGCAAACATGTTCGATTTATTGTTGGGGGCCAGCTATGAAAACCTTGTTTTCTAAAGGCTCTTTCGTTTGGCAATGGTGCGACAAGCTAAGCATGCGAGAGCGTCTTATACTCATGGTCACGGTGTGGGTCGGCCTCTATGCGTTGATTAACTTCGCTGTGTTAGAGCCGGTCTGGCAAAAGATGAAAGCGCAAAAAACTCAAATTCATACCCATGAGCAAACCTTGAGTGCGATTGAGCAAGCGTTAGCCCAGCGGGAGTCTGATTTGCAAAGCTTAGAGCCAAAAATAAAAGCCCAAGTGCAAGCGTATGAACAAGCGATGGCGAAAAAAGACTTCACCCAAGGGATCAAAGCCAGTGAGCGACTTAAAGTCCTAAGTCAAATGCTTGAAAAAGCAGATGGGGTTAAAATCCTTCGCCTTAACAACACAAAGCCAGAAGCCATGGATGAGCAATCGGATGTTCGCTTGCACACCTTGTACCTAAGTTTTTCATCGTCGTACGTCCAGGCCATGAGTTTTCTTGAATCGCTTGAGCAACTCAAAGTGCCTTGGTTTTTCAGTGAACTTATCATGCAATCAAACGAGCAAGGTCGATTGGTGTTTGCATTGAAGTTGAGCTTTGTCAGTCAAGATGAAGCGTTTGTGAGGTTCTGATATGCATAAAAAAGGGCGATTAGGCGATATGCTGGTTCAGCAAGGGGTTTTGACTGAGCACGAGCTGGAAAAAGCCATTGAGCATCAAAAACAAACGGGGTCTAAGTTGGGCCATACTTTGGTGGCTCAAGGGTACATGGATGAAGCCAGTTTGCTTGAGTGGTTAGCCAAGCAGTTGAACATAGAGTGCGTGGACTTAAAAAAATTTCAAATTGATCCAGAGGTGGTTCGCCAGATCCCTGAAACTTTAGCAAGACGATACCGAGCCATCCCTTTAGCGGACCGTGAAGGCATAATCACCCTTGCCATGAGTGACCCAACGGATGTGATTGCCTTTGATGCAATGACTCAGCGTTTGGGTGGTCAAATTAATGTGGTTGTGGTGCGTGAGTATGATTTGCTCGATGTGATCGATGACGTTTACTCAAAGCAAGGTGAGATTGCCTCGTTGGTTGATACCTTATCCGAAGAAATGGGCGAGGTTGAAGTTGTCCGTGAATTTGAAGATTCAGGAGAAGACGCTCCCATCTTAACCTTGCTTCACTCCATCTTTGATGATGCCGTACGCGTCAATGCATCCGATATTCACATCGAGCCCGAATACGACAAAATCCGTATTCGCTATCGGGTGGATGGTGTGCTTCAAGAGCAAATCATCAAAGGATCCTCCATCCTTTCCGCGCTGGTGCTACGTCTTAAATTGATGGCAAAACTCAATATTTCAGAGCGGCGCTTGCCTCAAGATGGTCGTTTTTCAATTCAAGTCAAAGACCGACCTCTTGATGTTCGGATTGCGACTATGCCCGTTGAGGGGGGCGAAGCCGTTGTCATGCGCTTATTTGATCAAGCCACTCGCCTTTTAGGGCTTGATGAGCTTGGTATGCCAGAAAAAATCTTACAAGCGACAAGACAAGTGCTTGCTCAAAATCATGGTATGATTCTAGTGACAGGTCCAACTGGCTGCGGTAAGTCAACAACTCTTTATGGCGCCTTAGCCGAGATAAATACGCCGGACAAAAAAATCATTACGGTCGAAGATCCGGTGGAATATGTGTTTGAACGCATTAACCAGACCCAGGTTCACTCAAAGATTGGATTAAATTTTTCAAGCGTCTTACGCTCAGCTTTGCGCCATGATCCTGATGTGATGATGGTCGGTGAGGTTCGCGACGAAGAAACGGCTCAAATCGCTCTTCGAGCGGCTATGACGGGTCACTTGGTGTTAACCACCTTGCATACCAATAATGCAATTTCAAGTCCTGGTCGATTGCTTGAGATGGGGGTACCTGGCTTTTTGGTGGCATCAGCACTAAAGCTGGTGATTGCCCAGCGTTTGGTTCGACGCCTTTGCCAACACTGTTCGAGTGCCTATGAGCCTAATGAGCAAGAAAAGATTTCACTCGATGGGATTATGCGCATCAATACTCAAGGCATGCACTTTTTGAAAGGCAAAGGTTGTGAGTACTGCAATCATACAGGCTATAAAGGGCGGATTGGTGTGTATGAGGTGCTTGAAATGAATCCAGTCATGTTGAATGCACTTCGCCATCACGATATGGACCAGTTTGTCGCTGGGGCAAGAACCATGCCCTTGTATCGACCCATGACCGAGTGGGCCTTAGATTATGCTGTGATGGGCTTAACCAGTTTGTCTGAGGTTCTCAAATTAACTCAGGACATTGACGATGAGTGATTCAAACACCTACAGCTACGAAGGAAGAAATCGCCAAGGCCATCTCATCGAAGGTTACATGGAAGCTCGATGTGAGAAGTCTGTCGTGCAATATTTATCACGTTTAGAAATCACGCCAGTCACCATCAAGCGTGTATCAAACAATTGGTCTTCAAAGGATGTCAAAACACTTTTTGCTAAACCCAACTTAAAAGAGCTGGCGTTGTTTGCCAAACAAATGAACTCCTTGTTAAAGGGTGGCGTCCCGGTCAACACGGCCTTAAAAGTTGTCATTGAAACCATCAAAACGGATGCCTTAATACAGGGGCTAACCCAAGTAGTGCTTGACTTAGAGTCCGGTAACTCCTTGGCGCGATGTTTTCAAAAGCAAAACCACATCTTTCCCGATTTTTTTACGTCGATGGTCGAGGTGGGTGAGCATACCGGTATGCTCGATGAAGTTTTTTTGCAAATTCATGATTATTTGCAAATGGAGATAAAAACGAAGCAACGCATTCAAACCGCGCTTCGATATCCGATGATTGTTGTTTTGACGATATTTTTTGCGGTGATCATGATCAACTTCTTTGTGATCCCTTCATTCAAAGACTTTTTTATGTCGATGGACGCCGAGTTGCCGTTTGCGACCCAGTGGCTGATAGCGTTCTCCAACGCCTGTTTGGAGTATTGGTGGGTAGGGCTTACTTTGGTCGTCGGGGGTATCGGTGGTTGGCGCTATTGGTTAAGCCAAGAAACGGGTCGTCTTTTTTGGGACCGCTTTAAGCTGAGCTGGCCGTTGATTGGCTCGATCATCCATCGCTCAACTCTCTCGCGATTCACTCGTTCATTGTCCATAGCACTTCATGCAGGACTTCCGTTGCTTGATGCCATTGAAGTCGTGGCTCATGCAGCAGACAATCGCTACATCACCAATAAAATATTAACCATGCGCAAAGGGCTGGAGCGAGGAGAGCCATTGAGTGTGTGTGCAATGCACACCAACATCTTTACCCCTTTAGTGATACAAATGATTTCGGTTTCTGAACACACGGGTAATTTAAATGATAACTTAATTGAAATCTCCTATCACTTTGAGTCAGACGTTGATTACGATTTAAAGCGACTCAGTGATTTGCTCGAACCCTTGCTCATTGGGGTCATTGCCGCGATGGTCTTGATTCTTGCGTTAGGTGTTTTTCTTCCACTGTGGGATTTATCAGCGGTTGCGATGAATCAAGTAGGCTGATGAAGGGACAGTCTATACTTAATAAGATAAAGATAGAGGTCAAATCATCATGAATACTCACAAAGGGTTTACCTTAATTGAATTGGTCATTGTCGTCGCATTGTTGGCCATCTTAGCCGCGGTGGCTTTGCCAAAATATATGGATTTTACGAAGGATGCTCGCACGGCCGTGGTTGAGGCCACTGGCGGATCATTAGCCGCAGGCCTAAACCTTGCTCACGCCAAGTGGGAAGTTTCTAACGCGTCTGCTTTTGTTGACTTAGATGGTGACGGATTAGCTGAAACTCAGTTTAACGACATTGGCTGGCCAACCGGCATCACATCTGATGGTAGAACATTAATCGCAGACATCCATGAAGGTGGGGTTGCCGGTCACGATGCTTGCACACAGATTTTAAAAAATGTCATCAACACAACGGGCCTTAGCGTTATTGCTGCCAATCAGCAAGGGGAATGTCAAAGTGGCGATTTTTGCGCCAAGGCTTCTGAGAAAGCTTGTGAATATATTTACAGACCAACCAAGGAAGTCATTCGCTACGATTCAACGAACGGTCAGGTGTTGGTGCAATAGGAGCTCATCATGCGCAAAGAGTCAGGTTTTACGCTCATTGAATTGGTTACGGTGGTCATCCTCTTGGCGATTTTAGCGTCTGTGGCCTTACCGCGTTTTCTTGATATCTCAGACAGCGCCCATGATGCGAATGTCTCAGGTACAACGGGGGCACTTGGATCGGCCATTTCGATTTCTCATGCAAAGTGGCTGGCCTCGGGTCAACCTACCTCTCAATCGCCGATCGCAGGCCTTGATTTAACGCGCTCGGGCGTAGCCGATACGGGCTTTTCTATTCTAGGTTGGCCTAATGCCGCCACGAATGGGTCAAAAGATATTGCTCCGACCGATGTATTAGGTCAAGGTGGCCAAGATGAGGCTATTTGCGCCTACATTGCAACGAACTTACTTAGCTCTTCTTCCGTAAGCTTTGGGCCAGGAGAAAGCTGCGAACAAGACTATTGCGTAACCTTTGAGGCTCCAAACTGCATCTACGCCTATCGACAAGATCAATCCAAGGTCCGTCGTATTTTATACAACACGACAACGGGCCAAGTTGCTAAAGACTTATCGCAGTGAACCAGCAGGGGTGGACACTCATCGAGTTGGTTTTAGTGATCCTCTTGATGGGTTTTTTGTCGACTCTGGTTTTAACGACTCGCACCTCAACGGATCACTTTGATCATTACTTAACTCAGCAGACTCTTTTGCACAGTCTGCAAAAGGCTCAGTCCCGACTTTTACTGTCGGATGAAAGCATACGTCTTAGCGTGGCTGAGGAGGTGCTGGTATTTGAGGTCATAGGAAAAGAAAGCTCCAGCTGGGAGGTCAATCACATAAATCGCTTAGCGTATGATGAGACCCTTTTCCCGCTCCTATTAGAGCCAAATCGCCTTGATTCAATCAAGGTCGAGTTTACCCTGAATACAAAACGAATCGTATTTGAGCCTGAGCATGGGATCACAAGGATAGAGTATGATCACTAAACAGCAAGGTGTGACACTTGTTGAACTAGTCATTGCCATGGTGATAATCACCATCGCCGTTACGGCGATGAGTGTCTTGGTGCGCCATTTAAGCACTCATGTACACGTGCCAGCCACGATGCTTCAGGCCTCTAATTTGGCCCATTATTATCAGCAACAAATAACCGAGCAATCTGCTTCCAGCTTTTGTGCGTTAGAGTCTCGGTTTAAGCAACCCTTGTGTCGCCATGAAAAGCCAGGTCATCATACGCTCTACCCAGGCAAGCACTTAGGCGACGCTTATCGTGATTGGACGGTAGAGCTGGCTTTATCTGATAGCCAATATGAGAATGTTGGTCAATGGACCATGAAAGTCTACCGCAGTGGCTCACTTGCGATTAGCTCTGAGTTTTATCAGGAGATAGAATGAGACATGAGCAAGGCGTGACGCTGATTGAGTTGATTTTAACGATCCTTTTATTAGGCGTGACCGCTTCAATGTTATCTGTGGTGCTTCAAACCGGATTTAGGGCCTTTTTTACCCTATCGAATATGACTCAAGAGCTCACTCCCATTGAGCATATAAATCTTGTCTTTGAGAGACGACTTGAGGCCGCCGATGAACTTCACCTTGAGCACACAAGTCAAGGGCAGACTCTGACACTTCGAAGCCCTAGGCATACCTACGACTACTTATGTGAGACCAATCAATGGCGAGTGAATGACACCACTCTTTTATCATCCGGGTGTGAGTGGGGCATGGAAAGGCATGAACATGGCATAACCATTACTCTCAAAGTGGACACTGAGCATGCAGGTAAAGTCCACCGTGTCTTTTATAAGCGAGGCAGTCATGAGAAAAGCTGAAAAAGGGGTTGTCGTCTTTGCCGTATTGGTGCTTGTTGTGATCCTTGGTACACTCAGCTCAGTCGTATTGGTGCATTTCAATCAAAGCACCGCTTTAAGCACAGATCGATTAGTGCAGCAACGACTCTACGATGCAAGCTTGAGCATCAAAACGCTTTCAAAAGCAAACATCATTGATTGCAAAGCCAATCAAGATGTTTCTTCTTTTTTAGATCAAACGGGAATGAAACTGGTCTTAACCTGCTTAGTGGATGAGAAGCAAAAAAACTTTGAGCTCACCGCCACCATGAACTCGGCCACAAAACCTATACTTGTGCGCACCAATTGGGTAGCTTTGGGCCACCCCTAAAGCCACAAACACTTAAGGAGCGGGTGCAATAGGACGCTGAATATAGAGAATGATGGGTTGGGATTTTTCAATCACATGTTTTCTTTTGGCATCAATAATGTGGACTTCAAAGGTGTGCTCTCCCCTTTGCAGCTCACTCAAAGTAAGGGTGTTCTCTTCCACATTGGCGTTGATCATTTCATCATCTTGAATGAGGACAAGCTGATGAACATGGTGTAACTCAGGCTCGATAAACACTCGAAATTCAATGTCTGTCTGTCCTCTGGGTATGGTTGCCTCGGATTCTGGGTATGTGATGGCCAGGGTATAGTCCAGAGCACTTGGATCAATCTGAGGGGCATGATCAGCATGAGATGATGAGTCATTAAACACGTCTTGCGGGGCTAAATTATTGGGTTGATACGTCTGAGGCTTAGGCAGCTGTATTTCTTTGGCTCCATCGACGGGCTCATCGGTGTATACAATGTTTCCGTGCTCATCAACATGCTTGTACACAGTGGCGTGCAGTGGCCAAGCGAATAGCAAGGCCACTAGGAGGAGTGTAAAGCGACTCATCTTACAAGCTGTAGTACATATCAAACTCAACCGGATGGGTTGTCATATTCAAGCGGGTGATTTCATCTCGCTTTAGCTCAATGTAACCATCAATCAGATCATCATTGAAGACGCCTCCGGCTTTAAGAAACTCTCTATCGTGATCCAGCGCATGAATAGCCTCATCTAGCGAGCTTGCGACCGATTTTAATTCACGTGCCTCTTCAGGCGGCAAGTCGTATAAATCTTTATCCATGGGGTCTCCAGGATGGATTTGGTTTTTGATCCCATCAAGGCCAGCCATCAATAACGCAGAGAAAGCAAGGTAGGGGTTGGTGGCCGCATCGGGGAACCGAACTTCAATACGTCGTGCTTTGGCGCTGGTTACATGAGGAATACGAATCGAGGCGGAACGATTTCTGGATGAGTAGGCAAGATACACCGGCGCCTCGAATCCTGGAACGAGTCGTTTATAGCTGTTGGTTGAGCTGTTGGTAAAAGCGTTGATGGCTTTCGCATGCTCAATGATTCCACCAATAAAAAAGAGCGCCTCTTCAGAGAGACCGGCATATCCATTTCCGGCAAAAAGATTGGTACCATCTTTGACCAAGGACAAATGACAGTGCATGCCATTTCCATTGTCCCCGACTAAGGGCTTGGGCATGAAAGTGGCTGATTTACCGTAGGCATGAGCGACATTCTGTACAACGTATTTTAGGTCTTGAAGCTCATCGGCTTTATGACGCAAGGTTCTAAACTTGGTGCCAATTTCATTTTGGTTGCCGGTGGCGACCTCATGATGATGGGTTTCAACTTCTAACCCCATGGCCTCGAGCGTCAAGCAGATTTCAGAGCGCAAATCTTGCGAAGAGTCGACGGGAGGAACTGGAAAGTAGCCCCCTTTAACGGTAGGACGATGCCCTAGGTTTCCACCGGCCATTTGTGCCTCTGAATTCCAAGCCGCTTCGGCAGAGTCTATTTTGTAGAAAGCGCCGTTGATGTCTACTTTCCATCGTACATCGTCCAGTAAGAAAAATTCAGGCTCAGGCCCAACGAAACACGTATCTGCAATCTTGGTTGACTTTAGATACTGCTCAGCCTTGGTGGCCACTGAGCGAGGGTCACGACCGTAGGATTGTAAGGTGGTTGGATCAAGAATATCACAGCGCAGATTTAACGTAACTTCATCACGAAAGGGATCAAGCTTGGCGCTACTGGGATCTGGCATTAAAATCATGTCGGATTCATTAATGCCTTTCCAGCCAGCAATCGATGAGCCGTCAAACATTTTGCCATCAGCTAGAAACTCTTCTGAGACAATCGAGGCTGGGATGGATACGTGTTGCTCTTTACCGCGCGTATCTGTGAATCTTAAATCCACAAATTTGACTTGATCGGATTCAATTTGACCGAGTACTTTTTGTATCGACATGACATACTTCCTTATAGAACGAGTGCAATCATAGTACTCTCTAATGCAAGAAGTTTAAAGGCAGTATCTGTTGTGCAGACAGATCAGTGTTTGGAGCTGGAGTTAAAATCAGAGCTTGGCAGTGAGAGCTCACGGCTTTCACTCACGTTGGTCAAAGGCCCATGCTTTTTCGCTAAATCAAATTGCTGACTTAAGTCTTGAGCTTGGGGTTGTTCGTGGATACGAACTGCGGCAATCACTTCCCTAAGGGTAGGAAACTTGATGGCAAGCTCAGAATACAGCTGGGAGGTGTCGTCTTGCTCTTCACAAGAGACGTAGGAATAGGCGCTCTGTCCTAGTTGAATAAAGTATTTGAGTTGAACACGACGACGCTTCGCTCGTTCAGGAAATAGACCAGAAAACAAAAGGCACTTGTCGCCAATATCTTTCATGCGTTGTTGACGCGTAATCCCATCGCAATTTGAACTTTCGAGAAATTCAAGACCCAAAACACTTGATACCATCGAGGGTTGGCCGGTGTATTTCATGAGTAAAAAAACAAGATAGCTTTCAAGTTCCTCGTGAAGTTGGATGCACGAGTGTTGTTGCGCTTCATGAATCAAGGCCAGCCATTGGGCCATGTCGGTTGGGTGAACGATGAGTTTGTTCATGCCCCCTCCAGTGGTGACTACATATAAGGATATCGGACCTACTGCCAAAAGGTTTAGTTCCTCATACTTTAAGTGTAGATCAACCTCATGGCATTTTGAAAGCCCAACGGCTCTTCTTATTAAGGCAGTTTCCTGTACAATAGTGACCATCGAATCTGGCCTAAGGGCCATGAACCATTGAGGCTAAGGTGATCCAAGACTTAAGAAATATTGCAATCATTGCACACGTAGACCACGGTAAAACCACGTTGATCGACAAATTGCTGCAGCAATCTGGGACGCTCGAGCGTTACAAAGGCGACATCAACTGCGTTTTAGACTCCAATGAGTTAGAAAAAGAGCGTGGGATCACCATTTTATCGAAAAACACAGCCATCGAATGGAATGATTATCGAATCAACATTGTAGATACACCTGGGCACGCCGACTTTGGCGGTGAGGTGGAGCGAGTCCTCTCCATGGTGGATTCGGTCTTATTGTTGGTCGATGCCGTCGAAGGTCCTATGCCACAAACCCGTTTTGTGACTCAAAAGGCATTCGAGCGTGGGTTAAAGCCCATCGTCATTGTCAATAAAGTCGACCGTGAAGGGGCTCGACCCGACTGGGTGATTGACCAAGTTTTTGACTTGTTCGATAAACTAGGCGCGTCCGACGAGCAGCTCGATTTTCCTGTGGTGTATTGTTCTGGGATTCAAGGGACAGCAGGTCTGAGCCTAGACACGATGGAATCAAACCTGGAGCCTCTTTTGAAGGTCATTGTCGACAAAGTCAATGCGCCTGATGTGGTGTTAGACGGGCCGTTTCAGATGCAAATTACCTCATTGGATTATTCAAGCTATGTAGGCACCATTGGGGTCGGTCGAATTCATCGTGGTCAAGTGAAAACCAATACGCCAGTGACGCTTGTAGATGCTCAAGGCAAGACTCGTTCCGTCAAAATTGCTCAACTTTTTGGTTACCTTGGCTTGAATCGAACGGAAATTGATGAAGCCAAAGCCGGTGATATTGTCGCTGTGACGGGGATCAACCCATTAAGTATTTCAGATACTTTGTGCGATTCTTCTCATGTGGAAGCGATGCCTGAGCTTGTGGTTGATGAGCCGACCATGAGTGTGATGTTCTGCGTCAATAAATCTCCTTTTGCTGGGAAAGAAGGCGACTACGTCACATCCCGCCAAATCATGGAAAGACTTGATCAAGAGTGCGTTCATAACGTTGCCCTTCGAGTCGAGCAAACCGCCGATCCAGATAAATTCAAAGTCTCTGGTCGAGGCGAGCTTCACTTGGGGATCCTGATTGAAAGCATGCGCCGCGAAGGGTATGAGTTTGCCGTATCAAGACCTGAAGTCATCATTAAAGAGACTGAAGACGGCAAGCAAGAGCCTTACGAGCAATTGACGGTCGATGTGGAGGAGGCCCACCAAGGGGGCGTCATGGAAATGCTGGGCGCACGAAAGGGTGAGCTTAAAAACATGATTCCGGATGGGCACGGTCGTACTCGTCTGGATTATGTGGTGCCAGCCCGTGGGCTTATTGGTTTCCAAACAGCCTTTTTAACCGCCACCTCAGGGACGGGTATCGCCACTCATGTCTTCTCTCATTATGGTCCTTACCGCGATGACGTTGAAGCTCAGCGCCTCAATGGGGTCATGATTGCGAATGCCGCGGGTAAAGCGACGGGCTACTCACTGTTTAATTTGCAGGCACGAGGCAAAATCTTCATTGATCCAAACATTGAAGTTTATGAAGGAATGATCATAGGGCTTCACTCTCGTGATAACGATTTGGTGGTCAACGTCACAAAAGGTAAGCAACTAACAAACGTGCGTGCCTCTGGAACCGATGAAAACATCGTGTTGACGCCACCCATCAAGCATTCTCTTGAACAAGCCATGGAATTCATTAACGACGATGAGCTGGTTGAGGTGACCCCTACGTCCATTCGTCTGAGAAAGAAATACTTGAAAGAGCATGAACGCAAAAGAGCGTCACGAGCATAAAAAAAACCCGAGAGAGGGCTCTCGGGTTAAATCCATAAAGGTAAGTTGGAGATTAACATTAATAAGTATGGTTCAGTCCTTGAGATTTGGCCAGTAGATCTTTATTGATCTCTGTGTAAGAGATCAATGCCTGTTGTATGGATCTTTTCTCACTTAGATCAAACAACGCTTCATTGGAAGGCTTGAGTGGGGTTGTTATACTTAAAAGATAACCTCACCAATAAGCCGCCCATATGAAAACACTTCATCCTTCCATCAAAATCAACGATTCCTATCAAATAGATGTCGGCCATGGTCATACCCTTTATGTTGAGGAAAGTGGTGATCCCGAAGGGATCCCAGTCTTGTTCGTGCATGGTGGCCCAGGGGCTGGGGTGAGCTCAGATGATCGTCGTTATTTTGATCCACAGCAATATCGCATTATTTTATTTGACCAGCGAGGCTGTGGGCAATCGTTGCCTCATGGCTCGCTTGAGCAAAATACCACGAAAGACTTAATTTCAGATATGGAGATCATTCGTCGTCAATTAAAAGTAGATCGATGGTTGCTCTTTGGTGGCTCTTGGGGCTCTACTTTAAGTTTACTGTATGCGCTCGAGCACCCTGATAAAGTCATGGGGATGATTTTAAGAGGGATCTTCTTATTGCGTCAAAAAGACTTGGATTGGTTTTATGGCGGAGGGGCTTCTCATGTGTTTCCCGATGCTTGGCAGGCATTTGAGGGTCATATCCATCGCTCCAAGCGGGATAATCTCATTGATGCTTATTACGAGCTGCTTACCGGTGAGGATGAGTTGGCGAAGATGAATGCCGCAAAGCATTGGTCAGAATGGGAGGCGACTTGCGCTACTTTGAATCCGTCCAAGGCCGTGCAAAGCCGCTTTACCAACCCTCGGACCGCGCTCTCTTTATCTCGGATCGAGACGCATTATTTTAAGCATCATGGCTTTATCGAAGAAAACTTTATTTTAAAAAACGCTCATAAACTTGAGGACATCCCTGGGATCATCATTCATGGGCGATACGATATGGTGTGCCCTTTGGATAATGCGCATGCGCTCCATCAAGAGTGGAAAAGAACTGAGCTGCACATCATCCGAGACGCAGGTCATGCCTCCTGTGAGCCTCCAATCACCGATGCTTTAGTCAATGCCACCCATCTTATGGCCCGCTATCATGACTGAGTAAGCTCTGGGGGGCTTTGAGTCGTCGACTTAAAACAATCCCAAGCTCATAAAGGATGAGTAAAGGGATGGCCATCATCACCTGAGAGATCACATCTGGAGGCGTTAATAACATGCCTAGCACGAACGCTAAGACCACAACCAGTGGTCTTTTTCGTTTTAAAGTCGACTCCTCGACAAGGCCGGTCATAAGGCATACGCAAACGATAACCGGTAATTGAAAGGCTAAGCCAAAACTGATGACCATGGTGCTGACAAAGCTCAGATACGCATGAATGTCCGTCATCACCGCCACAGTATCAGGGGTCATCATGGCAAAAAACTTGAGCGCTAATGGACAAACCAGCCCATATGCAAAGCCGCAGCCTAAATAAAACAGGCTAAGGCTGATGAGTGAGAGCCAGCGTATTGGTCGTTTTTCATGAGGATATAAGCCTGGGGCAACAAACGCCCAAGCTTGATAAATAAAGTATGGGATCACCAATAGGCCCGTCATAAAAAAGCTTAGCTTTAATGGCGTAAGAAAAGGCGCTGTCACGGTGGTTGCAATCAAAGATGCTTGCGGGATGGGGGCGAGTAAATACGAGGACAGCCGTTCAAAAAGTGGCTTGGCAAAGACAATCAGTGGTAGCCATACGATAAAAAATGCGCCCAGACAGCGTGCTACTCGGCTTTTAAATTCTAAAAAGTGACTGACAAACGTATGCTCACTCATGAGGGTTGCTGTCTTGAATATCGGCTTTGATTTGAGCTTTAAAATAAGACCACTTCTGCTGCCACTGCCCTAAGTAGCGACCCACCACCTTAGCGATAACGGGCAAGTGAGAGGGCTTAGTCACGAATAAGCCGACAAGTGAAACAACCGCTAGCTCACCAAACCCGACATCAAACATGCGGGGCGTCTTTGTCTTGGTCGTCTTTTAGCCCTTTACGAAACCCTTGCACAGCCTTGCCTAAGTCCTCACCTAAAGAGCGCAAGCGTTTTGTGCCAAAAAGGGCAATGACGATCAAAAAGATTAAAATCAAAGAGCCTGGAGAAATGCCTGAAATGCCCATGTCTACCTCATTATTCAAACGACGGTAAGTTGCCGCCTAGAAGGTGAAAATGCAAATGGAAAATTGTTTGTCCTGCGCTTGGGCCGGTGTTGATGATTGTACGAAACCCTTCCAAGCCTTGAGAGCGTGCAAAATGCTTCAAAGAACTCATCATGTAACCAAGCATGCCATCATGCTCTGCCTCAACGTCAAACAGGGACTCAACGTGTTTATGCGGTATGACCAATAAGTGTGTGTCAGCCTTTGGATTGATGTCTTTGATGACGAATAGAGTGTCATCTTCATACAACTTCTCAACTTCGAGTTCCCCTCGACTGAATTTGCAAAACAAACAATCCACCTAACTCATTCCTTATGCGACGCAAGTGACCTTATTGTAAGGGGATGGTAGAAAAAAATCGAGACAAAAAGAAGCTAGCGAATAAAAAGCCTAACCACGTCGCAAAAAGTGGTAAAACCACATGAGCACAACCGTGGATTAAAGAGCCTAAAATGGCGCCTTGCTGAACTAATTTTGCCATCTCAAGGCTGAACGCTGAAAAGGTGGTAAAACCGCCAAGAAGGCCAACCATAAAAAAAGACTGCACCCAGGGCTGAGGATGAGCTTGTTGATAAAATAAGAGGCAGCCTGCGATAAAGCACCCAAGCACGTTAACCAGTAAGATCCCAAGGCCTTGATGGCCCAGGAGCTGACATCCATGCACCATGGCAGCCCGCGCTAGGGCGCCCATGGCCGCTCCGATAGCAATCGCCACCCAGCTCACTGCAAGAGTCTCCAAAGGGCCATGACGCAAAGCAATCCACCCAATGCGGGTAAATAAGTAAACAGATCGTTGGGCAAAATAGGCGTCACGATAAAGGCAAAGCCGAGAGTGAGCGTCAGGGCAATGGTACCAATCGGTCGACTTGGTTTTTTCTGAGGCACTAAATGGCGCCCAGTTTTGCTTTCTTTGACTTGTTGCTGCCAGTGATGAACGATGTCATAAATGGCATCGGGCACTTCCGGCATTTTGTTGATCCAATGGGGGGCTTTTTCGATGAGGGTGTTTTTTAGTGCACGAGGCCCCATGTGTGCTTTCATCCACTTTTCAAAAAATGGCTTTCCGTTTGCCCATAAATCGAGCTCTGGATAAAGTTGCTTACCAAGGCCTTCAACGCTGAGTAAGGTTTTTTGGAGCAGCAATAATTGAGGCTGGATTTCCATGTCGAATTGACGCGCGGTTTGAAATAATTTCAAAAGGGAGCGACCAAAAGAGAGATCTCTTAAAGGCTTTTCAAAGATAGGTTCACACACTGTACGAATGCTCGATTCAAACTCATCGATGCGCACATACGATGGGATCCAACCAGAATCAATATGAAGCTCGGCTACTTTTCGGTAATCGCGATTGAAAAAAGCCAAAAAGTTAGCGGCTAGGTATTTTTGATCCGCCGGATTCAGCGTACCCATGATGCCAAAGTCAACGGCTGCGTATTTGGGATTTTCAGGATCATCGAGCATGACAAAGACATTGCCTGGGTGCATGTCCGCATGGAAAAAGCAATCTCTGAACACCTGGGTAAAAAAGATCTCAACGCCTTTTTCGGCTAAGACTTTGAGGTTGACCCCGTGGGCTTTGAGGGTGTCCATGTCTGTGATTTGAGCTCCAAACACTCGTTCTTGGACCATCACATTGGCGTGACAATACTCCCAATGCATCTTAGGGACGTAGATCAGGTCGGAGCCTTCAAAGTTGCGTCGAAGTTGAGAAGCGTTTGCGGCTTCTCTAAGCAAGTCTAATTCATGCGTTAAGGTGTAGCGAAACTCTTTGACCACATCAATAGGGCGGTAACGTCGGAGCCCAGGAAAGCCTTTGTGAAGAAGCTTTGCAAACGTCATCATCAAGCGAACGTCCAATTGAATTTGCTTTTCAATGTTTGGGCGAAGAACTTTGACCACCACTTGCTCGCCGGTGTGTAAGGTGGCGGCATGAACTTGGGCAATCGATGCGGAGGCTAAAGGCGTTTCATCAAATTTAGCAAACACTCGTTCAACGGGCTGACCAAAGCATGATTCAATAGCCTCTCGGGCAAGCTTTGGATCAAAGGGGGGAACCTTATCTTGGAGTTTTGCCAACTCTTTGGCAAAATCCTCTGGAAGCAGATCGGCTCGTGTCGAAAGCATTTGGCCAAACTTGACAAAAATGGGGCCCAATTCAATGAGGGCCTCACGGATTTCAGCGCCTGTGGGGGGTTGCTCTTTTCGAAACCAGCGCCATGGGAAAAGCTTACGCAAAGGGCGGATGGGTTTCAAAAGGGGTTGGGACCAAGCCAGTTCATCAAGCTTGTGCTTAAACAGGGTGCGCTGGATCTTAAGCGCACGACGAAGCTGACTCATGAGTGGTCTCCTTCGAAGCGGTCTTTGAGTTTTTCCACGTCGTCTTTCGCTTTTGTTATGGCTTGTTTAAATTCATCAAACTCTTGTTGAGAGACCAAAAGGGCGGCATCGAAGGCCATGTACTCACCAAAATCCTCACCGCGACGAGAGGCCCAGGCACCAGCCTCCTGACATTGTTTTTTCACAACTTCCGTGGTGGTTTGTGCGAACCAATCGTTGGTTAACGTGGCAAGCATCTGCGTTAAATCAGGTCGGTGCGTTTTCATCAGTTGATGCATGAAAGTCAGCACACCTAAATCGCCTTCAAAGGTTAGATTGTGTTGCATCAGAGATTGCATGCTTGGTGGCGTCAAGATTGAAAACGCTAAATCTACGGCGTTGCCATATAAGCTGGCATCCGCTTCTTGTCGAGGTTCAATCAATTCAATCCCTGTCTCATGAATGCGAACATGGATGACCATAGGGGCATCAATCGCCTGGATTTTAAGGGTCTTGTGATGCATGCTCGGGGGTACTTCGATCGGTGTTTGGCTTAAACGAGAGAGGGCTTTGATCAATGCGTTCGTCAAGGTTCGCATAAACAATCCTTATGATTTGATGGCTTGATGGATAGCGACGAGACCAAAATTTAATTCAAAGACCCGGCATGAGGCAAAACCCTGAGCTAAAATCATGGACTTAAGCGTCTGTTTATCGGGATGTTTGTCGATGCTTTCAGCCAAATATCGATAAGAGTCGGCATCGTTGGCTACCATCTGCCCCAGCTTGGGTAAGATGCCGTGGGCGTACGCATCGTAAAATGGCTTCATGGGTTTTTGAATGTCTGAAAATTCTAAAATCATCATCATGCCACCGGGTTTGAGCACTCGGTGCATAGAGGCGATGGCTTTGTTTTTATCAGGCACATTACGAAGACCAAAACCGATAAACACTCGGTCAAAGGTTGCTTCGGGGAAAGGGATGGTTTGAGCGTCAATGACGCACAGGTTTACATCCGTGTACCCTTGATCCCAAAGTCGGTCTTGGCCGACTCCGAGCATGTCTGCGTTGATGTCAGACATCACACAGTGGTTGGGCTTGAGCCCTCGTTTGAGGGCAAGCTGAGTCAAATCACCCGTTCCGGCGGCCAAGTCCAACAAATGATGATGGGGCTTGAGTTGGGCGAGGGTGATGAATTGGCGCTTCCATAGCCGGTGTAGCCCACCCGACATTAGATCGTTCATGCGATCGTAGTTGCGGGCTACGCTGGTAAAGACCTCATTGACGCGTCCTTGCTTTTGTTCAAATGGGATCTTTTCATACCCAAAGTCCGTGGTTTTGCTCATAAGATGAACTGGCTTAAGTCTTGATCTTCCACAAGCTCACCCAATTGAGCATCGACGTACCCTTCATCGATAACAACGCTGGTGTCGCCCAAATCCGAGGCCTCAAACGAGACTTGCTCCAAAAGACGCTCCATGACGGTATGCAAGCGACGAGCCCCAATGTTTTCTGTGCGCTCATTGACGTCGAACGCAATTTGCGCCAATCGTTTGATCCCGCTTTGTTCAAACTCGATGGTGACCCCTTCGGTTTTCATCAGCGCTTTGTATTGGCAGGTCAACGAAGCGTTTGGCTCGGTTAAAATTCGTTGGAAGTCTTCGACTTTGAGGGCTTGAAGCTCAACACGAATGGGGAGTCGACCTTGAAGCTCTGGAATTAAATCCGAAGGCTTGGACAAATGAAAGGCCCCAGAGCCAATAAAGAGAATATGATCGGTTTTGATCATGCCATATTTGGTTGAGACAGAGCAGCCTTCCACTAAGGGAAGCAAATCGCGTTGGACCCCTTCTCTGGAGACATCACCGCCGCTGTGTGAACCTTCATTTCGAGACGTGACTTTGTCGATTTCATCCAAAAAGACAATGCCATGTTGCTCAACTCGCTCGACCGCTTTTATCTTGATGTCTTCATCGTTGATAAGTTTTGCCCCTTCTTCATCAAGGAGTAATTTAGACGCTTTTTGAACCGTCATTTTTTTACGCTTTGATTTCCCATCAGACATGTTTTGAAACATACTTTGCAACTGGGAGGTCATCTCTTCCATGCCAGGAGGGGCCATGATCTCAACGCCCATCTGCGTTTCAGAGACTTCAATTTCAATCTCTGTCTCATCAAGCAAGCCTTGCTCAAGTTTTTCTCTAAAGGAGGCTCTTGCTTTTGAGTCTTCTTCTTTGGGCTCTGGTGCACTCATAAACCCAGTCTCTGCGCGAGGGACCAGTGCATCAAGAATGCGTTCTTGCACGTTGGCCTTGGCTCGAGTTTTTACTTTGTTCAACTCTTCTTCACGAGTCAGCTTAAAAGCAATTTCAGCTAAGTCGCGAATGATGGACTCGACGTCTCTTCCCACGTAGCCAACTTCGGTGAACTTGGTGGCTTCCACTTTCATGAATGGCGCATTCGCGAGTTTCGCTAAGCGTCGTGCCACTTCCGTTTTACCGACCCCGGTTGGGCCAATCATCAAAATGTTTTTGGGCGTAATTTCATTTCTAAGCGGTTGATCGACTTGCATGCGACGATAACGATTGCGAAGTGCAATGGCAACGGCACGTTTGGCGGCATCTTGGCCGATGATGTGCTCATCCAAGGCACCGACGATTTCCCTTGGTGTCATAACGGACATATAAACCCCCAGCCCTAATATTCTATTTCTTCAATGGTGTGATGTTGATTGGTATAAACGCAAATATCTCCAGCAATAGTCAGCGCTTTTTTCACGATTTCTTTTGCGCCAAGCTCAGAGTTTTCTACGAGTGCCGTTGCCGCCGCTTGCGCAAACGGTCCGCCCGAACCAATCGCGATTAACCCTTTCTCGGGCTCAATCACATCGCCGTTACCTGTAATAATCAAAGAGGCTGATTTGTCCGCAACCGCAAGCAAAGCCTCTAGTTTTCGAAGAATCTTGTCGGTACGCCAATCTTTTGCAAGCTCAACCGCCGCTCGGGTCAGCTGGCCATGATGCTTGTCTAATTTGGCTTCAAATCGTTCAAAGAGGGTAAAGGCATCGGCGGTGCCGCCGGCAAAACCCGCTAACACTTTATCGCCATGCATGCGTCGTATCTTGACGGCATTGCCTTTAAGAATGGTGTTACCCATGGAAACTTGACCATCTCCACCTAAAGCGACGCGATTGTTGCGTCTAACCACGACAATGGTGGTACCACAAAACTGGTCCAAGCAGAACTCCTAAGAATTGTCAGAAAAGTGACATTATACTCGGATTTTGAGGATGAGGCTATTCTGGGCCATGCTTTGGTCTAACGAGCGTTGCATGCTCATGGCTTCATTTTTGGTGTTGAATGGGCCGATGTAGATCCGATACCAAGTCTCATCGGGTTTGACTTGCACGGTTTGAACTTTGGATTCAACCCCCCCTAGAGCCAGGGTGGCTTTTAATTGATCGGCCTGATCAAGGGTTTTAAAACTACCAGCTTGTATGATGAATGCAGTTGGATTCCCAGCTGGAATATCTTGTTCGGGTTGGCTTAATTCTGGAGAGGCCACGTCAGGCAGCTCCATTTTTAAGTTGGGTAACAAATTATAGAAATCGAACCGTTCAGCACCCTGAGGCTCCTCAACTGGAGTGGGTTCGGCGTTGTTTTTCGAAATGATAACCGGCGTTGGTGGAGCCTTGGGCATCCAAGCCTCTCCAAATTTCCAATAAAGACCCACGGCGACGCCAGCGCCGAGCACTAATCCCATGACAAGCCACATCCAGCCGGGCATTGAGCGAGCAGGCTTTGAGGACATTGGGGTCCCACTAAAGCCAGTTTGAGCTTTTCGTTTGGCGTAGTCAGTCGTCATTTTGTCTGCTTCTTGATAAAAAGGTCTTTTTTCGTTCACTCTTCTAATATTAACCCATTTCTTGAGGGTCGACATCCAAACTCCACTTAACTTGAGTATTGAGTGGGTTGGTCGACGCTGAATGTACGGCTTGAGACAGCGCTTGGTGCAAAAAAGCTCTTGAAGACGCACTCAACCAGAGTTGATGCCTAAAGTAGCCTTGTTTTTTACTCATGGGTGCATCGAACGGGCCAAGACATGCCACATGGGTATGCTTTCTTTGATTTGAGAGAGAAATTGCTCACTTGCACCACTCTTTTTCGCTTCACTCCTAAGCATGGCCATGTGAGTGAAAGGGGGTAAGCCGACGTCTTCACGCTCTTTGAGCATCACTTTGGCAAACTCATCATAGCCTTGCTCGATCAATATTTTGAGCAGAGGGTGTTCAGGCTGTGCGCTTTGCATCAATACTTGCCCGGCTCTTTGTGCGCGCCCGGCCCGTCCCGCAACCTGAGTAATAAGTTGTCCCATATGTTCAATGGCCCTAAAGTCACCACTGAATAACCCTGAGTCCACATCCACGATGACCACCAAGCTGAGTTTAGGAAAATGGTGACCTTTTGCCATCAATTGCGTGCCAATCAAGATCTTGGCTTGCCCACTTTGAATTAATTCAAGCTTTTGTGCTAATTCTCCCTTTTTGCGCGTGGTGTCCGAGTCTATGCGAAGCAACATGTCCTCGCCATACAGCTCACTGAGGGCCTGTTCAACTCGTTGCGTGCCCACACCGACAGGGCTCATGGGATTAGCGCACTTTGGGCATTGCTCCATCATGGCTTGCATGCGCCCACAATGATGGCATTCGAGTCGATGTTTGGTTCGATGCACAATCATTTTGGCGTCGCAGGCTGAGCACTCAATCATGTGAGAGCATTCAAAGCACATATACGTCGGGGCGTAACCGCGACGGTTTAAAAACAAAAGCACTTGTCCGTCTTGCTCAAGATGGCGATCAATGTGCGTCTTTAAGATCGGGCTGAGTCCACCTTCAAGTTTGTTGTGGCGTACATCAATGATTTCAATGGGGCTTTGGGCATGCTTTGCAATCTTTGTGGGCAAGCTCAGTTTTTGGTATTTATCCATTTGGACATTGTGCAAGGTCTCAAACGAGGGGGTTGCCGAGCCTAAGACAACGGGACAGTCTTCAAGTCTTGCCCTGAGAACGCTCATGTTTCTAGCGCAATAACGAAACCCATCTTGTTGCTTGAACGAGGCATCATGCTCTTCATCGACCATGATGAGTCCAATGTTGCTCATAGGAGCAAACAAAGCAGAGCGGGTGCCAAGCACCACACAGCCCGAAGAGGCTTTGACTTTGGCCCAGACTTTCGCCCGAACCACAGGCGTCAATCGAGAGTGCACCAAGAAAATGTCACATTCGAGCCGCTCTTTAAATCGTTCGAAGGTTTGAGGGGTCAGTCCTATCTCAGGCAAAAGGACAAGGACGTTTTTGCGTTGGGCAAGTTTATGCTGGATGCATTGGAGGTAGACTTCTGTTTTTCCAGAGCCGGTTACTCCATGCAAAAGAAAAGCGTTATAAGACTCGCTTTGATTGATGCATTCAATGGCCTGGTTTTGCTCCGGCGTCAAGGTATGTTCAAAAGGGATGCCTAAGCCCTTTTGAAAGCCATCGCCTTCTTTGATGTCAGGGTTAAGAGGTTTACCTTCTTTAATCGGCTTGGGCAAACCGGTGGCCAAGACATCTCCAATCGGGTGATGGTAATAGTTGGCGGCTTTTTTGATAAGTTCGAACAGCGGGCCATCAAACAAAGGTGATTCATCAAGCACTTGGATTATAGGCTTGAGTTTTGAGGCCTCGACGCTTGCTTGCCCAACCCCAACGACAAAGCCTACCAACTCTTTTCGACCAAAAGGGATCAAGACCCTTTTACCAATGAGAGTCTTTAAGTCACCCTCATCGAGAGGCAAATAGTCGAAGCTTTGGACGGGCCGTGGTAGAGAAACTTTGAGTACTTCTTGAGTCATATTAAGCGCTAATAATAAAAAGTCCTACGGTGCAACTCAAAGAGATGAGCCAACATAGGGTGCGAAGTGTAGATTTATTCAGTAAATAAACAAGCCCATAGGCTGCTCTACTTAATAAGAAAACAAGAGCTAAGACATCGATGCTGGCCTGTGGCGCGTCTTGTGTGTGAGCGATGATTAAGGCACAAGCAAAAGGGGCAAAGACTTCATAGGAATTAAGCTGAACCCAATGTGCTCTTTTTCGCCAGCCCTCCAAATCGTCTAAGAAGTCTCTTGGATGACGGTTGGTAAACTGTGGGTGGCCAGCCTTAGCCAGACCGGCAAAGAAGTAAGGCAGTAAGATTACTGCCAGTAGGTACCAATAAGCGTACGTCATGACTGGGGTTGGGTCCGTGCTTGTTTTTGCTGCCCTATCTTAAGCGCGACTTTGAGCCCTTGCAACAGATCGGGTCGGTTTGTAATGATCCCATCTACCCCTAGTTCCATCATACGAAGCATGTCTTTTGGATTGTCCACAGACCATGTGGTGATTTTTAAGCCCAGCTCCTTGGCTCGCTTTATGTTTTCTTTGGTTAAATCATCGTGTTGGGGGCACCAAACTTTGCCTCCAAGAGATTTGACTAAATCTGGGATGGTTGGGTGTTGATCGCTCAGGTAGTGATTTGCTGTCCATACCGTGCTTTGAGTGTTGTGATGACCATCAATGGAAATGTAGGACAACGTGACATCAGGGGCTAGCTCTCTTAAGAGCACAAGGTTACGCCAATCAATCGAATGAACCTCGGTATCATTCACCACACCGTTTTGTTCTAGAACTTCGACTAAGTGAGGCACAAATTGCTCAGGGGTTGCGGAGTTCAAAGGATCTTCTGGATTGGTTTTGATCTCAATTTGGAACCGGACCTCAGGTTTAACTAATTTTGCAAACTGAATCAACTCTTCTAGCTTGGCGATTCGAATCGGTCCCATGGGTCGTTGCAGGGGAAACTCTCTAAAGCTGGCGCTTCCTGGCTGAACGCCACCCACGTCGTATCGCTGTAGTTGTTCATAGGTCAGGTTTTTGATCGCCTCACCTTCATCACTTAACCATTGGCCATGTTCATCTTTGACGATGTCAGGGTGGAGGTTGAGGTAGTGGTAGGCGACGACTTCATTATCTTTGGTGAGGACGACGTCGATATCGACGACATCTGATCCTAAAGCGAGGCCTGTGGCAATCGCTTCTTTGGTATTTTCTGGCGCAAGGCCTGCAGCCCCTCGATGACCATAAATCTCAACGGCATGAGTATTAAGATGGAGCACAGAAAAACAAATTAAAAGTATCCAGCGAGTCATGTGGCTAGTCATAATCACTTCCTTGTGAATGATTGATGATCCCATCATGAACCATCAATCATCATTTTTAATTGAGAATTATCTTAAGGTCAATGAAGAGAAGTGATACCCACGATGTCATGCACTAGAAGGTCGGCTCGTGGATGAGCGCGATGGTGCAGAGCTGGGGTCGATGGTAGGCCCTGGGGCAGAGATAGGGCTAAAGATAACGTCTCGCCCATCAAAACCATAGGCGTGAGTTTGTTCAGCGCTTGGAGAGTAAGGGTTAAGTAGATTTTCTAGTTCTTCTAGCCTTTGGTTCAAATGGGCGTTTATTTCTTTTTGCTTAAAGGTGGCCTCATCGAGAGCATCTCGACGGATCAGGGAGTGATATTTAAAGTATCCTGCGATCACCGAAGCGAGTGCAACCATCGAATAAAGAAGCCACGGAGAAGTAAGTTCGCTCAAAAAAGGGGCAAACGTCGCAAACGTGCCTAAAATAGGGATCAAAGAGAGGGTCACATGCACCGTAGAGTAGATTGTATACATCGCCATGCTGGCGTTGTAAGTCGAGCTCCAGACCGGTTTCACGGTTTTGGATACTTTTTGGGTTTGGCTCGTGAATCGAGACCAAAACTGCTTATTCCATTGGTCGAGTACAGCGGCCCACTCATCGAACCAATCGTAAAAAGCCTCTAAGTAGGCACCCATCCATCACCAAAACACGTGTTTAAATAAGCGTGACAGTCTAACAAAAACCATCCGCGTGCTCAAAATTTAGTTTCTCGACTACGTTGTTGATGGTAGTGATCAATTGGTCGAGCTCACCCTCTTGAATCGTAAACGCCGGCGTCACGTAAATAATGTCGCCAAAGGGACGAATAAACACCCCGTGCTCGATAAATTGATGCTTGATGTCAGTGAGTTGTTTATGGGTAAAAGGGTGTTGCCATTGAACCACGCCGATGGCGCCTTTGACACGAATGTCTTTGACCATCGAGAGCGTTTTAAGGCGACTCAAACCCACGATGAGTTTATCTTCGATACGCTTTACGCTCGATAAGCCTTGTTCTTCAAACAAATCTAAGCTGGCCAGGGCCGCAGTGGCTCCTAAGGCATGCCCCATGAAGGTTGGGCCATGCATCAGCGCTTTGTTGGGATCCTCATCATAGAATCCATCGTAGATCCGAGCGCTTGCGATGGTTAGCGCGAGTGGACTCATGCCAGCGGTGAGCGCTTTCCCTAAACAGACGATGTCTGGGGTCGTTTGACATTGATCCATGGCAAACATGGTGCCGGTTCGACCAAACCCGGTGAAAATTTCATCAAAGGCGATGAGTAGATCATGGGCTCTGGCACACTCGACCAGACGGTCGAGCTGAGCGGGCGAGTGCATTTTCATGCCGCCTGCTCCTTGAACCAGGGGCTCAATAATAAGGCCAGCTAAATCGTCCCTGGAGGATAACAAGGCATCAAGCTGGTCGACATCAAGCTCAAAGGGAGACTCAATCAAACATTGAGTGGGCAGAAAGTGCGAAAAATGTTGATGCATACCCTCATCAGGATCACACACAGACATCGCGAACAAGGTATCTCCATGGTAACCGTATCGACAATGAACAAAGTGTTTCTTTTGAGGTTGGCCGTGGTTAAGCCAATATTGCAACATCATTTTAAGTGCAACTTCGACGGCAACCGAGCCAGACTCGACATAAAAAACATGATTTAAATCGCCTTTGAGCATGGCGCTCAAACGTCGGGCAAGTGCTTTGGTGGGCGCTGGGGTAAGCCCCCCTAGCATCACATGAGAGAGCACTTCAAGCTGGCGTTGCATCCGCTCGACAATGAATGGGTGCGAATATCCATGGCAT
>CAYNJF010000016.1:0-54328 GCA_964397555.1 uncultured Francisellaceae bacterium
GGGGTTAGCTAAACCCGAAAAATCTTGTTTGTGATTTGCTGAATGATATAAAAAGCAAAAGGCCTGAATCTCAGGCCTTTTTTTATGGGTTTCCTATGGCTTTTTTCTCAGAGCTGGCCCTTTCTTTGCTGATTGTCCAGGCTGAGTGGTCGGTGGATATGATGGGCCCTCTCCACCAGGCAAATGAGAATAGAAAAGCCCGGTTTGATTTTCTAATTCGGGGGCTTTTGAGGCAACGATGACTGAGCCATCCCCATCAATCCTTAACTCATGAGTATTTTCTTTCAATTGCTCTGTTAGTTCCAACATGGGTTTTTTCGCCAGTGCTTTGAAACTGACAATGTGGTCTTGGTTTCCAGAAGCATAATGGTTTGCCATGATTTGAACATAGTGAGGCAACAAGACGTCAAAGGTCTGTCTCAGCGCCATCAATTGTGTCATTGATTTTGCCTTATCTGAAAACACCTGGCGGGCTTGTTCGAGCTCTTTAAGCGATTCGGCCATGAGATTACTTTGTGCATCAATTTCATGGAACGCGGATACTAACCCAGTACCTACCCCATCTACACCCATCTCTTGAGAATAATGCTTGCTCAACTCTTTCATCATGTTGGAGAAGACAGCCGGCAAATACGTTGGTGTTGCAAATCCTCGCTCTCCCATGACAACAAGTTCAGCCCTGGTGGCATCAATCTGGCTTTGCTCATAGCAGTCCTTAACGATTTTTACTTGCTCTGGCTTATGCAAGCGCAACATGGCACACATGTGTGTCAGTAATAGTTCCTTAGCATTATCTTTGATAAGAGAATAAGTCCCATCATCCTCAAGAGCCTCAACGGGTGGGCTTTGTTCGCTAAGTAGACCTAAACTTATCCCACGAGCCCTTAAATAAGATAGATATAGCTCATCAGCGCAGTTGGGCGCGATATCATTGTCCACTAAGCTTTCGAGCACATCATTGAGATGGCGCATGTTCGAATAGGTCACCTCATCCAAATAGAGTGATCCTTTTGGGTTGATTTGACCTTGAAAGCCGGCCACATTCAGCGTCCAATAATCACGCCAGAAAACAAATCCATCGATTGAAACGTCTAGCTCACCAGATTGTTTTTTATTAAAAAGCTCAACATACCCATTACCGTTACACTCTGTGTATAGCATGTGGCGATAATGACGTTTGGAGGCAAACGCACTTTGTAGCCACCCCGATAACAGCCCATGGTATGGGCGATCAGTTTCATTAAACAGATCAGCAATGACTGGGAAAACTTGTTTTGCCACATGAATGTCTTTAAAGACATGGGCCATAAATTCAACCGAGTCGATTGGGTACTGATCTTCACCTAACAATGCATCGGCTCTTTTTCTTGCCTGCGGGGTCAATGTGACCATAGCAACAAGGGTGGCCGCCTTAAGCGCTCTTAAATAGAGATAACCAACCTCATCATTCATGGTTCTCAGCTTCAATGGCCTGGCAAGTTGTAAAAAGCTATCCAAAGAAAGTTTTCTATCTTCGGGCTGAGCTTGGACAAATTGCTCATAAGCACCTTCATCGCCTTGGCACAACAATCGCAATGAGTTCAAACTTGCCATGGTGCGATTTAACTGCATATATTGCCAATCTTGTGGATCAAAGATCTTATCTTCTTTAGCCTTTAAGGCCACTTCTGGGCTGACATCTAATGAGGCAAAGCGCCAAGATAATTGTTCAGCCTCAGGTTTAGTTAAAGACAATAAATTAAAATGCGCCAGGTTCAGAGCAGGACCCTGAACTTCAGACTGCGAGGATTCGCTCGCTTGGCTTGCTGAGAAAGAATCATCACCGCCAAAGCGAAGAATCTCCTCATAAAAAACTGTGGCAGCGTGGTTTTGAATGTCTTGTACGATTTCTTCTTGGGTTTTCATATCAGCTAAGGCCTGTTTGATGCGTTCGTAGTCGCTCATAGTAATACTTATGACGCGGCGTAGCAAAACC
This sequence comes from uncultured Francisellaceae bacterium, assembly GCA_964397555.1. Classification (GTDB taxonomy): domain Bacteria; phylum Pseudomonadota; class Gammaproteobacteria; order Berkiellales; family Berkiellaceae; genus CAYNJF01. The sequence continues at coordinate 1,976 of CAYNJF010000016.1, forward strand.
TTAAGACCAGTTATCCATTTAACTGCCCAAAGAAAAATAAAACATCTATATTCTCATGAGGTATACTAGTTCGCATGTTTAACATCAGGGAAGAGTGACATGGCTTCTAATATGATCAAGGATTTTTTCAAGCTTGAATCCGCCTCTGGGATATTGCTTGGGATTTCTGCCATTGCAGCATTATTGTTCAAAAATTCTATTTTCCATGACCAATATGAATTGCTTTTGACCACCAAAGTCGTCGTGGCCATTGGTGAGTTTAATATTGATAAGCCCTTATTGCTTTGGGTTAACGATGGATTGATGGCCATATTCTTTTTGCTGGTAGGCCTTGAGATTAAACGAGAGATTTTAGAAGGCCAACTATCCAAGCGTGATCAAATCGCACTTCCTGGCATCGCCGCCTTTGGCGGTATTTTGGTGCCCGCCCTATTCTACGTTTACTTTAACTATTCCACCCCTGAATCTTTGGGGGGATGGGCCATCCCTGCAGCCACCGACATTGCGTTTGCTTTAGGGATTTTAATGATCTTAGGTTCAAGAGTTCATGAAAATCTAAAAATCTGCCTACTGGCCATTGCCATCATGGATGACTTGGCGGCAATCATTATCATTGCTTTGTTCTATACCAAACAATTATCCGTGTTCTCGTTGTTGGCAAGTGTTTCAGGTATTTTAGGGCTTGCTTGGCTCAATTATCGAGGGGTTAAAAAGCTCACGCCCTACATGATCATCGGTACCTTTGTTTGGGTATGCGTCCTAAAATCAGGCGTGCATGCTACCCTCGCAGGTGTGGTGCTTGCCTTGTTTATTCCACTTAATACTGATGATCCTAAAGTCAAACCTCTTAAAGTTTTGGAGCATGAACTTCACCCATGGGTTGCCTTCGGTATATTACCTATTTTTGCCTTTTGTAATGCTGGGGTCTCATTTGCTGGAGTCAACACCACTGTTTTATTACAACCAATTACCCTTGGAATCGCGACCGGCCTATTCTTTGGTAAACAAATTGGGGTTATGGGCTTTACTCTATTAGGCTGTGCACTCAAAATTTGTAAATTGCCCAATCATGTCACTTGGCGCCAATATTACGGCATGGCGTGCATTACCGGGGTTGGTTTTACGATGAGTTTGTTCATCGGTACGCTTGCCTTCGACCAAGTTGAACAACAAACAGCGGTTCGCCTTGGTGTATTGCTCGGCTCCTTTTGTGCCGGTGTCTTAGGTTACTGCATCTTAAGATTCTCCAAAGCCCCCAAAGAGGTGGACAATGGAGCGCAAACAGAAACCGCTTAGATAAAAGGATGTCTCAAAAAAGCCTAGTCTTGACTAGGCTTTTTTTTGCAGCCAATAATCGATGTATTCACGATTTGGATCATACATCGATTGTTGTTTCTCAATATTGAACATGCGTGAGCGTGGATCATTTCCGACACCAGCAAGGTAAGCCCAATTGCCCCAATTACTGGCAACGTCATAGTCAAGCAGCTTGGACTCAAAATAAGACGCACCTTTTCGCCAATCTTGGTTAAGGTTGTGAACCAAAAAGCTAGCCACATTTTGTCGACCACGATTTGACATATAGCCGGTTTGATTCAGCTCAATCATGTTCGCATCCACAAAATCAACGCCGGTGCTACCGCTAGCCCATCGCTCGAATGACTGAAGCTTATCCTCAAACGTGTTTTCAACGCCTAATAGCCCTCCCTTATGAAAAAGCTTGTTTTGATGCACCTCTAACGTAAATCGAAAGAAATCGCGCCATAGAAGCTCAAAGATGACCCAATAAGTAGACTCGTTGGCCACAACGTTGGCTTCAAATTCACGTATTTGAGTGTACAGCCAGGCAGCACTTAATTGCCCATGAGCAAGCCAAGGGCTAAATTTCGTGGAAAAATCGAAGCCTAACAATTGATTTCTGGTTTTTTTGTACGTCTTAATGGTTTGGTTATCGAAGATGTAGCGCCTCACATGCTCAAGCGCACCAGATTCCCCAGGACAAACCAACATCGATTCACCAGATACCTGTTTGAGACGGTGTTGTTCCAACGCTTTATCAACGATTAAGGCTTGCGTGTTGATGTTGTATTCGCGCTTGATTTCGCTCGGCCATGTGGCTTTGGCTTCCACTTTATGACGAAACTTAGTAAACACCTTTGGGTGTTTAGCTAAATCGTAGCCCAAGGCATCAGGCTGTAAGAGCGTGTTTGCCCAAATGGTTTTAATGGTCATATCAGGAAACTTGGATTGTATTTGATTTAAGACGCTTTTTTCTTCAAAGGCTGGCGGATGTTCGGTGATGATGGTATGAATATCATTGGCATGAATCACTTTGCCTAAGAGAGTGACAGGGTCGCCTTCAAACAGCTCAAGCGTATGCCCCATGGACGATAACTGCTTTTTAAAATCAAGCCAGCCATGGCGAGAAAAATCGCAATACTGTGGGCTGCGCTTTGGATACCCATGGACCAAATTTTGCCAAGCGGTGTCGACGATGGCAATGAGGCTACAAGGGGTGGTTCCTAAAGCGTCTAAAATAGGGTTGTCTGTGATTCTAGGAGTTGACGTAAAATAGGCAAGCATCGATGTTCAAGTCCTCTTAGAGTGATTCATGCTTAATTTAAGTGTTCATGATTTGTCAGCTTTTCAAAGGGGTGGCTTTCTAATAATGACAGATAAAACATTGAGGTTATTATGGCGTACTTAGATAGACACTGCCACCAATGTGGCCAAAAGACCATGGTCCTGAAAGTCCCAAGCAGGGACACCCTTGAGCGAAAAGTCTGCGAAACTTGCGATACGGTCCTTTATGAAAATCCCAAAGTAGTGGTCGGTGTCATATGCGAACACGAGGGCAAACTGTTGTTATGTCGACGAGCCATTGAGCCGCAAGTGGGTTTGTGGACCTATCCTGCTGGGTTTTTAGAGCTCAACGAAAGCACGCAAGACGGAGCAGCTCGTGAAGCCATGGAAGAAGCGAATGCTCATATTGAAATTGACTATTTGGTGGGCCATTACTCTTTAACGCACATCAATCAAGTCCATTTAATCTATTACGCAAACATGACAAAGCCGGATTATCATTCCGGGGATGAGTCCTTAGAAGTTGAGCTGATGGCCATTGAAGATATTCCTTGGGATGAACTCGCGTTTCCAGTCATTCGGTGGTCACTTAAAGCCTTTTTAAATCAAAAAGCCCATGGCCACCAACACGTTGACTCTAAAACGTGCTCGGTGCCTCTTGAACAAGCTTGGGATATCGAATGATGGAAACCCTGTTGAAAGTATGTTTTGCTCCTATTCTCATTAAGCAAGGAAAATCGCTAAAGAAATCTATCCCTAGGCTCCAACCTCCAAGTTATCCGTCGCATGCTTTGAGTGAGGACGATGAATTAAGGGTTCTGCTAGTTGGTGACTCCTCTGGCATTGGCGTTGGTGCAGATGAGTTTGATCAAACGTTGATTGCTCAAACCATTCGCGCACTTGAACCTCGAAAGGTGGGTTGGCAAGTTGAGGCAGTCTCTGGCCATACCACGGATGATGCCCTAGCGCAGCTCAAGAGGGCCAATCGAGGCAATTTCCAAGTGGCCATTACGGCTCTTGGTGTCAATGATGTCACATCATCGTTAGGGCTCAGTGCCTGGCTTGAACAAACACAAGCGTTATGGGATCTACTCATGGATGAATTTGGTGTGCAACAAATCATCGTCTCTGGACTCCCTCCTCTAGGCTCTTTTCCCACGCTTAGGCCTCCGTTGCAGTGGTACTTAAAAGCAAGAGAAGATAACTTTAATCATGGCTTGGCTCGCCTTGTTGATGATCAGGATAACGCAAAGCTTGTAGAATTAGGATTTGATGCGGATGCAACGCACATGGCAAGCGATGGCTTCCATCCAGGGCCCTATATCTATCAGTTATGGGGGCAATCCATCGCTGAGCTCATAAATGACATCGCTCCCTAAAAATATACATGGCTAGGGGCTTCCCCCCTAGCCATGCTGGTTTAATTTAGTTTAGGTTTTGGCCTTGGCTGATGGCCATCAGTTGGATTGTCTTGCACTTGCATCCCAGCTCGTCCATACAAAAAGGTCATAACGCGCCCCTCTTGGACGGTGTCCCGTCTACGGTGAAAGACTGGCAACTGACCTTCTGGGATTTGTTCCAAGCTTTGTTCGATACTCCCTTTTGCAAGGGTGTAATACGGAGTTAAAATTGGCTCATTTCTTCCTCTTAGAATCGAGCTTGATATAAAATTCATCCAAGTGCTTTGGGTAAATCGCGATTTAACATAAAAGCCAAGCTCACTGAGAAATGGGTTCACCTTTTCAGGAGAAAGGCTGAACTGATAGTCCTCAGTATTCGATTTCAAGGCACGATTGACGACAAGACCTTGTCGTGTGCTGTACTTAAAGCTTGTTAGGATTTCACTCTCATCACTTAAAAGTTGATTTAAAGAATCAAATAGAGCCCTGATGGAACTCTCACTCAAATACATGGTGAGGCCTTCCGCCACTACGAGCGTTTTCTTCGTTGGATCAAACCCAACATGATTCAATTTATCGATTAGGTTATCTTGGGTTAAATCGCTGTCGATGAGATGAAAATTATCCTCCACGTGCAAACTTTTAAGCGTTGCGTCTATACGAAGACTTAGTGGTTTTTCAAAGGTAACATCCTTAGCGATGCGTTCAAGGCAAGCGTGTTTGATGTCTCTGGTCAGACCGGTGTCTACCTCAAACACTTGAATCCCTTCAAAGCTTTGGGCGCTAATAAGACCCCTTGGATCATAACCGCCCCCTAGAATAAGAAGTTGCTCAGTGCCCTCTTCTTGAATGCTTTGCTGAATTTTCGACTTAACGGCTGCTTTTCGAGTGGTAATAAAAGAGTCATATCCGGTTTTAATAAGAGCCCAACTGATAAAACGCTGCATTGAATCTGGTAGCCTTGCGATAACAGACCAAAGCATAGTACCAAAGTTGCCACGCTTGGGGGTCATACGCGTTGCGGTTTGATAAGCGATGTCTGTGAGACGAACATCCATGTCATCAAAGGTATCCGATAAACTTGGATCACGCCTTAGACTTCGAAGATGGGCCGCCATGACACTTAAAGCAGTAATGCTCGCTCTTTGACTATCCTTCTGGCTTACGGACTGCATGTTATTCACTCCTTGTGTACCATATAAATGAGAGTAAGTATTCACTAACGACAATACTCTACTGTTTATCATGCAGTCGAGCAATTAAACCGCAATAAGAATAGTTACTGGCTTAACATCATCGGGGAGGGCCGCCCTGGACCTTATGACGTTGTAAGCTACTGAGCTTCTATCCCTCGTTAAACAAGGCTGCTTGGCCGATAACATGATATTCGCTGAACGGGTATGCTCATGACGCCTAAACCTCATTCAAGATTCTCAACGGCCTTTTTAGGCCAACCACTTCCTCCAGAAGAGCGACGTGTCCTTCTTGAAGACTTATTTGTCTTTGGAAAAGACAACCAAAGGCCTTATTTGATACGAATGAGCGTTCTGCTTGTGATATCCACACTGATTGCAACCTCAGGGCTTTTGGCCAATTCCGCGGCCGTCGTGATTGGCGCCATGTTGGTGGCGCCTATGATGAGACCTGTGATGTCTTGCGGGGCCGCCATTACTCTTGGTTGGCCAAAGCGATTTTACCAGTCGGTTTATCTCGCTCTGGCTATGGCCGTTGCGGCGGTTGGGATCTCAGCCATCATGGGGGCATTATCCCCTGATCTTATCTTTTTCTCTGAGCAAATCATGGCTCGTACCGTACCGACTTTTTATGACTTAGTGATTGCATTGGCTGCCGGTGCAGGCGGTGCATACACCATGACAAGAAAAGAATCATCGGCCATACCAGGGGTTGCCATGGCGGTCGCCCTATTGCCACCTCTGGCTTCAACTGGGGTGTTGTTGGTCTACCTTGAGTATGATTTAGCGTTAAAGGCCTTTATTTTATTTGCCACGAACTTGGTGGCGATGGTTTTTGCAGCCTCCGTGACCTTTCATTGCGTAGGCGTCAGACCCAACAACCCCAAACACAAGCATCGTTTGTTCACACGCAGCTATTATTCAATTTTCTTTCTTTTAATCTTTGTCATCTCAGTACCCTTGTATTTTTACTCTCACGAAGTTTGGTATGATGCTATGTACAAAGCTTATAAATCTGAGGAGTTACAAGACTGGTTAAAGAAAAACCAGGCTCAGCTTATAGACGTCAAGATTGATATTCAAGAAGCTAAATTGTATCTAGACATCAAAGGGCCTAACCCACCCACTGGGATAGATGAGCTCTATGACAACATTTATCAAGCTCGAGTGGAAAACATTGGCCGCACGGATCCTTTTTCAATCGAGGTAAATTGGACGCAAGCCTCAACGTTTACCTGGCCGATGAGTGCGATTGAAAAAGAAGACATAAGAGCACTGAAAACCGACTACAGCCAAATACTCATGAAGGATGAATGGCGCTGGGTAGGCACTCAATACACGGATGGTGATTGGCTTAGGCCGGACAGCCTTGCTACCATCGATTTTAATTCGAGTGAAACAATGAGCGTTAACAGTTCATGTGGGATCAGTCCCGGTACCTATGAGTTAAATCAAGAGGTGCTGTTGATGAGCATCAAAGAAAACCAAGCCTGTGAGACGGACAAAAAAACCGAACGTTTTCTCATTGACTTAGATCTCTCTCAAGGGGTTACTTTGAATGAGGAGACCATCAACATTACGATTGAAGGTGGCATTATGTATTTTGAGAAGCACCATGAGTAAAGACACGAGTAAGACAGTCAATGTCTTTTTAGGACTCATGCCCGATTTGGAGGATGTGAACTCGTTAAATGCCTATCTGAATACGTTAAGAAAAAAAGAATCCATGTCTGGCTTTAACTGGCATGCCACAGAAGACCTTCACATTACCTTATTGTACTTTCCCAACTTGCCAGTCTCGATGATCGATTATTTAGAAAAATCCTTTCGAGCTACGATAAAAACACATGCATTTGAAGTCAGCTTTTCTGAACTCGTTTTTTTTCATAGTGCGCTGGTCATGCGAGTCCAGCAAGTGAACCGTTTAAAAGAACTCAGAAGTGATTTTCTCTCATTACTGAGTGACAGCCAATGCATTGAATCAGACACCAGAGCGTTTAACCCTCACATGACCTTGGGGCGCATCAACGCCAAACAAGTAATCACCGACGACATCATTGCCCTTAATGAGCCCCCTATGCCAACGGTTCGATTGAATCGAGCTTCTCTAATGATTGGAAAAGACAATCATCATTCTTGCTATCGACTCATCAAATCATATCCATTCATCGAGTGATACTGGCGATTTAGCTCAAATTCACTTATATTAACTGCAAAATATATCAGTGTTTTTACTTGGGATTTTTTTTCAGTGATTAATGAAAAAGACGATAATAAGTAAAAGCCGCACTTTTGAGAATGCAAGATGAGTAAAATTACCCAGTCCTATTTAAAATACATGAATGAAATGATGAAGCAATTACCTGGATATGCATTCCTTAGTGATACAGAGCATCGATTTATTGCGGCAAACGATGATTACGTAAAATTAATAGGGTATGAATCCATTGATCAAATACGAGGCTTAACGTTAAACGAGCTGGACACCCCATTAAAAGTCGACCAAGCGCAATTAGAACAATTAGACTGCGAAGTGATGAGAACCCGTGAAGAGATGAAAATCATCTCGTGTCATTACTTTTCAAAACACAAACAACACATTACTCTGGCAGGAAAAACGCCCTTTTATAACCTCAAAGGGGATCTCGTCGGTGTCATGAATGTTTTCTATGAGATCAATACCGATGTCTTTTTCTCTTACATCCAAGAATGGATGGGGTCAGGAAAAACACAAAGTATGTCGCAGGATGCAACCCGCAAACAAATCATTCAAATGTACGCAGACAAATTGGATGTATCAAAACGTCAAGCGGAAATTGTGTTCTACATGGTCCAAGGCAAAACCTCGAAACAAATTGGTGAGCTGTTATATATTTCATCTCGTACCGTGGAGAAGCACATCACCAACATCAAAACTCAAATGAGATGCGACTCAACCGTTGAGGTGATAACCCAAGCACTAAGCATCGGCTCCATGTTTAATTTATCCAAAAACATGTATGCGATTCAAATCCCGCTTCGTTTGGATTCAAAAGGTCGAATTAAATAAGTCAGAAACATTTCCATTGAACAACGTCGTTCGATTAAAATGATTCAGCTCACTCTATGTAAGTGCTGTAATTTATGACAGAATGTCCATGAATAATCCCATGGACAGGATGCATTACAGTTATGACGCCAACTGCTTTTGTGGCACAATCCAAGGATAGGCTTGAACATGCCCTATCCTCTTATTTACCAGCGCCTACGGATGAACTCACTGAAGCGATGAGTTATTGCGCTTTGAACGGTGGGAAGCGTGTCAGAGCCTCTCTTATTTACGCCATGCAATCATCGCTTGGGTTGGATGATGAAACAACCGATGCCATAGCTTGTGCAATTGAATGCATCCATGCCGCTTCTCTTGTTCATGATGATTTACCCGCCATGGATGATGATGACTGGCGCCGCCATCGTCATGCTTGTCACATCAAATACAATGAGGCGACCGCGATTCTATGTGGTGATGCGTTAATGATGCTTGGGATCAATATCATTACCAACATTGAGGATATTGAGCCTTTTGTGGTTGTTCAGTTGTGCCGGGTACTAACAGGCACCATCAGTGCTTCTGGGATCATAGGTGGCCAAAGTCACGATATGGCCTTAACCAAAGAAAGCACTCTGGAAGAGTTTGAAGATATTTATCTGAGAAAAACGTGCCTTTTATTAGGGGTGGGTATGGAGTTGATGGCCATAGCGGCTAAGCAGTTTCATATGGTTCAGCCTATTAGACAGCTCATGTTTCATATTGGGTTCGGCTACCAAATCCAAGATGACATCTTAGATGTTGAGTCTTCAACCTCCGTGACAGGCAAGCCTCAATACTCCGATCAGAAATCAAACAAAATCACTGTCGTGGATGTCGTAGGCATTGATAAAGCCAAAACGCTCGTCAGTGAACACTTTTCATGTGCAACGGGAATGTTGTACGAATACTTTGACTCATTTACTGAGCTAAGAGATTTATTGGAATCATTACTGATAAGGGAATTTTAAACCATGACAAAGGCTGTGGTCGTTGGTTCTGGATTTGGTGGCATAGCTTCGGCGTTGAGACTGAAAGCCAAAGGGTATGACGTGACGCTGATTGAGCGTGGTGATCAGCTTGGTGGCAGAGCTCGAGTATTTAAGCAAGATGGTTATCAGTTTGATGCCGGCCCTACTGTGATTACAGCCCCTTATTTACTGCATGAGCTCTTTGAGCTTTTTGGCAAAGATCCGCATCAATACATCAAATTAAAAAGGCTTGATCATTGGTATCAATATCGATTTGCCGATGGGCGTCGATTTGATTATGTGGCCGATGAAAGCCAACTGTTCAAAAATATTGCTCAATTTAATCCGAAAGACGTTGAAGGATTTAAAAAGCTTTTAAGTCTTGCAGAGAGGATTTTTGCCAAAGGTTTTACTGAGCTGTCCGATAAACCCTTTTTTACCATGGGCAGCATCTTCAAGCATGCGCCGGCACTGATGAAGCTTGGGTTTTATAATAGCGTTTATAAAACGGTGGCTCATCATATGAAGGACCCCAGCCTTCGCCAAGTGTTTACAACGCAGCCTCTTTTGGTCGGAGGCGATCCCTTTAAGACGACTTCGATTTATTTACTGATCTTACACCTTGAACGTCTTCATGGATGTCATTTCAGTTATGGAGGCACCCATGGTCTTATCAGCGCCTTAGAGACTCTGATGAATGAGGTGGGCATCACCATCATTAAAGAATGTACGGCGACCAAGTTTATTGCCAACGGGCGTAAAATACAGGGCGTAGAAACCGACTCTCACGGGACTTTATCGGCTGACTTGGTCGTCTATAATGGGGATCCGGCTTATGCCCATCACCATTTGATGGATAAAAGCATGAGAAAAGATTGGCCCAATGTTCGTCTAAAAACGTTAAAATACTCCATGAGTATGTGTTTATATTATTTTGGGACCGATAAAAAATACGAAGATATTCCGTTGCATACCATCATCTACGGGGATACCTATAAACCGTTATTGAATGATATTTTTCATAAACAAAAACTCAATTTAGACTTGTCGTTGTATTTGTATCGACCAACCGCCATAGACTCAACGCTTGCCCCGCCCCATGGCGATAGCTTTTATGTGCTTGCGCCTGTGCCCAATTTGTTATCAGGGACGGACTGGAGTCAAGAGCAAGCGAAGGTGAAAGAGCGGATCCTGGACATCTTGGATAAACGGGCCATGCCAGGGATTAGAGATCATATTGCCACCGAGAAAATGCTCAATCCGCATTATTTCCAGCAGGATCTATTATCCCAACATGGTTCGGCATTCTCCATTCAACCCATCTTTAGCCAATCTGCTTATTTTAGGTTTCATAACCGAGCGAAGCATCTCAAAGGCTTGTATTTTGCTGGGGCTGGAACTCATCCGGGTGCCGGTGTGCCAGGGGTGTTATCATCCGCCAAACTCATTGATAACATCATTCCAGCATGTCAGTAGAATTAGATTACTCATTCGAGAGTCCAGAGCAAACTCTTGCCTATCACGGCAAGAGCTTTTATTGGGCCTCGAAGCTTATGCCCTCCTCTTGCAGAGAGGATGCATTAAAGCTGTACAGCTTTTGTCGCTTTGTTGATGACTGTGTCGACGAAGCCCCCAACGAAGAACAAGCAAAACAAAACATAAAGTTAGTAAGAGAGGATCTTAAAGGTAGAAATACTCGCTATTTTGCCTTAGCTCATATTATTGAGCTTATCGAAAAGAATAAGGTTTCTGAGCCTGTCGTACATCAATTGATCAACGGCGTGGCAAGTGATCTAAATTGCCCTCATATTGAGCACGAAAAGCATCTCATTGAGTATTGTTACGGGGTGGCTTCAACGGTTGGGATTATGATGGCTCAAATCATGGGAGTGACCGATAGGCGAGCTTTTGAGTTTGCTATTGATATGGGCATTGCCATGCAATTGAGTAACATTGCGAGAGATGTCCAAGAAGATGCCTTAAGTCAGCGGATTTATATTCCTAAATCGTGGCTACCCTTGAGTCATAAGCAAATCAATGATCCAAGTCATTCTGAGCTTGTTTTTAATCAAGTGGTTAGACTCATTGAACTGGCGGACTCTTATTATGATAGTGCGAATCTAGGTCTTTGTTACCTGCCCATACAAGCAAGAACTGCTATCCATGTTGCTATGAATGTCTATCGAGCCATTGGGCATAAAATATTACTGCTCGGTCAGGACGAATACTTCAAACACAAGCGTTGCTTTACCACCAGAACGCATAAGCTGTATTTAACCGTAGAATCAATGGTCTCCATTATGCTGGATAAACGTCTGTATTCAAGTTCGAAAGGCAAGTCCCATAATGAGAAACTTCATCGACACATAACCGAGTTAATTGACCATGCATTATGATGCTGACTTTATCATCGCTGGTGGAGGATTGTCCGGTCTTAGTATGGCTTATCGCATGCTTCCTTACCTTAAGGCCAGGAACAAAACCTTGATGATTCTTGAACAAAGAGAACGTTATGTGCAAGATAAACATTGGTGCGGCTGGGCTCATATTAAACATCCATTTGAACATTTGGTTGAAAAAACCTGGTCTACGCTGATTACAAGCCATCAACATAAAAAACATGAGCATGGCCTCAAAAATACCCAATATCGTATCATTGCATCCAAACGCTTTTACGATTATGTCCTTGATGTGCTTGGGAAGTCTAAACAAGTTGATTTAAGGCTTGGTGTTGACATAACGAGCGTATCTAGCCAACAAGTCCAAACGAAGCAGCAAACCTTTTCTTGCCATCAGGTCATGGACGCACGTTCTCACTCGCCTCATCAACAACACGTAGGAAAAGACAGTTTGCTTCAAACCTTTTATGGGTGGAGAATAAGGACAGCTGTTCCAACCTTCAACCCAAATCAAGCCCATTTTATGGAGTTTTGTGCCGATCAGGCTCAAGGTTTATCGTTCTTGTATTGTTTGCCGTTTTCTGAAGTTGAGGCAATCGTGGAACCTACGTATTTCCAACATACTAATGATCGATACCCCAAGAGTCACTACTATGAATTAATGACTCATTATCTTCAACAAACATTCGCTCTCGATGAGTTTGATGTTTTAGAAGAAGAATCAGGGGCTTTGCCAATGACGATTGAGCAATACCATGATCCTGCGATCCCTTCGATTGGCTCCATGGGGGGCTTAATGCGACCGAGCACAGGTTATGGCTTTGATGCGATCATGATGCATCAAGAACGCCTGCTTAAACATCTAGCACAAACCGATACAATCCCTTGTCTTAGACCACATCGAGCCAGTCTTTTATGGATGGATAAAATCTTTTTACGTGTGCTTAGTCGACACCCCGACCTTGCCGCCAAAGTCTTTATGTCCTTGTTTGAACATACTCCCATTGATCGCATCGCACGCTTTATGAGCGGGTCATGCCATCGACTCGATCCCTTAAGTGTCATTATGGGGGTACCAAAAATACCGTTTATTAAGGCATTACTATGATTGAACATATTCTTATTTATTGCGTCGCCCTTCCCATCCTCTACCTGCTCCCCTTTGAGCTTCTCACTCGATGGACACATGAGCATATTATGCATGGCCCTGGCTGGGTTTGGCATCGATCTCATCATGAGAATCCTGGTGGTGGCCTAGAGAAAAATGATCTATATGCGGTGGTCTTTGCTTTGCTGTCCATTGGCTTATTTTACATGGCAAGAGAGGTCTATCAGTCTTGGTGGATGGCATCCTTTGCCATTGGGTTAACCCTTTATGGAGCCTGTTATTTCTTCGTTCATGATTATCTTATTCATCGTCGTATTCCCAATGAGTTATTCAAGCGCATTCAAAACCCCTACATCAGGCGATTAGTCAGGGCCCATTCCATTCATCATGGCAAAAACACCAAAGAAAATTGTGAGGCATTTGGCTTTTTGTACGCGCCTAAACAGTATGCGTTTCCTAATGCGAAGATACAAAGTAAAACAGCATGACTTGGTTTTATCAAAACAAAGTATTGGCATGGATGATCATGGCTGCGCTTATCCTCGCTGGAGCCTTGGCTGTGGTCATCATTCCAAAAGACAAGACACCCTCGGTCGATTTTCATTGGCTGATGGTTCAGACCCCTCTTTTAGGGGCAACCTCTCAAGACATTGAATCCAAAGTGACCATCCCCCTTGAGTCTGTTCTTAAGCAAACTCCAGACATCAAGTTTATCGAAAGTCACAGCGCTGGATTTATGAGTTCTATTTTGGTTCGATTCGATGATATTACCAGTCAGCAATACCAAAAACACATCGATGATATTCGACATCAATTCAATCAGCTTAAAACCCAATCAATCGTACCCTTACATCCCACGTTAATAGAAATAAATTCATCGAGCACCTATGCTTCTCTTACCCTATCGCTCAGCGCAATAGCATGGACAAACCAACATGATAGGATTTTGGATAAGCTGATTGATGACTTAGGGCGCTTATCCGGCGTAGAGCAAGTGAATGTGCTTGGGCATCCAACCCCAGTTTTAATGTCAGTGTTTGATCATGAAGATATGACACCAAGCTTATGGACTCAAATCCATCAAGCTCTTAAAAATAAGCTAAACGACCCATCCATGTCACAATCGGTGAGCAGCCATGGTTACGGACAAGGCTTTACGCTCTCTAAGGTAAACCTTGATCGATTAGGCGAGACCCCATTTAATGATGGGGAAACGTTATCCGAGTTTTCTGATTATATTCGATTTGAACAAAACTGGTTTCAAGGTCCACTCAGAGCTGGGACGGGGGATAAACAAGCCGTTGTTATTTCAGTCATGAAAAGCCAACAAGGCAATCTTCTTGATGTAACAAACGACATCAAAGAATATCTTCATTCTCTGAGCTTGCCTGATGATCTACACATCGAGATCATTGATGATCAATCAAATGGCACTCGGGCTGCCATTAAGGTCATGCAAGACAACGCCATAATTGGCTTAGGGCTTATTCTTTTGGTGGTTGGTTTGTTTTTAGGCGTTCGCCTGGCCCTTATCTTGTGCTTGGCCATTCCAGTCATTTTATCGAGTCTATTTTTGAGCTTATGGGGTTTCGATCAGAGTCTCAACATCACGGTATTATTAGGTGTTGTGATTGTTCTTGGCATGGTGGTTGATGACTCGATTGTCATCTTAGAGGCGATAAGCTATCACATGCATCGAGGATTAGATATCTTATCCAGCGTGTTTGCCGGACTTCGAGAAGTGGGAGTGCCGGTTATTTGTACCGTTCTTACCACCATGGCAACGTTCTTACCCTTGATGCTAGTCCCTGGGATCTTAGGCCAATTTATGTTCGTCATGCCTTTGGTCGTCAGCCTTGCCCTTCTCTTTAGCTTGCTAGAAGGCTTCTTTTTGATGCCCGCTCACTTAGTTCATTTGGACTTTAAGTTTAAAGACTCAAGATTAAATCAAAGAAGAACCCTCATTCGAGAGAAATTAGAGTCCGCCTACGTTGCTTCTATTGAGTGGCTTATTCAGCGCACCTATCTTCTTTGGCTCTTTTTGATTGGCCTCATGATTGTGCTTGCAGTGTTATTTGCGCAGAATAAAATTCGGGTTGATTTTTTTGAGCTTGAACCGTCTTCGGTCTTCTATATTAATGTTGATGGGTATCCTGGTGAACAAGATCACTTGATGGACAAACTTGAGAAGACTCAGGCCATGATCAAAGATAAGGTTGGACCTCATCATTCGGTTTATTACAGTGGGATCCGTTTTACGGGCTCAGGGGTCGAGTATGGCGATCATATCGGTCAAATTTTACTCAGCTTAGACGAGGGTGTGAATCGACAACAAGCCCTGGCTAGTCTTGAGACATTACAGGCTCATGATGAGCAGCTAAGTATAAAAACGATCAGTGATGGTCCCCCATTAAGCTCAACGCTTGATGCTAAGTTAACTGGCCACGATTGGGAGGCTCTCCATCAAGCTCGAAGCCAGTTGATTGAACTTGCTAAACGCGATGCCATAACCATAACAAAAGAGAACTCGTTGATGGGCCATGGGCAAACGCTTGTTTTCAATGATGAGCACTTGGCCTTAGATGGATTAAGCAAAAAGACGATCCTGGAAAGCCTTCATCAAAAGATAAGCCCTGCAAAAGTCGGCACCATAGAGCATGACGCAAAAGCCATGGATGTTTATCTTGCTCCCCTTGGTCAAAAACCAGAACAAATTCTATTGATGCCTGTCAGCTTGACTCAGCCATCCCCGCTAGCACGATACGTAAGCTTTGAACCCATCGAATACCCCATCGACATTCAGCGCCATAATCATAAACGCGCCCTTGATGTAAACTTTGATTTATCGGCCTTTGATGGGAGTCATTTTGACGCCTCAGCCATCATCATGTCTCATTGGGACTCGATTAAAGCCTCGTATCCTGAGGTGGATTTTTTCTTTTTTGGTCTGCTAGATGATGTGCTTGAAACGCTTGTATATATCCCTTGGGTTATGCTTTTAGGGTTATTCTTGGTATATATGATTCTTGGGGTACAATTTAATAGCTTTACCCAACCGTTTATTGTGTTCATAACCACCCCATTGGCGCTCATAGGAGTGATTATTGGGGTTATATTAAGTGGCTACCCCATCAGTGTGTACACCTTTTATGGGGCCATCGCCCTTATTGGCGTTGCGGTCAATGCAGCCATCCTATTAATCTCAAAAGCAAATGAGATGGTAAGTCTGGGTCACAGTAAAAAAGAGGCCATCTTGGAGGCGGCTAAACGACGAGTCACCCCTATTATGATAAGCACCCTAACGACCATGGCAGGCCTTGCTAGCCTGTGTTTTGGCTGGGGTGGAGAGTCGCTTTTATGGGGACCTTTGGCCGCTGCCATCTTTTATGGCTTAGGGATTTCAACTCTACTTACCCTTTATTGCATACCGGCGCTGTATTCACGGGGTAAAACATAGCCCGCACAGATAAGGTGAGCAACTTTTTAAATAAGAACGCACAATACCTTGCCAGATAAAATCAATGACTTAGAGGCTACCAAAAGCGTAAAAACACAAACAATCAGCGATAAAGGTCTACCACAAGGCGTTATTTCCGACAAACGGCAAACTTAGGTTGACAACTGGCTATAGGTTAGTTAGTATGCTCATGAAATTTATGAGGAGCATTATGAAAACGTTAACTACTTTTGAATGTCATCAAGTTACTGGAGCCGGCGCCTGTGCGGTTGTAAGTCTTGTGGCTAGCGCGATTGGTTCAGCCGTATTGTATGAGGTCGGCAAACAAAGCGTGTATGTTTCAAAAGTGGTGGCCACCGATTACATCATGCCTATGTTCATTGAAGCCTCACAACCGACGTGGGTGGAGATGGCTATGAACGTGGCCTGTGAGCCGGTTAGCGTTGGCGTTGCCTGTGCGTTTGGGGTGGGGTTTGTCAGCGCGAGCTTAATGGTGACCTACCTTTGCCAAAAGGGGTAACCATGCTTACCTAGGCGTCTTGATTCGCTTGTTCATGCATGGGCTGGCTAATCCTATCAGGGATGATGTTGCCCTCTAAGATCATGATGTGCTCGAGGGAGAATGGACCTTCTAAAAAGTCCAATTCACCCAGTGAAATCACTTTATTACCCTCTACTTTGATTTCACCGAGCACATAAGATCGAGTACTCATCTGATTGTTCCCTCGTTCACACAAAACGGTGATTTTCTCTTGATTTGATTCAATGGCCTGATACGCAACAAACGACTCCTTTGAGGCTTGTTGCTTTGATGCCCAGACGTGTCGAACCCTTTGGTGCTCCCAATCTACCTCCGCTTTGTGATAACTTTGGGGCTCAAACGATGCGCCACCTCCGAGTGGGACTAAATGAGAGACTCCGCGATGGTTTTGTTCAAACACTTGGCAAAGCTTTGCCGGATCAGCCGGCTTATCTTCAATCATTAAGGGTTGAGGAAATGCGAGGGCTTTCATGGAACACAAAAGGGGTGCAAGACAGAGTGCTCTTATCATTTGAAGGGTTTTCCCATAAACAACTGAAGTGCTTTTTTGGAGTCTTCGGTGACTCCATACCCTAAGTAGATGGGTCCAATTGGGGTCTCAAGCCCAATAAAGAGACTTCCACTGTTTTTGAACGAATGGTTAAATAGGTTGGTATCATCTTGCCAGGCGTTCCCAATTTCATAAGAGGCACCAGCATAAATAGGGAAATTAACGTTGGGAATAAGCTCAAACTTTGCAAGTTCGTAATAGTACAGCATACTCATTAAGGCTGCTTGTTGACCGCTGAGTTGATCTTCGGCTAGGCCAGAGAGACGAAACAGACCACCTAGATTAAACTGAGACTCAAAGGGTGCCACCCCTTTGGTCGTACTGTCGTAGTTTCCTGAGATGAGAAAGTTATGCTTTTTGTTTTGATTGGAAAAGGCCTGCACCCAAGTTGCGGTGAATTGATCAAAGGTATTATCCCCGCCTAAGCTATTTCTGTTCCAAAGATATCGGGTCTCTAAAAGCGTACCGTTATGAGGGAAGAAGGAGTTATCGAGGGTGTCGATTTCAAAGGCGACAAACAAAGCCCCTTGTTTAAAGTTCTCCTCAAACGGTGGGATACCAATGAGTGCACGCTCTGAGCCTGCGACATGTCGATATCCAACTTCGATGCGACCCCACTCATTAAAGTTACGGCCAAACGCAAATTGACTAGTAAAGGATTCTCGGCGCAAGCGAGCTACTTCGCTGTGATCAACAAAAAAGCTAACCGGGGCTCTTTCGTATCGAAAATTGGGCGCGATAAACCAGGCTAAATCAGTGGTTAAAGGTTGATACCATTCGCCAATAATCCCAGGGCTATCACCAATAAACCCGACAAATCGCAGCTCGCCCGCCAAACGGTTAATCATGACATTGGTGACCCCCAGCCCTAGAAGAAAGGAGCTGTTGCCATCAAAATCACTGGCCGTTCGAAGGGCGGCCTGTATAAACCTTGGCCCCCAACGTTTATCTCTTGGGTTGACATAAATACCATGCTCGTCAAGCCCGTAGGTAATTGATTCAAATAAACGTAACCCATAGAGACGTTTTATGGACACATCAAAGTCAAGTTCATTGATGGTATCACCAACACTAGGCAGGTAGTGTTCAATCACTTTTGGATGAAGGCCGGTTTTACCACCGATGATTAAATCATCAACATCAATTTGTTTGTACGGGATAGTCCCTGTTCGATTCGGCTTCGAGGTCCCAAGATGCTTCAAGGCCGCTCGCCCGCTCTCATACCCCGACTGAATGGTCTCGATGAGGCGATCAAAGTCGGCAGTTGAAATCCCCTTTAGGTTAGGTTGAATGATCACATCCTGGCTGGACAACAGCTCTAAACTATCACCTGTGTTGTCATGAATTTGAATATTGACCATTTGATCGAGCACATCGGCGGCCGATTTGATTTTCTCTTTGGGGGTTTTAGGTGATCCGACGTCCACCACAATCACCATGTCTGTCCCAGAGTCTTTGGCGATGGCAACCGGCAGATTAGCCACTGAGCCACCATCAACTAAATAGGTATCTTCGTATTCAACAGGGCTAAACACGCCTGGCACCGCCATTGAGGCAAACATGGCCAGAGCCAAGTCGCCAGAATCGATGATGACTTGCCCTCCTCGAGTCAAATCAGTTGTCACCGCTCGAAAGCGTATGGGTAAGTCATCAAAGCTATTGAGGGGCTCTTGGTGGATGGTAAATCGTTTAAAGGCTTGATAAAGGCGTTGGCCCTGAACAATGCCTAAGGGAAATTGAATGCTCCCTTCTTTAAATCCTATAAATTTTTGGATGAAAAAGATGTCATCATCTCGCTTTCTTCGATAATAAAGATGATCCCTATCAATTTCATTGGTGAGAATCTCTTCCCAGGGCGCCCCTGTGGCCAATTGTTCTATCTGAGAGGAGGAATAGCCTGATGCGTACAGACCACCAACAACCGCGCCCATGCTCGTACCGCTGATGAAATCAATGTCGATGCCTAATTCATCGATGGCTTTGAGTACGCCAATTTGCGCCCCTGCTTTGGCACCACCACCACTTAAGACCAGAGCAATAGTAGGTTGTTCGGCATAAGCCAGAGAACAGAACAATACACTTAAAGCACAAATTAGTTTTCTCATAGGATCAGCGCAGCATCGAAAAGAACGATACTAGCTGAAACGAGATCGAAGGTTAAGTTTTTTTCGCGTAACTTTCCATTGTTGCGTTCGCACAATCTTCGCTGGCATCCGTTGAAGAAATGGGCTTCTCTTTATTAAGTTTGATTGCCAGATGCATGCCATCGCTTAGCTCAAGAGGCGCACTTGCGTAGTTGGGGTGATGGTTCAGATATTTTAAATAGTCTTTCATTTCTTTTTTGAATAAATGAACATCATCGGTAAGAATGATGCATCCCGCATTGAGTTTTGGTTCTAACGCTTTAAGGACCTTTAGATTTAAGGCCGGTGGCCCATCCATAAACACCATGTCCAAATTGCCAGGGTGTTCTTCGATGGTCGTAAACACATCACCGCAAACCACTCGCCCTCGATGGGCAAGCTCGCATTGTTTTAATACTTGGTTGGCCGCCTTGGCTTTGGCGTCAATCAACTCTGAGCTTATCAATTGACCAGCTTTTAAAGTGGCTAACGCCTGGGTCATGTAAAGAGCGCTGATCCCAAAAGAGCCACCAAATTCGAAGATATTTTGAGGTTGTTTAGAGAGAACAACGCTGTATAAGAATTTACCCTGACAGGGATCGATACTCAGATATTTATCAGAGAATTTATCCCAATTAAATTGGACTTTGCGAAAGGTTGCTCGCCGCCAGGCATAGTGGAGCATAAATGGCACAAGCGTCTTAACCTGGGCTTTTGAACTGATATGAAGCTGTTGTACTGTTGACCAGTGCTGACCAAACAAATCGCTGTGATCGCTGTTGTCTTGATAGTGCTTAAAGAGTTTTGTGGCCATTTTGTCTACCCTGAATGCTCTTATGGTAATTTTACACGATCTTGAAAGAGGCGTATGTGCACTCGCATCAAAAGCCTTTGTAGTGTATCTTCATAAAAAAGACTTCTCAGTCATGAGCGGAGGTGATTTTGGTTCGCATACTTGTAGGCATAAGCCTTTGCCTCTCAATAGGCTTGGCCCAAGCAAACTCTTATCTGAATGATTTGTTGAATGAGCAGTTTGAGGAAATAAATCGTCAGTTTGAAAGAATTGAAAAGTACAGCCATGAAAGCACCATGCTTAGCATTGACTGTGAATCTGAGCCTTTGTGCATGTTTGATGAAATTGAAGCGCGCGCCAATGACACAGACAACCCTAATCAAGATTTTTGGCAAGGGTTAAAAGAGCATCTACCAGAGCGCAAAGTCATTGAACAAATCTCAACACAATGCGACATTGAGCCGATTCGAGAAGTTAGAATCAAGGCAACCCAATGTTTAAGTCTGAGCTCGCATGTCATCAAAAGAGACATCATGCAAGCGACCTTGTTATCGGGCAACTGCGTTCACACAACGATGCTTGAGTTGGCCGAAGAAGACAACCTGTTCGCCTTGAGAATGATTGCTCAATACGATAAATCCCAAGATTGGGAATCACGACTTGAGCAAAGAAAAGATGATCCAGACTACCAAACCGTTGCAAAATGCACCAACATTCTGCAAGGACCTGTTTTTCTTGGAGGCCATCAACCCTTTACCCCCTAACTACCAGGGGATGTCCGTATTGTCCCAGTGCTTAAACGAACCGGTGTTTTGGACATTAGCTTGGGCGATGACCTCCATGATATGAGTGGCGGTTTCATGATCTTCAAATATCTGATGCTTTATATGGGCACTAAAGGGTTTGGATAGAGCCGTATGGGTGGTTCCTGGGTGTATGCTAAGCACGCAGGTTTTAAGCTGATTCTGCTTGTACTCGATGGCAATGTTTTTCATGAACATATTGAGCGCGGTTTTTGATGCGCGATATCCATACCAGCCTCCCAGTTTATTATCGCCAATACTGCCTACTCTGGCAGAAAGCGTGGCAAAAACCCCCACTGATTTAGTAGAAAACAGTGGCTTTAGGTGCTTTGCTAACAAGACGCTTACAATGCTGTTGGTTTTAAAATACTCAAGCAAACTATCCAGGTGAATGTCTTTGAGGGATTTTTCGGGCATTTGATTAGCCGTGTGCAAAAAACCGACGCAATTGATCACCAAATCCAAAGGATGATCGCCCAACGTGGCTTTCATAAGCTGACTCATCGTAGAAATTGCCTCTTCGTTGGTCGGATCCATGTTGGAAATAGTTAAGCGGGACTCATGCTTACAAAGCTCAATCAAGGGGGCGGCCCGCTCTTTATTATGATAGGTTACAAACACATTGGATTGGGTGGAGTTAAGAAGATGCTTTACTAGGGCCAAACCAATCCCATGGCCACCTCCGATGATCAGAGCATTTTGGGTTGACGGATAATCAAAAGTATCGCTCATGTAATGACTCCCCTGTCCATGATTTTTATCGTTTGCTACAATATGTTGTGTTTGTATCACTATACCAGAACTAAAGCTAAGAGGTCACAATGACACAACCCTCATCAATCATGTGGTTTAGACAGGATTTACGATTAGCGGATAACCCAGCTTTGACGCATGCCATCAAACAAGGTGAAGTGTTAGCAGTCTACATCGATGATGATACAAATCCTGGTGATTTTGAGATGGGTGCGGTTACCAAGTGGTGGCTTCATCATTCACTCAAAGCGCTTGATGAAAGTTTGGATGGAAAGCTGAATATCTATCAAGGTGACCCTCTTGAGACACTTAAAGCCTTAGTTCAACAATTTGGGGTAACCCATCTTTCTTGGAATCGGATGTACGAGGCCTGGGCCATTGAGCGAGACAAGGCCATTAAGCTTCACTTTCAAGAGGGAGGCATAGAGGTTGAGACCTTTAATGGATCGCTTTTGTGGGAGCCTTGGGACGTTTTAAAAAAGGATGGCACGCCGTACCGAGTGTTTACGCCCTTTTATCGCAAGGGGTGTCTGAGCGCAAAACCACCACGCATGCCTTTGGGTAAACCGAAAAAATTAGTGGCTCACGGCGATCCTAAGTCCATAGCAATTGATGAATTAAATCTCTTACCGTCTCATCCCTGGCATCACAAACTTGAGCCTTACTGGAAGATTGGTGAGCAAGCAGCCAAGAAAAAAATGCAAAGTTATCTTAAGGCCAAGGTTGATCAGTACAAAAAAGCCCGAGACTTCCCAGGCATGGAAGCCACGTCAAGTTTATCGCCGCATCTTCATTTTGGTGAGGTCTCTCCAAATCAAGTCTGGTATGGCGCCAAAGATGGTGAATGGAGTGATGGGCGCGATGTCTTTTGTTCAGAGCTTGGCTGGCGTGAATTTTCCTATTCGTTATTGTTCTATAACCCTAAGTTACCCACCGACAATCTCATGGAGAAATTCAATGACTTCCCATGGAAACAAAATAAGAAGTTTTTAAAGGCCTGGCAATTTGGGAATACGGGGATCCCCATTGTAGACGCTGGGATGAGGCAACTGTATGAAACAGGCCATATGCATAACCGTCTACGTATGATTGTAGGATCTTTTCTTGTGAAAAACTTACTGCTTCATTGGCATCACGGGGAACGTTGGTTTTGGGATTGTCTGGTTGATGCTGACATGGCAGCCAACAGCGCATCATGGCAATGGGTAGCAGGCTGCGGAGCGGATGCATCCCCCTATTTTCGAGTCTTTAATCCCACGCTCCAGGGTGAAAAATTTGATCCAAACGGAGAATTTACGAAAAAGTTTGTCCCTGAGCTTAAAGACTTGCCGAAAAAGTATCTGTTTTGCCCTTGGGAAGCGCCCGATGTGATATTAAAAGAAGCCGGAGTTACGCTTGGCAAGACGTATCCAAAACCGATTGTCGATCTAAAAGCCTCCAGATTGGAAGCCTTAAGCGCCTACGAGACCATAAAGTCCAGCTCCTAAGTTTAGCTGGCCTTCTAAAGGTTTACGTGCAATGATAACTCAACCATAACTTATTATCGTACATTTTTTCTAATGCCTAAACATATACTTTTATTCTGCAAACCTTCAGAAGACCTGAGCGCCATTGCTGGTGATAGTGAATTTGAAAGAAAGTATAAATTGTATGGGACACTTCGCCTATCATCGTTGCAGTTTTATTATTTAATGGCAGTCTACTACGGGGCCCCCATTGAGATCATCGATAGATTTCAAGGATTTACTGAGATACAGTCAGAATCATCACAACCACCCTCGTTTCATGGGCAACCGCTTCCGAAGTGGCTTGAGATCCCTTATGAACGCGGTGATAGCTTTCCTGTGCTTACCTATTTTGCCGCCATCATGGAGGCTATCTCGGAAAAAGAAGATCAAAACACGCCTTTTTTATATGGTCTTCCCATCGATTGGTCAGATGTCGAATGTAAACGCGACATCATAGTAAATGTTGGCATAATAAAAAGAATCCTTGCCACTGATTATTGGCAAGCCGCCGTATCAACTTTAAACCAAGTGATATTAGAACATTCAATCATTTTATGGAGCAAGACTTGCCTGACCGAACAATCATTCGATGCTGTGGTTATGCAAACAGACATGAACATGACCGACAACTTCGATCATCGATTATTTGAGTTTGCAAAAAGAGTTTACCCTCAGATGCAATTAATCGGATATCATCCACAAGCGGACCACCCATCCTTAACAGAACTGCTTGAAGTTCACCCTGCTTCTCATGGTTGTTTTTCACAGCCACTTAAATTGGGTTCCCCATTCGAAGTTTGGGAATACCCAAGACTGCACCCTCTCGATAGACTTTTTGAAGAAATTGAGATATACGAATTGCTCGAGAAACTAAGGCAAAGGCAAACAGGGACCATTACTTTCAGACGCACTCTAATGGATAACCCCGCCGCGACAGAACAAGAACAGAGCCGTCCAAAGCTTAGCCGAGCCAGTAATTATCATTCTGGACAAGCAAATACGAAAAACAAACCCAAAATAAGCTAACCAACTTTCATAATTAGGAGTTAGTTATTGCTCTTGGGTTTTACTTAATCTAACCTACTCGATTACTTGATGAAAATATTTGTTTAGATGACTCAATATAAGGCAGGACTTTTACTCACTGACACCCCTGGGGTGAAAGGGTACCTAAAAGAAAATGCGAGTAGCCTTGGTGTACGCAAAGTCGTAGGAATGATTGACTTAACAGAACTGCATGTAAATATAGCCTTGGCTTTTTACTTTGGTGCAAGATATGTAGATTTTTTTCACATGCCTAAATGTGAGATTCAAACCACATTAGATGCCATAGCGCTAGTGCGTACGCCAGATATGATGTATTCAGAAGAACCAGCCTTAGTGGCTCATAGTTTTTCAGCCAAAGCACGTGAAGTCGATAAAATTTATAACGGAATCAAATCCTGCATGAATCATGACAGAACAAAGCTTCAACAATTTCGCGAGCTTGTCACATGGCACGAGGTAAAAACACCGCTCAAGTTGAGCGAAGCTTTACAGCGTATTAGGGCAAGTATTGGACAACAAGAGTGGTACGATGCCATCTTTGCTTTAAATAAATACTTGTTTAAAGCATCAATTCATAAGGCTAGAGGTCACTTAAAAAATGCCGCTATGCTTACTTTGGCCTATATCTATGTGCAGACGGATTTGTGCTTAAATGGTGGTTATGATGATAGGATTTTCAAATATCTAAAAAACGAAGTTCCTGAGATTGAAATCATTGGTTTTAGCGTTGAAAATGATGCGCCTGAATTGTTGGCCTTTCGTCAAGCCAACCCATTGAGC
Source organism: uncultured Francisellaceae bacterium (assembly GCA_964397555.1). GTDB lineage: Bacteria > Pseudomonadota > Gammaproteobacteria > Berkiellales > Berkiellaceae > CAYNJF01. The sequence continues at coordinate 27,052 of CAYNJF010000016.1, forward strand.
AAATCGTTTTCCTACGTCGATAACACGCAAATAGGTTGCAAAACTCAAAGAAACATTGAGTTTCACCCCCCTACGTTACCAAAACAAGATGCATTACGCTCACAACCACTTCCAAGCCCTGAGGTAGACATTACAGTTCCTCAAGGGGCTAAAAGAGTCAGGCCTTGCCAAGACCAAAGGCATGTCGAGCTTTCCTTAGCCCCCAAGGATAAAGGCAAAGAGGAAGTGGAGTCATACTCAGATGAGGACGATTGTGTTGCGCCCATGTTACAAGGAAGGAGTTTGGAGTTAAGCTCGCCCGAATCACTGATTCAACCTATGAACCAACTAGGGGTACAAGAGGCAGGACCATCGTCTAGTAAGAAGAGTCCCGAGTTCTTAACCTCATTTAAGCCTCAAGATAGCAAGCAGATAGTTAAAGGTAAGCAAGAAGTAGAGTCGTTATTAGATGCTGATACCTTAATGTCAACGCAAAATCCATTCACTAGAGCAATCAGAGACAAAAAGCCGCGATTAGCCTAGACTATAAACCAATAAAGATTCAGGAATATTTATGATCAGTTCTGCCATCACCCTGCTCCATGGTGACATGCTTTCGAAACGAATTTATAACCAGATGTTTAAAGCTCAATTCCCTGAGGTCACGCATTTCTACACAAATGCCCCCAAAGGCAAAAGCATTGCAAGTGATCTGCTTGAAAAGATAGAACGTAATACTGGGAATTCTAACCCCGATCTAAAAACTGATGCTTTAGAAAACAACTTGACACTAAATGAATTAAGGAAGCTAGACGGATTTGATGAAGCATTAAGTCAGCATAATCGAGACCTTTTTGACTCTATTATTCTAGATAACGACATTGCTCCAGAAGATGTTAAATTAATCATTGTTGAAGCGAATCTAAGTAACCCAGGCCATGAAGGCGATCCAACCCTTATCCAACACATTCGTATGACTTTGCCTGATGCCTTTATTATTGCCATCTCTGGGACAGCTGAAGCACTTGAAACCGTATTAGACGCCGATCAAGCCGCCATTGCTATCTGCAAAGGTGATAGAGATAATTATCTTGATAAGATGGAAGAAAAAAACCATGATCGGCTCTTTTCTCAAACGGATCTTGTCAATCAAATTAGACTACAACTCATTCAATTGGGATTAATTGCACCAGGTGATGACGAGGGCCTTGATGGACAAGACGGTGAGATAGAAAGGCCTTTGAAGATTGGCCCGATAGCCCCCCCCCTCGTGTTTAGTGAAGGCGATCGAGCCACCGATGCACTGCCGGCAAGTGGTAGCTCTAGCTCTATTGGGTCAATCTCGCCACGCACCATGCCAAGCATAAAATAAAGTTAGTTACCATAACATTTAAATGCGAATGATTGCTCTAGAGGGGCGATCATCACAGTGCTATAATCTTGCTCACATTGTGACAGGAGTATGTATGGCTGTATCCATCAAATCAATATTAGGCGGTAGTGTTGCCGTTGGTCAAAGTGCCAAGGTGCAAGGTTGGGTCAAAACTCGACGTGACTCTAAGGCCGGAATTTCATTTATCAATATATCCGATGGCTCTTGCTTTGATCCCATCCAGGCCGTTGTCCCTAATACTCTTGATAATTATGAGAGTGAAGTACTCTCATTGACCGCGGGTTGCTCTGTTGTTGTTGAAGGCGAAGTGGTTGAATCAAAAGGTAAAGGCCAAAAATATGAGATTCAAGCCACCAAAGTAACCCCTGTCGGTTTTGTGGATGATCCCGAAACCTACCCTATCCAACCCAAACATCACTCTATGGAATTTTTAAGGGAGATGGCCCACCTTAGAGCGCGTACCAACGTAGGCGGAGCGGTTATCCGGGTTCGCCACCACATTGCTCAGGCCATTCATCGATTCTTATCCGATGAGGGATTTTATTGGGTCAATACGCCCATTATTACGGCCAGTGATTGCGAAGGCGCCGGTGAGATGTTTCGTGTTTCAAGCCTTGATTGGAACAACTTGCCAAGAAATGATAAAGGCAAAGTCGATGTCAAAAAAGACTTTTTCGAGCATGACTCGTTTCTCACTGTCTCAGGACAGCTTAATGTTGAGACACACTGTCTCGCCATGAGCAAAGTGTATACCTTTGGCCCAACGTTTAGAGCTGAAAACTCAAACACCAGCCGACACTTAGCCGAATTTTGGATGATTGAGCCCGAGATTGCGTTTGCAACGTTGCATGATGACATTGATTTAGCGGAGAAGATGCTAAAATACGTCTTCAAATCGGTGTTAGATCATTGCGAAGATGACATGAATTTCTTTGCGCAACGCATTGATAAAACGTGCATTGAACGTTTGGATACGATGCTGAACCAAGATGTTGAGCGCATTGAGTATCGAGAAGCCATTCGTATCTTAGAAAACACCAAACAAAAGTTTGAGTTCCCCGTGGCCTTTGGACAAGACTTACAGTCCGAGCATGAGCGTTTTCTCTGTGAAAAGCATTTTAAAAAACCTGTGGCCGTCATGAACTACCCGAAAGACATCAAAGCGTTTTACATGCGCATGAACGATGATGATACGGTGGCAGCTATGGATATTTTAGCCCCAGGGATCGGCGAGATCATAGGCGGCTCAGCGCGGGAAGAGCGTTTGGATGTCCTTGATGCCAGAATGGATGAAGTGGGGATCGACAAAGAGCACTTGAGCTGGTATCGCGACTTAAGACGTTATGGCACGGTTCCTCACGCGGGCTTTGGGTTAGGTTTTGAGCGATTGATAAGCTACATCACAGGACTATCAAATGTGCGCGATGTTATCCCATTCCCAAGAACCCCAGGTTCCATTCCTTTTTAGAGCTAAACCTATTGGGCACCAACTTATTTTTGGTGCCTGACTTTTCATCATCCTTAGTTTCCGTTAGTATCTAACTTGAACTAAGGATGATTCTATGACCACTCAATTCAAACCTTTAACCAAATACCCTGTCGGCTCTGTCCGAGAAATGTCTTTTCTCGCCTTTCCCTTGATGCTCAGTGCTTTATCAGGGGCATTGATGTTCTTTTTTGATCGCTACATTTTAGCCCACTTCTCTTTAGAGGCGCTGAATACCGCAACCACCGCTGGAATGAGCGTTTTGGTGTTTCATCTTGCGGCGATGGGGGTTGCTGGTATTTGTGAGGTGTACGTAGGCCAATCTAATGGCGCCAAGGCATTCAAAAAGATAGGTTCTCATGTCTGGCAGATGTTGTGGTTTGCGTTGATGACGAGCGTTGTCTTCATCCCATTGAGTTTTACTCAGGATGCGTTCCTACCCCAACGATATTCCACAGAGCAAGGTCGAGCGTTTTTTCAAATCTTAATGCTTTTAGGGCCCGTCGTTGCGGCAAACGCCGCCCTAAGTGGCTTTTACGTTGGGCGAGGTAAAGTCAAACTTTTGACGTGTACGGTGATTGGTGCCAATGTCATCAATATTGGCCTCGACCTCATCTTCATCTTTGGATACGGTCCTGTTGAACCCATGGGAACCATGGGGGCAGCCTTAGCCACGGCAATCGCTCAATGCACTCAATTTCTCATTCTGTTTGGGGTATTCTTATCAAAAACCAACCGAGTCCAATTTGCCTCTTGGAATGCCAAATTTCATAGACTTAGGTTTATACGCTCCATACGGGTTGGGGCCCCTTCTGCGCTAGGTCATGCCATAGAGATTGGCGCATGGAGCATGCAGCTTCATATCGTAGCCATGGTCTCTGAGATGCATGTTTCGGTCTTGGCCATTGGCCAAACCCTTTTGGGCCTTATCGCCTTTACCACCGATGGATTACGCGGAGCGGTCATAGCTTGTGCCTCCAACCTGGTCGGTGGCCAAGCTAAAGACAAGATCAAAGCCACCTTTAAGTCTGCGTTCGTAGTTCATATGTTGGTGGGTTGCTTTTACGTCCTGCCTGCCTTTATCCACCCAGAGTGGATTATTGAAGACTTTGTCCGCAATAATGAGTCTGACATCAATGTGGCAGAATTAATGCATTTTGCCACGATCGCTTGCTGGTTTATTATCGGGTATTACGTGGTTGATGGGCTTGTTTGGATCATTGCAGGCTTTTTAACCGCAATTGAAGACACCTGGTTCATCATGGTGGCCAATGCTTTGAACGCTTGGATATTTGGTTTAGCGCCTGTGTATTACTTTGTGCTTATCAAAGGAGCAACGCCCGATAAAGTTTGGCTTATTGTCTTAGGCTATGGAGTGGTCAATATGACTGTCTTTTATGTTCGCTATCGTATGAAATATCGTCAAAAACCCCTTAATCCATCAGTTTTAAAAAAAGAAAAGCCGGTATAAACCGGCTTTTCTTAGTGAACTAACGTTGGGCGAGGTGGCCATTGCGGGGTCAGTCTTGGTGCAATGGATGGTGTCGGCCTTGGCGTCATATCATCATTGTCAAAACTAAAGCCATGATTATGGTAAACACGTGCTTTGTGTAAAGTGTAAGCCATAAACCCCATCATCTTTAAGGCAGGTAAAATGCCTAATCGTGCGCTTTCAGGCAAAGCTGGCATCATTCGAGCCAATGCAGCCTGATCCATTAAGTCAAAACGCCATTGAAGAGCCATTTGCATTTGCTCTTCCATCGATAAATCTTGAATAAGGCGGTTACAACTTTTGATGAGTCTTTCAAATTCTTTTCTCATGACGCCTCCTAATATATTGCTATGTGCTTGATTTACATCAAGTATACCACATTATAAGCTATTCACCTAATTTATCTTGATAACCGGCTTATTTACCATGATAAGTGGGGCTAAATACAGCCCAAGCACCCTTCTAAATGAGGGGTATTTCTTTAAAAAAGACCATATATCAACGAGATAGACCGCTTATCTGTAAGAAATAGACATTTAGTCAGGTAATTGGTTTAATGAGGTAATACCCAAGGAAAAGACGCATGAAGGAGGCATTATGCCAGCTCAAAACCAAGAATTTATTAATCAACGATTATTCAATGATGCAGTCCATGCACAAGCTAAACAAGCGCTTATGGAGCGTCGAGCTCGATTGGGTGCCTATATGCGAGAATTTGGTTACACCCAAGTCAAAGCCACTGGTGCACCTGGTGGGGCTCTTGGAAAAATTGCTCATAAAGCCAGCTACGATGAAATTGGTATCGCATTTACCATGTTTTTTGAAATGCTTATCTTTGCTTTATCGATGATGCTAAACGCCACGTTAAACAAAGATACAAAGGTATTTGACAATTTACCGGATTCGTTAAAAATTGATAAGGATTCGTATGATCCGGCTAGAACGCCCATTTACAAGTCTTACCAATTTGATGGTAAAGTTTATTTGGATTATTCACATTTACTGAATGCCGATGAGCTCAATGATATTGATGTCTTAGCCAACGGTTACATGTTAAAGCCAAACGCCGACTTTTCTCTAAGAAAAGAGTTTGCTAGATTTAATGTGAACATGACAGGTTCAGCCTGGGATAATGAACTTGAGGGTGTCCTCAACGATATAATGGTTAAACGTTCAAGACCCATGACAAACCAATTCGACTCTTTTCGACGACAAGGGCCATCAAGATCACAAGATACGGTCTTAGATCATGATTTGGCCGTCAATCGACCCGGTCGATAACCCCATCCTATCCATAGCCCAATCCCAAAACCATGGGATTGGGCTTTTTAATGTCTCAAAAACTCAGCTGAATTTAAGAGTACTTAGGCTCATGGTCTTCTAGCCATTTGAGTAAGACTGAAAGCCGCCAAGCTTAACCATTGGGCAGGCTCTCGAACCATAGAGGCAATCAAAACGCTTGGTACGGCAGCCATCACACGAAACGGTTCATGGGTCAGCACTTCAACCGCTGAGGCTCTTGCACTTGAGCCAGCCTCCCCTAAATAAAACAACCTCATGAACGAGTTTTGACAATCTTGCATGTGGTCATGGTAAAAAGTTGGCATCGTCGTAATGAGCGAGCAAGCTTTGAAATCCCAAGAGCCATGAATCAAATCCTCAAATCATCCAAACAAAAGGCCTACATAGTAAAGATACGTAATAGACTTTGCAAAATAACGTAAACACTTCAAAGCCAGTTAGGAAACCTAGGATAAAATTCTGAGAATTGGTCCTAATGTAGAGCAGGTTTAATCATCTCAGGAATCCTTAACTAATTATGATATATTTGAACCCATATTGACTATTTGAGCATTGACTAAAGCCAGATACATACCGTTGCATGAATAAGCAAATGAGGAATGATGCTGCATCTTTGGAATAAATACCGAAAAGGTTCATCTGAGCGAGATGAACTCAATGAGACACCAAGGTTACTGAAGGCCCTGTTTGCTCATGTTTGTTTTGTGAATGATTTGAAAGACATAGCCTCCCCTTTCTATTATCCTTTTTTCCCTGGCTCAGATGAAATCAAATCCTACCAAATTAACCAAGATGCTGATGAAAACTATGTTTTAAGTTGTAAGCCCAAAAGTTATGGGGCCTTCGAGTCACCTGTGGTGACACTTACCTTGTCAAAAGAGGACGTGAACCAGTTTTTCGAAAGAGAAAGAAATGCTGAACAATCCTGTTGGGTGAAGCTGTTTTGCTGCTTTTAGGCGTTCACTGCATGATAAAAGAGGAGCGCATAGGCGAAAAGATTGACATTCTCTTAATTGCGTATCATGGCTCGCAAGAGGTCAATGGTTAGTCTAAAGACATTAAATAATGCCGCCTTTATCATTTACAAGAATTTTTATGAACACAGATAGATGCGTCGTCTTGTTGCAGCGATGAAGTGCTGGCTATGCTTTCTTGGGATGGTAAACGAGAATACCCACCTTTTTGTTTTCTGTGACGAGAGAAATGAAAAAGCAGTTTTCCGTGATTACTCATGGTTTCAACTTGAGAGAGAATATGATCAAATGAATCTTGAGCATACCCTTTGGATTTCATCATATAGATAAACAATTGATCTCTAAGTGATTGAATGCCCTGCTCCTCACTAAAGTGTAAGAATTTGAGAAGAACTAGGTGCTGACAGTGGTGCTGGAGACAAAAATCCTCAGTAATGCTTTTATAAACATAATTGCCATTGTCAGATAGAGCAAATACATTGGATTTTAATTCAACCAAAGCCTCAAATGAGCTCTCAAGATCTTCAAAACCTTCCAATCCTGAATAAGTTTCGACCAGATCACATAATTGATTTAAACTTTCACATTGTCGAATCCTTAGTTTAAAAAATTCATGATAAAAATAATTTTTTGGAAGATTCAAAAAATCTGAAATTTCATCTTCGTACTTTCTTTGAAGATCCATTCGATTAAAAATGTCAACATGACACGAATTAATCTCTTCCTCTAATCTTGTTTTGGTTTGGACATGAAACATCGAATAGAGATAGATGCTTTCTTTTGCAACATTAGCATTGTCAATTAGCCCCATGGTCATATTGATAATGTAATATTCCGCTGCCGCATGAAAAAGACTCACGTCCTCAAGTGTCAAACTGGAGACTTTTCTTTTCTTGCCTAAATAAGAACAAACCGTATCAATGACACATAACTCACGGCCACTGAAAGACTTTAGTTCAAGAGGGAATTTAGGATGGTTATATCCTACCAGATACACGGTTTTGGACTTTTCTAAAATGCGGGTCAACAGGTCCAGAGCCTGAGTAAATTGAGTGATGTCTTTTAGCATGATTTATCCGGCAAAATTTCGACACTTTACACGAGTCGTTGGCTTTAGTTAAGCATAAAAGCCTCTCATATAAAACATACGGTTTAAAAGTTAATGTTTTCTGGCTTTTTTCCCTGTTGTGGATGAGCCTGAGCCCGAAAAAAACCACGACCACACACCCGATGAGTTAGCATCTGCTCTTTGCTCATCGAGTTGAGCTCTTACCTCTTCAGTCTCATCTCTTGCTCGCTTAAGAGAACGGACATGACGGACGTTCAACTGTTTATTCTCTTGCTTAGCCGCTTCAAATCGTCGAGTAATGCTTTCAACAGCTTCCTGCAATGCATTATTCTGAGTCTCTAGTTGACTTGCTTGAGACTGCATCTTAACTACTTTACCTTGCTCCGTTGCCAATAAGTTTTCAAGTTCTCTTATTCTCTGATTGGCATCACTTAACTGTTGATTGCAACGTATCAAAGCCAACTCTTGCTCACGTTTTTCTTGGCTGCGAGTTTGACTTTCTCTTCGCACACGAGTGATGACTTGATGAAGATTATTTTGTATTGCCTCTAGGTCAAGCTCAACCCCCTGCTCGTCCAACGAGAAGTCTGGAGCCGAGCTTGAGGCATCTTGGTCGCTCGATTGAGGGTCACCAACAATATTATCAATGACTAAGGTACCAGCCTCTAACCCAAATAAGTAAGTTTCAATCTCTTGTTTAAGCGACTCATCAATCACAATTTCAGAGTGCTTGGTAATCCCTTCACCTTGCTCACCAGAACATCCATGCGGACAGGTAGTTCGGTGTGAACCTCTCATATTTCGTCGTCTTTGCTTTGTGGTTTCTGGCAGGGTACTTTTGTATCGTTCCAACCCTTTTTTATCAAAGAAATGCGTTCCACAAAGCGTTGCGGGCTCGTTCATCACATCTTGAGTAATGCTGCAAAAGAATTTACTTGGCAGTGCTTTCGGTGACACACCAAGGGCTTCCAGTCTTTCGGAAAATGTGGGCTTTCCTGCCTGGAGCGTATTCTGGGTGACAAGATTATTCTTACCTTTAGTCTTTCTTTTGGGCATGGTCAATATGTCTATTAAGTATATTTACTGACATATTATCAATATTTGGGTGCGTTTGATTTAGCGTACGTCTTCAGATCAAGGCCATTCATCAGCTTATTGCGGTTGATGGGACTTCTACAATGAAAACCCTCATGCTCAGATGAGGTTCGACTGCGGTCTATTCACCAGCAGAAGCTCTTAGGGGCGCTTGCTGAAGAGAAATCGTGCTGATACGCTTATCATCGTGTTTGTTTTGAGGATGTGAATATGTGCTTTTTCTCTTGGTGTAAGCCAAAGAGTGCCTCAATGGAAAGTTGTGATAACCTTGAGATGATTATCGAAAATTTAAGCCTTTTGCATGAGTATGATAAGCACGTCACAAGTCAACATTTCAAACAAACCCTTGAGTCTGTATTAGGCGAGCATCTTGAGAGTGATTTTCGTTTGTTTGAGTTAATACGCATCAGTAATGCCATTTCATCTTTTCTTTTGTTAAAACGCATTTCCATGTTGAAGAAGCACACCCGCGTGGATTTTGATGTTCTATTGGATTGTTTATCCCACTATAAACTCAAGGTCTATCGTTATGGAAAACATTGTGATTTCTCAATGGTAAAAACTAGAGATAGCAACGACATGGATCCCCTATCCGCCCCCAGTCTTTAGAGATGGTACGATTTAGTAAGCGGCCATGCTCTAAACATCCATAAATAAATTTGAACACTTAACACCATGACATAGAACGCTTGATGCAAATTTCAGCTCGGTGTTCGGCTGATGATAGGCTTTTACTCAACGCTAGGACATAGGTCAGCTAATAAAGTCGGCACTCCCATCAACATACCCAAAAATTGGTGATGAATTTGGAACTTGAGTACGATTTGGCATATCCATATTTATACACTATATAAGTGTATAGATTGGAATGTACCCACAAGTTTTGCCGGAGGAACCCATGTTCACTCACAGGATTAACCGTTCACTTTTGTGTTCACTGCTTTTGCTCATAGGCTTTGGTTTTAGTACGCAGGTAAAAGCCGATTTAACATCGGATGTGATTTACCTAGGCAATGGGTGGGCCAAAGCTAAATACCAAACCCCACCTAATCAGCAAGAACGGGCGTTTTTGCAATTGATTGAACGTGGGGAAAAGACCGTCAAGCAATACCCAGGCAGTGCTCATGCCCACATGTGGCTAGGTACGATTTACGCCTCTTACGCGGGTGTGAAAGGCGGCATGGGGGCCTTAAAATACGCCAAAGCAGCCAGAAGTCATCTTGAAACGTCCATCAACATCAATCCCAGAGCCGACAAAGGTTTTGCCCTTGGAGTCTTAGGAGCGTTATATGCAAGGGTCCCAGGGTTTCCTGTTGCTTTTGGTTCAGACAAAAAAGCCATGAGGTATTTGGAGTCGGCCATTGAGCTCAATCCAAACGGGCTAGATGCGAACTATTACATGGGAGATTTTCTTGCCGATCAAGGTAACTTTAAAGCAGCCCGAGTTTATCTAAATCGAGCAAAGAAGGCCCCATTTCCTAAAGAGAGAAGCATTCATCACCAAGGCAGGCTTGCTGAAATTAAAGCGTCCATGGCCAAACTACGATAATCAATCACCACACTCTTGTTAAGAATTAACCTTATATAGAGTGTGGTCCCCTCCTTTTATGTCACCCAATAAGTGAAACCAGGTAAACAAAGTGAAGTGAACTCATTTTTGATTCATGCACAATAATGTAAATATGCCTTACAATAGCCTTGCCTTCTGTCTTTTAGCTTATCCAACTAAATAAAGGCTTTAACAGCGATCATTCATATTTTTTTTGCAATGATCAACTATCTAATTGTTTTTAAACTATTTATTTTGCTGTTCTAGACAGGATTTCAAGATTTATGGGCAAAAATGGCGCAAAAAGGCGGGTTTTATAGGCATTGCTTTAAAAAAAAATATTGGATATATTTTTTGCATGTTCAACCAAGGCAAATTACTTAGCTATATGACCCATAAAGCATACAAGCGCCCATCCGTCTTGGTTTCCACCCAAGGTCAACGGTCTTAATCTTGTTAATCCGAAATTTATTAAAGCCTGCGCCATTCGCAGAGCCGATCCTTGATAGGGATACCATTACGAGTAACTATCGTTACTGGCGTATTCGTATATGCTCATTTTTGTTCTTGGGTTATGCGGTCTATTATCTGACGCGTAAGACCTTTACGTACGTCATGCCCTATTTGGCATTAGACTTAGGTTACACCAAAGCTGAGCTTGGTTTGCTTGGTTCTATTTTGTACGTCACCTATGGAATTTCAAAATTCTATTCTGGGGCGATTTCCGATCGCTCAAATCCCCGATATTTTATGGCCATTGGTCTTATCATGACTGGCGTATGCAACATCGGCTTTGGTTTAAGCTCTCATTTTTGGCTCTTTGCTTTTTTCTGGGGCCTTAACGGATGGTTCCAGGCCTGGGGTTGGCCGGCTTGTTGTAAGTCTTTAACTTATTGGTATAACCAAACAGAACGCGGCACTTGGTACAGCTTCTGTAACACTTCGCATAATGTGGGTGGAGCCATCATCCCGATTGCTGCGGTGTTCATCTCAATTCACTACGGCTGGCGCTGGGCGATGTATCTTCCTGCCTTTGCAAGCATTGCCATGGGATTTGTCTTAATCAATCGTTTACGAGATGTGCCTCAATCTCTTGGTTTACCTCCGATTGAGAACAAAGATCAGACCGTAGTTGAGCTATCCGCCAACACTACGACAACCATTTTGTCGATACGTGAAATCATGTTTAACCATGTGATCAATAATAAGTACGTTTGGCTATTCGCCTTAACCAACTTCTTTGTTTACTTTGTTCGCACGGCTGTATGTGATTGGGGCGTCATCTATTTGATGGAGTCACGAGGCTTGACTGATGAATTAGCCTCATCGGGACCCTTTTGGTTTGAGGTGCTCGGCATCGCTGGGATGCTGTTGGCGGGCTATCTCTCGGATACCTACTACAAAGGCAATCGAGTGCCTGTCATCATTTTGTGTGGATTAGGCATGGCCTTTAGTGTCGCTGGCATGTGGTGGACTCCGAACAATCAAGTCTTTATGGATCTCTTTTTCTTTGCCATGCTCGGATTCTTTGTCTTTGGACCTCAAATGATCGTAGGCCTTGCTGCCTCAGAAGCGGTCGACAAACGCGCCGCCTCATCGGCCAATGGGTTTGCTGGCACTTTAGGTTACTTGGGCGCTGCCAGTGCTGGATGGCCGATTGGGTATTGCATCGATCATTTTGGCTGGGAAGGTTACTACATCACCATGGTGTTAAGCTCAATCTTGGTGTTTATGTTACTGCTGCCCTTTTGGTCAGACAGACGCACAACGTTCAAACAACAGTTTGCTTAAACCCAATCGCTTTCAAAAAATATTCTAAGCGGATTAAAGCATGAAGACTTTAATCCGTTGTTTAGCCACATTTTGAGATAGGGAAGCGTAAAATTTGGCTGCTCTCTAGTGAGGCCGTATCTTTTTTATCTCTCGCCTTATAGGCGCGCCAAGCGTTTTGAATCAATTTGGCTCTTTTATGATACTTTGCTTTGATTCGGTCTATCTTAGGTTTTCGTGATGGCAGCCAAGAATTGTCATCATCAGCAAGGTCGTTATAAAGCGACGCCATGGGGCTTATTCGTTCAACGTAAGGCTCAAAGGTGTAGTAAGCTTGGGTTGCTGAAAAGAAATAGACTGAGTCTTCAATAAAATATCTTTTTTCTCTTCGTTCAAGGCCTTTATTATTGAGGACGAGTACACGAAGGTCCATGATGGTTTTGGGACCACCTTCATCAATAAGGCCCTTGATGATATCAAGATCATAGCGAGTCCGCGCATCTTCAATTTCAAAGATATATTTGGGCCCAAGCTTATAGCGTTCAATAATCTTAGTCTGAATGTAGTGAATATGATCAAGAGCGTCGGTTGTTACAAACCCTTGCTCGGTGTATGAGGCGCTTAAAAAGCAATTACTGTAATGTTCTTCACCGTATCGTGGGAAATAGAAAGCGCGATCAGCGGCAACGTCCATTGAATCAGGACTGGGCATGATTAAGGCTTGGGTGTTAAAGGGAACATCAAAATCAACGTAGATGCCAAATTGTTCCAGAACGGGGATTAGAATACGGGTTAAGTCGGAAGCGGCCGCCATATTTCCGCCTGGATGCTCTAGCTCAAGTTCAGCTAAAGAGATGAGTTCACACTCAACTTCGTCACTTATTAAAGGCGTTATATCACTCGCAAAATCCAGAGGCTGTATGTCATGATTGGCGCAAAAAGTATGCAATGCATTCATGGCGCCATCATTCAGTCTTCTTTGATCGTATATAAAGAAGAGCTCACAATCAGGATTGGCCTGCCTCATTTGAATAAATCGAAGTTGATTCACAAAAGGAAGAAACTCATCGTCTTTTGGACTGAACCAAATACGAAAGGCTTTTGCTAACGAGTGATTATAAGGCATACAAATTTACCATTTTAAACATTCCCAACTTTACCTGGGCCATATAAATGGATCAAACATTATTGCAACTTAGCCTTTGTCTTAAACAGTACCATTAAGACGCTATCGACAACGATTTAAATTCTTTGATGACATCATCGACGGGGTCTAATGCAGGATCTTGCTCTTTATGTGCACTATCACCAATGTCTTGCACATCACGCACTAAGATTACCTGTTGGGCTTCATGCTCGTTCACACTCACACCGTTATCAGAAGTTGTTTTCTCTAAATCAGATACCGTCACAGAAAGTTTATCAAACAGAACACTAAGCTCATCGATTTCAATTTGTTCTTTGGAGCGGGTCAACCCTGTCCAATTGAGAAATCGTTGTCCCATCGATAAGGTTTTTTTGCCAAGGTATTTAGCCGCATTCAAACTGTAATAAGAGATCGCAGAGCCAATGCTGGTCATCACGCTAGGGGCCCATTGATACACATGGTAGGCCACACTCTCTCTTCCTGGAACAAATACCATCCAATACGCAGGACTTGTTTGTGAGGGCACCCCGTAAGCCATTTGATAGACGGCGGTATACAAAGGACGTGATAAAAGAGAAGCATACGCAGGGCATAGCCAGTATATTGATAAAGCCGCTAGGCCTGTAAGTGTCAATTTCATGGCCATTTCAGGCCAAGAGCGTTTGGTTTTAGCTTCAGGCTGAGACGGTTGTTTTTGAAAGAGTTCTTCAGCTTTATCAAAGCAACGAGAGAGCTTGGCCACGCTGATGTTGAAACCATGTTCGTTGAACAAGTGTTTGAGGCCGACTAAGGTAGCGTGCTTGTTGCTGTAATCTGCACGCTTGATAAATTTGATAAAATCTTGTTGCAAAGACTCCAAATCAAAGCGTTTTGGATTTGGCTCGACGGGCTTATACACGACAAGCGCTTTTGATAGGTCTTCGACTGGCTCTTGCTCATCATCGAGACTACTTGTTCTTTGGGCAGCGGATAACATATTATTTCTCAATCATTTATTTGATAGCCAGTTTAGTAAGCTCCTGATTGGTTTATAATAGTTACCTGACAAAGATATGGCCTTAGCGGATGAGTGGAATACAAATAACTCAGCTAATTAACTTATATATAATAACCTGGAATTAGAGGCAATCAATGGAATATTTGCATACCATGGTGCGAGTTCGTGATTTAGAGGAATCGTTGGACTTTTACTGCAACAAGCTTGGGCTCGTTGAGACCAATCGATACGAGAACGACAAAGGACGATTTACACTTGTGTTTTTAGCCGCCTCTGGGGATGTAGACAAAGCAAAATCGGCCAAATCACCCCTCGTGGAGCTCACCTACAATTGGGACCCTGAAGACTATCAAGGTGGTCGTAACTTTGGCCATCTTGCCTATCGAGTTGAGGATATATACAGCACTTGTCAGGATTTAATGGATAAAGGGGTGACCATCAATCGTCCGCCCAGAGACGGTCATATGGCCTTTATTAAATCGCCAGACGGCATCTCCATCGAATTATTGCAAAAAGGCGACTCACTGGCTCCACAGGAGCCCTGGGCGTCGATGGAGAATACGGGTTCTTGGTAAACGATGCTAGGCGGGCTCAAACTCGCCTATCCATTTTCTCATCCTCGCCTCATTCACGCCAAAATCGTAATAGCCTAAGTTTGAGGAGGAGAACCAGATAAAGCTAGCGCCTTGATTGTGAGCCTCGATAAAGGACAGTTCAATGGTGTCCTTAAACCGCAATACAGCACTTTTTTGGATTAAGGTGACTTTCAGCGCCTCGTTTAATGGCTTATCGATGGAGACTCTGGGATAACTTAGACAATGGGCAATGAATTGCTCAGCTAGATTTTGGGGCGTAAGCGAATACACAGGACTCGTCATGAGTCGTCCATGGTCTTTGGTTTCCAAGGATGCGTAAGAGAAATTCGGCGAAGTCGGTAAATGATTATGATCCATGGCACAGCCTGTCATGGTAAATAATAACAATGGTAAAGTATAAAGCGTTTTCATGCTTTGAGCTCTCTTGCGGTCATGCTTCTTGTCTTTCTCAATGAGATTTCTTGACTGGGGTCTTTTTTAATGGGAGTAAATCTTATCACAGGTACCTGTTGTTCATAGGGGTGCTGATAGAGTGCTCTAAGGTGAGCGCATAAACTCAAAGATAAAGCATGAATGTCATATCCACCTTCCAAAGAAGAAATGATCCTCCCTTTTGTGTGCTCATTCGCGGCCCATTGAACGCATTTTTGCGTAAACCACTCGTAATCGGCTGAGTGTAGTTGAATGCTGGATAATGGGTCATTCTTGTGTGCATCAAAACCTGCGGATATGTAGATCAGATTTGGTTGAAATGCATCAACAATCGGGCTCCACTGCTTATCCACCATGGTTCTAAAGCCATTTGACGTCGTCCCTGACTTCATTGGAAATATTTTCACATTGCTTGGCGGGGTATGTCCACTGGGTGGGCTTGCGAAATTATCTTGCTCATGACACGAAACGTACATTATCTTTGATGGATCATCACGCAATCCTGTCTCTTCTTTTAAACCAACAATCGATTCAGTGCCGTTGCCATGATGAACATCAAAATCAAAAATTAAAACGCGCATGCCTAAGGATGCCGCATACTTGGCTCCGATGGCCACGTTGTTCAACAGACAAAACCCCATGGCATCATCGTGGGTGGCATGATGACCTGGAGGTCTGACATGACAATAAACACGTTGCCCCCCTTTAGCAATCAGATCAACCGCCTGAATTTGGGCACCAGCGGCAAGAAGCGCGGCCCGGTATGAGTCAGCATTCATTTTGGTATCAGCATCAATGGCTGAGTATTCTTCCTCAGTATTACTCAATAGAGTATTTCGTGCACGAAGCTCTTTGATGTGTTCAAAGTTATGAGCCAATCGCAACTTAGATGAGGTTATTGGCTTGGCATTAACTCTTAGCACATCGCTTAAAACAGACTCACTCTCAAGTCTTTCTAGAGTTTTTGTCAAACGCTTAGGTACCTCTAACGCTTCATCACCCATGTTGTGTTTGCTGCAATCTTTGTGAGAAATAAAGGCCATAAGAGTCATGGAGAAAATCCTTGTTCACCCAACGTATTATGAGCTTAACATGAACCCACAAACAATCACGAAACGCGATAAAGCTCAGATTCAAAACTAAAAAAATCACACCTTGAATAGTTTGGATTCAAAAAAGTGAACGTGATAACATTCATGCCGTCAAACCTTGACACCTATTTTTTGTAGTTATCAACATAAGTAGTAATCATGATAAAAAAAATAGCGATTAGCTCATTGATGAGCGCATCCACCCTATTCTCCCCATTAACCTTTGCGGACATGACAGATTCCATGACCGTGAATCCTTTCGGTCGTGTGTTAGCAGATGCTGCTTGGTACGACGAAGATATTGGCCCTGGCAAAGCAAGGCTCGGTGATGGTACCCGTCTTCGAGCGGCTCGCATTGGGGTTAAAGGTGAAATATGCCAATCTTGCAAATATAAGATTGAAGTAGACTTTGCCGATAATTCATTAGAGCTAAAGGATGTCAATCTAACTTATCGTTGGTCTGATAAGACAAAATTCATTATTGGGCAATTTAAATCCTATTTTAGTTTAGAAGAGTTGACCTCGAATCGTTTTATTACCTTCATGGAGCGTGGGCTGCCTAATGTATTTGCGCCATCAAGACGAGTCGGACTTGGGTTTACCCATCATGATCGTCTCCTGAATGGTTATCATTATACGTTTTCGGGAAGTTTCTCTGGTCAAGAAGCGGCCGAAGACAGCGCCAATGAAGGCAATGAGGGGTATAATGTATCGGGTCGATTTACGATTGCCCACGAGTTTTCTCAAGACTGTGTCACGCATTTAGGCGCCGCATTGAGTTATTCAACCATTGATACAAATAATATCATTCGTTTAAGACAACGACCTGAATCCAATGTAACCAACACAAGGTTAGTGGACACAGGAACTATCATTGACGTTGATGATGTATTCTCCATTGGTGGCGAGGCTGCGATAGTCTTAGGTCCTATTTCAATTCAAGGTGAATACATCTGGACTCATGTCGACAGATCAAATTTAGACGATTTGTCCTATGATGGAATGTATCTGTATGGCAGCTACTTCCTCACAGGTGAAACCCGAAATTATGATCGTAAGAAAGCTGTCTTTACCCGCATTACCCCAAGAAATGACTATGGGGCCGTTGAGGTTGCGTTAAGATACAGTTCGGTGAATCTTAATGATAACCCAATAATGGGTGGTCGAGAACGTAACTTAACCGCCGGGCTCAACTGGTATGTCAATTCAAGAATTCGTGTGATGGGTAACATTGTTAAAGTGAACTCCAAACGCCAGGGGATCAAGAACAACCCATGGATCATGCAAGTACGTGGACAATATGACTTCGGGTAATGCAATCAAGCGCCTATCGTAAAGGATGGGCGCTTTGAATTATTTGAGAAAAGACTAGTCAACTGTTTTTGGGGGTTAGTTTTGTCGAGGGTTCGATTTCAACGAGCGATTCCGCTTTGTTAGTCTCTCGCATCTCAGTGAACGTGTCCCCTTTTCTCATTGCCGTTAATTCCTGAGAGCCTACGACTTGTTTGTGGGCTCTTTGATCATGATCCAATACTTGTATGTTTTTATTAGACGCTGATACCGCCTCTTCAAGACATTGTCGTATCATCGCATAATGGGGATGGTTCTCATCCACTCGAACCGTAAGAGTGCTGCCTGGAGAAAGGGATTCTACAGCCATTGTAGCCGACTTTCGCATTGTCTGCTCAAACAATGAACTATTAAAGTCTAATTTAACGTTGCAACCCACACCGCGTGTAACCTCCGCTTTTTCAACAAAACACGCTCCGCCACCTTCGAAATCAATTTGTGTCCCTTTTTCTTGTTCCGTGATGCTATGAATTTCGAGGTTTTCTTTGTTGTTCGCAATCCTTTTTACCATTTGATTGTATTGAGTACCCTGGATTTGCATCCCCTCATCCATGTCTGCAAGGGAAGCCAATTCAACTGGTGCTGAAGCCATCTCATTGTTGGCAGCAACTTGAGCACTCTCTGAAAGCACTTGCTCTTGCTGATTTGCAGAAGCTTGTTTGTCAAGTTTATTTAATTGAGTGTACGTTTGTTTGTGCAACATAGTTAATAAGGCTTCGACCTGCGCAGAGGATTCAGTCTCCGCGATTCTTCGAAACGCTTCATTGAACAAATCAAGATTCTCTATTGCAATCTCTCTTACTTTAGGATCATCGCTCTCAGAATAGTGGATGTTTTTTACAATCATATCACTTAATACTTGCCGACTTAGTTCACTATTACTTACAATGACCTCTCGCATAACCATATCGACCATCATCCCGGATGATACCGAGGGTATTTCACTTAATGAATTGTCGATACGCTCAACATACTCAAAATCAGACTCCTGGCTATAATCCATTTTCTCCATGATAGGATATTTAAGTAAATCAAGGTGAAGTTCATCTTGTAGGTCAATGTTATTTTCATGCTTCTCCACAAAGTCATCCACCACTTCCAAAAAGGATTTAGCACAACTACTCATGGCTTTTCGCACGTTTGGATCTGGATGATTCAGTGAATCACTTAACCGAGCGCTTAAAGAGCACAATTGCTCATAGTGATCCTGAGCCTTGTCATCCTTGTTAAGAACAGAAGTAAGCATTGTGTCAAAATCAGCCTGGATTAAATCTTCCACCAATTCAGCATGGCGTTCACCATGAGCATGTTGATTAAACAGTTTATCTTGAACCAATTTGACGGACATGTATTTGGCAGGGTTATCTGTAAGATCATGACTTAAAGCATAGGCTTCGATGCCATCCTCAATCGCTTTTAGGTTTGCATGACACAAAGCACTAACGATTCGATCTGAACTGTCCACGTGATGAGTAAATTCAGCAATAATTTGGGACAAGCCTTCCAAATTACGTTCAGCCATCGTATCGCTTGCAAAGATACTGTTGAGCATATTATCAAGAGACAGAATCTGTGTTCCGTCTTTCAAAGTACCCACATGACTGTAGGCTTGTTGAAAAGCCGCTAGCTTTTGGAGCAAAGCCACATCAATCGTTTGTTTGATTTTCTTGGCGGCCATGTATTCTCTATATCGATGAGGGTGAGCAACCTTATTCGGCTTACCCATTTGAAGGGAAGGCTCAATGCTATGCATAACACTGACTACCCCATCTAGATCTTTTGACGTAAAAGAAGCTGTATAATTTAACACGCTTAAGAAACCCTCAAGCACCTTTGCTTTATTTTTATGCTTATCATTGAGGCTCATCTCTTGTGAATCCAGCATTCGATAACGGGTGGAGTATGTCTCAAAAGCATTTGTACTTTGAGATGAGGAGCCTTGAGGAAGTTGGTAGTTTTGTGGATTAAACGCATTAACGTTAACCTCGTTTGAGCCACGCGGTTTAATTTGCTTGCTTCGAGACTCAAAAGTATCAATAAAATACTTGTCGCCACGGGACTTAACAACCACTCGGTTAGCAAGGGTGGTATCTTTACTGTAGGTAAACTCGCTTGCGATTTCATCTCTTTTCTCGGTAAGCATGCGAGATTTCGCTCCTAACATCTCCATTCGATCCAGGTTATATGATTTCACCTTATGTCGTTGTACATCGCCGTGCTCATCGATGGTGTAGTGATGATGAGAGACTTTTTTTTCATTCCCTTCTGATATACCAACAATGTCTTTACCTTCAAAGGCTAGCATAGGCAATACACCAGGCTCATCAAGAGATTCACGATACTCTTTCGGATCAGAGCCACCGGCTTTCATTTCTTGAGTTTTGATGTAGGCTTGCATCTCTTCAGACAGCGACTCATTGAGATAGGTAAGACGTGACACTGAAGGGTCAACTAAGCTTGCCAATATCATATAACCAATGGTGAGCTCGTTCTCATCAATGCAGTGTTTGATTAGATCGGTATAAAATTTATAGATTTCAATTTGGTGCTTTTTGTCTTTTGCATTAAAGAGTATATCAGTCAAGATCATTTCTTTAAGCCCATCGGCCATGTTGCTTATTTGTGCAGCATGCTGAGCAATGTTCTCATCCTCAAGATTGCTCCCATAAACTTCGATAGATTGAATCTGAAGATAAGCCTCTTTAAACATCGAAGATAAATCTTGGGTTAAGTGACTAATCACATGAGCTCGATTTTTCTGATGCTTAGAGCGTTTTTCTTCTGAGATGCCCTCTTTCTCGCTCTTATCATACCTCAAATGATTTTTGATGAAGTCTTCTAAATCGATGTCTGGGCTCGAACTCGTTGGAGCTGGTGGTGTCGGGCTATAGTTGTCCTCCGCTGACTCAACTACGGACGACACAATGGCAGCCGCTGCCACTTCCATCTCGCTCATATAGGGTTTTTGAATGAATGCTCGGACAATAGATTCATTGATAGATTTAAAATTTGGATGTTTATTAGAAAAACACTCCGGTTCATAATCTAAAATACCACCAAGAAGGACCAAAGCATTCTCTTGCACCAGAAGCCTACTTTCCTCTGGCGCCGCATTATGCATATATTCAGCGGCTGTATCTAACATGGATACCACCACATAGATTTCACCACCGTGCTCATTAATTAATGATGTCATCAAGCTCAATGCTCGCTCAGGATCATCTCGTAGATAGGGATCAGCCAAAAGTCTGGCCAATGTCCTAATATCTATCTCATTCTGCGCATCATTATCTGTGGTTAAGTAGAGTTCCTCTAAGGGCTGATTTTGATTTCTTAATTTAATTTTTGAGGCTAAATCTTTCTTTACGACATCCCCCATGAACTCGTTTAAACTAAATCTGGCCTCATCCGTTGCACCATCGGGTAAAAAGGTAGCTGGTTCCTCTGCCAAATTATAATGTTCGTCCAATTCCATGTCGATGACTTCTTGAACTCTCTCAAGAAACTTTGTGGAATCTGTCCCAATATAATTAAAGAACCGTTCCATTTTCTTGGCGTCATCTCGTTGCAAGTAGTCGCGAATTTTTTCATCAAATTCTGAAAGGTTTTGGCTACTGCGCTTACAATCGATTAGATAAGCTCGAACTTCTTCAAAGTCTTGCTTTTCTTTGACCAAGCTCAAAGCATCCCGCAGCTTCATATGCGCATCTGAGGGGCCTTCAAGTTTTGAGAGCTCTTCTAGAGATGTTAAAGCCTGGGGTAATCCTGTATGGTCAGGAAGCTGAAACTCAGTATTAGGGGGCATTTTCATATAATGAACCGCGACAACTTCTCGGTAGAATTCAGCCATCTCCTGGGATTCAGCGAGTGCCTTAAAAATCTTATCGCTAAATTCTTTTGCTCTAGCCTGAACAAGGCTATCGTCTGAGGATTCATTAAGCGCAATATCAATTTGACCCATGAGCCTTTTTAAGGTTTGTTCGACAGTCATGGGATCTGGGGAAGTATTTTCTGGGGTGTCGCCCTTCATGGCTCTTATGGCTGCATGCGCGAAATCCGCTACCATTTGATCAATTTGAAGCTGGTTTTCTTCCGAGAGTAGATGCTCATACAGCTTTTGTTTGTCATTGAGCTCTTCGTCAGCCAAAGCAATACCCGAAGTAGTTAATTACCCTACTCTTATTATCGCACAGCATCGAAAAACCATGAAAGCTGTGAATGACTAAGCACTCACAGCGCTAATTTATTTTTTCTTAGAAGAAGATGAATTTGCGCTTGATGCAAATCCACTGAATATCCAGGGAAGGATAAGGACGAGAAACAACACAAACAAAGGCGGCAAAACCACTACTTTGATGACGTTAACTTGATTTGATTGAACTTGCGACTTCCAAGTCTCATAAACTCCCTGTACATCGCCTTCTGTTGGGCAGGTCTTTACGGTGTTGCCCAGATAGGATAACTCAATGATATAGTCTTGAGCGCACTGTTTAGCTTTCTGATTTTTTGCCTTGATGGATACTCTAGATTTTTGCTCAAATGCTTTTAGCTGACTGGTATAATCTTTCATGGTCTCATCCGTGATCGCATCTGGGTTAATGCCTTTTGCTTCTAAGGCCTTGAGCGCGGCTTGAGGGCTCATGGATGGGGATAGTCCTGTTTGTTCCAATAAGTCATCAATAGGGCCAATACCCGTGACATCGCCCTTCTGGCTGTATTCTAATAACTTGATGGTTTCGACTGTATCAAAGGCTTTGAGAAGATCATCCTTGCTCGGTGACGACAAAGCACCTGCAAAGAATCCGCCAAGCCATAGCATGTACACGTATATAAGAACCAAAACAATCCAAATTCTGAAAAAGCCACGACGCCAGTTAATCGATTCCATGGTAGGTCACCTTAATTTCATCATTGATTCATAAGAGTTGGACTGGATAGATTTACATTTGGTTCAACGAAAGAATACTCAATCTATTGACTTAATCTTTTTGATCTTTGGATTGCAGCTCATGCATGGCTCTCTCAATGGACTCTTTGCTCGCTCCTTTCGGAATAACGATATTTAATGGTAGGCCTTGCTTGATGATGGTTTGGCTTAAAAAAAGATGGATCGCTTCTTCAAGGGAAAGTCCAAGCTTATCAAAGATTGGACTCACCTTGTTTACCACGTCTTCATCGATATGAATGGTGGAATGACTCATGACAATAAGATCCTTAGCCCCAAACGTAATATTTGGTGGAGTTATTGCCAAATAAATTAGATTCAAAGACTAAAATTCTTAAATCATCGACGCGGTACTCCCCTGGGACTGCATCAACCACAACAACACCGTTTCTGGTAATGCCAGAATCACTAAAATCTAAATTGTGTGCATCAGAATGATGAGTGCATCCATTTCGTACCGTTACTGTGAGCAACTGATCATTTTGAAAAATGTTACATCCACCAGATACCAAACTTAAGTCCGTTAAGGCAATATGTCTCATAGAAACTCTCCATAGTAAATGATTCCATTTAGTAGGATTTTAGGATTTAAGTCAATCTTCAAATGAACACACAGTTGAACATTAGGCTCAGATTAAACAAAATAGTCCATACGTAAACGGATTTACCATAAACATCACTATGGCTATTAGGTTCGCAACCGCGGCAGTAAGTCAATCAAGAACAGCGGTGCTAGCAGCGGCACAGTCGGCGAGCCGCGGCCCTCTTCTCCATTCATATCGTCGATACAAGTCAACGAAAAGCCACCCTGATTTTGACAAAGATAAGCTTATCAAAGACGAGGTCGTTAATGAGAGACTTCAGAAGCTTGAGCAAGATGGGCTAACCGCTAATCAAAGTTACACCCAAAGAAGGATCGTCTTCAATAATCTTCACTTATATCAGCGAGACAGACGAACGAGGCTAGGCAAAGCGAACCATAAAAGAATGGCCAAGGGCAATGCACCACACTGCGACGATGGAAAGCCTCTCAACCTTCATCATATAGACCAAACCCAAGATGGGCCATGGGCCGTAGTTACTGAAGACTACCATAAGTCAAACCACCAAGACCTTCATACCAACGCCCAAAATGCGCAAGCTGTGAAAAGAAACAAGTTTAAAACCCAAAGAAACAACTATTGGAAATCCATGGCCAGAAAATAAGCTATATAACTAATTACTTGAGTAACGTCATTGAATCCCTTATATTGCCTGTAATTTAGGTAATCTACTTAAGCATCATGGACAACTCGGTAAAGAAGAACAATGTTACGTATGAAGCAGCTTTTATAATTACAACTGCTGCATTTGTCTTCGCTATGGGAATCGTTG
The DNA here is from genome assembly GCA_964397555.1 of uncultured Francisellaceae bacterium. Taxonomy (GTDB): domain Bacteria; phylum Pseudomonadota; class Gammaproteobacteria; order Berkiellales; family Berkiellaceae; genus CAYNJF01. The sequence goes on from CAYNJF010000016.1 coordinate 51,093, forward strand.
CAGGGGTAATGGGTGGTCTACACATGGTTATGATGACATCATTTTTTGGGATTTCGACGCTTAGTGTAATCTATCACATGTTCTTGAAAGAGCTAGATAAAGGAAAGCAAACTCAAAGGGAAATACCGTTAGAAGCAGGATCACAAGCCCCATTAGAAGTAGCACCAGCACCGTTAGAAGTGCCATTACAAGCCCCCTCAGAAGTGGTATCAATAGAACAACTATTGAGCAAACTTCAAATATTTAGAGCGAATAGTCAGGACTACATACCAGAGTTGCAACTGGATGATGAGCCAAGATACTACCCAAATCGGTCAAAAGAAATCATAAATTCAACAACCCGCTTTTCTCGGATCTTTGACACACCAGAAATGGAAAAGGAGCTTTTTAGTAATTCGAGGCATTACTCGAGACTTCATCATCATTACCGAAATGAGAAAGGACTAGTATCACAGCACTCAGATGACCATCACCTTGAAGGGTTAAACTCAGCTTCTCGCTGGCTCAATGATGACATCATAAACGACTATTTGAAAAAAATTAGTAATCGCCAAATGAAGCACATGCATCGTGTAGATCTTGCTTGCAGCGACGATGGGTATTTAGGCTTGGATAAAAGTGAAACCACATACACACAAGCGTTAAAAAGGGCAAGACAAGTATTCAATAAAAACTTTGATAAAAATGGTAAACCATTAAGATCCTTGGATAGAATGATGAAGGGCTTTAATAAGCTATATACCTACTGTGTCACAGGGGCACATTTTTATGGAATGTACCTTGAGTGTGGTGACGATAGTATGTTAACCCTTAAACTCCTGGACGGGTTTAATCATTTATATGAACATCAACAAAACTTGCCACACAAAGTTAAGATCTACATCGACGTAATAAAGGATTTATGTCGTTATTATTATCCTGATAAGCCTATGCAAATTGAATACCTTAAAGTGAAACGCCAAACAGATATGGTAAACTGCGGTGTCGTGGTTGCCCTTGCTGGTGAGTTGCATTTTAAAGGTATATTAAATCAAGAACATCTTGATAAAGTAGCCCGCGTTGAAGGATTCGATTATGAGGATTATCGTGACAAGATGATGCTTGTGCTCGCTGAAGGTTCAAAGAACAAGCGGTTACGCTGAGCGACAGGACTGATCTTGAATTAAATCAATCATCTGCTCTAGCGGCTGCGGCTTATGATAGTGATAACCTTGGGCAATATCACAGCCGATATCACGTAAAAATTCAACATGAGCCTTGGTTTCAACGCCTTCGGCTACGATGTTAATGTTAAGATTTTTAGCAAACATCAAGATGGATTTTATGATCGTCTCCGAGCTTTCATCCATACCGATTTGAGAGATAAAGGATTTATCAATCTTTAGAGTGTCTAAGGGTAAAATGTTAATGTAGCTAAGGGAAGAGTAGCCCGTTCCAAAATCATCAATGGCTAATTTAATCCCCATGTCACTTAAGGTGGTTAAATACTTAACCGACTTATCCGTGGCTTCAATGACATAGCTCTCAGTGACCTCAAATTGAATTTGATAAGGGCTACAACTTGTACTTTTAAGTTTTTCTTGCACGTGCTCAATAAACTCAGGGGTTTTCAATTGTTTCGCAGATACGTTAATGGACATGGTGATCAAGCGATCACTTGTTCGATTCAATTCTTCTAGCACTTCAATCGAGCGATCAAAAATCCAGAAGCCCACCTCATGGATAAGACCGGACTCTTCAAGATATGGAATGAACTTTGCTGGAGAAACAAATACGCCAGGCTCAACTTGCCAGCGTATTAGGGCCTCACATCCGCATATTTCTTCTGAGGCAAACGAGACAAGAGGTTGAAAATAAAGCTCAAAAGCCCCCTCATCCACTGCTCGTTTTAACTTCATCATCAGATCAAGCTTTTCTTTGACTTCAACCTGATCCGCAAATTGATAAAAAGCGAAATCGTTTTTGCCGTCGTGTTTTGCTTTATACAACGCTATATCAGCCGATTTTGATAATTCAGAAGCATCGTATCCAGTAAATTTCGTAGACGAAACACCGATACTTAACGTAACATCAACTTCATATTCATTAACATGGTAAGTCCCGGATACAATGCTTCTTATTTGTTTAACCAGTTCAATCACATCATCCTCAGTGCGAGAATCATCAATGATAATAGCAAACTCATCTCCGCCGATGCGTGCGACAAAATCATGAACATTAAGAAGCGTGATTAAATTATGACTTACCCCTTCGAGTAGCTTATCACCTACGAAATGACCAAGACTATCGTTGATGTCTTTAAAGTTATCAATATCTATGAAGATTAAGTGCAAACAAGCATTTAAACGTTCATATTTGTTTAATATTTGATTGAGATAATCATTATAATAATCTCTATTCGCAACTCCAGTTAAAGAGTCGTGCGTGGCCGTATAAAGGAGTTTATCTTCTGTATTCTTGTGTGCACTGATATCGAAACCAATGATGATGTATCCAGAGTGGTGATTTTTATCATCAACTAAGGGCGCAAGTGAAATGGAGGATGGAAAATAGTCCGATTTTCTTCGAATCATGACTTCAACGGAGTCACGACCTTCTTTTTCCATAAAATCGACGAATTCTTCACCATCTTTAAATTCAATGTGATTGACATACCGATTTTGCAGTGCATCTTGGATTATAAACTCACTGAAGATAAAATCTGTGATATCACGTCCCAACGCTTGTGACGAACTTATGCCAATTTTATGCTCAGAGCCCATATTAAATGATGTCACCTTGTAGTACTGATCGAGCGTTAAGATCATGCAATCCGTACCATTAATGATGGCATTCATAATACCATTCGTTTTTATGAGCTCATTGAGCGAAATCTCTAGTGCAAGCTTGGTTTGACTTAACTCTTTATAGGGGTTTACGAAGGTAGAGTAACTCATGATAAAAAAGATAAGAAGCGTTAATACAGCAGAAATAGTAAATGCTAGATAAAATTCATGGAGCAAGCTTTGTTGCTCTGCAGCGATAGCATGCGTGTCAAAAAAGAGCTTAAAAGAAATATCGAAAAGATTGAGTTTTGCTTCTTTGCTGATGTATTCGATATTGTCCTGAAAATCAATCAGGACATTGCTTCCGTTCGCAAATAACTGTATCGCCCTTTCAAACATGATGGGCTCATAACCAAGAATCTTATTGATATCAAAGGGAAAGTGAGCCACCATAACCCCTTCAGCAAAGCC
>CAYNJF010000017.1:0-542 GCA_964397555.1 uncultured Francisellaceae bacterium
CCAGGCCCTCGCTTCCAAGCTCAGGGCGCACAATGCAATAATCCAAGAGGCCTCAACCACTCGATCGCCAACAATATCCAGGACCGCTCCGAGATCGCTAGAACTGGTCATCCTGGCCACCGTGCCATCGACCATATCTAAATAACCAGACAACCAAAGCAGTAAGAGTGCTACCGCTGGGTGTAAAAATAGTACGCATGCTCCAAGACACCCCACAAGCATGGCCAAAAGACTCACGGTGTTCGCGCTCAATCCAAGTCTGACAACCCATTTTGCCAGCGGATCAATCCAAACACCTTGAACATTGGTACGCAACATTTGATCTAACACAGCTACCTCTCGTTTAGGGAGTTGCAGGTCTATGCTTATAACAAAGAGGTTGCAAAGCATAAACCATGAATCTTCGTTCCAAATTTCTGCTTATTATTACAGGATTTCTGATTTTACAGGCTACGGCTTTTTTTGCCTACTACTGGTTTGTGCTCTTGCCAAATGTTGAGACGATTGAAATCTCCGAGGCTGAAAGAACCGCGCTGGCGACC
>CAYNJF010000017.1:552-19475 GCA_964397555.1 uncultured Francisellaceae bacterium
GACCATGAATGCCATCAACGATAAAACCAAAGAGCTTGATGCTCTGGCCTCTCAATGGTCCAACCAAAGCTTACTCAACGCTTTGTTGCGACGCAATCAACTTGCTCAAATAGAGGTACTGTACTCACTGAACCGCGTTAAAGAGGAAAATCTTGATCTCTTTTATATCTTGGATGACAAGCAAGGCTTAGTAACCGAAATATCACTTGATCCGCAAACCCAAAAACCATTTCCCTTGCTCGGCTTCATTGATAACCTAAAATCCATGGCCCCGAATCTTTTTGCGCCCTCGAACGCTGAACCAATCAGTGGCCTATATATGACTCCACGTGGCCCAATGTTGCTAAGCGCCAAAATTATGGAGATGGTAGACCGGCCCAATCATGTTCTTATATTAGGACGCTATCTTGATCAAAAGATCATTGCTAGTCTAAATACACTGGCCTCAAGCCAAAGCACCTTATGGCCCACAGGATCAGATTCGCTCCCAGAGAAGCTTCAACGAAAAATTGCCGTGATTCAAGCATCTAACAACATGGTGCATATTGAGCGCACGGAAAATAGCATCAAAGCCTATACCTATTTATCGGATATTTCTGGGACCCCAAAGCTGGTCACGCTTTCAACCGTTCCACGCAACTTGCGTATGATGCTGATTGAAACCATGAAGCAAAGCTATGCTGTCCTGCTCGCCGTTAACTTTGTCTTAGTCTTGTTACTCTTAAAGTTACTTAACTACACAATCACCAAGCCTACTCATCGGATTATCAAATTTCTTTCCCAATGTACGGATGACAACGACAAGCAACAGACCTTGAGTATCCAGGGCAAAGATGAGTTTGCCATGTTAAGTGTCAGCGTCAATGAACTGATTGAAGCCATGCACCGTACCCGCACCAAAGTCTCTCACCAAGCCTACGTAGACGGAGCAACTCAAGGGCAAAGTGAAGTGATTTATGATGTGGACTCATGGCTGAGTCAAATTATCCCCATGGCTGAGGTCATTGAGCAACGACTTTGGTCATTATCCTTAGATGAGCTTGAAAAAATACAAGCTGAACTCAAAACTTGCTCACACACCATGTTCGATATCGAGCAACTTCATCAATCCATTGCTAATAATAATGGATATATCCGAGATGAAATCAACAGCATGCGAGAACAAGTACGCCTTCTAAAAGAGCATGTTCTTCGCACCGCAACACTGGTTCGCACCTTCAGCTATCGAGCCACAAGCGCTGAGAAGAGAAAAGCCTAAGCAAGGCTAGGCTCTTGAGCGTTCACCTCGCTGTTGAGAACGGGTAGAATGGAAACACAATGGATGAATGGTGAGTGCCCGTGATAACTTTTGACAACTTTTTATTGATCTTAACCATCTCAGTTTTCATGGTATGGGGGATGAGAAAACTGCATCTGCCTCCTATCCTTGGTTACTTGGCAGCTGGATGCATAATTGGCCCTTATGGGCTTGGCTATCTTGATTCCCATGAAAGTCTGAGCTTTATTGCTGAGTTTGGGGTCGTATTTCTACTCTTTACCATCGGCTTAGAGTTATCACTTCCCAAATTGATTGCGATGCGCCGCTCCCTTTTAGGCCTCGGTGGTATGCAGGTCGGGTTGTGTACAGCCTTGGTGTTAGGCATTGCAATGTGGTTTGGCATGAGCCTTTCCGTCAGCATCACCATCGCCGGTGCACTGGCATTATCTTCAACCGCGGTCGCCACCAAGCAACTGATTGAGCAAGATGAGTTACATCAAGAGCACGGCAAACTCTCTTTAAGCATTTTATTGTTTCAAGATTTGGCCGCGGTTCCATTTCTGATCATTGTACCCTCACTGGCCCCTGCAGCTAATGGTTCAATTTCAGACACTTTGCTGAATGCTTTACTCATGGGGGCTGTGGTCTTTGTGGGGATGTTGGCAGCAGGGCGTTGGTTCTTACGCCCCCTATTTCATAACATTGCCCATGCCAAGTCCACTGAGCTCTTTATGTTGGCTGGGTTATTATTAGTCCTTGTCTCAGCATTTATTACTGAACACGTCGGATTATCGTTGGCACTAGGTGCTTTCTTAGCCGGTGTGATGTTAGCTGAGACTGAGTATGTCCACCAGATTGAGTCTGACATTCTCCCCTTTAGAGATATCCTTTTAGGGCTATTCTTCATCACGGTGGGCATGAAGTTAGATCCACAAGTTGTTCTCCATGAGTGGCCTGCGATTCTTGCCATTGTGGCAGGTTTGATTGTGGCTAAAACCGTGATCATTGCCGTGCTGGGAAAGATTGCAGGGGCCTCGTCTCATGCTTCACTGCGTTCAGGCTTGGCGCTTGCCCAGGGTGGAGAGTTCGGGTTCGCGCTTTTGGCCATTGCTTTTCAGCGTAATGTCATCGAGCTCCATCCCAACCAAATCGTCATCACCGCCATTGTCATCTCGGTTGCCATTGCGCCGATCTTAATCCGTAAGAGTGAAGCCATTGCTAACGTCCTATTGCCTCAACCTAAAAAAGAGCATACGGATGAGGAGCGCCTTCCTAAAGATAAGAGTCACTTTGAAAACCATGTCATCATTTGTGGCTTTGGTCGTGTCGGTCAAACCCTTGCTCGATTCTTAGAGTACGAAGGAAAGCCTTTCATCGGCCTCGATATGGATGCAGTTCGTCTCAAAGAAGCTCGTGCGGCTAGTGAGCCTGTTTATTACGGCGACTCATCCGATGAAACTGTGCTTAAAGCCGCCGGGATTGATAAAGCAAAACTTCTAATCATTGCCTATGACGATGACTCTCGCTCAATCAAGGTTTTGCATCTGATTCGTCGTTTGAACCGCTCCATCCCGGTCTTAGTTCGTACTGCCGATGATCGACATCTTGAGCAATTGAAAATTGCAGGGGCGACGGAAGTTATCTCTGACAAACTTGAGTCCTCCTTGATGCTTGCCTCTCATATGCTCATGCTCCTAGGCACCGAGCCTGACAGAGCACGCCAGCAAGTATGGGAAGTTAAAACCAACCGCTATCAGTTGCTCAATGCTTATTTCAAAGGCTCTGACGATGGGCATCATCTTGAGTCTGGCGATGAAGATCAAACCAGTCTTCATGCGGTTGAGATCACCGAAAGTGCTTATGCCGTTGGTAAAACCCTGGAAGAGTTTATTGCTGAGAAGATGCCAATTCAAATCGCCTCGTTCTCTCGTCATGGGTATAAGTGTGATGCACCAACGCCCCACACGGTTATCCAAACGGGTGATGTGCTGGTTATCATAGGCACTGAAGATCAACTCTATTTAGCTGAAGAAAAACTTCTCCAAGGCTAAGTTTCCATTCCCAAACTCATCACGTATCATCTCGTGTTTTCACTACGGAGCGCGAGATGAGCGTGGTTTCAACCGTATTCTCTAGAGCTTGTGTGGGAATCAAAGCCCCTCTTGTCGAAGTTCAAGTCCACATTAGTGATGGTGTGCCAAAATTTTCTCTTGTTGGATTGCCCGAAACCTCGGTGAAAGAAGCCAAAGAGCGAGTTCGCTCAGCGCTTCTCAGTCAAGGCTTTGAGTTTCCTCAAGGGCAAATCACGGTTCATCTTGCCCCCGCCGATTTACCGAAAGAGGGAGGTCGGTATGATCTGGCCATCGCTTTGGGTATTTTGATGAGCTCTGGGCAGATGAAAAGAAAACTCGATCTCATTGAAGCCATCGCTGAGCTGACTCTTGAAGGTCATTTGCGTCCGATTAAAGGCATCATACCTACCGCCATTGCTTGTCAAAAAAAAGGGCATACCTTAATTACCAGCGCGCATAATGCAACCAGTGCCTCACTGATCCCCAACCTTGATGTTCGCAAAGCGCACACACTCAGTGAAGTCGTCTCTTTTATTGGCGGGCATGATGAGCTTGCTAAGGCTTCTTTCTCAGACGAGCCGAGCATAAAAAATGAGTTGTCCATAGAGGACGTCAAAGGTCAAGAGCATGCTAAAAGAGCCTTAGTCCTGGCGGCCAGTGGAGGTCATCATATGTTGATGAGTGGTCCTCCAGGCACAGGGAAAACCATGCTCGCCCAAAGGCTGAAGGCTCTCTTACCCCCGCTGACGATCGAAGAAGCCATTGAAACTTTGAGCGTTCGCTCTCTAAGCGATTCTCAATTGTCATTGACGCGTTCGAGACCTTTTTGCCAACCCCACCACTCAAGCACCCCGGTGGCCATCGTGGGTGGTGGTCGAATCATTCAGCCCGGAGACATTTCCTATGCGCATAAAGGGGTGCTTTTTTTGGATGAGCTTCCAGAGTTCGAGCGCCAGGTCATTGAACTTTTGCGAGAGCCTTTAGAGTCGGGCGAAATACACATCTCAAGAGCCAATCAGAAAGTGACTTTTCCTGCCCAATTCCAATTGATTGCGGCCATGAACCCTTGTCCTTGTGGCTATCTTGGCGATAAAAACAAAGACTGCTCTTGCACACTGGAAGCCATCCATAAATACCAAGCCAAGTTATCAGGTCCCTTTCTAGATCGCATCGACCTGCATGTTCAGGTGCACCGGATTTCCCACGAAGCCCTATTAACGCCATCCACGTCAAACTTAAATGAACACGAGCATTGCCTTCAACGAGTCGAACAAACTCGAGACATGCAAATCAAACGTCAAGGAAAACTAAACAGCCAGCTAGGAGCTAAAGAGATTGGCATACACTGCGCCATGGAGGAGTCACTTAGGAGCTGGTTTGTCAAAGCCCTGGATAAGCTCACCTTATCTTCCAGGGCTATGCATCGTATTTTGAAACTGAGTCGGACCATTGCTGACTTCGAAAACAGTGAGCGCTTAGAGCGCTCTCACTTGCTTGAGGCTTTAAGCTTTAGGCAACAACCCATCAAGCAGCCTCAATGGCGAGCCTAACTTTGAGGCACCATATGCTCAATGGCAAGGCGAAGCTCATCGTCAGAGCACGAGTTACAACCACCACGTGCTGGCATGGTGCCTTTTCCATTGATAACGGACTGCAACAAAGCATCTGCGCCTAAGGCTAAACGTGGCCCCCAATCTTGAGCATCTCTAAACTTAGGAGCCCCTGCAATGCCTGCGGCATGACACGCCTTGCAGTAGCCGCGGTAACGTTTTTTACCGGCACCGGGTCCAACCGCAACCGCCTCTTCAACAAACCCACCTTCAACGTCGACGGATCCTGTAGGCTGTAACCGTTTACTGATTTCTTCAGCCGTAAGAGATTCTTGAATCAATGGCTCCCAAGCAAAGGCTCCCTGAGAGAAGCCCATAAACAACACCGCCATCACCGTTAGTAATTTTGTCAATTTTCTCACAATCTTTTTTCCCTTAGACCTGCTTAACGATGTAATAAATAAAGGGGATGGTTTGATCATCCCACTCAAGTCATGCCTTGTAAGATGAGTGGTTATTGTACACGCTCCTCTCATCTTAGACCACCACCGCCCCTCACTTACAAAACCAAGCTAAGCAAGGAAATGAACTTAAAACACAAGCGTTTTTGGTCTTAGGTTGGCTTTTTTGGCAAACAAGCCTTATCATCTCGAACAATGCGCCCGTAGCTCAGCTGGATAGAGTGTTGGCCTCCGAAGCCAAAGGTCAGAGGTTCAAATCCTCTCGGGCGCGCCATGACATACCATGGGCCCAAATTTGGCAAGCCACCTCTCTTTTTCTCGATAATCTGGCATCAGTTGTTTTACTTTGGCGTAAAATGCTTTTGAATGCGATCGCACAAACAAATGGCTGTACTCATGGATAATGACGTACTCGAAGACATCTTTGGGAAAACAGACTAACTGCCAGTTCAAGTGAATGTCATTGCGGATCCCACAACTGCCCCATATGGATTTTAGTCGTTTAATTTTGATGCTTCGTGGATGGGCATTCAGCTTGCGTCCAACCCGTGTCCCAATGTGCATTGCCAACTTACAAGCCCTGGTCTCTAGCCACATCATGACTTTTTGCTCTAAGATATTCTCAGAGTAAGGCAGGTAAAGCTTCTTATGTTGAATGTTAGGTGCTTTGAGCTGCGGGGCGTAAATTAACTTGAGCCCGGTCCCTAAATAAGGGATAACTGAGCCGTAACGCACTTTTGATGGGAAGCAAACTAGCTTTTCAGGAATGATTGGTGATTTTCGCACCTGTTTTGAGATCCAAGATTTCTTGGAGAACAAAAAGGCTAAGATGGCCTGGTTGGACAGGCTCCAAGGTGCGACAATGGTGAGCTTATTCTGGCTCCACTCCAGTCGCATGTGTTTGGCTCTTTGAGAGCGCACCATGTTATATGGCACCGCTCGCTGATTTACAGTGATGTAAGGCATAGTTATTTATCTTTCGGTCTAAGTAGGATTTTAGCATGGGACAACTGGTTGACGGCCAATGGCATCAAGAAAAATTGGTCAAAGACACCAAAGATGGCCAATATCATCGCCAGCCATCGGTTTTAAGAGATTGGGTGGTCGATGGCCAAGTGAATGAGCCTGTATCCAATTTTACTCAAGAGCATCCCGATAGGTTACACCTTTATGTGTCCATGGCTTGTCCGTGGGCGCATCGGACCTTGATCGCGCGCGCACTCAATCATTTGCATCAAATCGATGTCAGCGTTGTTCATCCCCATATGTTGGAGCATGGCTGGGAATTTAAAGAATCCTTTCAAGATCCGCTGTATGATTTTGATTATTTTTATCAGCTTTATGTAAAATCCCATCCCGATTATACGGGTCGTGCCACAGTCCCTATTCTTTGGGATAAAGAAAACGAGAAAATCATCAACAATGAGTCGGCCGATATTTTACGACTGTTCAATGCGATGAATCCACAGACCCCTGATTTGTACCCTCAAGAGCACCGAAGTGCCATTGATGACATGAATGACAAAGTGTTCCATGGGGTCAATAATGGTGTATACCGTTGTGGTTTTGCCAAGAAACAAAGCGCGTACGATGACGCGGTTCTAAGACTTTTTCAAGTGCTCGATGAGCTGGATGATTATTTGAGCTCAAGGGACTATTTGATTGCTCAAACTTTGACCGAGGCTGATATACGATTGTTCACCACGCTCATTCGGTTTGATGCCGTTTATTATACGCACTTCAAATGCAACGTTAGAAAGATCGAGGACTACCCTCACTTGTTTCGATGGATGATTCAAATGTTGGACATTGAGAGTATTCGCCAAACTGTTGATATGGATCAGATCAAACAGCATTATTACTATTCCCATGAAGGCATTAACCCATATCGCATTGTCCCTGCTGGCCCTAAGCTTGGTTGGTTATCAACAATGAGTGAGTCTCCGTGAGCGAAAGACCTTTTTTAAAGTGGCCCGGGGGTAAATTTCGTTTACTGGCCCATATCCAGCCTAAGTTCCCAGAGGGCACTCATTTGTGTGAACCTTTTGTTGGTGCTGGCGCCGTTTTTTTAAATACCTCGTTTAAGCGATATTGGATCAATGACATAAATCCAGATTTAATCAACGTCTATAAAACGCTCAAGCGTCTTGGCCCGGACTTCATTGAAAAGGCCTCGGGTTACTTCACGGCCTCGCATAATACCAAGTCGACCTATCTAAAATTACGTCAAACCTTTAACGAGACCGAAGATCAAGAGCTTCGAGCTTATCTATTTTTGTATTTGAATCGCCATGGGTACAATGGCTTGTGCCGGTACAATCTGAAGGGAAGGTACAATGTGCCTTTTGGTCTTTATAAAAAGCCCTACTTCCCTGAAAAAGAGCTGCATCATTTTTTGAAAAAGGCTTCACGAGTTCGCTTGTTTAATCAAAGCTATGAGTCTTTTTTAAAGCACAGTCTAAAGGCAAACCAACACCAGATTATTTACTGTGATCCCCCGTACGCCCCCATCAGCCCAACGGCGAACTTTACAAGCTACAGCGCCAATCGCTTTGGTTTAGATCAGCAAACGGAACTCGCTCGCATGGCCAAGAAATTAGCCAATCAAGGTCATACCGTGATCATTTCTAATCATGATTTACCACTCACGAGGGATTTATATCGAGACGCTGACATCCACCCCTTGAATGTACAGCGAGTGATTAGCTGTAAATCCAAGAAGCGGGTTCAGGTCAAAGAATTAATTGCTGTTTTCGACGGGCGATAGCTGCTCGAGCTCTTTATCTACCAGCATGGTGACTAAGGAGAGCACTTCATCTTCTCCCCCAGCCATGCGCGTTGACGTCAGATAAGCGCGATCGGGTCCTTGAATAATAAACGTTGGGATCGCTGTGATCTTATAAGCAATGGCAAGCTGATTGAATCGCTTAAACTCTTGCTCCACCCCAAATGAATCAAAGGCTTTTGCAAAATCAATGGGCTCAACGCCATGTTCTTTGAAAAAGACTTGCAATACATCTGGAGCTGAGGAAGTAATGGTTTCGTTGGCAATGGCATCAAAAAGGGCTGGATGAATCACATCGTCCACGTTCAATGCTTTTGATGTGTAATAAGCCTTAGCTAAATTCGCCCATGAGCCTTGAAACACCACCGGAACTCTTAAGAAAACCACGTTTTCTGGCATCGATGCTTTCCAGGCTTCCACCTTGGGATCTAAACGATGGCACCAGTGGCAACCATAGCTGAAAAACTCCAAAACGATCATTTGGTTGGTGTGATCCGCTTTGAGATCTTGAATCATCTCATTTTCAGTCACCTCAAAAGGGACAAGCTCATAATGCTTGCCTTCTTTTTGACCGGCCCAACATACTCCAGCCCAAAGAATCAAAAAACCAGCCAACAGCTTCTTCATGGTCTTACCTTAACTCAAACCAGCAATGTATTCGCTCACTGCCTTCATTTCTTGTTCGCTCATGCGAGCACTGATGTTACGCATGATTTCATTGACGTCATTGCGACGAGCCCCTTCACCAAATTGCTTTAATTGATCAAGCGTATAATCCGAGTTTTGACCAGAGACCCTAGGATAACCTGCCAATGAATTGCCCATACCACGAGCCCCATGACAACCGGCACAAGCGGTGACCCCTTTATCATAAAGACCACCACGATAGATGCGCTCACCTAATTTGAAGATCTCACCTCGAGCCTTCCCAGCGCTTTGCTCAAGACCAGCGTAATAGGCCGCTAAGTCTAGGATGTCTTGATCGGAAAGGTCCATCACCTGATCGTACATCTGGGGATTATGCCTTGGCCCTTCTTCCCCTTTACGATACTCTTTAAGTTGCTTAACTAGGTAAGCTTCGTGTTGACCTGCGATTTTGGGCCAAATTGGCGCCACACTGTTTCCGTCCGCACCATGACAGTTAACGCAAGGTGCACTCAAGCTTTTGCCTGATTCTGGATCACCTATGCCATGAGCACTAAACACAAATAGGATTGAGAGTAATAGAACTTTTGACGCTAGTTTCATGATGCGAACTTTCCATGAATTATTTAGTTAACTTTCGACTTAATGTCTGACAGTCGGATAAAACTGGCCCCGATTTGATAGTCCATGATACACTGAAAACACTCAGCTGAGGACAGCTAACTCATACCAGTTTGTTCCAAGGCCGCTCAATCGTAACAAAAAGCAACGCACAAAGCATCCATGCGGGCTCTCAAGAGATACTCAAATGAACGATTCTCACAACCTACCGACACAAGAACGCATTGATTTTAATCAAGTTGAATTTTTTGTAAGTGCACCAAATTACAAAGCTTTCCCCAATGATGCTGGGATCGAGGTTGCGTTTGTGGGCCGCTCCAACGCTGGTAAATCCAGTGCCATCAATACCATTGTAGGCCGAAATGGTTTAGCCCGGACCTCAAAAACGCCTGGGCGCACTCAATCCATCAATTTCTTCTCGGTGGATGACGATAGACGCTTAGCGGACCTGCCGGGTTATGGGTACGCAAAAGTCCCCGATCGCATCAAAAAGCAGATTGAAGGTTTACTGAGTGACTATTTAAGTTCGCGACACAGTCTTCATGGGATTTTTATGATGATGGATATTCGCCACCCCATGACGCCCTACGACCGAGAGTTGCTCGATTTTATGGCGCACACTGGAAAGCCTATTCACATTCTTTTAACGAAAAGTGACAAGCTCAAGCGTGGTGCGGCCAATAACACCCTTTTGTCTGTCAAAAAACAACTGGGTGCTTGGGAAAATCAAATTACCGTTCAAACATTCTCATCTTTAAAAAATCTTGGTATTGAGCAAGCTCAAGATGTCCTTAACCAATGGATGCAGTTTTAAAACAGGCTCTTAGTGAGCCTGTTGCCAATTATCACCAACACCCACATCGACCACCAGCGGCACATCAAGCTCAACCACTTGCTCCATGGCCTTTTTCACCAGCGCACTAATCTCATCCACCATCTCTTTTTTAACTTCGAAAACAAGCTCATCGTGCACCTGCATAATCATATCCACGCCTTGGATGGGTAAGATTTGATGATGAATATCGATCATCGCCTTTTTAATGAGATCGGCATTGCCGCCTTGAATGGGGGCATTGATGGCCACCCGCTCAGCTGCACGCTTTCTGGCCACATTCGATGCCTTAATTTCAGGTAAATACAAACGACGACCAAACATGGTCTCTACGTACCCTTGCTGAGCCGCGGTCTTCTTCACCTTTTCCATGTAGGCGGCAACATCAGGGTATCTTGCAAAATAAGTATCCATGTATTCTTGGGCAACGTCTCGTGTCGTATCGAGCTGCTTAGCCAATCCAAAGGCGCTGATCCCATAAATCAATCCAAAGTTGATGGCCTTGGCCGAACGGCGCTGCTCTTCGCTCACCTTATCTGTTGGAACGCCAAACATGGTGCTTGCCGTAAAGCTATGAATGTCATCACCTCGCTTAAAGGCCTCCGATAAGGCCTTATCTCCAGAGAGGTGCGCCATGATCCGAAGCTCAACTTGTGAGTAATCTGCCGCAAGGATGACGTTGCCTTTTTCGGCAATGAAGGCTTGTCGAATTCGTTTGCCCTCGTCGGTTTTGATGGGAATATTTTGTAAGTTTGGATCACTGGAGGATAAGCGCCCAGTTGCCGTGACCGCTTGATGATAATTGGTATGAATGCGCCCATCTCTTTGTGAGATCTCCAAAGGCAACTTATCCGTGTACGTTGATTTGAGTTTGGTTAAAGAGCGATATTCCAAAATCAAATCAGGAAGCTCATAGTCTTTGGACAGCTCAACCAAGACGCTCTCCGACGTAGAGGGTTGCCCCTTAGGCGTTTTCTCAATGATGGGAAGCTCAAGTTTTTCGAACAGGATTTTTTGGAGTTGCTTAGGCGAACCAAGGTTAAATTCTTCCCCGGCAAGCTCATAGACTTTTTCTTGCAGCTCTTGTGCTCTTTTCTCAAGATACTTCGATTGTTCTTTAAGCGCTTGGGCATCAATGTTCACGCCCTTATGCTCCATCGCCACTAAGACCTCAATCAATGGTTTTTCCAAGGTGTTATACACCTCCATCAACGTCGGCTCTTTGGTCAGCAGTGGGAGTAAGTGTTCATGCAGCTGCATCGTGATGTCGGCATCTTCACAGGCATACTCACAAGCCTCATCAACAGGAACATCAGCAAACGGGATCTGCTTTGCCCCTTTGCCTGCAACGTCTTCGTATTTGATCGTTTTTCTTTGAAGATAAAATTGAGCCAACGAGTCCATATCATGCCGAGTGGCCGTAGAGTTCACCACGTAGGATTCCAACATCGTATCAAAGGCGATGCCTTTAACCTTCAAATCATAATTGAGCAACACCTTGATGTCGTATTTTAAGTTTTGACCAATCTTGAGAATTTCATCGTTGTCTAATATCGGCTCTAAAAGAGACAACACACGATTCACATCCAATTGTTTTTGTGGCGCATGGCTATGAGCAACCGGAACATAAAAAGCTTTTCCAGGCTCAACGCATAAAGCCACCCCGACCACCTCAGCCACCATGGTATCCAAGCTGGTGGTCTCCAAGTCAAAGCATAATAAGCCTTTTTCGCTGGCTTGCTTTATGACAGCATTGAGTGTCTTTTCATCCCAAACACACGTGTACTGTGACTTAACCTCTGGCTTAGCAGGCGCCTGCTCACCACCCAAGGCTTGTTCGTCCCCCAAAGCAGTCAACCAGTTTTTAAATTCATAGGTGGTAAACATCTCACGAAGCTTTGACACGTTCTGTTTTTCGATGATGAGCTGGTCAGGTGAGACTTCGAGGGGAACCTGAACATCAATGGTGACTAGCTCTTTTGAAAGCTTCAATAACTCAAGGCTGTCGCGCAGGTTTTCGCCAATTTTACCTTTTATCTTGTCGGCACTGGCCACTAAGGCATCGAGGGTTTGGTATTCGTTTAGCCATTTGGCAGCCGTTTTTGGCCCGACTTTAGGCACCCCAGGCACGTTATCAGAGGTATCACCAACCAAAGCTAGATAGTCAATGATTTGCTCTGGGGTTACCTGAAATTTTTCTTTAACGCCTTCTATGTCCATGACTTTATTGGTCATGGTGTTGATAAGCGTGACTTCTTCATTGACCAACTGAGCCAAGTCTTTGTCACCTGTGGAGATGACAACCCTTAACCCTTGCTCAGCCCCTTGCTTGGCAAGCGTTCCTATTAAATCATCGGCCTCGAACCCAGGTTTTGCCAAAAGAGGGATCCCCATGGCTTCAATCATGTCATGAAGGGGCTTGATTTGAACACCAAGCTCTTCGGGCATCTCGGGGCGATTTGCTTTGTACTCGGTGTACATCTTATGACGAAACGTCTTTTCCTTGGTGTCAAAGACGCAAGCCATGTAATCTGGCTTCTCATCGTTAATAAGCCTGCGGATCATATTTATCACGCCATACATCGCACCCGTTGGCATGTTTGAAGATGTCGTTAAAGGTGGCAAGGCATGGTAAGCCCGAAACAAATACGACGAACCATCGAGCAAAACCAGTGTCTTTTTGTCAGTCATTTTCCACCCATAAGACCTAAATTGAGAAGTCCCTCAGTTTAGCCAAAACCTGCCAAAATTGTTAGTCTATGCAAAAAAGGAGTCCGTTATGGCCGCATTTACCCCAATAAGCCAGCAACAATTAGAAAGCTTACTAGAGCCTCTGGCTTTGAGCGAATGTGAGTTAGGGGCCGCCTTCGAGGGAGGGACTGTGAACTCCAACTATCGAGTCATGCTCGATCAAACACTATGGGTGCTGACCATCTTGGAGGCGATTGACTCTGAGCATACCCAAAAGACTTTGGAATTAACGTTACACCTTGCTAAACATGGTCTCAAAGTTCCTGCCCCTATGGCTGTTCATCAACGCCCATTCCTGACTCACTTTCAACGCAAACCGGTCGTTTTGGTTGAATACCTCGAGGGCCAAAGCACCCTCACACCCACTGCCCAACAAGTCAAAGCCATTTCGCATTTTTGCGCTCGCATGCACGCTCTTAAAAATCCCACATCGCTTAAGAATCAAATGGATGCGAGCTGGCGAAAACAAGCCATCAGCGAGCTTCGCCCTCACTTGAATCAAGAGGATGCCTTGTTGATTGATGCTATTTTAGAGAAAGAGTGCTCTTCTTTATTTGAACACTTACCCAAAGGCATGATTCATTATGATTTATTCAAAGATAATGCTCTCTTTAAGGGCGATGAACTCAGCGGTGTGATTGATTTTTACTACGCCTGTGAGGAGGCTTTTGTCTACGACATCGCCATCGTCCTATTAGAGTGGGCTTGGGGTCATGGTGGCCTAGATCTTGGCCAAACAAAAGCGCTTCTCAAAGCCTACGATGCCCTAAGGCCCATGGAGTCGACCGAGAAAGAGGCATTATGTGATTGCCTTGAAATCATGGCCGCTCACTTTTGGATGGCAAGAAGTCTAACGCTCCTTGCTCACAAAAAAGGGGAAGGTCAATTTGAAAAAGACCCAAACGAGTATCGAGAAAAGTTGTTGGCTCTGCAAGCCCAACGATCAGAGCTTGCAGCGCTTTTCCAAGAAGTCTAAGCGGTGGTGAGCTTGGCGTAGGAGACCACCAGCCACTTGGGACCTACGCCTTCAAAGTTCACTTGAACTCGAGCCAAATCTCCTTGGCCTTCAGAGCCAAGCACCACACCATTCCCAAATTTTGGATGCGAAACCTGTTGCCCTATTTTATAAGGGACCCCAGGGGCATTGTCAGCAAAACTTTGTTGTTGGGTGCTCTGTCTTCTTGGGGCAAACCTTGAGGACTGAGGTGGGGTGATGTGCCCATTTAGCTTCAAGGTTTCAATGAGCTTGCCTGGGATCTCATTAATAAAGCGTGAAGGTGCCGACAAGCCAGAGGAACCGGCGAAGGTTCTTTTTTGGGCGTAAGTGATGAATAATTTTTTCATCGCTCTTGTGATCCCTACGTAGCAAAGTCTTCGCTCTTCTTCGAGCAAGTCTTGAACGTTGGCGCAACGATGATGAGGGAACAACCCTTCTTCAAGCCCTGCCATAAACACCAAGGGAAACTCGAGACCCTTGGCGGCGTGTAAGGTCATAAGCTTTATCGAGCGCTCATCTTGCTCCCCTTCTTTTTCTCCAGCATCAAGAGCTATGTCAGAAAGGAATTGAACAAGCACATCGTCGCCTTTGGCACCAGGGGCATCGTGTTCATGCATGTAATCACTGGCGTACTGACTAGAGGCGGTGATCAATTCTTGCAAGTTCTCAAGCTTGGTAAACGTTTTCTCGCCAGGCTGACCTTTGATGTAGGCCGTAAGCCCTGAGACGGTCAAGGTTTCTTGCAACAAGGGGCCAAACTCAATCTCTTTGGCCTGATTGACTAAATGAGCAATGATGTCGAAAAAGTCGTTCAGTCCCTTGGTCGTGCGACCAGGATTCAACGTTGACATCACATCATGAGCGGCCTGCCACAATGAGGTTTGGTTTTCATTGGCTTTTTGGCGAATGGTTGCCATCGTTCGCTCACCAATCCCTCTTGGCGGCATATTCACCACACGCTCAAACGCAGGATCATCGTTCACATTGGCCAACAATCGAAGATAGGCCACCGCGTCTTTAATCTCAGCGCGATCAAAGAATCGAAGGCCCCCATAAATTTTATAAGGAAGTTGGTTTGCTCTGAGCGCTTGCTCAAGCACTCGTGATTGAGCGTTCGAGCGATATAAAATGGCGACTTCTTCCGCCGAGCCATCTTCATTTAACCAATGCTTGATCCGCTCAACAATAAAACGAGCTTCATCCAGCTCATTAAACGCACCATAAAGCGTAATCTTGTCGCCGTCACCGGAGTCAGTCCAAAGCTCCTTGCCTAAACGTTCTTCGTTGTTTTGGATCAAGGCATTCGCCGCTGAAAGGATAGACCCTGTGGAACGGTAGTTCTGCTCAAGCCGAATGGTGTGAGAATTTGGAAAATCTTTGGCAAAGCGGTGGATGTTTTCAATTTTAGCACCGCGCCATCCGTAAATAGACTGATCATCGTCACCGACAATCGTCACCGAGCATTCAGGAGAGCATACCATCTGTAGCCATTGATACTGAATGGTGTTGGTATCTTGGAACTCGTCGACCAACACATGAGTAAAAAGTTGGTGAAATTGAGACAACACATCTGGATTCCCCTTCCAGAGCTCCCAAACACGTAGTAACAATTCGGCAAAATCCACCAAGCCTGAGCGCTGACAGTGCTCTTCATAGACTCGATAGAGCTCACCCATTTGCATTTGTTCCGTGTTTAAACCGGCTCCCAAATGACGATGACGACGCCCCTCATCTTTTTGCTTATTCACAAAACCTTGAAGCCTTCTGGAGTCGATATCATCCTCATCGTAACCTGACTCTTTAATCAAACGCTTGAGCAAACGATGCTGATCATCAGAATCCATGATCTGAAAATTTGAAGGCAAGCCAGCTTCTTGATGATATTGACGTAAGATCCGATGAGCCAACCCATGGAACGTACCCACCCACATGGTATACGTCGGTATATTCAAAAGCTCTTCGATTCGCTTTTTCATCTCGCCGGCGGCTTTGTTGGTGAAGGTCACCGCAAGAATTCGGTTGGGGGAAACCCCCTTTTCTGACATTAACCAAGCCATGCGATGGACAAGAACGCGAGTTTTACCACTTCCAGCCCCCGCTAATACCCGACAATATTTGGCTTCAGAGGTCACCGCCTCAGCTTGCGCGGGATTCAAAGACTCCACCAAAGGGTTCGCCGTATCAAGCATGAGCAAGTGCTCCTTCTGTCGGTTGATCGTGAATCATCGGCACAATGATTAACGCAGAAACTAAATAAAAAATGGGCAAAGCCAGCAAGCCTATTTTGTAATCAGCTAACAAATAAACGGGCATGCCATTCACGGTTAAATCGGTAGTTCGAACCGTGTCTAATATCCACCCCACCGCTGAGGTCAATAACATCGATCCGATCATAGACATCATATTCACAAAACCGACTGCAGTGGCCACATATTGTAGATGCGTAATATGACGTATCACCACGAAGGCCAAGACATAAGTCCCAAAGGCTCCGAACGTAAAAAACAAACTTCCTGCCCAAAGGCCAGTCATGGTTGGCGAATAGATTAAAGTAAACAAAGCCGCTGAGGCCACCATCGAGGCCAGCATCATGGGGCGCTTTCGGTTATTCCACCGTCTTGCCACCCAACCAATCAACGGCGAACCTATTGCCATGCCCAAAAACACCATCGATTGAGCCGCGGAAGCCACATCTTTATCGATGCCGTGTGCATCGGTTAAAAACGGTACCCCCCAAGCGCCCCCAAACGCATCCGTGGGTGCGGTTGTCAAAAAGGCATAAAAGCCGACTAACCAGCTTTGAGGTTTAGAGGCCACCACTTTTAGGCATGTCCAGAAACTTTGAGCCTTTTCAGGAGGCGGGATATGCGAGGGCTGATGGGTGTTATCGTCTCTTAAGACAAGCCAGGTAATCGCACCCAACACCAAACCTATAATGCCAAGAACCACTAAGAGCTCACGCCAATCAAAATAGTTCATAGCCAATGAGATAGGGTAACTGGCAACGGCCCCCATAGTTCCAATGGTGAGCGTAAAGCCTGTCATGATAGGAAACCACTGGGGAGGAAACCACACCGCTAACACTTTCATGCACGAAATAAAACCAAACGCAGAACCGGCTCCAATAAAGAAACGAGCCACTAGAGCAATGTAATAGTTTTGAGTGTAAGAGCTTAAGAGCGTGCTCACCGCACACATTAAAACAGCCAGCGTTAACAGCCGTCGAGGACCAAAGCGATCAATCCAAGCACCCACGGGTAGCTGTAACGGTGCATATGATGCATAATAGATGGCCGCTAAAATACCATATTCTTTTGCGCCAATACCAAATTCTAGCGTAAGCTGGGGCTTCATAACCGAAGGAAGAACGCGAAGAAGAAACTCATAAAGGTAAAAGAAACTAGCCACCGCAAACATGGCAAAAACGTGTATCCACTGGGCTCTAGTATGTTGCATACAAACTACCTAAAATACTCCTTGCAATCTGAGAACTGGCTTCATAAAAAATTGAACAGTCGAGTCTAGCCCAGTCAAGCACACGGAATCAAGATCTTCAGGAATCAGTAAAGGGAAGCTCAATGACCAACTCATATTTAAACTATCTTACAGGTTTTGGTAGTCACTGGCAAAGTGAGGCTGTCCCTGGTGCACTACCGCTGGGCCAAAACTCCCCACAAAAGCCCCCCTTGGGCCTCTATGCCGAACAATTATCTGGCAGCGCTTTCACCCAGCAACGCTCCAAGAATTTCAGAGCATGGCTTTACAAAATACTACCTTCTGTTGTTCAAGAAGACTTCAAACTAAAGGCCCACAATGGGCTGACGCTTGGTGAAAACCCAGTTATCCCTCCGAATCAACTGCGTTGGGATCCGACTCTAAGCTTTGTTCAGGGTGATTGGGTAGACTCTTTGCAGGCCATGGCTTTCAATGGCAGCCCACAAGAAGGAACTGGAGGGGTAATCTACACGTATGCTTGCCAGCGCTCCATGGAAGATGCTTTTGTGTACAACTCCGACGGTGAGTTCTTGATTGTTCCTGTTGATGGCGCGCTAGAAATACATACTGAAATGGGCCTAATGCGGATTCAGCCTAAAGAGATAGCCTGCATCCCAAGGGGCATTAAATTCCAGGTTAAGCTCAATTCCCAGAATGCTAGAGGGTACGTGCTTGAAAACTTTGGTCAGCCTCTCACTCTGCCAAATCTGGGACCTATCGGCTCCAACGGGCTCGCCAACCCTAGAGATTTTAAAATCCCTGTGGCGCACTTTGAGCAAAAACGCGGTGACTTCATCCTTTATAACAAGTTTGGTGGTAAGCTTTGGCAAGCCAGTTTGGATTATCACCCACTCAACACGGTAGCCTGGCACGGTAATTACGCCCCATATAAGTATGACTTAACCAATTTCAACACCATCAACACCGTAAGCTTTGATCACCCCGATCCCAGCATATTCACTGTACTTACTTCTGAAAGCGCCATCCCTGGAGTCGCCAACATCGACTTTGTGATTTTCCCAGAGCGCTGGATGGTTGCAGAAAACACCTTCAGACCGCCCTACTATCATCGGAATATGATGAGTGAATTTATGGGTTTAATTTACGGCGAATACGACGCAAAAAGTGATGGCTTTGCGCCCGGCGGCGCAAGTCTTCATAACTGCATGAGCTCTCACGGACCCGATGCTGATACCTTTGAGAAAGCAACGGATGCGGAGGATACTCCGACCAAACAAACCGGTACGCTTGCGTTCATGTTCGAGAGCTCAAAAGTTTGGACCCCAACAGACTGGGCACTTGAGACTCCTCTTTTGCAAAAGGACTATATGAAGTGTT
The DNA here is from genome assembly GCA_964397555.1 of uncultured Francisellaceae bacterium. Lineage (GTDB taxonomy): Bacteria > Pseudomonadota > Gammaproteobacteria > Berkiellales > Berkiellaceae > CAYNJF01. The sequence goes on from CAYNJF010000017.1 coordinate 19,358, forward strand.
GGCAACCACTGAAAGAATGGTTTAACCTCGATCTATCATCACAGTCTTCATGAGTCTTAAGTGAGCCAATCTAACAACAGTCCTGACGTCATACAGACCAGCTATGCTAATCATGAAA
>CAYNJF010000017.1:19485-53353 GCA_964397555.1 uncultured Francisellaceae bacterium
GGGAGCATAAACAACCAACGTGCAAGCTCTTGGATTGATGGGGAGACACTCAACGCCTTTCGTTGTCAACAAATGTACGCGCTGGTGGATCCTTTGATTAAGCTCTTTGGTGATTCGAGTTGGGCCACCGTTGGTGACGGCCGTTATGGTACCGATGCCATGTATTTGGCTTCAAAAGGCATCAAAGTAACCGCAACGGACATTGATGATCGGCTTCTCAAGTTGGCCCATGAAAAAGGGCTAATCGATGCTTACCAAAAACAAAATGCAGAAAAACTTAGCTTTGATGATAAGGCTTTTGATTTTATCTATTGCAAAGAAGCCTACCATCACTTCCCGAGACCAACCATTGCTTTATACGAAATGCTACGAGTTGCAAAACGCGGGTGTGTTCTTTTAGAGCCTATTGACCGAGAAATAGCATCCTGGGTCCAACAACTCTTTTTATCGACTAAAAACTTTATCAAACGAGCTTTAAAAAAGCCGGTAAGTCGTGACTTTTTTGAAGAAGAAGGGAATTACCTTTTTTCAGTATCGAAAAGAGAGTTTGAAAAGATAGCTTTGGGGCTTGGTCACCGTTTTATTATTTTTAAGGGGATCAATGACATTTACCTTGAAGGCATGGAAGATACTAAGCTTGACACAAGGTCTCGCTTGTATAAAAAAATGCTGAGAAAGAAAAGAGTCTATGATGCTCTCTCTAGGCTGGGCCTCATCCCTTACAACCTGTTGTTTACCGCCTTTATAAAAGAACATTTAAATGATGAAACGATCTGCTCTTTGCGCTCAGAAGGCTATGAGGTGATTGAGCTCCCTAAAAATCCTTATCTGTTTAAATCCTAAACCGTAAGGCGGCATGAGTGGCCGCCTCATGGTTGATAAATTATGAATCGGCAATGGCTTCTTTGAGAGGCTTTAGGGCGATAAGCTTGATGTCATCGCGCGCAGGCTTAGATGGAATCACAACTTCTTGACCGGTCAACGGTGAGACCATTTTACGTTCTCTCGTACGTTGACGACGGACTCGCTTCACCTTCACTCCAAGCTTAGGGAGTAAAATCTCTCCCGAGCCCTTTTTCGACAAGTGAGCTTTAATAAGGTTGGCCATCTCAGTAAAAACAGCCTCAACATCACGTCGCTTCAAGTTGGTCTTCTCTGAGATGTGCTGCAATATCTCAACGCGAGTTTGTCTTTCTTTGATGGGTTTTATGTTGACTGCAGAAAATAGGCTCTTTGAGGGAAATTTACTTTTTGTTTTGGTCACTCTGGCCGTTGGATTCATCGAAATCTCCGGTGGTCACTTCACGGCATACCAATTCTATTGACTAACTATTTGGTCTTTTTTGCGCGCGAAGAAAAATTGGGTGGAAAGCACGCAATTATGCCAACCACTATCAGTGAAGTAAAGGCCTACTCACTTAGCGGTTCGAGACACCCCGGCTCATCAAACTGAGGACGATTGACTCTGGGGGTTACCGGATAAAATGAGAGTTTTGTTTTACTTTCATCCATCATCTGAGCAAGCTTATCTTTTGAGGTTGACTCATCAAGCCAAAGGCTATAATCACTCTTGGCAATGATGACAGGCTGCCTTTCGTGAACCCCGGCCACCTCTGGTGTGGCTTCTCGAGTTAAAATCGCCACAGTCTCTTCAAACTCAAGACTCTCGCTTTGACTTTTTTCCCAAATCCCAGCCATAGCAATCAAGGGTTGATTCGCACCGTGGACAAAAAAAGGCTGTTTTTTTTGCCCAATCATTTTCCATTCAAAGTAGCCACTCAATGGGATCAAACAGCGCCTCTTTTTCAGTGCCATTTTAAAGCTTGGCTTTTCAAAAGCAGATTCACTGCGAGCGTTGATGTGCTTAGGTGGCTTCATATCAGAAGCCTTAACCCAGCTTGGTGTCAACCCCCATCGCATGAAGGTAACCTTGCTTAAAAGCTCGTGGACAACAGGAATGCTCTCTTGAGGGGCAATGTTATACCGTGGCTTGATGGTTAAATGCCCACTTAGTCCAAAGTGTTCTTTGAGATTCTCAGGAGGGCACACCAAGGCAAATCGACCGCACATTACTCCACCGTGACCGATTTGGCGAGATTTCTTGGCTGATCAACATCGGTCCCCTTACAACATGCCACATGATAAGCCAGCATCTGCATGGGAATGGTGAGCAAGATGGGGGCAAGCTGTGGACAAATTGTGGGTATCTCAATGCAATGCTCAAATTCAGACTTCATGTGAGCATCAGCGGTGGAAAAAACTATAAGCTGACCGTGTCTTGCCTGAACTTCTTCAAGATTCGACTTCAGCTTGTCTATTAGACTGTTGTTCGATGCCAAAGCCACCACAGGCATTTGGTTATCAACCAACGCAAGCGGGCCATGCTTGAGCTCACCGGCCGGGTAAGACTCGGCGTGAATGTAGGATATCTCTTTGAGCTTCAACGCCCCTTCTTTGGCAATCGGGTAAAGATCTCCACGCCCCAAGAACAGGATGTGTTGCTTTTCTACTAAGGTTTGAGCCACCTGCTCAATGGCTTCATCGGCCTTGAGCGTTTGCTCAATCAAAGCAGGAAGCTGAGGTAAAACGGTTAAAGCCTCTTCAAGCTGTGGGTTTTCAATTCCCTTGGCTTTGGCGGTTTTAGCACAAAGCAAAAATAAAGCGACCAGCTGGGTTACAAACGCCTTGGTCGAACAAACCCCAATCTCAGGGCCGGCTTGGGTCAACAGCACCGCATCTGACTCTCGTACGAGTGAACTCTCTGGCACGTTACAAATGGTTAATTTTTTTAAATAATTTTTATTGGTGTCAATCGAACGCAACGCCGCTAAGGTATCTGCGGTTTCACCAGACTGTGACAGCGTTACAAATAGTGTGTTAGGGGAAGCGACTTGACGCTGATAGCGCATTTCGGAGGCTATCTCAACGCGGGTGGGTACACCAAGCATCCCCTCAAACCACTGGGCCGCAACAAGGCCGGCATGAAAACTCGTGCCGCACGCTACGATATGGACTTGCTGAACCTCACTTAACCAATCATCCGCCTGCGGGCCAAATAAATCTTGGGCTAACACGCCCGCCTCAAGGCGCCCCGATAAGGTGTTGACCACAGAGCTTGGTTGCTCAAAAATCTCTTTTTGCATGAAGTGGCGATACGCCCCTTTTTCAGAATGCTCAAGCTGAACTTGAACCTCTTTCACCGCACGGTCAACTTCAGCGCCATGATTGTCCGTGATGTCTATGGTGTCCAATCGCACACAAGCGACATCCCCTTCTTCTAAAATCATGAATTTTTGGGTCACTGGCAATAGAGCTAAAATATCTGAAGCCACAAAATTTTCACCAATCCCAAGGCCAACAACCAAAGGAGAACCATGTCTGGTGGCAACCAGAAGCTCTGGGTCGTCTTTGGCAATCACGCATAGGGCGTAAGCTCCCGAAAGCTCTTTGCACACTTCTCTTACGCTTTTAGCCAGATCATTGGTTTGCTCTAAATGTTGAGCCACCATATGAGCGATCACCTCGGTGTCTGTCTCAGACTCAAACTGAACCCCGTCTCGAACCAAGCGCTCTTTTAGCTCTTTATAGTTTTCAATAATGCCATTATGAACAATGGCAACTCTGCCCGATGACATATGGGGATGTGCATTTTCACGAGTCACTTGACCATGAGTTGCCCAACGCGTATGAGCGATACCAAGGTGCCCTTTGATCGGAGACTCCGTTAAAGCTTTCTCAAGCACCCCCACTTTACCCGTGACTCGTTGTCGAATGAGTTCACCCTCATGAGCTATGCAGACACCCGCTGAATCATAACCACGATACTCAAGTCGTTTTAGTCCCTCTAAGAGAATAGGACTGATGTCTCTTTGAGAAATGCCGCCGGTAATGCCACACATCGTTATTATCCTTTTGTCGTATTTTTTTCTTTCGTCGGTCTTTGCCAATCTAGGCTTCGCTGATCTAAGCGATGAGTTAAGACCAATTTCCCGCTTGGGGTGTTTTGAGTCACGGTAGAGCCTGCACCAATCGTCGTGTCCGCACCAATGGTAACTGGTGCGACAAGCTGACAATCTGAGCCGATGTGAACCCTATCGCCGATGGTCGTCTGGTGTTTGTAAGCGCCATCGTAGTTGCACGTAATGACCCCTGCGCCGACGTTGACCTCTTTACCCACTGAGCAATCGCCCAGATAGCTTAAGTGATTTGCCTTCGAGTCATTACTCATCTGAGTATTCTTGGTTTCCACAAAGTTGCCAACTTTGACTCGGTCTTTAAGCACGGTGCCTGGTCGTAATCTTGCCATGGGGCCGATTTGACCGTAAGCACCAATAATCGCACCCTCAAGATGCGAGCCGGCTTCAATGGATGTGTGCGCACCAATCTCGCAATTTTTTAAGACACAATTGGGCCCAATATGAACGCCATCGCCCAAGCGTACCTCGCCTTCAAAAATCACATTGATGTCAATGCGCACATCCTGGCCACACAGAAGTTCACCGCGCAAATCAAATCGGCTAGGGTCCTCGATCAACACCCCGGAAGCCAAGAACTCACTTGCTTGTCTTTTTTGATAAGCACGCTTTAAATGAACCAACTGATTCAAATCATTGACACCCAGTACTTGTATGGGCTCATCCGCCTCGACTGAAACCACATCCACTCCATCATCCACAGCCATGTTTAAGACATCCGTAAGGTAGTATTCACGTTGAGCATTCTCGCATCCGAGTCTAGACAACCACCCCTCCAGATGCTGTCCTGGGAGCAAAAAGATCCCCGTGTTTATTTCAGATATTTTACATTGCGCTTGGGTTGCATCTTTTTGCTCGACAATAGCACGAACTTGGCCTGAGTCATTTCGGATGATACGCCCCAAGCCATATGGATTTGCAACCGTAGCCGTTAACAGGCCAAAACAACCAGAGGGGGTGGCCTCAATCAGGCTCGATAACGTGTGTTTGGTGATCATAGGAATGTCACCTACAAGCACAAGCACTTGCGATAAGGGGTCAATGGAGCCCATGCAAGCCTTAACAGCATCCCCGGTCCCAAGTTGCTCTTTTTGTTCCACAAGCGACACATTGGTATTTTGACCTACGTGATCACGAAAATCTTGGGAGGGGCTATGAACCACAAGCACCTTCTCAGGCCTTAAGCTTTGAGCGACCTCAATGATGGTGTTCAACATGGTCGAGGAGCCAAAGCTGTGCAAAACTTTGGGGGTGCTCGTACGCATTCTTGTTCCTTTGCCAGCGGCAAGGATGATAACCGTTAATGATCGTTCTGACATGTTTTATTTTTCACGGCTTCCGTTAACGCAAAAAAGGTGGCCATGCCACCTTTTATTGAACTAAGCCACAAAATCCCTTTAGTGCTTATTTTTTGCTTTTTGAATGGCCGCCAACATACCTGCTGCCTCAATCAATTGAGCTCTTGCTTTAGCAAACTCAATGGATGATTGTTTATCCTGCAGGGCTTGTTCAGCCTGTTGCTTGGCTTTAATGGCCTCAGCTTCATTGAAGTCTTTTGCGCGGACCACGGTATCAGCAAGCACCGTGGTATGCTCTTTTTGGACTTCCAGAATACCGCCTGTTACGTAGATAACCTCTTCCTCTCCACCTTGTTTGCGGATACGAACAGGTCCAGGCAGCAGCGAGGTCAATAACGGCGCATGTCCGGGGGCAACCTCAAGTTCACCTAAGATGCCTGACACAAAGACTCGCTCACTTAAGCCTGAGAAAATCTCAGACTCCGCGCTTACGATGTCCAAATGCATTGTCATTGCCATATCATTACCTCACTAGAGTGATTTAGCTTTTTCAACCGCTTCGTCAATGGAGCCGACCATGTAGAATGCCTGCTCTGGCAAATCATCATACTCACCTTCGATGATACCTTTAAAGCCTCGAATGGTGTCTTTCAATGAGACGTATTTACCTGGCGAGCCAGTGAATACTTCAGCCACGAAGAACGGTTGAGATAAGAAACGCTGAACTTTACGAGCTCTAGCTACGGCTAATTTGTCTTCCTCAGACAACTCATCCATACCCAAAATAGCAATGATGTCTTTAAGCTCTTTGTAACGCTGAAGGACTCCTTGAACCTTACTGGCTACCTCATAGTGCTCTTGACCAACCACAAGTGGATCAAGCTGTCTTGAAGTAGAGTCTAAAGGATCAACCGCTGGGTAGATACCAAGTTCAGCAATTTGACGTGATAAGACCACGGTGGCATCAAGATGCGAGAAGGTGGTTGCAGGAGATGGATCCGTCAAATCATCCGCAGGCACGTAAACCGCCTGAATGGAGGTAATAGAGCCTGTCTTCGTTGAGGTAATACGCTCTTGTAAGCGACCCATCTCTTCAGCAAGCGTCGGTTGGTAACCTACCGCAGAAGGCATACGACCGAGAAGCGCGGATACTTCCGTTCCTGCCAAGGTGTAACGATAAATGTTATCCACGAACAAAAGAACATCACGCCCTTCATCACGGAAGTTCTCAGCAATCGTCAAGCCTGTCAAAGCAACACGCAAACGGTTTCCAGGAGGCTCGTTCATCTGACCATAAACCAGGGCCACCTTGTCCAATACGTTGGACTCTCTCATCTCGTGGTAGAAGTCGTTTCCTTCACGAGTACGCTCACCAACCCCCGCAAAAACTGAGTAACCACTGTGCTCAATCGCAATGTTTCGAATAAGCTCCATCATGTTCACGGTTTTACCTACACCGGCTCCACCGAACAAACCAACCTTACCCCCTTTCGCAAACGGGCAGATCAAGTCAATTACTTTAATCCCGGTCTCTAACAGTTCGTCACTTGCTGACTGCTCATCAAACTTAGGAGCTGGTCGGTGAATAGGAAGACGAGACTTTTCACCAACAGGGCCTTTCTCATCGATAGGAGTTCCGAGAACATCCATAATACGACCGAGGGTTTCTGTTCCTACTGGCACCTTAATCGGGGCTCCAGTATCTTCCGCTTTTAGGCCACGCTTAAGACCATCGGTACTTCCCATCGCAATGGTACGAACGACACCGTCACCTAATTGTTGCTGAACCTCTAGGGTAATACGACCATTATCAACCGATAAAGCGTTATACACGTTAGGTACTTGGTCTCTTTGGAACTCGACGTCGATCACAGCACCGATAATTTGAACGATGTGACCTGTGGTCTTTGATTGAGTCCTAGTTGGAGCTTCTATAGTCATATGCCTACTCTCACCGAAGTTTAATACGTAATTCTTTTAAACGGCTGCCGCGCCGCCCACAATTTCTGAAAGTTCCTGAGTAATCGCCGCTTGTCTTGCTTTGTTGTAGACAAGCTTCAAGTCGTCAATCAAGGTTCCAGCGTTGTCGGTTGCGGACTTCATCGCCACCATTCTTGCTGCTTGCTCACTGGCAAAGTTTTCCACTGCACCTTGATAGACTTGAGACTCAATAAAGCGCGTTAACAAGCTATCAAGCAGCTCTTTAGCCTCAGGCTCGTAAATATAATCCCAATGCGACTTCGAGACTTCCTTTTCATCGACCTCCATGGCTTCAGGAGAGATGGGCAGAAGAGGCATTACCTGTGGGGACTGGCTCATCGTATTGATGAACTTGTTATAGGCCAAATAAAGAGAATCAATGCCTTGCTCCTCAAACGACCTTAGCATGACAGCCACAGGACCAATCACATCTGAAATACTTGGGTTATCACCCAGGTGTGTGGTTGAGGCCAAAATCTCGCAATTAAGTCGCTTGAAAAAGCTTAAGCCTTTAGCACCAATCACCGATAACTTGACTTCAATGCCCTGCTCTTGCCAAGTCATAATCTGCTCAACCAGATGGCGGAATAGGTTAATATTCAAACCACCACACAACCCTCGATCTGTTGCAACCACCACTAAGCCGACCGTCTTGACCGGGCGACTTTGGAAAAAAGTGTGCTGATATTCAGATTGAGCGTTTGCGATATGCGAGATGACCCTCTGGATTTTATCCGAATAGGGTCTTGTCTCTAGCATACGTTGCTGGGCTTTGCGCATTTTACTTGCCGCGACCATCTCCATCGCACGGGTAATTTTTTGCGTACTCTGGACGCTGCTAATTTTCGTGCGAATCTCTTTGCCACCAGCCATAAAACTCTCCTACACCACTTGTGTCGACTGGAAAGCCTCAATGGCTTTTTTCATGCGCTCAGACACATCATCGTTATAGACTGGGTTTGAGTTTATTTCGCTCAACAAATCGCTGTGATTGTTGTCGAGATAATCAATCATGTCTGACTCATAAGAAACGATGCGATCGAGTGACACGCCATCAAAGAATCCTTTATCCGCTGCATACAGAACAAAAGCCATATGGGCAACACTCATGGGAGAGTATTGCTTTTGCTTCATCGCTTCTGTCACGCGCTGTCCACGCTCAAGCTGCTTACGTGTTGCCTCGTCTAAATCCGATGCAAACTGTGAGAAGGCTGCCAACTCACGATATTGGGCTAAGGCTAGACGTACACCACCACCCAACTTTTTAATGATTGGGGTTTGAGCTGCACCACCTACACGAGAAACGGATAGACCCGCATTGATCGCCGGGCGAATGTTGGAGTTGAACAGGTCCGTTTCCAAGAAAATCTGACCGTCAGTAATCGAAATCACGTTTGTTGGTACGAATGCAGAGACGTCACCGGCCTGAGTCTCAATGATAGGAAGCGCCGTCAATGAGCCAGTTTTACCTTTCACTTCACCGTTGGTAGCTTTCTCAACATACTCCGCATTTACTCTTGCCGCACGCTCTAGAAGACGTGAATGCAAGTAGAAGACATCTCCAGGGTATGCTTCACGGCCTGGTGGTCTTCTTAGCAACAACGATACCTGACGATAACCCCAAGCTTGCTTAGTTAGATCATCGTAAATGATGAGCGCATCTTCACCGCGATCTCTGAAATACTCACCCATCGCACAGCCTGAATAAGGTGCGATAAATTGAAGAGCTGCAGACTCTGCCGCTGATGCATTCACCACGATGGTGTGTTTCATGGCATCGTTTTCTTCAAGTTTACGAACAACCGCCGCAACCGAAGATACTTTCTGGCCGATGGCCACATAAATACATTTTACGCCAGTGTTTTTCTGGTTGATGATCGTATCAATCGCAATCGCGGTTTTACCTGTTTGCCTATCACCAATAATCAACTCACGTTGACCACGACCAATAGGTACCATGGCATCAATCGCTTTCAAGCCGGTTTGAATTGGCTCACTCACGGATTGACGGGTAATCACACCTGGCGCTACTTTTTCAATGGGGCTTGTGGACTTGGACTTGATTTCGCCTTTACCATCCACAGGTTGTCCAAGCGCATCAACAACTCGTCCTAACAACTCATCGCCAACAGGCACTTCCAAAACGCGCCCAGTGCACTCAACGGACTGACCTTCCATAAGATGCTCGTAGTCACCTAAGACAACCGCACCAACCGAGTCACGCTCCAAGTTCAAAGCCATCCCGTAGGTATCACCTTCAAACTTGATCATCTCACCTTGCATCACGTCTTTAAGACCGTGAATACGTACGATACCGTCACCAGAGCTGATGATGGTACCAACAGTTTTAGGTTCCGCTTTTACTTCGGATTGCTCAATGCGCTGCTTGATGAGTTCGCTAATTTCAGACGGGTTTAATCGCATGGTCCAATCTCACTTCAATTTAATCTATTTATATCCCAAGGGACTCTTCCAAACGGGCAAGTCGCCCCCTTGCTGAGCCGTCAATGACAATGTCACCCGCTTTGATCAAAGCGCCCGCGATGAGGCTTTTGTCGATCTGGCAGTCTAGTTTAATGTCATGAACATTTAGGCGTTTTTTGAGCCCAGCCTTGATACGCTCTTTAAATGAATCATCCACCGGTTCGGCCGAAATGACCGTGGCCTCAACGGTTTGTTTGTATGAGCGAAGATGCTCTTCAAATAAAACGCTGATTTCAGGTGCAAAAGCTAGGCGATGGTTTTCACCAAGCATCTTGATGAACTCACAGCTTGCGCCATCAAAAACACTAGAACCTATCGAAAGGACCCACTCAACCGCTTCCTCATTAGAGAATTTCGGGTGCTTAAGGAGGCGCTCAAATTGCTCATCCGATACGATGAGAGCTAAGGTATGCAGACTGTCGCTCCAAGATTCAAATGAATCTTTCTCTTTCGCATAGTCAAAGCAGGCTTTGGCGTACGGTCTTGCGATGGTGGTTTTATCGGCCATGCTTCCCTCTTATAACTCTTTCACCAAGGATTCGATGAGCTCTTGATTCGCAGCCTGGTCAATTTTACTCTGAAGCACTTTTTCTGCCCCTAAGATGGCCATTTGAGCCGCCTTAACGCGCAGAGCCTCATGAGCCTGAACTGCCATTTGCTCCAAATCTGCTTGTGTTTTTTCACGAAGCTTGACGCCTTCTTCCAAGGCTTCCTTTTTCGCATTCTCAACGACCAAGGTGGCTTGTTTTTTGGCATCATCAACAATCTGCATGGCCTCGGCTTTGGCCATTCGGATTTTTTCGACCGCTGTACTTTGAGCGATTTCTAAATCCTTATGACCACGCTCTGCAGCAGCCAAGCCGTCAGCTATTTTTTGCTGACGCTCAGCCAATGCATCGGTTAAATGGGGCCATACATATTTTTTTGTGAACAAGACAAAGAGCAAAAACGTTATCATTTGCCCTAATAAAGTCATATTAATGTTCATAAAAGCCCCTTAAATTAGCCTACAAAGTAGCCTTTAAGCTCAGCCAAGAATGGGCTAGCAAAGGTGAAGTAAAGTGCGATACCCACACCAATCATTGAGACCGCATCCAAAAGACCTGCGACAATGAACATTTTCACCTGAAGCATTGGGACCATTTCTGGTTGGCGAGCAGCACCTTCAAGGAATTTACCGCCTAACAAACCAAAACCGATGGCTGTACCCAGTGCACCTAGACCAATCAACAAAGCCACTGCGACGGCAGTAAAACCCTGAAGTTGTGAGACGAGTTGTGCAGTTTCCATGATAGCTCCTAATTACAGGTTATTAACTTAAAACTAATGGTCTTCATGCGCCTGGCTGATATATACGATGGTTAACATCATAAATATGAATGCCTGCAGCGTGATGACAAGAATATGAAAAACAGCCCATGTCCAACCAAGTGGCCATTGAGCAAACCAAGGCAATAGCGCGATGAGGATAAAGATCAACTCACCCGCGTAAAGGTTTCCAAAAAGTCGAAGACCTAAAGAAATAGGCTTAGCCAACTCATCCACCAAGCGAAGCAGCATGTTGAACGGGAAAAACCAAATGCCGAATGGTTTAGTTAAAATTTCTTTACCTAAACCAGTAAACCCTTTGACTTTCAAGCTGTAGTAAATGGTCATCAAAAAGACGGTGATGGACATACCTAACGTTAAGTTGGGGTCGGTCGTTGGTACGACTTTCAAATAAGGAAGACCCGCGTGATGACCCAGCAAGGGCAATAAATCGACCGGCACCAGATCCATCAAGTTCATTAAAAAGACCCAAACGAATATGGTCAGGGCTAGTGGGGCCAGATAATCGTTTTTACCATGGAATGTGTCTTTAACCTGGTCATTAACGAAGTCGTAAAGCATCTCAACAAAGTTCTGTAGCCCAGAAGGCACACCAGACGTTGCCCTTTTGGCGGCGAAACGAAATAAAAATAGAAACATTAGGCCTAAAACCCATGAAACTACCAACGTATCAAGATGAATCGCCCAGAACCCCTCTCCCACAGAAAGATTGGTCAGGTGATGTTGGATATATTCAGCTTGCGTCAAAATATGAGCCTCTGTCATGTCAGTCACATCTTCATTTATGTTTGTTCACACCCCAAAAAATTGGGGCAAGCCAAAAGATTAATTGGGCATATATGTACCCAGCAAAAAGGTAAAGAGGAAGGATCCAGGGGCGTGTAAGTCCAATTAAGAATAAGATCCCTGTCAATAACAACTTCACCACTTCCCCCCAATACAAGGCTTTGAGCATCATGGGTGCTGCGCGAGCGCCAAAATGCCTGAAAACACGGTGATACAAATAAGCATTAGGAAGAAAGCAAACCAACCCACCCACTAAGAGGGAGCCAGCTACGCTCAAATCTTTTATGACATAGGCCACAGGAGCTAACACTAATAGTCCTATTCCCTGAATGACCAGTGCCCACCGAGCCTCGTTTTGAGGATATCTTTTTTTCATCTTAACTATAACTTGGCGACATAAACCTTTGCCAAGCGGCCTCAGTATACTGAGCAATGCAAAATTTAGCAACGATCTGCCCCTTAAAGGGGCTTCAAGGAAGGGCGAAGTTTAAAAAATGCTGTTTTTTAAAGTAAAAAAACTTACTTTATTGAAAGTGTGAGAGGATACCTTCGAGCTGATCGACATCGTTGTATTTGATCACAAGCATGCCTTGCCCGTTGCGACCACTGTGTGAAATCTTGACGTTCGCCCCGAGCTTTTCGGATAGATCTTGTTGCAACCGCCTTATGTTTGGATCTTCTGATCCCTGATTACGAGCCTTTGAAGGAGAACTTAATTTGGCTACCAGCCTTTCTGTTTCTCTAACAGATAAACCTCTAGCCACAACCGTTTTAGCAACCTGGCTTTGCATGGCGCCGTTTAAGCCCAGCAGCGCTCTAGCATGCCCCATGTCTAAAGCTTTTTGCTCAAGCATGGTTTGTACGTCTTCGTTAAGGGTCAAAAGCCTCAATAGGTTAGTCACACTGGCTCGAGACTTGCCCACAGCTTCGGCGACTTGAAGATGGGTTAAATTGATCTCCTCAGCGAGACGCTTTAACCCTTTGGCCTCTTCAATCGGCCCAAGATTTTCACGCTGAATATTCTCAATTAACGCAACAGCATAGGCCGTTTCATCCGGCATCTCTTTGACGATGGCAGGAATGTTATGAATGCCAGCCAGCGTAGCTGCTCGCCATCGACGCTCACCAGCGATAATTTCATAGCCACCTTGAGCTTTAGCCCGTACTAATATGGGCTGCAAAACCCCCTGGGCCTTCATGGACTCAGCGAGTTGCTCAATGCCTTCATGGACGATTCCTAACCTTGGCTGGAATGGCCCAGGCTTGATTTGATCGACTGGAATTTCACTTAGCCCATGTTTTGGGCTTTTGGGCAAAGAGTCGACAGGCTCGGAGGTCTCCGAGCTATTCTCTTGCTCATTAGGTGATGCATTTGTCAAAGCTACTGAAGATAGCAGCTCATTCAAACCTTTTCCTAATCGACTGTTCTTTGCCATTACTTCCTCATCCCTCTACAGAGGCTGGCGCCATTTCTTTTTCTTCTTTTTTTGGTGAGTTCGCTAAAGCATGTCTTTTTAGCAACTCATTCGCCAAAGTAAGGTAGGCACTTGCACCACGAGAATTTTTCTCATAAAGATATATCGGTAAGCCATAACTTGGGGCTTCCGCCAATCTAACGTTTCTTGGAATCACCGTTTGGAACACTTTATTGCCAAAGTGGGCAATGAGCTGGTTCGAAACTTCACTTGATAGTCGGTTTCTCCCATCATAAAGGGTTCTAATGATTCCACTAATATGCAGCCTTGGATTTAGGGTGGCTTGCATCTGAGTGATCGTATTCAGTAGGTCACTCAGACCCTCTAGTGCGTAATATTCGCACTGCATTGCAATGATAACCGCATCAGCCGCAACCAAAGCGTTTACCGTGAGCATATTCAAAGAAGGCGGACAATCCATCAAAATAAAGTCGTATTTATCTTTGATGGTGTCTAAAGCCTTGGCAAGCACCCTTTCGTTGTTGCCTTGCTTTAAAAGCAAAGCTTCCGACTCGGTTAAGTCTCGGTTGCTCGCAATCAAATCATACCCTGCTGGGGTTTGCTCTACAATCACTTCTTCAATGGAGGACTTCCCTAAGAGTAAATCATTCATTGAAAGTGGTGCAGCAGACTTATCAACCCCGCTTCCCATCGTGGCGTTGCCTTGCGGGTCGAGGTCCAAAAGAAGAACGCGCTGATTAAGAACAACCAGGGATGCGGCCAGGTTGACACAACTGGTTGTTTTGCCAACGCCCCCTTTTTGATTTGCAAACGCATAAATCCTTTGTGACATATAAAAACCTTACTAAAATCAATTGCCTTGTTTAAAACGCAGTAACACCGCCTGTCTTGGTCGGTCGGCTTGATGGGTATCCAGCTGAACTATTTTCTCAAGCTCAAAGTCTTGATCGAGCCCTTCCAGCTCCTCTTGCTCAACCGCGCCTTTCATTGCAAGCATCAAACCTTCGTCAGCCAACAAGTGCTTTGTAAGCTTAAGCAATTTAGGCAAGGGTTTGAAGGCTCGAGAGATGATGCAATCATATTTCTCATCAAAAGTTGCGCCTTCAACCCTACCTTGGTGCAACCTAACATTCTTTAAGCCAAGCCGATGAACCACTTGTTGCAAAAAAATCTGTCTTTTTTCATTGCTATCTAGCAAACAAAATTTCTTTTCTTCAAATAAGATGCTCAAAGGCAGACCTGGAAGCCCTGGACCTGTGCCGACATCAATCACTCTCGAGCCTTCCACCAATTTGGCGATGGTTAAGCTGTCTTCCCAATGACGCGCCACCATATCATGAGCGGACTTAAGAGCGGTAAAGTTATACACTTGATTCCACTTGAACAACATGTGGATAAACTCGCCAGCCTGCCACAATTGATGGGCCGTTAAATTAAAACCTAACTTTAAGCTAAGTTGTTCAATTTGAGATTCGATGTCAGAGCGTTCAAAGGTGCTCATGGGTGCCCCTCGCCTGCCATTTTTTTACGAAGACTAAAATTAAGGAAATCGCAGCTGGCGTGACCCCAGAAATTCTAGAGGCTGAAGCAATGGTGGCTGGACGAGCTCGACCTAGCTTCTCCTGAATTTCTTTCGACAAACCACTCACTCTGGAGTAATCAAAATCCTCTGGGATGGCGGTCTGCTCAAGCTTCGCCCGCTTCTCTATCTCTTTGGATTGCTTCTCGATGTATCCTTGATACTTCGCTTGCGTTTCTACTTGGTGTTTAACCTGAGCACAAAGCACCTCATCGAGCTCTTTATCCACACCATCAAAAGGGCTCACCTGCATAAGTTGTGGAAAAATAGGTTCCAAAAGTTTGTAATGACACTCCGGCCTTTTTAAAAGCGATTCAAGGCTAGCCTCTTTGCCTACATCCACTTTTGCCTCTTTTAGTGCGCCAACTTGGGCAGACTGAGGACCAATCCATTCGCTGGAGAGCTGTTTGAGCTTACGCTCAATTTTTGACTGCTTCTCTTGATAAACTGCCCATCGTTGAGCGTCAATAAGTCCCATCTCATGCGCAACCGGCGTAAGTCTATGATCTGCATTGTCTTCACGCAACATAAGACGATGTTCCGCACGGGAGGTAAACATACGATAAGGTTCCGTAGTTCCGTGTGTGATCAAATCATCAATCAAAACCCCAATGTAGGCTTCATGTCGCTTCGGCTCAAAGGCCTGTTGCCCATCCGCAAAGCGCGCTGCATTGAGGCCTGCGATAAGTCCTTGCGCTCCGGCTTCCTCATACCCTGTGGTTCCGTTAATTTGACCGGCAAAAAACAGACCTTCGACTACCTTGGATTCAAGAGATGGTTTCAAGTCTCTCGGATCAAAGTAATCGTACTCAATCGCATACCCTGGTCTTGTAATGTGAGCGTTTTCAAATCCTTTCATGCTACGCACAAAGGCAAGCTGTACATCAAAGGGCAAACTGGTGGAGATCCCGTTTGGGTAAAACTCATGTGTGTGGAGTCCCTCAGGCTCAACGAAAATTTGATGCGAGGACTTGTCGGCAAATCGAACCACTTTATCTTCAATGGATGGGCAATACCTTGGGCCCACCCCTTGGATGTTGCCTGAGTACATCGCCGAGCGTGATAGATTATCTCGAATAATTTGATGCGTTTTCTCATTGGTGTGCGTAATGAAGCAAGGCACTTGCTTAGGGTGCTCCGAAGGCTTGCCCATAAACGAAAAGCAAGGTGCCGGATCATCGCCTGGTTGAGCCTCAAGCTCATTAAAGTTGATGGTTTTGCCGTCAATGCGGGGCGGCGTTCCTGTTTTCAAGCGTCCTATGTTGAGAGCCTTTTCATGCAAGTAGGCTGAAAGGCTAAACGAGCCCGGATCCCCTGCTCGCCCCCCTTGGTAATTTGATTGGCCTATATGGATGGTTCCCGCCAAAAAGGTTCCCACCGTCATGACCACAGATTTTGCAAAAAACTTTAAGCCCATTTGCGTGGTAACGCCACGCACCTTATCGTGCTCAATGATTAAATCGCTGACCGCCTGCTGAAAAAGCTCAAGGTTGGGTTGGCGCTCAACCTGTTCACGGATGGCTTGGCGATAAAGAGCTCGACACGTTTGAGCACGGGTGGCTTGAACCGCTGGGCCCTTTCTTGAATTAAGCGTTCGAAACTGAATCCCCGCTCTATCGGCCGCCATCCCCATGACGCCCCCCATGGCATCAATCTCTTTCACGAGATGACCTTTTCCAATCCCACCGATCGCGGGGTTGCACGACATCATACCGATGGTTTCAATGTTGTGGGTGATGAGCAGCGTCTTTGCGCCAGCTCTGGCACTTGCAAGGGCAGCTTCGGTTCCGGCGTGGCCGCCACCAATGATGATGCAATCATAATGTTTAGGGTAATCCACAGGACACTCCGAATAACATGTGGATGCAGGCCATGTTTTCCTTATTTTTGAGCTGCATCTTATTTACCAATACAAAAGTTTGAAAAAATCTCACCCAATAAATCATCGCTGGTGAATTCACCGGTGATGGCGGACAGCGCCTCAGAGGCAAGACGCAGTTCCTCGGCCATTAACTCGCCCGTCTTAGATTGAAGGTGATTCATGGCATCTTTCAAATGTTTATCCACTCGGTTTAAAATCTCAACATGCCTGGCTCTTGCGATAAAACCGGTTTCAGCACCAGAATCAATGCCAAGCTGATGGGAAAACCAAGATAAGAACTCCTCAAAGCCTTCGCCTGTTTTTGCGCTGATGTATACCTTGGAATCTCGCACACCTGCTTTTTGTCCGGTGACGTCAATTTTGTTATTGATGGAAACTACATTAACATCGAGCGATTTAATGACATCCGCCACAAATGCATTTGCGCTTGGCTGAGAGTCGTCTTGTAACCAGAGCACCCATTGGGCTTGACCGAGCACCTCTTTCGCTTTTTCAATACCGATTCGCTCAACCTCATCGTCGGTCATACGAATGCCCGCGGTATCAATTAACTTGACGGGCACCCCCTCCACAAAGACCGTTTTCTCGATCACATCTCTGGTTGTGCCAGCCACATCCGTGACGATGGCCGCCTGCATGCCAGACCATAAATTCAAAAGGCTAGATTTGCCTGCATTCGGGCAACCAATTATGGCCACGTGAACGCCATCAGCTAACATGGCCCCCTGGGTGGTCTTAGCCATGAGCTGATTAAAGGCTCGACGACATTGCCTCGCTTTTTGCAACAAGGCGTCATCGGCTAGAAAATCAATCTCTTCTTCTGGAAAATCAATGGCGGCTTCGACGTACATGCGAAGGTGGATAAACAGCTGATTGAGTTCTTTTACCTGATTGGAAAACGCACCCGTTAGAGACTGTGCGCACGCTTTCACCGCTTTTTCAGAAGATGCTTCAATTAAGCTTGCAACGGCTTCGGCTTGTGACAAGTCCATCTTGTCATTCAAAAAAGCACGCTGAGTGAACTCTCCGGGTTCTGCTAATCGAGCCCCCAATTCACAAGCGGCAAGGATTAACGTTTTGGCCACCCATGGGCCACCATGACCTTGCAGCTCTATGACGTCTTCTCCCGTATAGGAGTGTGGGTTTTTGAAATAGATCACAATCCCATCATCAAGCAGCTCGCCACGGTGATCATAAAAGAAACTTTTATGGGCGTACCTTGGTTTCAATTGCGCTCGCTTTGTTAGGGCCAAGCCCAACTCGTAGGCTTTTGGCCCACTAAGTCGGACAATGCCAACGCCCCCTTGGCCGCTGGCAGTCGCCTTCGCAACGATGGTGTCTTGTGTGTACACGTGCTAAGCCTCTAGGAAGGTTTGGCTTTTAAGCTTTTATGCCCGAGTCCTTCCTTCTCTAGATTGCGCATGATAATCCATTGTTGCGCGATGGATAACAAGTTGTTAACCACCCAGTAAAGCACGAGACCAGCCGGGAACGTGAGAAACAAGAAAGTAAACACGATCGGCATCAACATAAGCATTTTTGCTTGCATCGGATCAGGCGGTGCTGGTGATAGTTTTTGCTGCACCAACATGGAAGCCCCCATGATGATCGGCAAGACAAAATATGGATCCTTGGCCGACAAGTCTTGAATCCACAACATGAATGGAGCCTGTCGCAACTCAACGCTTTCAAGCAAGACATAATAAAGCGCGATAAAGACAGGGATCTGAACTAAGATCGGTAAGCAACCACCTAACGGGTTGATCTTCTCTTTTTTGTATAAGCCCATCATCTCTTGGGAAAAGCGCTGCTTGTCATCGCCGCACTTTTTCTTAAGCGCTTCAATTTTTGGCTGCACTCTTCTCATGTGCCCCATCGAACGATACGAAGACGCAGAGAGTTTAAAGAAAATAAGTTTAATTAAGACGGTAACCAAAATGATCGACCAGCCCCAGTTGCCAACCACTTTATGAATGGCGGTCATCACAGAAAAAATGAGCTGCGATATGGGCCATAGGATCCCGTAATCAACGGTTAAATCCAGTCCGGGGGCAATACCCTCAAGGACCGATGTAATTTCAGGTCCTAAGTACAAAGAACCCTGAATAACACCACTGGATTGCGCGGGTATTTTCACCGCGGTCAACGCACCCACGTTAAATCTGTCGTTTTGTGAAACGCTGGTAAAATAATCGTTCACCGCGTCTTGGTTGGGGATCCAAGCGCCTAAGAAGTAATGCTCAACCATCGCAGCCCAGCCGCCTTCGATGGATTGTTTAAAGTTACCATCACGCATATCAGAGTAAGAAACTTTTTTAAATTTCTTCTCCGGGGTGTAGAGTGCACCACCTTCGTAAGTATTCATCACCAGACGAGACTTTTTCTCGCCAGCTTCACGTTGGATTTGACCGTATAGTCTTCCAACCCAAGGGGTATCGCCCTTGTTCGTGATGTCATAACGAACGTTCATCAAATAAGAGCCTCGCTCAAATTGATATACTTTATTGACGGTGAGATCTTCATTGGACCAGGTCAAGACAACATCCAACGTTTGTTGATCATCACTCATCTTGAATTCGCTGGATTGAACTTGATAGGTAGCGCGTCCCAGTGAACGCGAGTCAGGTCCAACGTTGCTGATCAGTCCTGTTTGAGCAATGTAGTACTTATCAGCCGACTGGTCCAATAAAATGAAGCCTTGTTCGGGCGTCTCTTTGCTGGCTGGATACTCTTTGAGTTCAGCAAAGACAACATCGCCCCCTTTTTTGGACAGCTTGAGCTTAAAGACATCTGTTTCGACGGTGATCAAGTCCTGAGGGTTTACAAGAGGTTTCGCGTCAGCCGCGTCAGGCGTCGATGGAACGTCAACACTGACTTGAGGAACCGATGAGGCACCAGTCGTCGCCTCAGACGGAATCTTTTGTTCTTGCACAGGCGGCACTTGAGCTGGCGGATTTTCTTCTTGCCAGGTGCTAAACAAGAGCATCCCCAAAAACAATAACGTTAGTAGTAGGATGGTTCTCGCATTAAATACATTAAACGCTTCCGGCATAATTAATCATTTCCTCTTGGTACTGGATCGTAGCCACTTGAACCCCACGGGTGACATCGCAGAAGCCGCTTTGCAGTGAGGTAACACCCTTTGATGCCACCATGAGCACGGATGCTTTCAATGGCGTATTGGGAGCATGTTGGATGGAAACGACACGCAGGGGATAACCAAGGGCTAATGCACCATTGGTATAGTCTGACTAGGCCAATGAGGCCTTGCTTGAATAAGTGACGCATCGTTGCCAACCTTTCCCAAGACCACTAATCAACTCTTCGTTGGTAAGTTTGTCGATTCCGCCCTTGGGTAAAAGAACAATATCGAGCCCCATCACTGATTGAGCTCTAAAACTTTCTCGCACCAAACGACGAATGCGGTTTCGCTGAACCGCCTTTGGCACTTTCTTTTTACTAAGAACAACCCCTAGCCTCGAATGCTCTAAGCCATTTTCTCTAACGAGCACAACAAAAGGCCAAGAAGAAACCTTCTCGGCCTTTTCAAACACTCTTTGGAAATCGCTTTTGCAAAGCAGACGATGACTTCGGGGAAACGTCAACCGAGAAATAATACAACCGCCTATTAAGTAAGCAAATTTACTTCTTAGAGCCGCCGACTGGAGCTAGGCGCTTACGCCCTTTTCTTCTGCGGTTAGCAAGAATCTTCTTTCCGTTCTTTGTGCTGTTGCGCGCTCTGAAGCCGTGGGTTCTTGCGCGAGTTAGCCTGCTTTTTTTCTGTAATGTGCGTTTCATAGCCCACCAATTTAGTTAAATAAATCTTAAACACCCCCTTGGGTGAGGCGGATAAATATAAGTCAATGGGTATTTTGAGTCAACCTATACTCTTTATTCAAAAAATAGATAATGAAACGTATGAAAAGAATTATGTTTATTATTAGTCGACCCAAAATCTGTTATCAACCTATTTATTCATATATTTATCAACATCTTACATTCAAATTAACTCTGGGGTTATTTGTTGAGTTTAATACGAACAGATTGGGGATAACTTTAAGAATTTATCAAAATTTAATAATTAGGCCATTTAATTCATAACTTTTTACCCTTTTTTCCACAGACTATTCCCTCAAAACTGTGCATGTTCATGATATTTCAGTCACTTACAGGCTTAGCTTCACTCTTGGGGTTTTGACTATTAACAATGATTAATAAACAAATATCCATGTATATTTATGTTTATTATTAGTGTTTACATCTCTTGTGGATAACAAATAAATTCCATTATTAATGAATACTTTAAGCTCGCTCAAACCTTGGGGTTATCGTCGGTATAGCCTGAAGAAGAAGGTGTGCATAAGTTTGAACGTTTCATTTTTTGTGCACAAGTGCCCATTTTATTCATCCCTTATTGGCGAGTTTTCCACACTTTTATGATCAAGGGGGCGATCAATTTATGAAAGCTTATAATCATAAAATTATATATTCATATAGATCTATGTTTATTATTAGGCATGATGATCCCTGTGGATAAGCCATTTAATATTAAATATTTTAACTAGTTAAGTTGAAAAAAAGTCTGGGTAGTACTCTTATGAGCTCTATGGGTATCTTGTGCACAACTTTCAAGCTTTCGTTTCGCTGTGCATAAGAGGGATATTTATAGACCTGATCTGTACAAGCAAGTCACAAGTTATAGACAAAAGTCTGTGTATAAGTTTAGGATCAAGAGTAGAAAAACAGTGTGGATAAGTGGGCGATTGATCTATAAACTATCTCGTCTACCTGAGAGCCAGGTTCAAGGATCTTACTTAACTTAAAAGCAAAAAAGACTGGCGATCACTGGAAAATTATTTTTAGAAAAAAGAAACTCTCATCTTTGTCATCCAATTGAATAATATGGCGTACACACAAAGAGGTAAGCGTGTGTTTGGAGGACGGAGGCAAGGTGAGTAAAGCAAGGGGTTAACGCAACGTGGATTCATCGATTTGGCAGAATTGTCTGTTACGGTTGCAAAAGGAAGTAGAGCAGTCTCAATTTAATAAATTTTTAAGCCCACTGCAGGCTGAAGTGTCTTCCAATGGGGTTACGCTGTGGGCGCCAAACCCCCATGTGTTGGATGGCATCACACAAGATTACTTAAGTCGTATTACCGCCATTTTGGCCGAGTTCAACGGTGGCAAAAGCCCGCGCGTGATGGTTGGCATTGGCGGGGGGGACGATGAGCAAGATGAGTCTCCGAATGAACAGGCTCAAGAGAAGGCGCCTGCGCCATCTAAGCCTGCACCAGCTCAACAACAAAGTAACTTAAATCCAAACTATGTTTTTGGGAACTTTGTTGTTGGTAAGTCTAACCAACTGGCGGAAGCGGCTTCAAAGCAAGTTGCGGCTAATCCAGGCGGCGCTTATAACCCTCTGTTTTTGTACGGTGGGGTGGGCTTAGGTAAGACTCACTTGATGCATGCTATTGGTAATCAAATTCTTGCCAAAAAAGAAAATGGTAAAGTTGTGTACCTGCATTCAGAGCGATTCGTTGCCGATATGGTCAAAGCGCTTCAAAGTAATGCCATCAACGACTTTAAGCGTTTTTATCGATCCGTTGATGCCTTGCTGATTGATGACATTCAGTTTTTTGCAGGTAAAGAGCGCTCACAAGAAGAGTTTTTCCACACGTTTAACGCGTTGTTGGAAGGTCAGCAACAAATCATCTTAACGTCTGACCGATATCCAAAAGAGATCAGTGGGATTGAAGAAAGGCTCAAATCAAGATTTGGCTCGGGGCTGACGGTTGCCGTTGAACCGCCGGAGCTTGAAACGCGAGTTGCTATTTTGATGAGTAAGGCAGAGCAAAGCAAAATAGTCTTGCCTCATGAAGTAGCCTTTTTCATTGCTAAGCGAATTCGATCTAATGTAAGAGAGCTTGAAGGGGCTCTAAAGCGTATCATTGCAAACGCTCAATTTACTGGCAGCGCAATCACCATTGAGTTCGTTCAAGAAGCCTTGAAGGATGTGCTAGCAATCCAGGATAAGCTGGTAACCATTGATAATATTCTTAAAACCGTGGCCGAATACTACAAAGTCAAAGTTGCTGATTTGTTGAGTAAGAGACGGTCACGCTCGGTTGCAAGGCCGCGCCAAATTGCGATGTCTCTTTGCAAAGAGCTGACGAATCGTTCATTGCCAGAAATTGGTGATGCGATAGGGGGGCGTGATCATACAACAGTCTTGCACGCTTGTCGTACCATCAAGAGTTTAAGGGAGTCGGATGCGGACATAAGCGAAGACTTTTCAAACTTGTACCGAATTTTGTCAACTTAAATTATCATGTTTGAATTTACCATTGCTAGGGAAGCTCTGTTAAAGCCATGTCAGCGAGTGATGGGGGCGGTTGAAAAGCGCTCAACGTTGCCGATCTTGAGTAACTTGTTGTTGGTGGTAAAAAATCAATTATTGATGATCACCGGGACAGACCTTGAAATTGAGATGGTTGCTCGAGTGCCGCTTGAGCACCCGTGCACGGAAGGTCGACTCACGGTACCGGCAAAAAAGCTGGTAGATATTTGCAAAGCGCTTAACGATGGTGCTCTCATACAACTTTCATGTTCGGATGGTCAAAGAGCAACCCTTAAGTCAGGCAAAAGTCGATTTAACTTAGTCTGCTTGAGCGCGGATGATTATCCTTCGATGGACGAAGAAGGGCCAGGCAGCTACGAGTTTTCTATTAAGCAGCAACAAATGCGTTTTCTTTTGGAAAGCACCTCATTTGCGATGGCTCAACAAGACTCTCGTTATTATTTGAACGGCCTTTTGTTTGAAATAACGAATCAACAGTTCAAGGCAGTAGGGGCGGATGGCCATCGCTTAGCCATGGTTAATCATGACCATGCCCATGCAAACTTAACACCCACTTCGGTGATTATTCCAAGAAAAGCCGTGCTTGAACTTCAGCGTCTTTTTGCCGAAGGGGATGATGATGTTGGTGTCGTGATTGGCGATCACCACCTAAAGGCCATTAGTACTCAGTACAGCTTTATGACGAAGTTGATTGATGGCAAGTTTCCGGATTTTAAGAAAGTCCTACCCAAGGGTGGCAACCAAGAAGTTGTCCTCGAAAAAGATGTTCTCAAACAAGCTCTCTCTAGAATTGCCGTGCTGTTAACCGATCGCCGACAAGGGGTGGGCCTTATCTTCAGTGATAATAAACTCAAGATTGAGGCGCGCAACATGGAGCGTGATGAAGGTGAAGAAGAGCTCGACATTGATTATCAAGGGCCGGTCACTGAAATAGGCTTCAACGTTAATTACTTAATTGAGTATTTGTCGCACATTAAATGCGAGCACGTAAAAGTGTCTTTTTCCAATCCAGAGAGCTCCGTTTTATTTGAGCCTGTTACGCAAGACGAATCATCAAGCGATTTATACGTTGTGATGCCAATGCGTTTATGAGGATTGAAAAACTTAAAGTAAAGCATTTAAGAAATCTTCAAAGCGCTTCAGTGACCTTTCAGCCCGGTTTCAATATCATTCTTGGTCCTAACGGAAGCGGTAAGACAAGCCTGCTTGAAAGCATTTATATCTTAGGATACGGGCGCTCTTTTCGTTGCTCTAACTTACAATCGGTGATTACCCACGACCAGGCTTCTCTTTTGTCTTGTGCTCAACTTTCTGATGAGCAGGGGTTTAGTTACTATGTTGGTATGGAAAAGGGCCTGGGGCGGCCTAAAATTCGTGTTGCAGGGAAAAAAGTAGCTTCCATCTCTTCTTTAATCGCTCATTTGCCAGCTTTGTTTATCTCGCCTGAGAGCTTTAGTCTTCTCGTTGATGGGCCAGAGAAGCGTCGCAAGTTCTTAGATTGGGGTACTTTTCATAGCCATAAAGAATTTAATGAAGCATGGAAGTGCTTTAATCAGGTGCTTAAGCAGCGTAATGCCCACTTGAAGTCAGATCCTCGGGGAGCCTATGTATGGGATGAAGAGTTTATCCTTCGATCTGAAAAAGTTAACCAACTTAGAGCAAGGTATTTAGAAAAGTTTTTACCCAAAGCTAATGAGTCTTTAGGTTCGATGACGAGTCTTGAAGGAATCTCTATTGATTTCTTTTCCGGCTGGGAAGGTGATGACTTGAAAAGTGCGTTGCAGCAAAGCTCTCAACTTGATGCTCGTCTCGGCTATACAACCCAAGGACCTCACAGGGCTGATCTTTTAATCAGTGTTCATGATCATCCAGCTTCGAAGGTTCTTTCTAGGGGGCAGCTAAAAATGCTTATTTGTGCCCTGTATGTGGCACAAGGCCGATTATTAAGCGACGATCTGGGGAAACAGTGCATATATTTGATAGATGATCTATGTTCAGAGCTTGATAAAGTTCATCGCGAGTCCCTATTGTCAGAGTTATCTTCGATGGAAGCTCAGTGCTTTGTCACTGGCATTGAGCCATCATTACTCCAATCAATCATTGATGATTATTCGGCTTCTTCTTTTTATGTCCAAAATGGGCTTGTTGAAGCATGCCCATCTTTGGCTCTCACCCCCTGATCTCTCTAATTAAAGATATACACAAGCACTTCTAACCCTAATTTAATATAAAAGCGTCACAAACCCCTGGTTTTTATAGTGTTATTGTGTGCTTTGATAAAAGCTCTCAGATTTGTACACAGAAGTATCCACAGAGATATCCCCTTTCAGTCCCCGCATCTTCATGCCACCCCATAGTTTTGCACAAGATTCAGCTTAAAGTTTATCCACGCTCATTTCATCTTTTAAACACCCTAATGCCCCATTGCTCTTTTCAAGCTACGGTTCGCCCGCATTTGAGGTTAAAAATAATGGCGATCATGGCTTAAACACTGTGACTTAGTATGCTTTGATTCATATGCCATATGGGTCTCCTGAGCTGGTTTGCTATTGAGTGATGTTCCACGTGAAACATTATCTTCAGGAGATATTTGTTTAATGTTCCACGTGAAACATTATCTTCAGTGATATTTATTCGATGTTCCACGTGAAACATTGCCATTAGAGGATGCTTGCTCGATGTTCCACGTGAAACATTGTCATCAGGAGATATTTATTCGATGTTCCACGTGAAACATTCTCCTTAGGGATATTTGCTCAATGTTCCACGTGAAACATTGTCATTATGGGATGTTTATTCGATGTTCCACGTGAAACATTGCCATTAGAGGATGTTTGCTCGATGTTCCACGTGAAACATTGTCCTCAGGGGATGTTTGTTCGATGTTCCACGTGAAACATTGCCATTAGGGAATGATTGCTCGATGTTCCACGTGAAACATTGTCCTCAGGGATGTTTATTCGATGTTCCACGTGAAACATTATCCTCAGGGATGTTTGCTCGATGTTCCACGTGAAACATTGCCATTAGGGAATGATTGCTCGATGTTCCACGTGAAACATTGTCCCAGCAGTGTGATTGGGCGATATTTCGCATGAAATAATGTCCTAAAAGATCTGCTTGAATCATGTTTTACGTGAAACATAAGACCTTGCTAGTGAAGGTCATAAAAAACACCGTGTGAGCGCATCGATAAGGTATGGGCGGTGTTCTTATCTCGTTTGTGCAGAGATCAAGAAGATAAAACGAGGTTGAGTTTGAGACGATATTTTTAGTCTAGTTGGACTCATTGTTATACCAGATCGGTAGCGACAGATAAGAGGATGGTAATGGGGGATAAAAAGCCCAAAATGGCCAGATTAGCCATTGGGGCCCATAAGAAGAAGAGATAAACAGCAATCATGGAGTTGAGTGCTTATGCACATAAAGATGTGGATATTTTTCCCCAATATTAAGTGGAAATTAAAAACTTGAGTGGAATTAGTAAGATAGTGGCTAATACTTGTGGGTACACCTGTGGATAACTTGGTGCATAACTCCATACTGTCAATATATATTACACAAATCCATACAGGGTGTAGAAAAAAACAGGGGTCTCAAGAGGGGGTGGAAATACCTGGGTTTGATGGGGGGAGAATATTAATTTGTAGGTTAACTAAGTATTTGTGGCTTGAGTGGGTATTTATGGCGATAAACCCTCTAAAATCGAGTCAAAATACATGAATTCTGGTAAAATAGAGAGATGTTCACTCAATCTATTTTGAGTGTTTTCTTTCCTTTTTAAGGCTCTTTATAGAGCATGAAATGATGGAGCCGGAGTCACTCTATGACCTCAGAAACCACCGCTTATGATTCGTCCAGTATTAAGGTATTAAAAGGGCTTGACGCTGTTCGAAAGCGCCCAGGTATGTACATTGGAGATACCGATGATGGAACTGGGCTTCACCACATGGTGTTCGAGGTCGTTGATAACGCCGTGGATGAGGCCCTTGCAGGCTATTGTTCACTGATCGAGGTAATCATACATCCCGATGAGTCCATCACCGTTCGGGATAATGGGCGAGGTATCCCCACAGAGCTTCACCCCGAAGAGGGGCGCTCAGCTGCTGAGGTGATTTTGACGGTCCTTCATGCCGGCGGTAAGTTTGATGATAACTCATATAAAGTATCCGGTGGGCTGCATGGAGTCGGGGTCTCTGTGGTGAATGCTCTTTCAGAAGAGCTAAAGTTAACGATTCGCCGTGGCGGTAAGGTTCATCAGCAGACGTATTCAAATGGTGAACCCTTAGCTCCTCTCGAGGCTATTAAAGACACAGACAAAACTGGAACCGAAGTTTGGTTTAAACCTGCGGTAGCGACCTTCACCAACATTGAGTTTCATTACGATATTCTCGCAAAAAGACTTCGCGAACTATCCTTCTTGAATTCTGGTGTTCATATTAAA
This sequence comes from uncultured Francisellaceae bacterium, assembly GCA_964397555.1. Taxonomy (GTDB): domain Bacteria; phylum Pseudomonadota; class Gammaproteobacteria; order Berkiellales; family Berkiellaceae; genus CAYNJF01. The sequence goes on from CAYNJF010000017.1 coordinate 47,036, forward strand.
TTGCTTGATGAAAGAACGGGCAAAACCGATGATTTTTGTTATGAAGGTGGTATTCAGGCGTTCGTTGAATATTTAAATCGATCTAAAACGGCCATTCATCCAAGTGTGCTTCACTTCTCCACAGCCAAAGGTGACGTGCATTGTGAAGTCGCTTTGCAGTGGAATGACTCTTATCAAGAGAATATTTTCTGTTTCACAAACAACATTCCACAGCGTGATGGTGGTACCCATTTATCTGGTTTTCGCTCAGCTCTAACTCGTACGCTAAATACTTACATCGAGAAAGAAACCGTTAAGAAAAACAAGTCGTCTCAAACGACCGGTGATGATGCTCGTGAAGGTTTAACGGCGGTTGTGTCGGTTAAGTTACCTGATCCTAAGTTTTCATCGCAAACAAAGGATAAACTTGTTTCTTCTGAGGTAAAGTCAGCGCTTGAGTCCGTGATGGCAGAATCATTAAATGACTTTCTCCTAGAAAAGCCTTCTGAAGCCAAAGCCATTGTTCAAAAAATTATGGAAGCGGCTCGAGCTCGAGAAGCGGCTCGTAAAGCAAGAGAAATGACTCGAAGAAAAGGGGCGCTTGATATTGCAGGGCTTCCTGGAAAGCTTGCAGATTGTCAGGAAAAAGATCCGGCCCTTTCTGAACTTTACCTTGTGGAGGGTGACTCTGCGGGTGGTTCTGCAAAGCAAGGGCGTGATCGCCGAACTCAAGCTATTTTGCCTTTAAAAGGTAAGATCTTAAATGTTGAGAAAGCACGCTTTGATAAGATGCTTTCTTCTCAAGAGGTTGGCACACTCATCACAGCCTTAGGTTGCGGCATCGGTCCTGAAGACTACAACCCAGACAAATTGCGCTATCACAGCATCATTATCATGACGGATGCGGACGTGGATGGATCTCACATTCGAACATTGCTACTCACGTTCTTCTACCGTCAAATGCCTGAGTTGATTGAGCGGGGGCACCTATATATTGCTCAACCTCCTTTGTACCGCGTTAAAAAAGGCAAACAAGAGCATTACGTTAAAGATGATGAGGCGCTAAGAGATTACCTAACTCATATCGCATTGGAAGAAGCGAGTTTGCACGTCAATGAAGATGCGCCAGGCATTAGTGGCGTGGCTTTCGAAGACATGGTGCGCCAATACAACGTCGTGCACACCATGATTCACAGACTTGCAAATAAATATCCACCCGAAGTATTAAGTGGTTTTATATCGTTGAGCGCTATCGATGATTCGACTCTCAAAGATAAGCAGGCGATGGAAACGTTTTGCCAAAGCCTCGAAGCAACGCTTAAAGTTGAAAACAGTCAGTCTCTTCGTTTTCAAATAAGTGTTACCGAAGACGTGGAAAACTTAGCTTGGTTACCAAGCATTCAAGTCCACAAGCACGGGGTAGAGCAAAACTATCACTTTAGCTATGAATTTTTTAGTTCTAAAGAATATGCAAGTCTCGTAAAACTCGGTGAACTCATTAACCAACTACTTGAGCCAAGTGCTTTTGTTGCTCGTGGAGAAAGAAAGACTCCTGTCTCCTCTTTTGAAGAAGCTTTGACTTGGTTGATGGATGAGGCTAAACGTGGTCAACAAATCCAGCGATACAAAGGATTGGGTGAGATGAACGCAGAACAGCTTTGGGATACGACGATGGATCCCAGTACTCGTCGCCTAATCCAAGTGAACATTGAAGATGCGGTCTCTGCTGATATGATTTTCACCACATTGATGGGAGATCAGGTTGAGCCCCGCCGAGACTTCATTCACGACAACGCTCTTTCCGTAGAGAATCTAGATATCTAAGACAAGTCAGGAAGTTGGTCGGCGAACGCGAATAGATTATCAAAAATCTGACAGCGTAAGCCGGCAAGCTTATCAAGAGTTTTTATACCATTACCAGTTTTAACAAGCACAGGCTCAGCCCCATGGTTGATGCCAGCTTGTAAATCCCGTAAAGAATCCCCAACAAATGGGACTCCTTTTAAATCAATGTGATGGTTTTTTTCCAATTGAGCCAATAACCCAGGTTTAGGTTTTCGACATTCGCAATGATCATCTGGCCCATGTGGACAGTATGCAATGCCCTCAATGCGCCCACCCTGCAGCTCAAGGCAGCGTTGCATTTTCTGATGAATCAGAGATAAGGTTTGTTCGTCGTAATACCCGCGCGCGAGCCCAGATTGATTGGTTGCCACGAACACGCGATAACCTTTTTGTCCCATCATTGCGATGGCGTGATCAGAGCCCTCAATTAAATGCCACTCCTCGGGTGACTTAATATAATCAGGGCTGTCGTGGTTGATCACACCATCTCGGTCTAGGACTACAATACTCATTGCAGTCTTGAGACGTCAGCAACTTGCATGAAAAGATGCTGCAAACGTGAAAGCAAATGGAGTCGATTCGTTTTAAGATCTTCTTGCTCAACGTTGACCATGACGTGTTCAAAGAAATCATCCACGACATCTTTGAGCTCGGCAAGCTCAGTCAAGGTTTGGGTGTACTGACCTTGCTCAATCATGGGGGATGTTTTGGTGCGCAGTTGCTCAAGGTTCTCGAACAAGGCTTTTTCTTGGGGCTCATGCAAAAGCGATGACTCAACGGAGGCATGCTCACTTGCGTGAAGCTCACTCTTAGACAAAATGTTTTTCACACGTTTGTTTGCTTGCGCTAAAGCCTGAGCCTGAGGCAAGGATTGGAAGTGATCCACCGCATGAACGCGTTTTGCAAAATCGCAAGGCCTTGCAAAGGCATGAGGACCGCCAATAGATTCTAATACTTTTAATGAAATGCCACGTTCTTGATAATAGCTTTTTACTCGCTCGAAGCAGAAAGCTAAGATGGGATCGATGCACTCCTCCCCAATAAGGGTATGGTATTCTTGGACGCTTTGTTCTATTAACGCACGTAAATCGATGTCGATTTCTTTTTCAATGATAATACGAATGATGGCAAGCGCATTCCTACGCAAGGCAAAGGGATCTTTATCTCCTGTTGGTACCTTACCGATTCCAAAAATACCAACCAAGGTGTCAAGGCGCTCAGCCAAGCTCAAGACGATGGCTTCGGTCGTTGAAGGCAAATTATCTTTTGAGAACTTCGGCAAGTAGGCATCTTTGATCGCAATGGCAACCTCAGAAGGTTCAGACTGGGCCAGTGCGTAATGATAGCCCATGATGCCTTGGAGCTCAGGAAACTCTTTGACCATTTCTGTCATTAGGTCACACTTAGCAAGCTCTGCTGCTCGCTCACACAAATCAATGTTCGCGTCTAACTTGGCACCAATATGAGAAGCTAAACGCTTAACGCGCATACTTTTGTCATAGGTGGAACCAAGTTTTTTCTGGAAGGTCATGGCTTTTAAAGCGTCATGATGACTTTGAAGTGGCACATGAATGTCTTGTTCGAAAAAGAATTTGGCGTCGGATAATCTGGCGTGCATGACACGCTCATTACCTTTGATGATCATCGCAGGGTCATGCGCTTGCGTATTCGCAACTAACACAAAGTGAGGGAGTAGTGTTCCCTTTTTATCCACGAGTGGAAAACACTTTTGATGGTAAGTCATGGAAGTCATCAAGGCTTCTTGCGCTACCGAGAGAAAGTCGCTTGAAAAATCGGCAACCATCGGAGTTGGCCATTCATTTAAACCTGTGACCAAATCTAACAAATCATCATCAACACACAAGGTTGCGTCTAAGCTCTTAGCTAAAGCTTGGGCTTTGTCTAAGATGGTTTGTTTTCTTTGGTCATAACGTCCAATCACAAACCCTTGCTCAAGCGCTTTGGGATACATGGAGGCGTGCTCGATTTCAATGGGTTCAGGGTGATGAACGCGGTGTCCGTAGGTGAATGGTTTTGATTGGACTTCCATGATGGTCGCGTCAATCAGGTTTGCACCATGCATCAGGCAAACCCAATGAACGGGTCTCACAAATTCGATCGAAGAGTCGGACCACCGCATGCGCTTTGCAATGCTCATGCCATGAAGTGACTTGGTGATCATCTCTGGTAAGAAGGCGTCGATGGATTGACCTTTAACCAAGGAGGAGTGGACCAGCCATTCCCCTTTCTCGGTGTTTTCACGTTCTAATTCGTGAACCTCAACGCCGCAAGATCGAGCAAAGCCTGTGGCCGCTGGTGTGGGTTCGCCAGAGGCATCAAAACCTGCTTGCACCGAAGGGCCTTTACGAACAACAGTTTTATCTTCTTGGTGGGCTGGGAAATTTTCAATCATCAAGCCAAGGCGTCGTGGTGCGACAAAAACCTCTAAGGCCCCATGATTTAAGCCCATTTGTTCACACAGCTTAGCAAATCCATCAGCAAAACTTTGCGCTAACTTGTCCAAGCGTACTGGCGGGAGTTCTTCGACTCCAATCTCAATCAAAAGAGGTGCATCTGTCATATTAACTTTCTTTTACCAAAGGAAAACCAAGTTTCTCACGCATGTCGTAATAACCCTGAGCCACCGCTCGAGCCAACGTGCGAACCCTTAAAATGTATTGTTGACGCTCCGTAACGGCAATGGCGCATCGGGCATCCAATAGGTTGAATGTATGAGAGGCTTTTAATACCTGCTCATAAGCCGGTAATGGCAGTTCGCGCTCAATTAAAGCTAAGGCTTGGCGCTCGTAGTCATCAAAGTGCTTGAACAACATGTCAGTTTCAGCGTGCTCGAAATTATAGGCACTCATCTCAACTTCGTTCTGATGAAAAATATCTCGGTAGGTGACAGGCCCTTGGGCGCCCTGACCCCAGACTAAATCAAACATAGAATCTTTACCCTGACAGTGCATGGCAATGCGCTCAAGCCCAAAGGCCAGCTCACCCATGACCGGAGAGCACTCTAAGCCCCCCACTTGTTGGAAGTAGGTGTATTGGATGATTTCCATGCCATTGAGCCATACTTCCCAACCAAGGCCCCAGGCCCCAAGCGTTGGGGATTCCCAATTATCTTCGACAAAACGAATGTCATTGGTTTTGTTATCGATGCCAATCGCTGCGAGTGCATCTAAACAGAGTTGTTGGAAATCCATGGGGGAAGGCTTGATGACCACTTGGTATTGATGGAACATCTGGGTGCGATTGGGGTTATCACCGTATCGTCCATCGGTTGGGCGTCGAGAAGGCTGCACGTGCGCGCAACTCCAAGGCTCGGGTCCAATGGCTTTTAAAAAGGTGGTGGGGTGAAACGTGCCTGCGCCCACTTCCATATCCAAAGGCTGTAAAATGACGCAACCATGGGATGCCCAAAATCGGTGCAAGGTCTCAACTAAATCATAAAAAGTTTGAGGCGGGGTCACTGCGCTCATCGATACTATCCTACCCAATTATCATGCGAGCCAGTATACACTGTGACCCAATTTAGGTCATCTTTGAGCGCAAAATGATGGCATCAACCCCGAAATATGGCCTAACTTCGCCAAAACATCGGTGAAAAGAGTACTAAGACCGTAAAGATTTCAAGTCTCCCAACTAACATTGCAAAGCTTAATATCCACTTACTGAGATCTGACAAGGCTGAGAAGTTATTCGCAACATCGCCCAGTGCCGGTCCAATGTTCGCTAAGGTGGCCACTACTGCCGAATAGGCCGTCAAAAAGTCGAGCTCTGTCATCATCAATAGGAGTAAAAAAGCACTGAAAATAAGAAAGTAGATGGCGAGAAAGCCCCAAATGGCCTCAATTACCTGGTTGGGGACTGGAGAGTGACCAAGACGAATGGAGTAGACGCCATGGGGGTGAATAAGCCGGTTGATTTCTCGGTTGCCTTGTTTAAACAACAGTAAGCAACGCACCACCTTAAGGCCTCCAGTGGTCGATCCTGCGCACCCACCTATCACCCCGGCAAATAACAGCAATAAGGGAATGTAGGCTGGCCAGGCAGCAAAGTTCGTTGAGGTAAAGCCGGTGGTGGTGCAAAGAGATACCGTTTGAAAAAGGGATTCAAGCACAATGTCTTCACTGGCGGGCATACCGAATAACATGAACCCAAGCCAAATTAAAATAAAAAAGGCGATCATAATTCGAACAAAGGCTTTAAGCTCCGGATCGCGATTGTATATGCCGACCTTTTTCGTATGAACGGCAGCGAAGTGTAAACTAAAGCTTATTGCCGATAAAAACATAAAAATGATAGCAATGTACTTGATCAGGGGATTATCAAAATAACCCATGCTGGCATCATGCGTTGCGTAACCGCCGGTGGAGATGGTCGAAAATCCGTAACCGATGGCATCGAACAATTCCATGCCTGCAAACCAGTAAGCCAAAATGCAAGCCACGGCCATGCTGACATAAATAAACCATATGGCTTTAG
>CAYNJF010000018.1:0-49238 GCA_964397555.1 uncultured Francisellaceae bacterium
TCGAGCAGATTGCCGAAATCATTTCCAAAGATCCAGGGCTTACTGCTCGCATTATTCGAGTCGCGAACAGTCCTTTGATGCGTGGCGTGGTTGAAATCACCTCCGTCTCAAATGCCATAGGACGTCTTGGCCTTATGTTTGTTTGTAATCTTGCTGTGGGTTTAGCCATGGAGCAGATATTTCAGGCAACGGATCCCTTGATTGATGATTTGACGCAAGAAGTTTGGCGTCACTCGACGATGATTGCGGCGATCAGTACCGTATTGGCCAAAGAATTTACTTGCTTACCAAGTGATCAGGCTACTCTCATTGGGTTACTGCATGGTTTAGGCGCGTTACCGATTTTAACTTTTGCTCAAGAGCATGATGAAATGCTTGAGGATCCGCAGATGTTGAAGCAGTTAGTGACGGAGCATCATGGTAAATTAGGTCGTGCTATTTTAGAGGCCTGGCAATTTCCAGAGTCGTATTGTTTGGTGCCTGAAGATTATGTGGATGCTAAAAGAGATTCAGAGGCTGTCGATTTTGTCGACGTCGTGCAAGTGGCCAATTTGTTTAGCCCCTCTATTTTTAACAAAGAGCTCTTCAATCAAGATAAGTCGTCTTTCGAGTCTTTCAAAAAACTTGGGCTTGATGATGACTTTGATTTACTCAATCATGCCACCCTCAAGCCCAAAATCGATGAAACGCTCAAGGTGTTGAGCTAGAGCTTTGCTCTAGCTTTTTTGTGGTCTCATGTGAGGGAACAAAATCACATCTCTGATGGAGGGGCAATCACAAAAGACCATTGCAAGTCTGTCGATACCAATCCCCTCTCCTGCGGTCGGAGGCATTCCATACTCCAAGGCATGAATGTAATCTTCATCGTAAGGCATGGCTTCTAAATCGCCTGCTTTGCCCATCTCGACTTGCTTGATGAACCGCTCTTTTTGATCCACCGGATCATTGAGCTCTGAAAAACCATTGGCTATCTCACGTCCGCCGATAAAGAACTCAAAGCGATCGGTGATGAAAGGATTATCATCGTTTCTTCTTGCCAAAGGTGAAACTTCTGCTGGATATTGAGTAATGAAGATAGGTCCAACCAGATTCGACTCAGCGGTTTTCTCAAAGATTTCGATTTGGATTTTACCTAAACCGTACTCGTCTTTGAGGGGTATGTTCAGCGCATCGGCCACGCTCTTGAGTTTTTCGATATCTTGAAGATCAGCCTCAGTCAAATCAGGGTTGTATTTAAGAATGGCTTCGGCCACACTCATACGCTCAAAAGGCTTAGAAAAGTCATACTCATGCTCACCTGATGTGAACTGTTGGGTACCGAGCACCTCATCGCAGATAAAGCGAAGCATGGACTCCGTCAAGTCCATTAATTCCGTATAATCCGCGTAGGCTTGATAGAACTCAAGCATGGTAAATTCAGGGTTATGACGAGTCGATAAGCCTTCATTTCTAAAGTTGCGATTAATTTCAAAAACACGCTCAAACCCACCAACAACCAAACGCTTTAAGAATAACTCAGGGGCGATTCGAAGGTATAAAGGCATGTCCAAGGCATTGTGGAAAGTCTCAAAAGGACGAGCAGCTGCCCCCCCTGGTAGGGTTTGCATCATCGGCGTTTCAACTTCTTGATATTGACGTTCAAGCAAGAACGAACGAATGGCTTGGATAAGCTTTGAACGCATCAAGAACACGGCTCTGGAGTCATCATTAACCATCAAGTCCACATACCGTTGACGGTAGCGTTGTTCCGTATCCGTAAGTCCATGGTATTTGTCTGGCAAAGGACGAAGCGATTTGGTGAGCAGCTTAATGTTCGAAGCCCAAACAGTCAGCTCGCCCGTTTTGGTTTTGAACAAATGGCCTTCAAAACCGACGATGTCCCCTAAGTCCCAATGTTTGAAGTCATCGTAAACCCCATCGGGTAAATCATTTTTACGCACGTATACCTGCGTTAATCCATCGACGTCTTTGATGTGGACGAAGCTGGCTTTCCCCATCAGGCGACGAGTCATGATCCGACCAGCCATTTTTACGGTGATGGGCTCTTCTTTGAGTGCTTCGGCGCTCTTGTCCTCGAATGGTTTTAAAAACTGACTCGTGTGCTCACGTTTAAAGTCATTTGGATAAGCTTGACCTTTTTCACGCAGCTCATCCAGTTTCGAAAAGCGCTGGGCAATCAGTTCATTTTCATCAATTTCGACGGTGGTTTCATCACTCATGGTTATAGTCCGTGTTGTAAAGAGGCTATTAAAAATCGATCTAACAAGTTGCCATCTAACATGGCCCCTGTGTTTGACGTTTCGCACCCAGTGCGTAAATCTTTGATTCGAGAATCATCAAGAACATAAGAGCGGATTTGAGATCCCCAGCCAATGTCTGATTTCGTCTCTTCGAGTTCTTGTTGTGTGGCCATGCGCTTTTGTTGCTCAAGCTCATAAAGCTTAGCTCGAAGTTGACTCATCGCTTGCGCTTTGTTTTTATGCTGTGAGCGATCATTTTGACACTGCACCACAATGCCCGTAGGTTGGTGAGTAATCCGCACGGCCGAGTCAGTTCGGTTAACGTGCTGCCCACCAGCCCCAGAGGCACGATAGGTATCGATGCGTAAATCAGCTGGGTTGATGTCGACCTCAATGGAGTCATCAATCACAGGCGACACAAACACTGCCGCAAAGGACGTGTGTCGTCGATTCCCTGAATCGAACGGTGATTTACGGACTAATCGATGCACCCCGGTCTCTGTTCGCAACCATCCAAAGGCGTATTCGCCTTCCACCTTGATGGTTGCCCCTTTGATGCCAGCCACGTCTCCATCAGAAGCTTCCAATAAGGTGACTTTAAAGCCCTTAGACTCGCCCCAACGAAGGTACATACGAAGCAACATCTCAGCCCAATCTTGAGCTTCGGTGCCGCCAGAGCCGGCCTGAAGATCTAAATACGCATCTTGGGCATCCATCTGCCCAGAGAACATGCGCTGAAATTCCAATCGCTCGACCTGAGTTTCAACGTCATCCACTTGGGTGACAATGTCGGCAAACGAGTCGGTATCTTTTTCTTCAACCACCATCTCCAGCAAATCTTTATGATCCACCAAAGAGACGGTCAGTTCATCAAACGACAACACAACGGCCTCGAGAGAGGCTTTTTCTTTTCCAAAGCTCTGAGCTTTCTCCGGATCATTCCAAAGCTCAGGGTTCTCCATCTCTCGATTGACTTCCTCTAAACGCTCTCGCTTTAGATCTAAGTCAAAGATACCCCCGAATGGCATCCAATCGTTGACTCAAATCATCTATTTTGTTGTTTAACTGATTTATTTCTTCAGCGTTCATGCTAAAACTCTATCCGCACCAAATCGCCATAGTGTACCGAATGGTGTTGAACGTGACCAGTCAGTTCAACACCAAAGTCACTATTTAGTTAACTCAACATGGCGAACCATGGCTTTTACGCTGGGCACATCGCGGAAGGTGTCGATTGTGGGACTAAACAGAATGGTAACCGTGTCGCCGTTTTGAACGTCAAAGGGCTCATCTTCGGATTGTTTGGCGCTAAACCACACACATGGGTAGCGCTTATCCCCTCGTATGAGCGTAAATTTGGCGTGCGTTTTCGTCTTACCGATGGCGGTTAAGTATTGAATCTCGCCTTTCCACTCAAACAAAGGGGCTTCAAACTCTCGCCCAAACGGCTCAAGGGCCCGATTGAAGTGACGAAGATACTCCACATCAAAGTTGGCATCATCAAAGGGACCATCACTGAGCAGAATGGGTTTTAAGGCAAAATCAACCTGCTTTTGGCATGCTTGCTCGAATGCCACAGAAAAGGCCTCTAAGTTCGCTTTGGGGATGGTCACGCCAGCGGCTCCTCGGTGACCGCCAAACTTATCCATCAAATCAGGGTTTTGCTCGTGCATAAGGCCCAATGCTTCGCGCAGATGGCACTCATCGATGGAACGGCCCGATCCTGAAATGAGGTGATCTTGACCCACTTTGGGTGAGAAAATAAACACGGGCTTTCCAAAGGCGTCTTTAAGGCGAGAGGCGCTGATCCCATGAACCCCAGCATGCCCCTCTGGCAAAAAGATGGTCAATGACTTTTTATTCGGATGATCAATCTCTAACGCCTGTTGGATGGCCGCATCGGTCAAGTTGTTTTGGATGGCTTTTCGCTCTTGGTTCGTCTCAATCAATGCGTTGGACCATTTGAGCGCCTCAATGTCATTGTCCGACATGAGAAAACTCACCGAGCCAAAGGCACAAGAAAGACGTCCATCGCTGTTGAGCATTGGGGCAACCCGAAAACCTAAATCCTCTGAGGTAATTGGATTGGCCACGGTCTCTTTAAGGGCACGCCAACAAGGGCGTTCAAATTGACTGATTTGAGCAAGCCCTGCTCGCGTCACAATTCGATTATTCAGGCTTTTGCTCAACGACACACAATCGGCAACGGTGCCTACCGCAATGTAATCAAGCAAGTATTTGAGTGAAGGCGTCTCGGGGCCTAAGTGCCCTCCTTTGACGAGTTGGCTTCGTGTCCATGACATATAAAGCCATGCGACCATGCAGCCGGCAATGTAAGGATCTGGGTATTGGCAATCATCACGCGTGGGGTTCAATACGCTGTGGGCACTGGCTGGGATCCCTGTCTCTGGGATGGAGTGGTGATCGGTTACAATGACATCAATGCCCTCCTCTTTGAGCATTTTAATTCGAGGCTCATCGGAGGAACCATTATCGGCCGTAATCACAAGAGTCGGCCTTGGCTCGGTTGCCAAGATACGCTTCGCCAAAGAGTCTGAAAGGCCATACCCCTCCTGCATACGGTGCCCAATGAAGGAGGCCACTTTTTCTTTTGGGTGTTGAAAGGTATCCGTTAGAGCTTGGTAGATCACCGCATGGGACGTTTGACCATCGCAATCGTGATCGGTCTCAATCCCAATTACCTCGCCTTGAACAATGGCTTGTATCAAACGATCGCTCGCTTTGTCCATGTCGGCCATAGAAGACGGAGAATCTAAATCTTTAAGGGTCGGCTTAAACCAGGTCTTTAGTTCATGCTGGATGGGTCTTGATGCGATCACCCTCGCCATCAATGGATCAATCCCCATAGCTTGAGCCTCGTCCAGCAACTCTGGTTTCGGCGTGCGTGCTTGAATGATGGGTTTAGGTAAACTTAAGGTTTTAACCTCGCTCATGTTTGAGCCTCCATGGCATTGTTACGCCAAAAGTATTTCAATTGCCTTTTCCCCACTTGATACTGATAGGTATCGCAAGGCTCAATGCAGACGTTTTTGACCGCATTGTTTTGAAGGGCATCAAACAATGGACCAAACCAGAGTTTCTCCCATGTTTTTAACTTTTCAATGACTTTGGCTTGCTCGCTTATGGCCATGATGTCAAGAAGCTCGGTATCCACCACAGCGCATTGCTCATGTTTGCTAAGCGAGTCTAGGCCGCTTGGTAACCCACCGGTGGCAATGTTGGCGCATTTCCCCATGCCTTGGACATACGTGTCGTTTGAATACAGACCATCTAAAGTCGTGACAACTTGTTCGGGTAACCCTCCAAGGCCATAAAGCCATAATCCATTGACAGGCAAGTCCATAGCTTGTTCTTTTTCGACATTGATCGGATGAGGTTTGAGCATCAACTGAATGTCTGTAAACAATTGATTTAAGGCAATCCCGTCTGGCCCTGTTGGCATCAGCTCAAAAATAGATTTCGATAAGACATCCTGTAAGGTGTTGGTGCAAGCATCCATAGGGCGATTTAACTTAAGAACCCAGGATATTTCATTCAACATGATCAAAGATAAGTCTTTTTCTTTTAAATCCACATTCAAATCATCAATCATAGTTTGGGCTTGCTCGCCACTCAGCTGCAAAAGCTGCCCCCCAAGACAGTACACCGTATGCGCGTCTGCTTTAAAAAAACACGGATCCGCTTTGGCCCACTGCGATTGACCATTTGGTTCAACGACTCCAAAGCTCAAGGCACTTAGCGCACCAATGGGCAACTCACCTTGGCCAAAGCCTTGCAGATGAGCTTTTAGAGCGCTCTCCAAACAAGCCGCCCTATCAGGCACTTTAGTCGCTTTGGCAAGGAGTTTTCGCCCCTTTGGGCAGTATTCATCCAAAAGAGGAAGGACCTGCTCTTGATTAAGACCAGGGGTAATCAAATAGAAAGTATTCATAATAATTTTTGTTCTAAGTATGCTTTTATTTCATCGAATGTTGCGCCAACGGTGACCAAAGGATGTTTGGCCTGTTCAATGGCAATTTGCGGATCTTTGAGTCCATGCCCCGTTAAGGTGCACACCACCGAGCCCTCTTTGGGACCTTTGCCTTTTTTCAAATCTTGAATAAGACCGGCAAAAGAGGCCCCTGAAGCCGGTTCACAAAAGACGCCCTTGCAAGCCAATAGACTTTGCGCCTCTAAAATAGCTTCATCGCTCACCTCTAAAAACCAACCTTTGGATTCAGTCTGAGCATTCACAGCCTTGTCATAGCTTTGAGGGTTACCGATGCGAATCGCTGTGGCTATGGTCTCAGGGGCTTCAATCGGCCCCCCTTGAATGAATGGGTTCGCGCCTTTGGCTTGAGCCCCGACCATCACGGGCATCTTCTCAATACGACCCAAAGCTTGGTATTCTTTATACCCCATCCAGTGTGCACTGATGTTACCGGCATTGCCAACGGGAAGGTAATGGTAATCAGGGGCTTGTCCGAGCGTATCGACCACCTCAAAAGCCACCGTTTTTTGACCTTCCAATCGGTACGGGTTCACTGAGTTGACCAACGTAATGGGCAGCTCTTGGGCCAAGGATTTGACTAGGTTCATCCCATCGTCAAAGTTACCCTGGATTTGCACCACATGAGCGCCATGAATCATTGCTTGGGCGAGCTTGCCCATGGCAATTTTGCCCTCTGGAATCACCACAAAGCATTGCATGCCTGCTTTGGCCGCATACGCGGCTGCAGCGGCTGATGTATTCCCCGTTGAGGCACAAAGCACGGCTCTTGAGTCTTGTTCATGAGCACGGGTGACCGCCATCGTCATCCCTCGGTCTTTAAACGAGCCGGTCGGATTGGTGCCTTCAAATTTTAAAAAGACCTGCAAGCCTTGGGGAAAAAGCGGATCATCAATTTCAATTAAAGGCGTATTGCCCTCGCCTAAGGTCACAATTTTTGAGCGATCTTCAATGGGCAAATGGTCGAAATAGCGTTCAATGAGTCCTGGGCTAGCTTTGATCATGAGTCAATGTCTTCCATGGCGATCCAAACAACGTCTTCATGCACTCCATCGAGTGCTTCGATGGCTTTTATGGCGTCTTTGGTGGCGCCCCACGCACATGCATAAGTCAACAACACCAAAGGCACACAGTTGCGTTCATCGTGCTCGTCTTTTTGCAGCATCAAGTTTACACTGATTTCATGGTGCGCAAGTATGTTAGTAATTTTTGCCAACATCCCTGGCTTGTCTTCAACTTGAATACGAAGATACGCTCCTGACACATAGTGGTCGGGCTCGAGCACATGAATCGATGAGAGCGACTCTTTTTGAAAGGCTAAGGAGGGTACGCGGTGTTCTTTGGCAGATTCCAATAATCGAGCAACTTCCATGATGTCTGCGACAACCGCAGATGCCGTAGGTCCGGCCCCAGCCCCTTGCCCATAGTACATGGTTGGTCCAACGGCATTGGCCATGACCCATACAGCGTTCATGGCTCCATTAACGGACGACAGCATGGCATCGTTTGGAATAAGACAAGGTGACACACGAAGCTCAATGCCATGTTCAAAGGCTCTGGCAACCGATAACTGCTTGATCTCATAACCAAGCTCACCTGCGTATTCGACGTCTTTGGTTTGTATGGTGCGAATGCTTTGCGTAAAAACTTTGTCAAAGCTTAATGGGATCCCAAACGCAATAGAACCTAAAATGGCGCATTTGTGAGCGGCGTCGATGCCATCCACATCAAAGCTTTCATCGGCTTCGGCATAACCCAAGGCTTTGGCTTGGCTCAGTGCTGTTTCATAACTGAGCCCATCTTGGCGCATTTTAGAAAGAATGTAGTTGCAGGTCCCATTGATGATCCCAACCAATTGAGAAATTTGATTTGCCCCTAAGCCCTCTCGAATGGACTTGATGATAGGAATGCCGCCAGCAACAGAGGCTTCAAAGGCTAATATGCAGTCATTTTGATACGCTAAATCGAACAGTTCGTTTCCATGAGTGGCTATGAGCGCTTTATTGGCTGTGACCACATGCTTTTTCTGTCGTAAGGCTTGGGCGACGAGTTCTTTGGCCACATCCGTGCCACCGATAAGCTCAACCACAATATCCAAGTTCGGGTCTTCAACAAGGGCTTGCGAGCTCATAAAGGCTAAACCATTCACATCGATGCCACGAGCTTTTTCTGGATTTTTGGTGCTGACGGCCACAATATCAATGGATGAGCCACAACGTCTTGTGATGTCGAGTTGATTATCACGAAGCACCTGAACGGTGCCGGCACCAACGGTTCCTAACCCCAGAAGCCCTACCTTCACTTTGCCCAAAACCGCCTCACTTTTTCTCAAAAAAATTGCCTAATCGCTGGATGACTTCTTGGGTGCGCTCTACGCCCTCTATGAAGGCAAAGCGTACATGATCTTCGCCCTGTTTGCCAAACCCCACCCCCGGGGAGACTAAAACCCCTGCTTCGTGCATTAAACGACGAGTAAACTCTAATGAATCCAAGGACTTAAATTGATCGGGGATTTTCGCCCATAAAAACATGGTGGCCTTCGGTGAGTCTACCGGCCAACCTATCTCGTTTAAACCTTCGACTAAAGCGTCTCTGCGATCGCGATACTCATCCACAATATCATCAATATGCACTTGGGGCAGCCTTAAGGCGGTGGCAGCCGCGTGCTGAATCGGTGCAAACATGCCGTAATCCACATAGGACTTAATCATCCGCAAGGCACCCACAAGTTGTTTGTTACCTGACACAAAGCCTACTCGCCATCCCGCCATGTTGTAGGTTTTTGAGAGTGAGTACACCTCGACGCACACTTCTTTCGCCCGAGGGATCTCAAGAATAGAACTCGGCTTGTACCCATCAAAACCAAGGTGGGCGTAGGCAAAGTCGTGCACCACCCAAAACTGATGGTGTAGGGCTAAATCCACAAGTTCTTTAAAAAATGCCTCATCGGCGCATAACGTCGAAGGGTTTGAAGGAAAATTGACCACGACTGCTTTGGGAGGCTTTTGGTCGCACTCTTTTTTTAGATCGTCTAAAAATTGTGCTGGGTTGTGTAAGGCGACAGGACGCATAGAAGCGCCTGCCAATAAAAAAGCGTAATGATGAATCGGGTAACACGGATCCGGGGCAATCACTTCATCCCCTTTTTGAATCATCGCCCAAGCTAAGTGCGCTAACCCTTCTTTCGCCCCAATGGTCGTGATCGTTTCTTCGTTCGGACAAATCGAGACGTTAAATTGTTCTTGATACCAATCGCTGATGGCTTGTCGAAGCGGCTCAATGCCAACCGAGACACTGTATCGGTGCATGTTATGCAATTGAGCCTTTTTGATAAGTTCCTCAATAATCACGTCAGGCGCAGGCCCATCGGGATTGCCCATGGACAGATCAATGATGTCATGGCCAGAGGCGATAAGTTTGTGTTTTTCTTGGCCAATCAAGTTGAAAACATAAGGAGGCAGGCAATCGATGTTGAAATGTGTGTCCATATGATCGAGGTCCTTTTGCGAGACTTAGGCAGGCCAATACTTTAAGCATATGTCTTTTCGTCAGTAGTGCAACTTGATATACTGGGTAAAAAGCCACGGTTATGTTTGCATTATGCTATTGATTCAAGACGATAATCCATCCTTATTCCATATTAGGCAATATGAGCCTCATCGGCTATTGATTAACGACACTTGGTACGAACAAAGTGTGATGGTAAGCCCTAAGATTTGCCAACCTTTTGCCATGCAGCACAAGAATGAGGTTTGCGAGCACGATTTGGAACCGGTCTTTGATTTAAAACCTGAAGTAGTTTTGCTGGGCACCGGCTCGACCTGTCAGGTCCCTCCAGCATCGCTGATGAGTGCCTTTTTATCGAAGGGCATAGGGTTTGAGTTCATGGACTCGAGAGCCGCTTGCCACACCTTTTCTGTGCTCTCAAGTGAAAACCGAGCCGTGGTTGCCATCATTCTTATCGATTGAATCTATCTAAACCGCTCTTTTAAGCTGAGCTTGTCTTTTGAGCTCATTTGAGTTTTTGACAGACAAGCTTTGCCCCACTCCATCTGGGTCAACTCTTGTTTGAGCATCCGTTTCACGTGCTTGAGCTTATCGGTAAACCCTTTGTGATGGACAAAACGCATGCTATCCAAAACCACAAACAAGGATGCCAAGGCCTCAATTAAATCTTTTTCAGTTTTATCCACGCGCGTGGCGACCAGAAAATATTCTTCAATGATGGCTTTATGTTTTTCAAGCGTTGGGTTTAACCGTTCGCCTTGATACAGAATGGCACAGCGCTTTAAGCTCTCGTAGCCTGTGATCAACTGGAAACCCAACTTTCTTAAATCGGGCTCTACGATCATTTGCGCTTTGTCACGCAAAGGACCGGTCGTGGTTGGGGTTGCATAGTTTTCCTGTTGCGAGAATCGAGCCTCTGGATGATTTTCCATCTCTAACAGCGTACGAAACAACTCCGCCTCAAAAAGCTTATGATAAAGCGGATCCTTTTTGAGGACCATCTCATTCCAGTCACTTATCATAAGGGTTAATTTTTTTGAATGAGATTCTAAGGCTTTGACTTGCTCAATGATTTCAGGACAGTTGAGCTGCTCGTGGGTACGCTTATCCATCATGGCACCAAGAACCGCCACATGACGGTAACACTGAACGCATTGAGCTTTAACTTTTTCAGCCATGTCGCACAACGCTTTGGACTCTGGCACTTCGTGCCCCATATCTTTGATGCGTCTTTCGTAATTGTTTACGTTTTGACGTACTTTAATGAGTATCAAATCCAGCTGCAATAAAAAGGTCCCTGCGGCGAGCAAATCAAAAGAGGGAATCGAATTACACATGTCATCGATTTGATTACGCATGTGCCGAATTTTAGGCTGCAAATGGTCTAAGGCTTTCATCCAGTCTTTAGAAGTGCCTTCCGGCAGCGCCTGCATCAAAGCCTCACGCTGCTCTAGCGCCACGGATTCTATGGCCTTAGAACGGCGGACAAAGACGCGAGAAATTCGAGTGGCTAATAAGCTAAACAGCGACTGTTTATGTTTTGAGGAACTTTTCCAAACTGACATACAAACACTTTAAGTTGATTAACTTATTTATCATTTGACCATGATTTGCTGCTGAGCACAATATTGGATGGTTGACCAGGTTGTAGCTGTTCAAAGGCTTCAATAAGATTTTGTCTTTTAGTGCGTGTGCACGATGTGAAAAATGAGTCATCTTCAACGTGATGGGTCAAAAAGTATTGGGTCATAATCAACAACCAAGGTAAATTGCCTCACGGCATACCCTACCCCTCAGGCGAACTATATAGCCACCTATTGGTCTTAAGATTCATGAAAGCGAGCTTTTTTGAGGGTCTTAATGAATCAGAGCATTATCATTCAAACGGTGAATCGTTATGCGACATCTCTGTATGGCAGAAAAGAGCCGTTCAGCAGAGCGGGCGTATGTAATGGATTAAGTACACTTTATTCGCTCTACAAGGCATCTGGGCGTGGGGACGAATTCAAAGAGTTGTGCGAGAGCATTACTTTTGAAAACCCAGATCTTTTTACCCCATCGGGCGATCCAATTTACAAAGAAGATATCATGGAGTTTATCCGTGAAATCGAAATATTACAGGATATACAGACTAACTACATAACCGAGAATTCACAGTTCTCTTGGGTCAGCAATATCGAATTCACGATGCTCAATGAAAAAAAGTTCAAACAAAGTGGTATCGAAATTATCCAACCCAATGAATCCGTTAAAGAGCCACTTTTGTCAATGGCGGATACCATGAACGCGGAGGACTTTGTAAGCCTTTTGACAAAATTAAAACCTGTCGGGGAGCGTCAAATGATCAGTTTGGGTGTTCCAGGACACTGTATGGCACTTTGGATGCAAGAAGATGAGATCAAATTTTATGATCCCAATTTTGTTGAATATGCTTACCCCATGACCGAAGAGGGTCTTAACCGTTGTTATCACCAATTGCGAGAAAATCTAAAAGAAGGTATTCAGCAATTGCAAGATAATAATCTAAGCGCGGACGATGAAAGATGGCCTATCTCACTTCAAGTAAACCTCAACCCTTATCATTACGATAAAGAACGCTTCTCATCGCTGCGTTCTCAAGCCCTTGAGGCTTTATCTGAATACTACCGAGAAAAGGAGTTAACTGATCTAGAAACCAAATATGGTCACAATCTAGCAAGGGATAAAAATAAGCGAATCACAGGCTTTAACGCCCTATTGGCAAGTGCATGTAGCAATGGGTATGACTCGATCCATGAGCTTATGAAGAAGGGCATAAACCGTGATGTTCGTGGTGACCAAGGGGTGTCACCCCTTTGCATAGCCCTCGCCTCACAAAGTTTACCTAAGACGGTCAAGGCTCTGATTGACATGGACCCATCGCAATGTCTGGAATCTTTTAAGGGAAGCACCCCCCTTTATATCGCAATCCAAGAAAACAACTTCGCTCAAGCCAAGCTTATTTTGGATTCGCTAAAAGAAGATCTTGGCTGTACTCAAGATCAAATTAGAGACTACGTTAACCTAGGGATTGAAGATGGGCATGGTAACGGAGCGCTGCATAAGGCTATTTATCACAACAACCCTGTTCTGATTTCCCTCCTGCTGCAAGCAGGTGCAGATCCTTTCTTGGTTCATAGCCATGATGAAAACGGTTTTCAACAAGCCATGTGCGATGGTAATTATGGGATTTTAAAACAACTTCTTGATCACACAGGAGCTCATTTAGACAATTCCTATGCAAGCGCATTTGTCAAAGGCATAAAAGTTTGTCGACATAACAAGCGAGAGCTTATCACTTTAGCCAAAGAGCAAATATTTGAAGGCGAGATTCCTTCCGGTGTCATCCGAGCATTAATGAAGATGGGTGTTGACGAAGAACTACAAAGACTATTAGCGGAAGAAAATCCAGGCATGGTGGCTTACAGTGCTTTAGTCAACTATTACGAAAAAGCAGAAGCGAACGACATGACAGGTACTGAAGTGGAGCCATTCGGTCCTGTTCAGGCTTCTGAGGTTATTTCGGCTCTTAAAGCGCTCGAGCCCCGATATCAAGTATCTTCTTTCCAAATTCTTCTTTGTTTAGAGAAAACAAATCTTGCCCTTGAACTTGCGGGCAATAACATCGGTGAATTTTTAGAAAAAAGCGGACATGAGGCGTTGAATTACGCGCTGGCTGTCGCAGAGGAGCCTGGAGAACTTTATGCCATCTTTGAAAGTCACGGCATTGTACTGACTCAAACCGACTTAGACTCGTTCAGCGACGCTTACGATCCAACTCTGATGGACTTATTGGTAGACAAGAATCCAGAATTTGCGAAGCTTCTCTTAATAGAGCTCTACAAAAATAAGGAAATCAAACAAGAGGATATGGCCGAGAGAATTAATGAGCTGGGTGGCTTGGATCAATTTGACCCAAGCGAACTTTTAAAAGCCGACCTTGCAAGAGATGATGGTTTCACTTTTGACTTACTCAAGCCTTTGTATCAAAGCTCGTTAATACAAGGCAGCGAAGAGGAAATTGAAGCTCTATGGGCGAGAGCTCTCGATGAGAGCAATGTCAATTTGTTAAAAGCATTAAATGAATTTGTCGGAATCCCAAATTATGTTTTATTTGAGCGCATATGTACGAAACTTGCTGACGATATAAACAGAAAAAAATTCTTCTTGATCGGCTTTTCTACCAACTTACTCAGACAGGCCCTCGAAAACCCCCAAACCCACACGAATTGGGTCACTCAACTCCTGTTGTCTGATGAGTGCCCAAAAGTCATGATCGATATACTCATGAAGCTGCCCAATGATGTCCTTCAGAAACAATCCACTTTGTTAGTTACAACGGCATTGCAGAAGCTTCATGTTAACCCAAACCATCACGAACTCCTTTACGCGTTGACCTATAAGGGGCTACTCGATCATGTTGAACCCTCAGCACTGGAGCCTTATGGTCCAGACCTGTATGCTTTAGCGTGCGAAACGTGGTTTAGCACGCCCATAGGTGAGCAGCTCATGAGCACACTGTCCCGTCTCAATGTGCCTGTCCCATCACTCAATCCAGCTCAGCAGCAAGCGATGCAAAAGTTTCAACTGGGAGAAATGAAGCATACGCTTGTTGAACAGTTGAACTTAAGGGATGATCTTGCCGGCAAATTCTCTGTGGTATTGAGGGAAGGCACCATTAACTCTGAGGGCGACCAAGGATGGCATCTCCAAATAGAGCCCATTGACAAAGCGTTTGGCGATGATTGGATCAATGAGTTGATGTCCGTTGGTACCCATTCAATTTTATATAAAAAACCGGTAACCAATGGTAATGCCTTGGTCATCACTTCGCCTGCTTCGACTCAAGATGCTCGTGGAGAAGACATCACCACCCTACTACACAGCTTCGAGCGCATCGAAGCCACTCATGCTGTCAAAGTCTCATTAAACGATAATTTAGCACAAATAAATGAATACTTTTCACAAGACCAAGAAACCCTGAAAAAATTTAGGATCAAAGTCAAAAAAGGGACAATAAACGATGGGGGTGAGCAAGGTTGGCATATTCTTATTAAGCCTATAACAGCTCCCAATGACCACCAATGGTGTCAAGCTTTTTCTTCCGATCTTTACGTTAAAGCCTTGAAAAACAACCGAAAAGCCATCGTGATATCAAGCCCGTTATCCTCTGAACAAGAGGTTCATGATCTTTGTCGATCAGTGGTTGAGGCAAGTGAGCTTGTACAAAGCCCTGTGAGCTCAAAAGCCATCATTACCGCTCGACACTCACATAATGAATCTCATATCGTCCCAACGACTGACACCCAACCCATCCCATCACAAACAAAAGCCATCGAACCCGAAGCCAATGAATCCAATACAAAACAAAAAAGGTCAAGTTACAAAAATTAGCATCCGACATGATGGAAAGGATTTTGTCCAATGAAGACGCCGTACGATACGACTTTTGAGTCAGCAGTGATAGGCGTTTTATTCATGCGTTTGCTCATTCTCGCCTATCCAGATTGAGTCCCTCTCAAAGCTCAAACCATGATTACTCACTCCCTTAAACTTAACGATTAGATACTAAGAGTGTCAATACTCTTGAGCCGAAGGTGGCCTGAATAAATACCCAATGTTGCAAAACAGGGTACCTACAAAGAAAGGCAATTTTCGAGATAGGTCTTATCAAAACTGGGGGGCATAGGCTCTTGGAAAGCGTTTATCAAGGTCAAACCGAACTTTTCCAATGGGAACCTTAATGACCTGGAGGCTGTCCATTAGATAAGCAGCAAGATACAGGATTTCCTGCATGGATAATAAGACAAACCCAACCTTGGCAACCGGCTCAGACGCCCAGCAAGAGGCCAAAGCCCCCTCTCCTTTGACCCCAGCTCAAAAACGAGAGCAGTTTCTCAAGCTGATTGAACCTTTAGGACCTAAGAATGTGGTGCGCCCAGCCTTGTCTTCAGAGTGGCGAGCTGCTCAATTAGAGCAACTTCAACGCGTCATGGGCGAGCTCAATCTCGCCTATGTTCGGGCCATTCGAGAAGCCATGGATGTCTTTTGTGAGCACAAGGCTCTCATTGCCCATTTAAAAAAGCATCGTGTTTTTGCCAACATTAACTTTACGGAGCACTCTCATCATTTGTTGCAAATGGAGTTTGAATACAAAGCACTCGTGAAAATGTTAGACGAGGTTGATTTCGATTCGCCTTCAAAAGGGTTTTTAAATACTTTAAATCGGCTCAAAGTTTCGGTACGCCATTACCACAGTGAGTTTATGCCACTGATGCAGCTCATCAGTCACTTTCGAGTGTTTGAGCAAGATAAGGGGGTAAAACTAACCATCAAGAAGGTCATGTCTCGCTTTGGCTTAGCCGTAGATATTGACCCTTTGATTCAACTGAAAAAACTTATTGACACCGTCCAACCCAATTATCGCGAGCACTTAAATCGTGTCTCAGAGACCATCACCATCATCAACACTCTTTTATACGATGACTCCATTGCCAACCAGGTCGTGATGGAGATATCCCAAGGGCTTTATAACTCATCACAAATGAATCGCATTGCTCAATCGATGCTTTGGCACTCGAACATCACATTTTTAATGCAAGATCTGCGAACGATGCTTGATGCACTGCCGACCAAAGAAAAGATACGATTGTTTAAATTTTTGCATATGATGGTCAAGCAGTTTGCCCTTTTTGATGTAGATGGGCAATCGCCATGGGTCCTCAAATCCTTAGAGCGATTTAACGCCTGCTGTCAAAGCGAGCGCGAGCATGCCATGTTGAATAAAATCATGCAAACCCTTCGGGTAGTCTCGGCGAAAAAACAAGCCAGCTATCGAGACTTTCTTGAGCATCTCAAAGGGGTTGAGGTTGACGGTAAGCGCTTAACCTGCCAGCTTCAGTGGGCCATCGATGACTATCATTTAGGCTCGAGAACGCTTCGAAGCGTGCTCGTTCTTACGTATGACATCATGACGCAAGTGAGCCCAGACATCATGTCTGAACCAGAATTGCAGCCTGTGCAAGAGCTCATCAAACAAGCCATGAAGCTTGCCCCCTTTAGCTCTTACCCGAGAGTCAATCATCAATTGAGTTTGGCGCTTTCTAAAACCATTTTAAATAAGTCATCCACCATGCCTGCTTGGGCGGTTTTAGACTACGACCCTGTTTCGGTAAACGAGCACAACCCAGAGCCTTCTGTTTGGGAGGGCGCCATTGAAAAGGCGGCCAGTGGCCAATTAACTAAAGCCGATTTTAAAGCCCATGCAAAGTCATTTGCCACCGACATTCGTAATCATATGAAACTTTTGTTTGCCGATGTGACAGTCCCATTGCTCAAACAAAGCTTTTGGCACGATAAGCAAAAAGAAACCTTTGAACAGTTGACGCCGCTGATAGACTTTGAGCAAAAGTTTCAGTACTTAATCGCTGATACCATGCTCTATCAAGTGCAATCTCCTAAAACGCTTCGTCAAGATCCAAAGCAAGTCATGCAATTGTATGATTTTTTTGTGCATGCCTATGAACACGCTCTGGAGCAAGGCTGGTTTGCCGTCAGCGAACTCCTCTATCGCTCACTGTTTGAAGGCATCATCAAAGACATGGATTTACCACGCCCTAAAATGGAACTCGTGGTCCCCGGCTCTGTCCCTGTTGAGCTGGTTCATTTTGACCAGCTACCCACCTTTGAACGTTTGCAAGAGAAAATCCATCGCCTGAAAAACTCGCTGCCCAAACTGCAGCAGTACCTTGTTTTGGGTAAGATTGGTGACAAGCTTGAGCACATGCAACAACGTCACCAGAAAATGGGCGTTCAGCCATCGAAAATGAACCGTGAAATCGATGCCAGACTATTTTGCTGGCCTCAGGATTCTTGGCAAGCTCAGTTACTTCGTAAATCAGGTAAGCAAGCACTATCAACCATTTACACCAAAACCATGAAAGAGCGTTATATGACGCCTGCTCTGGTTGAAAAAGCCAGCTTTAATGATCTGATCAAACTCTTTGAGCATGCCATTGCCCACGACATAAACCCCCTATTCATCCAAAACGGGAACATACTCGGTCAGCAAGAAAGTATGATGGCCATTGTGCATCATTTGAAAGAAAAACTTTCGAAGACTACATCACCGCCGACCCCCAAACTGCTTTTTCAATTGGTGTTGAAATTGACTAGCTTAGTGAACAAAGAGACCTTTTTCTTCTATGAGCAAGTCGAGGACTTTATGTTCATTTGGCACGTCCGCATGGAACAAATCATCAAAAAAGAGATGATGGATCAGAAAAAGATTAAACTCCTGTTGAGTGCGCCTTTGAAAATCAAAGACTGGATCCCAGAGGTGATGCATGATTTTGTCGACTTACGTCGTTTGGAAAACAAATCCCAGAGTATGTTGTCTCATATCTTAAGCCTAGTGGAGGCCGATGACGCCCCCTATTCAGATGCTTACATTCGCACGTTATCAAGCTATCTTGAAGGGACCCAATTTTCACAAATCCAAGTACCTTCGCATCGTTCCATTGAAGATCAAGCCAAAATGCATTACGACTTTGAGGATATGTACGAAGAAGAAGCTGATCCGAGCATCATCGGGGTGGCTGAGACCTGGAATGTGTTCAAGGCCGTCGCGCAATCCCAAATTGCAGGCCCTCCCTTTTCCTACGATAACATTAAAAAAACCTATTTGGATGCCTTTTCATGGGCTATCTCTTCCGATATTTACGCGAACACAAAACTCATCACGGACAACCTATTGAACGTCGTGCCCAATATTGCCTTAGATATTCAAAGGCATGTATTGGATATGGTCACCATCACCATGGACACCATCGGAAAACTTGCAGGCCCCAAAAGTGAGTACATCTTATATAACCTAAATGAGATCGATCACCTTATTACTACGCTGGCAGATATATCCGAGGCAATGAACGATTCCACCAAGCTTCATAATCCCCAATACGCCGCCATGTTCAATGAACTAGTCTCAGAACAAAAACAATCCGCACTGGAACTCAACGCTCGTATCCGTGACAGGCTAGCATCCGGGGATATGCAAGGAGAGCATTACAGTCCGAACCGGCTCACTCATGAGTTTTTACAGATGAATGAAGATGAGTATCATCGACACCTCAAAGCAGAAATGGATGACTATGATCCAAGCCGTATCCTGCCTGAGATGACCATGGTCGCCGATACAAACCATGCCATCGAACTAGGCGGGGCTCCTAACCCTAACTTTTCCTCCTATGAGGCCCCCGAAGACGATATGGATGATTGGGATAGGTTGGCCAAGCAGGTCGATGAAATGCTCGATCAGCAGGAAGACTCCTTCATGGCACCCGAATCCACAGATGAGCTTAGAATCCAACAATAAACGAGTTAAGTTAGGCTTTTGATTCGATTCATAGGCTCGTATAATGTCAGGCACGTAATATCTTAATATTAATAAGACTGACTTTATGAGTGACTCTAAGGCCCCTCTTACACGCCATGGCCAATGGCGTTCGACTTTTGTCTTTATCATGGCAACCACAGGGGCAGCCGTCGGTCTAGGTAATATTTGGAAATTTCCCCACATGGCGGGCGACAACGGCGGCAGTGCCTTTGTGATTGTCTATTTAGCTTGTGTCTTAATCATAGGCGTACCCACCATGATGGCAGAAGTCATGATTGGCAAATTGGCCAGAAAGAACCCCGTAGACGCCTTGAGTGAGCTTGCCACTAAGGTCAATAAGACCAAAACGTGGGGGATGCTCGGTTGGATGGGTGCTTTAGCACTTCTGAGTGTCCTTTCTTTTTACTCCGTGGTTGCTGGATGGTCGGTCGGCTATTTGGTCCTTTCACTGAAAAACAGTTTTGCCGGCATGTCTGCTGAGCAAATATCAGGCTTATGGGACACCTTTTTGGCCGATCCTAAGCAGCTTCTGATATGGCACAGTCTATTTATGGTGATGACGCTTGTTGTTGTTGCCCGTGGCGTTGATAAGGGTATTGGCACAGCCTCTAAGATCATGATGCCCTTTTTGTTCTTTATCCTAGTAGCCTTAGTCATCTATGGGATGACTTTAGGCCACTTTGGTGATGCCGTGCACTTTTTGTTCGCGTTTGATGCCTCAAAGCTCAATGCTCAAATTTTAATTTCAGCCCTTGGCCATGCCTTTTTCACGCTTGCCTTAGGAGCCGGAGCTCTTTTGGTATACGGGGCTTATTTGCCCGAGAAGACCTCATTGGGTCGCACACTAGGGTGGGTCGCCCTATTGGATACCTTAGTAGCCATGTTAGCTGGTCTGGCGATATTCCCCATTGTGTTTGAGTATCAATTACCGGCGGCCGCTGGCGAAGGCTTGATGTATAAGATACTGCCGATAGCGTTTGCCCAATTACCTCAAGGGCAATGGATAGGTAGCTTGTTTTTCTTACTGTTGGTGTTTGCAGCCTGGACCTCAACGTTTTCTCTAGCTGAGCCTTTGGTCATGATGTGCATTGAGAAGTTTAAATTCTCGCGTCTTAAGTCCGCTTTGTACGTTGGATTGACGGCATGGATCATTGGGATTGGGGCGTTGATGTCGTTCAACGTCTGGCAAGATGTCCACCTTATTCATGATTACAATCTGTTTGCCCTGTTGACGATGTTGCCCACGCTCGTGCTATTACCGCTTGGTGGTCTTGGCTTTGCCTTGTTTGCAGGCTATGTCATTCCCAAAGCCGTTCAAAGGCAAACGCTTGGTCTGCGCTCTGAGATGGCTTACAACGCATGGAGAATTTTAATCCGTTGGTTTGTGCCTGTGGCGATTGGGGTGATTTTTGTGTCCAACCTGATTGGCGCTTTTTAAGCGCCAATCGCCTTGGTGGTGTCCATGGCCCAATTGATGGACTCAAGGTAGGCTTCACGATACGTGCCCGCACGCAAGTGCTCAACGTCAAGCTCTTCCCATTTGGCATGTTCATAGGCCAACACGTCTTTGACTACTTCCCCTAAATGGCCATTGTGCTCTAAAAGCGCAGAAGAGGCTTCATCATCGAGATTAATTTGCTCAACTAAGCTTCTCATCTCTTGCTCTAAAATCGCATCCAAAAGCGAGAAAAGCCCGACAGTAAAGTAGCGATCGACTTTTTCACCTGGGTAGAGTTTTTGGGCCAACAACTCACACATTTTAGCTCGAACCATGGCTGTAATCATAAGCTCGGGTGAGCGAGACTCAACCGAGCTCATGGCAATAATGGAGGCCCATTGCTTGAGCTTTTCAAGCCCCATGTAAACGATGGCTTGACTGATAGACTCAATAGCGTTGGATTTTACATAAGCCGCTGAATTAATGATTTGTAGTAATTTGAAACTAAGCTTTGGATCACTGGCAATCAGTTTTTCAATTTCTTTGACCTGATTTTCAGGTTTTCTGAGCTCAGCCAATAACCGTGAAACCGTCAGCTTGTCCGCTGAGGTTTTCTTACCAGCCATGACGTTTGGTTTAGATAGAAAGTAGCCTTGAAAGAGCTCAAAGCCCATCTCCTTGCATTGCTCAAACTCCTCGTTGGTTTCAACTTTTTCCGCCAGGAGTTTCACGTTATGCTTGGATACAAGTTCAGCGGTTTTCTTCACATCTTCCATAGACATGGCTCGAACATCAACTTTGACGTATTCGCAAATGTCCAACAATGGAATAAATCGTTGATCGTATTCAAAATCATCCAGGGCAAGCTTAAAGCCCATGTCCACAAGTTTCTGGCAGGATTTGATGACTTTTTCGTTGGGCTCAACATGCTCTAAAATTTCCAGGATGACGCGATCCTCAGGCAAAGGCAAAGGCTCATGAAGCATGGCTTCAGACATGTTTAAAAAAGCACTGTGCCTACCCACGACCTTCTCTAAACCGATTTCGGCAAACGTGTTTAAAATAACAGAGCGAGTGGCTTCCTCTTGATCGGTAATCTGACAACCCCCTTCCACATCTGTGCGAAAGAGCAGTTCATAAGCGAATACGTTTAATTCGGTATCAAAAATAGGTTGTCGACCTAAATAAACTTCTTGTTCTGGATTGGTTTGTTGTTCAGGCATAAAAAACCTTCATGTTTGCTGATTATATTATGAGTCGCAAATTGATCTTGTATCTGCATCGTATTTTGGGTCTAATGCACTTTGCCACAAAAATACGGTACTAGATTCAGTTTAGTTCACCTGAATCTAAAGTGTAAAACCCGATAACAGGAGTCGTCGATGCCGCTCAAAAACACACCCAAACAGTTTGGCTCACTAACCAAATTATTTCACTGGTCGATCTTTATCCTGTTCACCACCCAATTCTACCTCATCTACAGCCGCTGGTGGCTCATCCCCGAAGACTCACCTAAGTCATTAGACTATATCCTCTTACATAAATCCCTAGGCGTTTTACTCGTCGCTATCGGTCTTGGGTTCTTAATAGTACGTCGCCTTGGCCAAAGACCCCCCGATGTCTCTCAAAGCAAAAAAGAGCGTATTGCGGCAAAAGCGACTCATCACTCACTGTTGCTTCTTATTGTGTTAATGCCGGTCTCAGGGATGTTGATGTCGATGTTTGGCCAGTGGGGATTGAAATTCTTTGGCATCGATTTACCGGTCTTTGAGCACAACCCCACTTTATCTAAATTTTTTAGAGACGCTCATGAGTGGATATCATTCGCTGTGATTGGATTGGTGTCTATTCATGTTTTGGCCTCCCTGTTCCATCACTTCATCCGTAAAGATAATGTGCTTAATCGTATGAGACCTTTTGGTATTAAAGACTAGTCTTTATCTTCACAAGGCTTAATGGGTCTGTAATAGGGTTGCCATAAAATCTTATTGACCATATCACCCACGGTGGTATGGCACTCTAAAGTGGCAACCTTATCGGCATAAGCCTGCTCAGCGACCTTCTCTGCGACTCGAAGCGCCACACGGCGAACACTCTTAAGTGCCGGC
Source organism: uncultured Francisellaceae bacterium (assembly GCA_964397555.1). Lineage (GTDB taxonomy): Bacteria > Pseudomonadota > Gammaproteobacteria > Berkiellales > Berkiellaceae > CAYNJF01. The sequence continues at coordinate 22,715 of CAYNJF010000018.1, forward strand.
AACAAGCCTTTGGAAGGATCATTGCGCACTGGGGCCATGTTCGACAAAGCATTAGAAGCCGCCCAGAGCATGTTATCGGTCAATTTAGAGGCCCCAACGGCCACGACTCCCAACCCAATCCCAGGGAAAGAAAGCGCATTGTTACATTGAGCAATGTCGTGAACTACGCCATCATACTCAACATCATCAAAAGGGGACCCTGTCGCAATCAGTGCCTTGCCCTGGGTCCACGCCAAAATGTTTTCCGGTTGGGCTTCACAGTTTTCAGTGGGGTTTGATAGTGGGAAAATAATCGGCCTTGCCACATGTGAGGCCATCTCAGTGATGACTTCTTCGGTAAAAGCACCACGAACGGTGGAGCAACCAACCAAAATCGTGGGTTTGACTTGGCGAACCACCGTCTCTAAATCAAGTGTGGATGTCTGTGACCAATCGGTAATATCTTGTGGGGTCTTGGCGTAGGGTTTTTGAAACGAGGCAATGTGAGGGCTATCAGTCATCACCAGGCCATCTTTGTCAATCAACCAAAAATGTCGCTGAGCTTCGCTTAAAGGGACGCCAGCACGAACCATCGCATCGCAAAGTTGATCGGCAATGCCCACCCCTGCGGTGCCTGCCCCAAAGACAACGACTCGTTGTTTATCAAGTGGAATGTTCGTAGCTCCAATGGCGGCCAACAACGCCGCTAAGGTGACGACCCCTGTCCCTTGCATATCGTCGTTAAAACTTGAGTGTACATCTTGATACTTTTCAAGAACCCGTCGAGCATTTGCTCGACCAAAGTCTTCCCAATGCAAAAACGATTGGGGGAATCGTTTCTTGATGGCAGTAACGAACTTATCCATGAACTCGTCGTATTGTTCACCTCGGATGCGTTTATGGCGCCAGCCAAGGTACATCGGATCATTCAAGAGCGTTTGATTGTCAGTTCCCACATCCAACATGATGGGAGCCGCCTTGTAAGGATCGAGCCCACAAAGGGTGTAGACGATGAGTTTGGCAATGGGTATATCCATCCCACCTATGCCTTGATCACCAATCCCTAGTACCCCTTCTCCATCGGTGACGACAAATAAATCGATGTCAGGGTGTGTGCGGTTTTCTAATATCTCATCAATGTGGTCGATGTCAGGGTAGGAGATGTAAAGCCCGCGGGGTTGACGAAATTCTTGCGAGAACTCTTTCACGGCAGATCCCACCCCAGGGGTGTAAATCATGGGGAAGATGTCTTGTAAATCTTGGGCGCATAACTTATAAAACAAAATCTCATTTTTGTCATGAAGATTGTTAAGATAGATATGCTTTTGAAGAACACTTGGATATCGTTTGTATTGAAGACGAGCTCGCTCTACTTGCTGCTCAAGCGTCTCAATTTCATGGGGGAGTTTACCTAAAAGCCCGAGCTGTTCGCGTTCTTCTCGTGAAAACGCTGTTCCTTTATTCAGTAAGGAGTAATTAAGTAAAGACTTACCGCGCAGATCAGTTTCGATCCACTCCTGGCCAGTATCGGAGTCTGTGAACCTTGTGTAGCGCAGCATCATATCTTTATCACCCCTCACCTTAAAGATAGGCACTAATCCCCTATAGATGCAATATCGGACTCATGGGCATTTACATGAAAAGACCTCTAGTGCAACTAAGGCTGAATTACTAAATAAAGCAGCTTCATTCAACTTGGCCTAATTTACCAGAATGTATAATCTCTATGCTACGAGGGAATGGTACTCTAATGAAAAAAACCATCGATGACACCCAGGTAAGAAGCTTACCCGCTTACCACGATAAGAGCTCTCTTCTTGTGATAAATGAGTTCGAAAAAGAAAATGAGTACGAAATGCTGAGCTTTTTGATTGTGCGCTATCAACCAAACAAAAGCTGAATGACTACACAAACGATTGCTTTGTGAGGCGTACTTACCAGCTATCTTTTTCGGCGCTTTCTTGGTGGAGAACGATCTCGCGCATCATTTAGATGGTTTGCTTGATGAGATTCCAGGAGTTTCTTACAGGCATCAGACATCGTATCAACCGCCCTCTCCCCAGATACCGCACCTCGTACATCAAGAGAAGGACATGCGCTCAGCAATGCGGATAAAACCTCTACTTCATTCGCGCGAATCAATGGGTTGATAAGGGCTACATTTTCTTCCGCCTGGTTCTGTAACAGGGCTTCACGCACCTCATCCAATTTCAGACAAGCTAGAGCAAAAGTAGGCATACCATCTACGCATGCGCGTACAAACTGCTTATAGATAGTCGCTCTATCAAGTTCAGGGTGCTCTAAGAGTAAGCAGGCGACGTCTTCATGGCCATTTGATAAGGCAAAAGCCAAAGGGGGTTGACCAAAGTATTTCTTATTCACATCAAACAGGGGAGCTTTCATAAAGAGTTTAGCCATGTCAAAATGATGGTCATCCATTGTTTTATGTCGACATAATGCGATGAAGGGATGCATCATATATCGTGAATCGTTTTGAGTGTGAGTGAAATAATCAATGACCACTTCTGCGCATTTCAAGTGCTTTTCTGTCATGTTTTTGATTTTGGCGAGCTGCACTAAGGGGGTAAAAAATTTGACCGATAGACGATAACTTGGGCTCTCAATAATCTGTTTCAATAAAACATCATCCCCTTGGGCTATCGCCGCATCCAACAGACTTCGTTGGTGAGACTCAAGGCACTGTCTTTGTCCTACGGTAAGATCACGTTGAATATAGCTCAGGACATCCAAACCAGGGCAACATTTCAAAAATTCGGTTAAACACTCATTGTCTTTTGTCTTTAATATCTTTTCAATTAGAGCGATATTCTCCTCGGATGCATTATTTAAAAATCTATTTCTGATAGTTGGATTCTTTAAACAAGTCAACATAAGATCTACTTGACCGTCTTCCAGCGTAAGAACAAGGCTGTTAACTAAAACAGAGTGATCGAGCTGTGGATGCTCTAGCATATGATGAACGAGTTTTTCGTTGCCATGATTCATGGCGATTTGATAAAGGGTTTTCCCCTGATAGGTTGCATTAATTCCAATATCTAAGTTACTCAGAAGAAATTGAGCAAAATCATCAAAACTGGGATCCATGTTTCTTTTTTGACACAGGAGCATCAATGGATGAAGAAAATATTCATGATAAGCTTCTTTAGTATCCATCAAATGAAAAGCCAGCTCTTCGACACAATCCAACTGCGCACTCGAAAGTTTTGGATACTTTGCAAACTCCATGAGTGGGGATTTACTCGGAGAATCAAGCTTAAAATTTGGACTGGAAATTAAGCGAGAAAAATAATCAACATTACCGCTTCTTATCAAAGCGCTCACTAAAAACTTGTTGTTTGGATTTGCCCCAAATGAAAGAAGTGCCTCAAAAGCGTTTTCATCTGAAAAACCGTATAAGCGAGTGCTACATCGAACCAGCAAGTCATCTAATCTTCTCGCAAGTTTAGTCGTGTCTTCGGGATATTTTTCCCTATATTGTTCAATTCTATCTTTCGTTAAAGGGTTCACCAATATTGATTCTATGATTTTTGCGAACTTTTTTGCTTCATGGCGTGAGCATCTGTTTTGTCTTTCTTGCAGCACATAAAAGGGTACCAAAGACGCTTCAGAATTAATCTGCGCTTTGAGGAATGGGTTGGAACCATGTTGATAAGCATCTAAAATAACCTCTGGTTCCCTTTTGTCCCAAACGGTTTTCAACCCCAAATCAACCCCAAAATGATCCACTCGCTCATGGATACCATTGATTGCTTGAGTGCGCTCCGCTACAACCTCTTTTAAACCATCTTTCAGCTTTTCGCATTCCATAATGGAACGAAGCTCAAATTTAAGCGCTAAATGTTTTTTTGCATAATTAGCGCAATAGAACGCTGCAAGGGCCGTATAGTCAGCATCGCCATCGTAAAATGATTCATGGGCATTGATGTCCATAAAGCGCCATGTCCCAGACTCCACGTTGTAGATCATGGAAAAAGCATGCATAAATCTTGTCATGTAAAAAGAGATATTTTCATCCAATTCGTCAGCTGGGATATCTTTTATGACTGATTCAAAGTCTTTCAGCAAATCAGACAATTCCTCCTGACTTAGAACAGTAGTCCCAATGGCCTCTTTTGAAATGTGTTGACCGCTGGCTTCCAGATTTTTAGAGCGCACAAAAGGATACGTTTTATCTTGTTGTCTTTGATCAAACCTTGAACCAAGAACATCTCGATATAACTCAGGGCTTTGCATAATAGCAACCGACTCACAAAAAGCTCGTAGATCAAGTAGGGCTTGATCGTGTTCACTAATCTCATGCCCTTGTTTGACTTTTTGTTGGGCGATGTTGATGTCATGGAGAATTCTCTCAATATCAACCGCTTGACCCAACTCTTTTACCACCGTCTCATGAGGATCATTCGTTGCCTGCGACTCAGAAGTAGTAGAATCTGTATCAGATCCATCCACAGGTGGTTGTGATTCCACCTCGGATGTTAAGGTCATGTTTATGGCGTATTCATCATGCAACCAATCGATGCGTTGATAGAACTCATCCTGATACTGCTCACCAGATAATACCGCTTGGATCCATAAGCTAGTGAATCCACTGCAGACGCCATCATCACGCATTTGAGGGGCAAAATGCTGGACAAGTTTAATGATGCTACGATGGAACAAAGGCATGCATGGTACTCAAGCTCTTATCATAGCCATATGACAATAACCGTTCATAATAGTTCCTAGTCGCATGACCTAGCACCAAGACACTGAAAATCATGGCCTTTTACTCAGGTGATAGGCCACCTGAGTAAAAGCACCAAACCTTATGCAAATCTTACGTATTATTGGACCCTTTTCGCGGCATTATGAAAAAGCTGGAGCCATGGACTCATGCCCTTAGATTCCGGATACCACGAGAGCTGGGCGTTACGGGTCACACGCTCGGGATGGGGCATCATAATAAGTACTTGCCCTGTCGTGGTGGTCAAGCCCGTCACCCCCTGGGTTGAGCCATTAGGGTTATAAGGATAAATCTCGGTGGCTTGTTGGTTTTTAGGGTGGGTATACGACAAGGCCAATGCTTTTTGAGTCACCAAAGAATCAACTGCCTGGTTTGCCATAGTGACTCGTCCCTCGCCATGAGAGACCACTACCGGCAAGTGAGCGCCCCCCATGTTGCTAAGCCATGGAGAATCGTTGTCATGGATTTGCACCATGCTAAGGCGAGCTTCAAATTGCGTCGATAGATTCACTTCAAACGTAGGAAAGTGTGAGGCTCCTGGGATAATCTCTTTTAATTGAGATAGCATTTGACAACCGTTACATACCCCAAGCGTAAGCGTGTCTTCTCGTTCAAAAAACTTGGCAAACGACTCTTTTAATGACTCATGATACAAAATAGAGCTCGCCCATCCTCGGCCCGCCCCCAATACATCGCCATACGAGAATCCACCGCAGGCAGCCAAGACTTGAACATCATTCAAATCAAAACGGCTCTCCAAAAGATCGCTCATATGAACATCAAAAGCCTCAAAACCTGCTTGCATAAAGGCATTGGCCATTTCCACATGTCCATTCACTCCCTGCTCACGCAATATGGCAACTTTGGGTTTTTGAGTCAAAATTGCCGGTGAAAGAGAGGGCGGATTTTTTACATACAGCGGATAAGGCTCAAGTTTGGCCTCGAGCTCGCATTGGGCGACCTCTTCCCCATCTCGTCTGCGTTGAATCTCAAAGCTGGTTTGAGACCATGGCGCACGAACAGACGACAGGCTTGTATCTAAGAGTAACTCTTTCCCATGAACGACTTTCAAGGATAACAATTTATTGAAAGAAGCTATTTTTACCAGACTATTCAAGCCAAGTGTTTTGGCGAATTGGATAAAGGCACTCTTGTGTTGTGGCTCGACTTGAATGACAAAGCCTAGCTCTTCTGAGAACAGAGCTGACAAGACCTCTTTTGATTCCAATTCGAGCTCATTAAGATCAATGCTTAGCCCCTTTTGCGTGCAAAAGCCCATCTCCGCTAGGGTGGTGATAAGCCCGCCATCGCTGACGTCATGATAAGCGCTTGCCCACCCTTCTCGTCTGGCCTGTTTGACCAGTTCAAATCCCGCCTTAAGCATGCCAGCATCAACATCCGGGGTTGGACCACCCAGCTGGTTGGTGACTTGTTGAGCCACTGAGCCACCTAAACGCCTTTGACCATGGGATAAATTTACATAATACAAATCTCCCTGACCTTTGCAGTATGGGGTCAATGAGGTTAAGGATTGGGCTTTGGAAAAACCTGAGACAATCAGGGTCAAAGGGGATTTGACGGAATAGGCGTGTCCATTATCTTCCCATTGGGTTTTCATGCTCAATGAGTCTTTGCCAACAGGTATGCAAACATCTAGAGATTTGCAAAGCTCGGTCACCGATTGCACGCCTTCATAAAGCTCGTAATCTTCTTGATCTTGCCCACAGGCGGCCATCCAGTTGCATGAAACCGTGATGTCGCTTAAGCGTTCGATGTCGGCGCCCATCATATTAGTGATGGTCTCGGCTAAGGCCAATCGGGTTGAAGCTTTGGCGTTGAGCACAGCCACAGGGCTTCTCTCGCCCATGGCCATGACCTCACCGGTCTCATCATCAAAGCCAGTTAAAGCGATGGCACAATCGGCCACGGGCACTTGATAAGGGCCAACCATCTGATCTTGAGCGACCAAGCCACCCACACTTCGATCCCCAATCGTAACCAAAAAGGACTTATCCGCAACCGTAGGATGGGCCAACACCTTGGGCAACAGTTCATTCAGCGGTGTATCCAATGTGATCTTTGCAAGCTCTTGATTTTGAGGCGCTTGGAGGGTTTTATGCAATTTGGGGGAGCCATTCAAAATCAAGGATAACGGCACATCCACCGTTGGCTCACCAAAGATCTCATCCCACACACGAAGATGCTTATCTTCGATGGCGTGGCCGACCACAGCAACCGGGCATCGCTCTCGTTGGGCCATCGCCTGAACGAGGCTTAAATCTTTTTTATCAATGGCAAAGACGTAGCGCTCTTGGGCCTCACAACACCATATGCCTAAAGGAGACATGGCCGGCTCAGCGTTCGGAATGTCTCTGAGCTCAAAGTTGGCCCCTTTGTCGGCATCGTGAACGAGCTCCGGTAAGGCATTCGACAGCCCACCTGCCCCTACATCATGAATCGAGAGAATCGGGTTTTGCTCACCAAGATGAATCATCGCGTTAATGACTTGTTGAGCTCGGCGTTGCATTTGGGGATCTTGGCGTTGAACAGAGGCAAAGTCTAAATCAGCGCTGGACTGACCAGACTTCATCGAGGAGGCGGCCCCTCCTCCAACGCCAATTTGCATGCACGGCCCTCCCAACACAAGAACTAGCGAGTCTACTGGGATGTCTTTTTTCAGAGAGTGCGATTGACGAATTTGCCCTAAACCACCAGCAATCATCACCGGTTTATGATACCCGTAGTCTTGGCCTTGATGATGATATTCAAAGCTTCGAAAATACCCACAAACATTAGGACGACCGAACTCATTGTTATAAGCGCTCGCCCCAACTGGCGCTTTGATCATAATGTCAAGCGGCGTTGCCATGCGAGAGGGGCCGAGCAAACTTGGCGCCTCAAACCAAGGGACATCAAGATTAAGGTGAGAGACACTAAAGCCGGTAAGCCCCACTTTGGGCTGGCCCCCTATCCCGGTTGCGCCTTCATCGCGAAGCTCACCGCCTGAGCCGGTTCCCGCCCCTTCAAACGGCGCAATGGCTGTTGGATGGTTGTGAGTCTCCACTTTAATCAAGGTCCCAAGCAACTCATGGTGATGTTGGTAAATCCCATCAACGACTTGCATTTGTTTTGAGCCCAGCCCTTCGATGACCGCAGCATTGTCCGAATAAGCCGACCAAATCCCTTCATTGGAGTGCTCATGAGTAGAGCGAATCATCCCAAATAGTGATGAAGGCGCTTGATGACCATCGATGGTCCAAGTTGCATTAAAGATTTTATGACGACAATGCTCTGAGTTTACTTGCGCAAACATCATCAATTCTGCATCCGTGGGATTTTTCTCAAGCGCCGTATAGTGGCGACAAAGGTAATCCATCTCAGTCGATGACAAAGCCAGGCCAAAGGTTTGATTCGCTTGGATTAATGCCTCAATCCCACTGCCTAGCACATCCACATGCGCAACCTTCGAAGGAGCTCCATCCTCATGCTGGACCCATTGCATTAAATCAATACAACTTTGATGCGTCATCCTATCAAACAAGCATGCGATTTGAGTTTCACTTAAGGTCTTTGTGGTATCGAACGCTAAAGCAAGCTCAATGGATTCAATCACATCAAGACCGCATACGTTGGCAAGTTGAGTGGTTTTGGATGACCAGGGCGAGATTGTCCCTTTTCTTGGAACCACCCATAGGTTGCCCTTTGGCTTTTTATCTTGGGCTTGTAGTAGGGCTAACGTTTTATGTCGGCGTTGTTCATCGAATGGCTTAGAGGTGCGAACCACATAATCGTATCGAACGTCTAAATCGTTTGGCTCAACATCGTGCAGCTTACTTAAGGCTCGTTTTTTAAGATGAGGAGCTAACGGCTGGCCTTGAAAGATATACACAGTCTCTTGGGTCATCGCTATCCTCTACTTTTGTCGACGTTCTTTAAAAAAATCCGTAAGTATTTTCGAGCACTCATCGGCTAGGACCCCACCGGTCACATCGACTCGATGGTTGAAAAATTCCGTATCAAAGGCCTTCATCTTTGATTGAACCACCCCAGCTTTTGGATCTAAGGCCCCAAAGACAACTCGCTTGACTCTGGCATGAACAATCAAACCGGCGCACATAAAACATGGCTCTAGGGTGACATAGAGTGTGGTGTCCAAGAGCCTATAGTTACCCAACACCTCTCCCGCCTTTCTAAGCACAACCATTTCAGCATGAGCTGAAGGGTCATGCGCCATGATCGGCTGATTATGACCTTGAGCGATGATGGCATCGTCTTTGACAAGCACAGCCCCCACAGGGACCTCGCCGCACGCTTTGGCCATTTTGGCCTGTTCGATGGCTTGGGCCATCCACTTCTCATCTACTCCCATTCGATGGTCGCCGGTGGTTTTGAGGAAATATCGTAGGTAACTCTTGAAATCCCATCGATGCTGTTGATGATTTGTCGTGAGGCCTTTTCCAAAAGCTCATAAGGTAATCTGGCGCTGCGGGCGGTCATAAAATCTGTGGTCTCCACCGCTCGAAGCGCAACGACATACTCATAGCGACGATTGTCACCGGTGACCCCCACAGACTTGACCGGTAAGAAGACGGCAAACGCTTGAGAGACCTTATCGTAATAATCAAACTCATGAAGTAAATCCATGAAGACTTTATCCGCTTTTTGTAAAAGGCTGACGTATTCCGGTTTCACTTCTCCTAAAACGCGTACACCTAATCCTGGTCCAGGAAAAGGATGACGATAAATCATCGCTTTTGGTAGGCCGAGTTGCTCGCCTATGGCTCGAACTTCGTCTTTAAACAGCTGATTCAGCGGCTCAATGAGCTCTAAGTTCATGGTCTCAGGTAGACCACCGACATTATGGTGCGATTTGATGACCTTGGCTTTTTTGCCAATGCCTGCAGACTCAATCACATCGGGATAGATAGTGCCTTGAGCCAAGAAGCTGACGTTTTCCAGTTTGTTGGCTTCTTGCTCAAAAATTTCAATGAACTTCGCTCCGATGATTTTTCGCTTGGCTTCTGGGCAACTAACCCCTTTAAGCGCCTCAAAAAAGATCTCTTTGGCATCGACATGGATTAACTGGATATTTAAGTCTTGAGCGGCCGCGATGACCTGTTCGCCCTCTTGGTATCGTAATAAGCCGGTATCCACAAACACGCAAAACAACTGTTGCCCGATGGCGCGGTTCATCAAGGCCGCGACCACGGACGAGTCCACCCCGCCGGATAACCCTAAAACGACGTTTTGATCGTTGACTTGAGCTTGGATAAGTTCAATTTGTTCTTCGATGATGGTGTCAAAGGTCCAATCTTTGGCACACTGACAAACATCGAATAAAAAAGACTCAATGATGAGTTTTCCATCCTGGGTATGAGTGACCTCTGGATGAAACTGCAACCCGTAGAGATGGCGAGTATCATCGCCCATCATACAAATGGGCGCATCTGAGGTTGCCCCTAAACAATCGAACCCATCAGGCAAGGCAGACAGGTGATCCCCATGACTCATCCATACAGGAAGTTTTGCACCTCGGGGGGTATCTTGGGTAAGGAGGCTCGTACGAACGAGCTCAACCTCGGCATGCCCATATTCGCTGATCGCGGCTTTTTCAACTACCCCACCAAGGGTTTGGGCCATGATCTGCATCCCATAGCAAATCCCCAAGATGGGTAACCCTAAGTCAAACAATTTAGGATCAACCTTCGGAGCATCCGCATCAAAAACGCTGTCAGGTCCCCCAGACAAAATAATCCCTTTAGGCTTCATCTGGGCGATGCTTGTGGCATCGTATTCACACGAGACAACCTTAGAATAGACGTTGGCTTCACGCACTCGCCTTGCAATCAACTGGGTGTATTGAGAGCCAAAATCAATGATCAGAATGGACTCGTGTTGCATAGTAATCCTTATGAGCGAGCTTGGTAATTAGGCGCTTCTTTGGTAATCATCACATCATGCACGTGGCTTTCTTTGGCCCCGGCATTGGTGATTTGGACATAACGAGCATTTTGGTGCAGCTCAGCAATCGTTTCATTCCCGGTGTAACCCATGCTTGAACGAACGCCCCCCATAAGCTGGTGGACCACATCCAACATATTGCCCTTGAATGGCACACGCCCTTCAATCCCCTCCGGCACAAGCTTTTCGGCTTCTACATTGGATTGGAAATAGCGATCACTGGAACCTTGAGACTGGCTCATTGCGCCCATCGAGCCCATGCCTCGATAGCTCTTGTACGAGCGTCCTTGGAATAAAATTCTCTCACCGGGGGCTTCTTCGGTACCGGCCAATAACGAACCAATCATCACACAATCGGCCCCTACAGCAATGGCTTTGGCAATATCCCCAGAGTAACGAATGCCACCATCACCAATGACTGGAACCCCAGCCTCTTTAATGGCTTTTTTCACTTCGGAGATGGCAGTAATTTGAGGTACTCCAACGCCTGCGATGATCCGTGTGGTGCAAATCGAACCCGGCCCAATCCCAACTTTAACGCCATCGGCCCCTGCTTCAACAAGCGCAATCGCCGCATCGGCCGTGGCAATGTTGCCTCCAATGACTTCTACTTGATGATTTTTTTTGATCCAAGAAATCATCTCAAGAACACCACGAGAGTGACCATGAGCGGTGTCAACCACCACCGCATCCACCCCAGCGCTCACCAGGGCATCTACTCGGTCTTTGGCATCTATGCCTGTGCCAACCGCCGCACCTACGCGCAAGCGTCCTTGTTCATCTTTACAAGCATGGGGCTTATCTTTGGCCTTTTGTAAATCTTTTACGGTGATTAAACCTTTGAGTGAAAAAGCTTTATCCACCATAAGAATTTTCTCTAACCGGTGCGCACGTAACTTAGCCACCACCGACTCCATGCTGGCGCCTTCCTCGACGGTCACAAGGCGTTCTTTAGGGGTCATGATCTCTTGAACACAAAGGGATAAATCCGTTTCAAACCGCCAATCGCGATGAGTTACTATGCCGACTAACGTATCTCCTTCTACGACTGGAACCCCAGAGATGTTGTAGCGTTCAGTCAGAGCAAACAGTTCTTTGAGTTTGGCGTTTGGAGAGACGGTAAAGGGATTGGAAACCACACCAGATTCAAACTTTTTGACTCGGTTTACTTCCTCAGCTTGATTCTCTATGGTCATGTTCTTATGTATAATGCCCATGCCCCCTTCTTGAGCTAGGGCTATCGCCATTTTAGCTTCGGTTACGGTATCCATCGCAGCCGACAGCAATGGGATTTGAAGAGTGATGTTTTTTGTCAGGCGAGTAGTTAAGTCAACGTTTTTTGGTAAAATAGACGAGTGCGCAGGTACAAGTAGAATGTCATCGAACGTTAAAGCTTGTCCCATAAATTCCATAAATCCCTCTTTCACTTGGTTCAAGATGGTCGAACATTATAGTCACAAGCCTTGTAAAAGAAAACAATATGGCCATTAAGACTCTTAACTCAATCCCATCCGAAGTTCACTCGGTCAGTGATTTGAATCTTACCGTTCGAGCTTTGATTGATGAAGCGATTAGTTCGCTTTGGATCCAAGGTGAAATCTCAAACTTTGCTGCGCCTCGCTCGGGACATTGGTATTTCACCCTAAAAGATGCCAAGGCCCAAGTTCGTTGTTGCATGTTCCGAGGCAACAACTACCAAGTTGGTTTTATGCCTGAAGATGGCATGAAAGTCTTCTTGTACGCCAAGCCAGGCTTATACCCCGAACGAGGTGAATACCAACTGGTTGCCTCTCGCATGCAATTAAGCGGGGATGGTGAGCTTCAAAGGGCCTTTGAGTTCCTTAAAGCCAAACTCGAAAAAGAAGGCTTATTTGACTCGGCCCATAAAAAAGCTCTGCCGAAGCTTGCCACCTCTGTGGCCATTGTGACGTCCAGTACGGGGGCTGCTCTGCAAGACATTTTAAGCGTCATAGAGCGACGTTTTCCGTACATGAAGGTTTACGTCTATCCCACGCTGGTTCAAGGGGAAAAGGCGAAAGAATCCATCGTGAAAGCGATCCGAGCGGCCAACGCCGATAAAAAAGGCGAGGTTATCCTATTGGCGCGAGGGGGTGGTTCTTTAGAAGACTTATGGTCTTTCAATGAAGAAATAGTCGCTCGTGCCGTGTTTGACTCGGCTTTGCCCATCGTCAGTGGAGTTGGGCATGAAACCGACACCACCATTGTTGATTTTGTGGCGGATGTAAGAGCGCCGACGCCATCGGCGGCGGCTGAGACCATCACCCCAGATGCTCAAGCTTTGTTGGCGATCTTTGAGCGCTTAGAGACTCAGATGCATACGAAGATGGCAAGAGAGCTTGATTATCTTTTCCAAAAGCTCGACAACTTGGAAAAGCGCTTAGGCGATCCAAAAGCTCGAGTCGCGAATGCCATGGCCTTTCATCGCCAACTGCAAACTCGACTTCAGGTAGCCATCAAGCAGGGCTTGGTCAATGCTCACAATGCGCACCGTTTTGTGGACAAACGACTTAAACCCCCCTTACTCGAAGCGATGGTAGAGGGTAGGCAAGATAAGGTCTTAAGGCTTTCAAAAGCAATGCATCAAAGCATGAACCTTCGCCTTAAAAGTCATGAAGACGCTTTAACTGTATGGATGAAAACCTTGCACGTGGTCTCCCCTCTTGCCACGTTAGATCGCGGTTACTCAGCCACGTTTAATGAGCAAGGGAAAGTGATCAGTTCGGCCTCAGCATGTCAGCCAGGAGAGACCATCCAAACTCGATTCAAAGATGGGCAAATCCGTTCTAAAGTGGTTTAAACGTTAGAACGGAAAGGTTATTTCTTCGTTTTCTTAACAAACTTCATCATGCGTTTCTTCTTATGCTGTTGACGCTTGGTCAAGATGTTACGCTTACCCTTATAAGGGTTATCCGAAGAACGATATTCGATGTGCAACAGGCCACCCACCAGGTTTAAAGCCTTTGAAAAGCCGTTGTGGATGTATTTTTTGTAAGACTCTGGAATGGCGTCTGTTTGGTTACCATGGATGAGGATCTTAAGCGGATTATGGCCAACGCAATGCGCGTATTTAAGAGCAATGCGTCGCCCCTTACTGTAAGGTGGTTGGTGCGATTGCACTAAGCCCTCTAAAATGCGAGTCAACTTAGACGTTGAAATATCTTGCGAGGCTGCCTCGTACGCACTTTCTGCTAGCTCAAACAAATCACCAACGCCAGTCCCATGCAACGCTGAAATCGTATGGATTCTCACGGCAGGTGCAAATCTGGTTTTCTCTTTGAGTTTTTCTTTGAAGGCCTTTCGCTCTTCGACGCTCAAACCATCCCATTTGTTGACCACCACTACCATCGCGCGCCCTACTTTCATGGCTTGGCGAAGCAGCGTTAAGTCTTGGTCAAACACATCCTCTTGGGCGTTCACCACGACCATCACGCAGTCGGCATCGTGGATGGCTTGCTTGGTTTTAATGACGGAGAACTTCTCAACCACATCGTAGACACGAGCTTTTTTACGCACCCCTGCGGTGTCGATGAGCGTATAGAACTTACCATGACGTTCTAAGGGGATGTAAATGCTGTCACGAGTTGTGCCTGGCATATCAAAGGTGACCACTCGCTCTTCTTGCAGCATGCGGTTAATGAGGGTCGATTTACCCACATTGGGGCGACCCAATACGGCAATCTTAAGCCCTTTAGGCTCAATGGGATCTGGACGCTCCTGCGTGGTCTCAAAACCATGATCACTAGCAATAAGCTCAATCATTTTTGAAATCCCGCGCTTGTGTGCGGCGGCAATGGGGATGACCGTATCAAAGCCTAACTCAAAGAATTCCCCGCTGGCACTCATCTGATCAAGCCCGTCGGTCTTGTTTACGATGATGTAGACCGATTTTCCATTGGTGCGCAAAGAATCCGCGATGGCTCTGTCTTGAGGCAACAAGCCGACGCGCGCATCCACCACAAATAAAACCGCATCGGCTTCCAAGATGGCGTTATGCAACTGTTGATGCATTTCATCCGACAACGATTGCGTTTGTTCACCCTCGACACCACATGTGTCTACGAGTTGGTAAGGGATCCCACCGATGATCCCTTGTCCGTATAACCTGTCCCTGGTCACCCCCGGTCTATCCACGACTAATGCTTGTCGTGATTGCGTCAACACATTGAATAATGTGGATTTACCGACGTTGGCACGGCCAACGATGGCCAGAGTCAGAAGTTTCACACGTCCCCCCTCGAGACGGCCGTTAAGGCTATCATTTCACCATTTTCACCAGTCACGTAGACAAGCTTGCCGTCCGATACTGGTTTTTGTTTAATTTTATGTCTAAGTCGATAACGAGCTTGGAATTGACCTGTCGTTTTGTCTAACCAATGGACATAACCCCCATAATCACCCACCACGACATGCTTATCGGTTAACGTTGGGCCTGTGATCAGGCGTTTGCCTAGACCATCTTGCTTCCATCGAGTTGTGCCATCGTTGGTGTTCAACGCGATGATTTGATCGCTATCATCCGTCAAATACAGCGTATCGCCATCGAACGCGAGGTCTTTATAAACTGAGATTTTCTTATCCCAATTAAGATTGCCCGTTTTGATGTTGACTGAGGCTAAATTACCTTGATAGCTTGCAATGATAACATCGTCGCCAATGATGACTGGGTTTGCTTGAATGTCCACCATGCGGTGCAACTCAGAGCGACCGCGCGGTTGAGTGATGGTCTGTTCCCAAAGCAAATTACCGTTTTTCAAATCAAGTGCAGCAAACTTACCTGAGGAAAACCCAGCTAAGGCTTGATTGTTGTAAATTAATGGAGCGCTGCCACCACGTAAGATGAGCGATGGGATGCTTCGATTATAATCCCATACTTTTGAGCCATCGATGGCACTAACCGCCGTCAAAGAACCGTCGATGGAGTTCACCAACACCACGTCCCCGTTGGATTGAGGCGCTGAAAGCACTTCTGAGGGCACTAACGCTTCCCACAGCTTTTTACCATCCAGCGGATGAAAAGCCATAAGACGACCATCTCGAGTCCCCACATACAGTTGACCTTGCAAAAGCGTAGGTCCTGATGCAATCGGGGCATGAGTATCTACCTTCCAAATTTTACGACCGTTGGATTTTGCAATGGCGACTATTTTGCCCTCAAAGTCGGCTTGGAAAATGGTATGCGCATCGACTTGCGCTCGGATTTTAGTAAAGTATTTCGAGCCACGCGTCGTACGCTGCGCCCAAACTTTGTCGGCCTCAAAGCTTGGCTCGATGGAAGGCAACGGCGCCAACACAACTCTTGGTTGAGTTTTAATCGGGTTACGTATGCCGTTTGGCCCACAACCAGGAAGGGATAGGCATCCAAGTGCGACCATGGTTGCAATCGTGGTTGTCTTTAAAAGTGTTTTCATGCGTTTTCCTGCTCCATCACAACGCCTAAATCTCGTGCTTTTAGCTCAAGCAAAGGGGGAATTTCTAACGATTGAGTTCTTAAGGTCTGAATGGCTTGTGCGTACGCTTTTTTCGCCTGCTCAGTGTCGTTTTTCATCATGAATACATCGCCTTTGAGTTCGTTGATGGATGACGCATATCCATTAGCATCCGACACATCAAGAATCGCTAGCGCTTTGTCCAGTTCATTGGTATCCATGTGGATACGAGCAGCACGTGTTCTAGCGACTAAAGTAAACTCATGAACCGAACCATGTTCAATGACCCAATCAAGTTGAGCTAAGGCTTGTTCTACGTTACCTGCTTCAAACTCATGTTTAGCAAGATACAAAGCGGCCAGTGACGCATAGGCGGTCTTAGGAAAATCATCAATGATGCTTTGAGCTTTGGCTACCGCCGACACAGAATCGTTCTGATTGGCCGTTAACATCATAGCGTTGTATTGCTCAGAGGCGCTGATTTTAAGAATTTCAGTGTGGTGGGTCCAATACTTGTAGCCAAGTAGGACAATCGCAACCGCCAAAACGGTAGTGATGATGATGCTTTGGCGATCTTTGAACCATTTTTTGATGGCTTCCCATTGCTGTTCGTCGGTAGCGTATGCTTCCATCCCTAATTCCCCTTATTCATATCATCAAATGTTGTCAATAGTGCATCCATGGAGACTGTTTTTTGCTCGCCTTGGCCACGAAGTGGCTTGATGGTCACCTTCGAAGCTTCCATCTCATCATCCCCGATGATGAACGCCCAGGCGGCGCCGCATTTATCGGCTTTTTTAAACTGGGATTTGGCTGAGCCGGGCTCAAGCTGAGCAAGCAAACGACAGTGTGGGAGCGCTTGTCTTAATTTGTCGGCCAAGATCACACTGTTGGATTGGGCCTTATCACCCATGGTCACAAGGTAGGCATCCACATGTGGTTCACTGACCAGTCCTTTGTCCACCAAAAGGGCTATCAAACGTTCAATCCCCATGGCAAACCCAACCGCTGAAGTGGCCTTGCCGCCGATCATTTCAACCAGACCATCGTAGCGGCCACCGCCACAAACCGTCCCTTGGGCTCCCAACGCATCGGTGATGAACTCGAAAACCGTGTGGGTGTAATAATCCAGACCCCGTACCAGCTGAGCATTCACCTGATATGGAACCCCTGCTTTATCAAGCAGAGCAAGCACCGTATCAAAGTGGGCTTTGGATGACTCGGATAAGTAGTCGAGCATGACCGGTGCATCAGCAATGATAGATTTCAATTCAGGATTTTTTGAATCAAGCACTCTCAAGGGATTCGTCTTTAATCGACGTTTTGAGTCGTCATCCAATTTCTCATGATGCTCGGTCAAATACGACACCAATGCCTCTCGATAACGAGCCCGACATTCGGGGGTACCAAGGGTGTTGAGCTCGAGACGGATGTCATCTTGAAGGCCAAAAGACGTAAACAAATCTCGAACCATGAGA
The DNA here is from genome assembly GCA_964397555.1 of uncultured Francisellaceae bacterium. Lineage (GTDB taxonomy): Bacteria > Pseudomonadota > Gammaproteobacteria > Berkiellales > Berkiellaceae > CAYNJF01. The sequence continues at coordinate 40,324 of CAYNJF010000018.1, forward strand.
ATTTGCTCAACATCGACCGCCGGGGTATTCATACCAAAAGCTTCTACCCCCAGCTGATAAAACTGGCGATATCGCCCTTTTTGAGGTCTTTCATGACGAAACATGGGACCGTAATACCATAACCTTGGGGTTTGATTGTGCAATAAACCATGCTCAATACCTGCACGAACGCATTGCGCCGTCCCTTCTGGACGTAACGTCAAGCTATCTCCGTTTTTATCGTCGAAGGTGTACATCTCTTTTTCAACGATGTCGGTGACCTCACCGATTGTGCGTTTGAATAAATCGGTCTTCTCAAGCACAGGCATGCGTATTTCGTCATACCCATAGCGCCCCATAAGAGCTTTTATGTTTGTCTCGATGAGCTGCCATACCCGAGTATCTTCAGGTAAAAGGTCTTTCATTCCGCGGATGGCTTGAATCTGCGCCATGCGCAAGCTCCTTGTTTTGTCACACTTTTTTGATTGTGCATACTTTAACAGGCCTTAGACCAGAAGGCGACCGTTTCGACCTATAATTTAGTCGATCAACTTCTTGGTTTGGCCTGTTTTGGGTGATTCCTTCCAAATCCAATTCTCATGAGCGAGGACTTAACGCCTGTTTGAGAAAACACAGACATCATAAACCCAATAAGTACGAATTTGTCATTCACCTTACCAATAATGGGCGCGCCTCATGGATTAATGGGTGGCCCGTATTGGTTTAAACCAATCGATCGGTGGCAACATGATAATGGGGGTCTTCACTAATATTCACCTTAATTAAGTCTTTTGCCGTGGCTAACAGGCCTTTGCATTCAGGGCTTAAGTGAATCAACTTTAACTTTTTACCCATTCTCAGATAGCGCTCAGCAATCATATCGATGGCTTCTAAACCAGAATGATCAAACACCCGAGTGTATCGAAAATCAATGACAACGTGTTCCGGATCTTCTTTCGGTTGAAACAAGGCGCAAAAGTTTTGCTTTGAACCAAAAAATAGTGGTCCATGTAGCTCATACACAAGGGATCCATCCTCATCGGTGAATTTTTTTGCGTTCATCTGACACGATGCTCGCCATGCAAAAACAAGCGCGGCGACAATGACCCCTACAATCACAGCAATCGCCAAGTCGAAGGCGACTGTCACCCCAGAGACTAGGATTAACACGAAGACATCCGAACGGGGGATTTTGTTCATGATTCTAAAGCTTGACCACTCGAAGGTACCAAGCACAACCATAAACATCACCCCAATAAGGGCGGCCACAGGGATGATTTCAATGACATGATAACCAAATAAGATAAAGCTTAATAAGAAAAGGGCTGCACTGATCCCAGAGAGGCGCCCTAACCCACCTGAATTAATGTTGATCATGCTTTGGCCAATCATGGCACAACCACCCATACCACCGAAAAGGCCAGTGATGAAATTAGCAAGCCCTTGGCCGATGCACTCACGATTGCTCTTACCTTGGGTTTCGGTAATTTCATCAATCAATTGCAAGGTCAACAAAGACTCAATGAGCCCAATCGCTGCAAAAATAAACGAATAGGGCAAGATAATTTTTAGTGTTGTGAGATCAAAAGGTACATTTGGGATATGAAACTCAGGTAATCCACCTTTGATGGAAGCCAAATCCCCAACCGTTTTAACATCCAAATCTAGAAAATAAACGGTGGCCGTTACTGTGATAATGGCCGCTAAAGAGGATGGTATAACCCTAGTCACAAAAGGGAGAGCTTTAATGATGAACATGGTAAGCCCAACGAGTCCCAAAAGTAGGTATAGAGATGGGCCACTCATCCAGACCATCAAGTCAGAGCCATCAACAGGCACTTTAAAGTGTTGCAGTTGGGCGAGGAAAATAACGATGGCTAGACCATTGACAAAGCCTAACATCACAGGATGAGGTACCATACGAATGAATTTACCAAGCCTTAAAAGCCCAGCCCCCATTTGGATGCACCCCATCAGCACCACAGACAAAAACAGATACTCAACCCCATGATTGACCACCAACTCGACCATCACAACAGCCAAAGCGCCCGTCGCCCCAGATATCATGCCTGGCCTGCCACCAAACGTTGCTGCCACCAACCCGACAATGAAAGCAGCATACAAAGCCACTAGAGGATTGACATGCGCCACAAAGGCAAACGCTATGGCCTCTGGTACCAAGGCTAAAGCGACCGTCAGGCCTGATAGAACGTCATCTTTTTTGTTTCTGTGATAGGAGAATAATCCGAACATGGTGAATGCTTTCTTTTCCGTCTTTATGTTAGTTTTTGAGCTAATAAGAGGCCGCATGATAGTTTATCTTGGAAGGATTATCCATAACATCGGTGGTAAATGAGATGAAAGCATGGTTTTTGCAGACATGCTTACTTGGTATCGTCGCGGTAAGGTGAATCGGTTCGCCCTCCACCTTCCAAGCCCTGACAAGATAAAGTTCATAAAGCAGTCAAATGCGTGTAGGTGTCATAGGTTATGTATTGATGAAAGATTAGGTTTGTTCTGTGGAAGGCAAAAAAAGAGGGCTTTATGCAAAAAAGGTCGGTCGATTCTGGAGAAATGACCTTTCATGTAAGCATGCTCATCGAAGGATAAAACTCAGGGCATTGAGAGCGTAGTCAGTGTCTAGCGAGGCCGAGGTTTGGATGGGGCATATTCATTGATTTCTTGCTTAATTTTTTCAATATTCTCACTAAAACTTGATACGTTTTTATCAATTTCACTCTCAGAGATTTCTTTAAAATTTTCAAACACCCTGATTCCAGTGTTTTCGAGGGAGGGATCGGACAACATGTCATTAAATCCATTCATAAAACGAGTAAACTGCTCTTTAGCGATGTCACACATGCGTACCGCCTCGCTGACGGTCAAACTTCCATCTTCTAACCTCGAACGTATCTGTGATGATAGCTCGCCTTGATCATTAACCAACAACTGTCCATCAAAATTAAATATTTCATCTCTCAAACTCAAATAAGTATCATTGAACAATCCATTCAAGGTAAGTTCATTCTCATGATCTTTAGACTTAATCCATTTGTTCAAAAATAAATTGAGTCGTGACTCATCGCCAAGCAAAAGGATAATCGCCTCATGGGCCTTGTTGATCAGTTCAAACTCTAAATCAGTCAGCCCTCCCTCAACCCATTGAGCAATGGTTTCCATACCATCATCCTTGACGTGATTGATGATCGATTCAAGAAGCAATTTATGTTGGTGCAGACGAGCGCCCATTTCTAAGATCTTCCGTATTTTATCAATCGGCCCTACGTGGGCGTTGATGATCGATTTAAGCTGATGGGCTCCATTGAAGGCTTTTCCATCATCATTTACATAGAGTGCTATGGCAGAAATGACTTCATTTCTTGTCGGCATAGGGCAAACCTCATCTTGTATATAAAACAACTCGGCTTATATCACTAGATAAACTAACGAGTAAGTCTTCTTGTTGGGCCCAAAGGCCTTTCGCCTCGTTCATGGTCTAAATCTTGAGTCTCAATCAACTCCATAGACTCTGAAGGTAGCTCGGGCTGGACGTCAATCTGTGGAGCTAGATCTTTGTGCTTATCTGCAATCTGATCTTTGACTAATTGCACCTGTTTAAAACTCAACACTTGATTTTTTAATCGAATCTGCAAGTCAAGCGTCATCTCATCCGAGAGGTGATGAAGAAACTTAGCACTAAGACCGAGACGAGACGCATAATCCTCATAAAAAGCTCTTACGCTCTGGGGGTCTGAATCCAGGGTAAAACTTAGTTGATCATCATGCTCCAGCATATCAGCCACCATCGCTTTTTCTAGCGCCTTTAACTCTTCTATAGGAGCACACTCTGTAATGTATTCGACGCACAAAATAAGCTCATTAACTGAGAATTGACTTAGGAACTCGGTGTTCAATAGACTCGGGTTGATGGAAGAGGCAACTTCCGCACCCAGTGCTTGTGCCTCGTCCATCAACTTATCGTAATCAAAGAAATGCACAATTTTATCTTTGATTAATGCTATCTCTGCTTCACTGGGTTCATCAATGCGTTTAAACACATCTATCGCTTGCAATAGTTCATCATCAACCAGTGCTGCATGAATATCAGGATCATACATAATGGCACCATGACGAGCAGTTATATCTCTTTTGCCTAATACCGTCATCATTCGGTATTTAGAAAATTGATCGAGGACATCGACAAAACGACCTTTAAGATCGCCAAGTTTCGATTCATAAGATGCCTTAAGCGTTGTCATATTTCTTAAATCAGAGTTGATCCTGGACGTGTTGTTTTTTCTATCTTCAATGAGCGTATGGACAACAAATCGATACTGCTCATAGGCTGAAGCACTTAAGCCAACCTCACCCTCAGGCACGAAAAACCCTTCATTCTCAAGCATGGTTTTCAGCGTTTCATGATCTAAACTATTTAATTCATCTGGGCTTAAGGCTATTGCCCCAACTTTATCTTCTAATATTTTAGCCACGATCAAAGAATTAAGTTGAAATCTCAGTGTATTAAGATCATCCAGGTTCAATAACTTCACCTCTGATTTTTTTAGCACTTTATTATCAACGAAAAACTGTCTAGCTTCTTCAACAGAGATAAACACATCAGATTGAAGCGGTATGTGTTTGATTATGTCTTTATAAGAAAGCACTTTGAGCTTGTCACATATCTTAAGCAATGTTGTCATTTTTTTAAGATGTTTTTTTGAAGCCAGTTTCGCCTTGGCGTTCAGGGATGTTTCTTTATCATCACACTCTGAGAACATGGCCTCTTCAACTTGAATCAAATGCTGTTCAATACGTTTTGATTTAGAAAGAATAATCTCATTAATGCCTTTACTTAATAAGACCGGACTAGCTCGCTTAGCACTTAACAACGTCTCTTGCTGTTTCAATGCCAGTTTTAAAAGGTGTTCCTGCTGTTCTTTTGCACCCATCTTATTAAATGACTGTTTGTCAACGATGGTCTCTTTCATGGATTTAAGTGTGATTTGCGTATTAGGCATCACTTCAGTCAAGGCCACCTTAGTCCTACCCAGCTCTTCTTTTCTTTGAGCAAAGAGAAGATGCTCCTGCGGATCAAGCTCTTTCAAAAGCGACAATAGTCTCTGTGTTTTTTGTGCCATCGAGTACTTATCACCACGACCTGCGATAATGCTTTTTTTAGAAAAGATTTCTTTGAAGAGGCGCTTATATTCGTCGGTAATCAATGATTCTTGCACTACCTGTTTAAGCTCTTCAAACAACACTTCCTCTTGTTGTTCTAAGCTGCTTTTCGGATGGATTGGCCCCCTCAATCTGGATTTTAAAAGACGTAAGGCTTTGCTCATACGTCGACGAGTTGATATAAGATTATGGACGCCCCAAAAATGGGTGTAATATACAAAAGATCGTATATATTTTGCAAAATTCACATAGGGAGTACCAGCTAATGTTTGATGAATGATATTATCAGTCTCTTCGAAAAATAATTTTTTCTCATAGTTAGGATCATCGATATTCCGTGATGTACTTACTATGTTGTGGAGTGTGTGTTTGATCGTACCTGTGATCACACTGAGTATATTGATATACTTTAATTTAGCAAGTCGCCTTCTATCATCCTCATAGGATGTAAACTCCGGATCCATCAGATCTCTTGTCCCAGGGGCGTTTCGATAAACGACCAATCGGCATGCGCGTTGAAAGTAAGGGCCATGATGTTCAAAATCATCTTCGAGATGGGTTGATTTAAATCTATCAATAAATCGATTATGATCTTGCATGTACAGTATCAACATTTCTTCTTTGATGTTTTCTTTTATTACCTCATTGAAAGCTTTCTCATACAAATCACCGTGCTGTTCTCTTAGTTGCAACTGGATTAGTTCTTTTTGTTTTTTTCGAGTTGATGGCTTTATGGCAAAGGGTTGTAACTCTATCATTTTTTGGCGAATAATTTCAGAACCAAATGGATCAGGGAAACGAGGAAGGTCATCAACCTCTGGGTGATGTTTGCCGTATCTGAAATAATTTGCCATGATATCGAGCGTGTGATGTTTCGAAAAGTTCTCTTTTAGCTCAGTAAGAGCATTTAAACCTCGATGATCGCGAAGTTCAATTGCCAACTGCTTTATTTCAAATAATGATTTTCCATAACGATCTTGATACAAACGACTCAATAGATCTTTCTTTAAAGTCAGGACTTGATCATCCAATTGAACTTCATCACTGGACGCTGACATTAATGCCTGTGCATCGTAAGGATGCTCCTCTCCATAATATTTAACTAGATATTGTTCAAGATTGCTCTCATCTTTGCAAAGCTCTAACCAAGTCTTTTCCATTCGAAATTGCATGCACGGATCATCGATTAATCTCTCAACAAGAGCATGGCCCGTTAGCGCTTGCTCCCCTAAATTCAATTCCTCATTTAGTTCAGCTTGCTGCGATGCTTTGACTTGACCATAATGCTGATTATAGAATTTTATTCGACATCTTTGTTCCACGTCCACATCAAGCCCTTCTCCCCCACCAGCAGCTTCACTTTGCATAAACTCCAACACAGCTTGACCATCTTCATCACCATACATCCTCTTGTATTGTCTTTCCGCTTCCGCCTGGGTATTGACAACCCAAATATCGGCCAATTGTCTGATCAACTTCTCGTCGAGTGCTCCTTGTTGTATCATATAATCTTCATAGTTTACTTTGTCTTCCAAGTCTTGAAGCGTTCTATCAAGCATCATGGAGCGCTCTGCATCTCTTAACGCCTTAAACTCTGTTTTCGTCAGAGCTCTTGGCTCACCTTCTTCCCCCAGCACGTTTAAACTTACTATTTTATTTAAATAATTTGCAGCAGCATTAGTCACCATTTGTGGGACTGGTATTGAACCAATAATCGTTCTTTCTTTAAAGAAAATTTTATATTCATCTGGCACACCTGCTGCCAAAATCTCCTCAGCGAAGTAAGTGCAGTTCTTCCCTTTTAATGAGTACCCACCACCATCAGCAGCCAATTCTCCCATGCGTCTGAGCATGCTCTCGACATGGCAACCTGATCTGTTCATGCCTGATTCATTTCCTAAAGCTTCATCGGGAGCTATCGGGAGCATCACAACTTGATCAGCATCCGTTCCTTTTGAGTAAAGCCTGTCATCTAAATTTCTTTGGAATCGCGCTTGCCTTTCTCTAACAATCATCTCCTCTGAGGCAGATCGATTTAACGTTGCTAACGTTTTATAAAAACCTGTTTCTTGAATGGGTTTTAATCGTGATAGTCCATTATCTCTTACCAACCCCATAAACTCATCAGATGCAAAATTACTCAAGCAAACAATTTGCAACCCTGGATACTTTTCCCAGAGAGCTCTTGTTCTCTCTTGATAATCTTGCCCCATGCATGTTTCAAAGTATTCATGTCGGATTTGGTCAACTTGTTCAAGTAAATTTTTTAAAGCTTGAGCAGCATCCATCTGTGTTTCTGCAAACATGTCATGATATAGCTGGCTTTTTTGAATTAACTGGTCTTGCTCGTAAGCTCTTATTTTCTTAAGCTCTTGCTTTTCCTCAGGATTAAGCATGTTGTAGAGTTGATAATTTGCCATCATCACTTGAAAGGCAAGGTCAGACATACCCTCTGGCCTTAACGGTGCCTCGTCGAGTTCTAAAAAGTCTTTATAGTTATTGTAATTGCCAAAAGGATTATCGATTTCAAGCTGAAACGCCCGTTTCTCTTCTTTGCTTAGAGTCGCCACAAGCCATTCTGCTTGCGTGGGTCGATGATTGATTTCACTGATCCCTCGGGTAATGATACGACCTGTATCTGCCATTTGCCCTTCTTGGTACTCCAACCAACGTTTACCGGCATACCCCCGTCTTTTTTGTACATGGTGGCCTGCATGCTCCATGATGGCATCCCCATGCACCCCCACGTTTGAATATAAATCAAAATTTCTACGGTACCCATGACCGAATAAGTCCCAATCACTGTGAGCCGCTGAATGAGTGCCTGGCACCCAACTTCCGTAAGCATGAGCGACAACCTCCGGACTCTCACCGTTATGCTCAGCTTGATAAGCTTCTATGTAGGCATCAGGATCTTGAATGGGAGCGCCATCGATCGTCGTATAAAAAACTGGCACATCCACTTGGTACACTTCGCCCTGAGTCAGAGCATGAGACTCTTGAGGTTTATGCAACTTAATGTCTTTTAAGTATTTTTGAATCCACTGTTTGGTGTTTGCATTATAAGGAAAAATAACTTCAACAGAGGCATGACCTACATTTCCTCCTTTCAGTAAAGCATTATGGACATGTAACAATCCTTGACCCGTACCATAGCCAGCCCCCCATGTTTTGACGTTTACTCCGTAAGGGGTTCCTTTTTGCCCGTATGAATGTTTTTTTCGAGCAGGTGCCATGTCATTTCCAATCGGTGATTTGGTAACATTTAGTACGTTTTGATGGCTTAAAGGTTCACTTTTATTATCAGTCGATATGGATGAAAATCTACCCGATATAGGCTTGACCTAGCACAGGCAACAAGGTCGATGATTATGGTGAGGTATAACACGTAGCTGTGGAACACCCATAAAAAAAGCCTGCACAATAGGCAGGCTTTTGGATGGTTCTAGGTCAAGCTATACCGGGACCCATTTTCCGTTTGGCATGCGACATGCCTTGCCATATATACGCTCTGTGCGACCATCGATGTAAATGACGCTTTGATAGTCACGACAATAGAGGCCATTGTAAGAGAGCCCATCACGGATGGAGCGCACCGACCCATGATGTCCAATCGGATCATTGTGCCAATAATAGGTTTGCCCGATGGGTCCATTGGCGGCTTGCAAGAAAGCATGCTTTTGATGGATTTTATCGGTCTCAAAAAGACCTCGACCCTGGTAGCAATCCTGAGATTTGTAGCGATGTTGAGCCGAACA